>NZ_QUIV01000003.1:180643-181337 GCF_003480315.1 Clostridium sp. AM33-3 | reverse complement strand
GTAGCCGTATCGGAAGGTGCGGCTGGATCACCTCCTTTCTAAGGAAACGAAGAAGTAAGAGTTTTAAACACTGTTGAATCTTTGATAAAAAGGTTCTAACATTTCCGGTGCCGATGCGCTTGTGGGAAACACCCGTTCCCATCCCGAACACGACGGTTAAGACGCAGGCGGCCGATGGTACTATGCTGGAGACGGCATGGGAGAGCAGGTGGGTGCCGGAATATCTATTAAAATCACTCACGAGAGTGTTTTATATAGAACGGACACATTTTAATGGGTGGAGATAAAGGCGAAGCCTGTGATGGATAAGACTGAGAAGAATGTGTTAACCTACTTCAGCAGGGTAGTGCTGTTCCATATAACTGGTTTTTACCAGTGATTAGAGAATTCAAGAATTTGAGTTTTCTAATGACTGATAAAAATGTCAGTCAGACATGTACCTTGAAAACTGCATATTGAATTAATCAAGATAAAATCTTTTAAAAGATAATATCAAGACATCCGAGGTGTTACATCGAAAGATGTAACCAAACAATAACTCGTTTTAAATAACGAACCTAAGACCAGCGATACAACGCTATGTATCGTAGATGAGTAGCCAGCACCCGCAGGCGAAAATCAATTGGTTAAGCTATAAAGAGCGCAGGGTGGATGCCTTGGCACTAAGAGCCGATGAAAGACGTGATAAGCTGCG
>NZ_QUIV01000003.1:180204-180633 GCF_003480315.1 Clostridium sp. AM33-3 | reverse complement strand
TCAAGACATCCGAGGTGTTACATCGAAAGATGTAACCAAACAATAACTCGTTTTAAATAACGAACCTAAGACCAGCGATACAACGCTATGTATCGTAGATGAGTAGCCAGCACCCGCAGGCGAAAATCAATTGGTTAAGCTATAAAGAGCGCAGGGTGGATGCCTTGGCACTAAGAGCCGATGAAAGACGTGATAAGCTGCGAAAAGCTTCGGGGAGGAGCAAATATCCATTGATCCGGAGATATCTGAATGGGGAAACCTGGCTGAGAAGACCTCAGTCGTCGTATGGTGAATCCATAGCCATACGTCGGGAACCGCCTGAACTGAAACATCTAAGTAGGGCGAGGAAAAGAAAGAAAACTCGATTTCCAAAGTAGCGGCGAGCGAAATGGAAAGAGCCTAAACCGGAGCGCGTGCGTTCCGGGGTTA
>NZ_QUIV01000003.1:0-180194 GCF_003480315.1 Clostridium sp. AM33-3 | reverse complement strand
CGAGGAAAAGAAAGAAAACTCGATTTCCAAAGTAGCGGCGAGCGAAATGGAAAGAGCCTAAACCGGAGCGCGTGCGTTCCGGGGTTATGGACCGCAACAAGTGAGTCGATTTGTTAGTGGAACGGTCTGGGAAGTCCGGCCACAGAGGGTGAAAGCCCCGTACACGAAAACAATAGACAGCGAGCGGGATCCAAAGTACCACGAGACACGAGAAACCTTGTGGGAAGTCGGGGGGACCACCCCCCAAGGCTAAATACTCCTTAGTGACCGATAGCGCATAGTACTGTGAAGGAAAGGTGAAAAGGACCCCGGGAGGGGAGTGAAAGAGAACCTGAAACCCTGTGTTTACAAGCTGTGGAAGCACTTTATATGTGCAACCGCGTACTTTTTGTAGAACGGTCCGGCGAGTTACCTGTACTGGCAAGGTTAAGCACTCAAGGTGCGGAGCCGAAGGGAAACCAAGTCTTAATAGGGCCACAGTCAGTATGGGTAGACCCGAAACCGGGTGATCTATCCATGTCCAGGTTGAAGCTGCCGTAAAAGGCGGTGGAGGACCGAACACACATCCGTTGAAAAGGGTGGTGATGAGGTGTGGATAGGGGAGAAATTCCAATCGAACCCGGAGATAGCTGGTTCTCCTCGAAATAGCTTTAGGGCTAGCCTCGTGTTAGTCTCCTGGAGGTAGAGCACTGAATTCTTAAGGGGGCGTCAAAGCTTACCAAGAGATATCAAACTCCGAATGCCAGAGAGATGATGCACGGGAGTCAGACGGCACGAGATAAGTTGGGTCGTCAAAAGGGAAAGAGCCCAGACCACCAGCTAAGGTCCCAAAGTGCGTGTTAAGTGGAAAAGGATGTGGGATTTCGAAGACAACTAGGATGTTGGCTCAGAAGCAGCCACACATTCAAAGAGTGCGTAATAGCTCACTAGTCGAGAGGTCCTGCGCCGAAAATGTCCGGGGCTGAAACACGACACCGAAGCTGTGGACTTGCCTATGGCAAGTGGTAGAGGAGCATTCTTAACTGCGGCGAAGCAGTACCGATAAGGAGCTGTGGAGTGTTAAGAAGAGAGAATGCCGGAATGAGTAGCGAGATGGAGGTGGGAATCCTCCAGGCCGAATATCTAAGGTTTCCAGAGTAAAGCTGATCTGCTCTGGGTAAGTCGGGACCTAAGGCAAGGTCGAAAGACGTAGTCGATGGACAACAGGTTGAAATTCCTGTACCACATATCATCAGAACTGTGGGGACACAGGGCGATAACCAGACCCGGGAATGAAAAGACCGGGGCAAGCGAGGTAGGAGTTAAGCCGGCAAATCCGCTTAACAATCCGAAGACGTGATGCGGACCGAACAAAAGTAGGGAAGCTGGAGATTCGAACTGTCAAGAAAAGCCGCTATTGTGTGATATGTGCCCGTACCGTAAACCGACACAGGTGGATGAGGAGAGAATCCTAAGGCCGGCGGGAGAAGCATTGTTAAGGAACTCGGCAAAATGACCCTGTAACTTCGGGATAAAGGGTGCCTGCGCAAGCAGGCCGCAGAGAATAGGCTCAAGCAACTGTTTAGCAAAAACACAGGTCTATGCAAAACCGAAAGGTGAGGTATATGGGCTGACGCCTGCCCGGTGCTGGAAGGTTAAGAGGAGAGGTTAGAGCAATCGAAGCTTTGAATTTAAGCCCCAGTAAACGGCGGCCGTAACTATAACGGTCCTAAGGTAGCGAAATTCCTTGTCGGGTAAGTTCCGACCCGCACGAAAGGCGTAATGATTTGAGCGCTGTCTCGACAATGCACCCGGTGAAATTGAAATACCAGTGAAGATGCTGGTTACCTGCGCCAGGACGGAAAGACCCCATGGAGCTTTACTCCAGCTTGATACTGGGATTCGGTTATACATGTACAGGATAGGTGGGAGGCTAAGAAGTGAGGACGCCAGTCTTCACGGAGCCGCTGTTGGGATACCACCCTTGTGTGACTGGGTTTCTAACCTGCAGCCGTGACCCGGCTGGGGGACAATGTCAGGTGGGGAGTTTGACTGGGGCGGTCGCCTCCGAAAGGGTATCGGAGGCGCTCAAAGGTTCCCTCAGAATGGTTGGAAACCATTTGCAGAGTGCAAAGGCATAAGGGAGCTTGACTGCGAGACCGACGGGTCGAGCAGGTAGGAAACTAGGACTTAGTGATCCGGTGGTATAAAGTGGGATTGCCATCGCTCAACGGATAAAAGCTACCCTGGGGATAACAGGCTTATCACTCCCAAGAGTTCACATCGACGGAGTGGTTTGGCACCTCGATGTCGGCTCATCGCATCCTGGGGCTGAAGTAGGTCCCAAGGGTTGGGCTGTTCGCCCATTAAAGCGGTACGCGAGCTGGGTTCAGAACGTCGTGAGACAGTTCGGTCCCTATCCGGCGTGGGCGTAGGATATTTGAGAGGAGCTGTCCTTAGTACGAGAGGACCGGGATGGACTGACCTCTGGTGCATCGGTTGGGTATCAAACCCATGGCCGAGTAGCCAAGTCGGGACGGGATAAACGCTGAAGGCATCTAAGCGTGAAGCCCCCCTCAAGATGAGATATCCCATACGCAAGTAGTAAGACCCCTTGAAGACGACGAGGTAGATAGGGCAGAGGTGGAAGCATGGTAACATGTGCAGCTGACTGTCACTAATAGGTCGAGGGCTTAACCAAGACGGTTTAGGTAAAAGAAAACGGATGAAATTCAATATGTGGTTTTGAGGGTACATAGATGAGAGGCTGGAAGAGATTCCAGTCTTTTTTTGTTATGAAGAACAATCGGCGAAAATTCCTCAGTTTTGTTTCTTAGGCAGTCGGCGAAAAAGAAAGCAGTTTATGCGAAAAAACGAAGGAAAGTTTCAATATTTGAAGTATCGTTGACTTTTATTATTTCTTCTCTTAATATACTTAGGAACCGAACTATTACGAAGGCTATTACAACTATCAGAAGCGGAAACGCAACAATTGGTGAAGCAATAACGTATCGACGAAAAGAAACTACGGACAAACAAAAGTCTGCAAAGGCGGAGTCAGAAACAAAGGCAGAAAGGTGTGACATGGATTTATGGAAACAGGAAAAATGATCAACTGTATTTCGAATCGGCTTCGGAACCGCTCGCAGGAAGTACATACGCAGCTGGGCATCGGAAGTGCGCAGGGGAAAATCCTGAACTATGTTCTGGTTGAGTCAGAGGCACATTCCGTATATCAAAAAGATCTGGAGCGGGAATTTGGTCTGCGACCATCTACGGTAACGGAAATGCTGAATGCATTGGAGCAGAAAAAATTGATCCAGCGGGTATCGGATGAATGGGACGGACGATATAAAAAAATCGTATTTACCGAAAAAGCGAGAAGCATGAAAGACCGGATTCGGCAGGAGGTCGAGGAGACGGAGCATTTGTTATTACAGGGAATCACGGAACAGGAAAAGCAGGAATTTCTGTGTATTGCAGGAAAAATGCTTCAAAATCTGGAGGCAGAAAGGACGAATGAAAAATGAATGCAAATGAGAATGCGGAAAATGAATTAATGGCCCGGATGAAGGTTTCTAAGGCAGTTGCGACAATGGCGATCCCAAGTGTGATCAGCAGCCTAGTTACGGTTGTTTATAATATGGCGGATACCTTTTTCGTTGGACAGACGGGAGATCCGCTTCAGGTTGCTGCAGTCAGTCTTACGAATCCCATCTTTATTTTATTTATGGCGTTTGCAAATATGTTTGGCATGGGCGGCAGTGCTGTGGCATCTATGGCACTTGGAGAGCAGAATCAGAAGCGTATGAAACAGGTTTCTACATTTATCACGTATGCGTCATTGGCCGTTGGGATTCTCTTCGCACTTGTGTTAGTGGGATTTATGCAGCCAATCCTGAGTATTTTTGGTGCCAATGAAGAAACTTATGCGCTGGCACGCGGATATGTTTTTCATATTTCTTATGGAGCACCGTTTATCATCTGGTCTGCAGCAGCCAGCTTTGTAGTGCGTTCTGAGGGTGCCAGCAAAGAGGCGATGATCGGCAGCATGATCGGTACCATTGCCAATATTGTTCTGGATCCGGTTCTGATCAGTGGATTTCATCTCGGTGCAGCTGGTGCAGCAGTTGCTACTACTTTGGGAAACATACTGGCGAGCCTGTATTATCTCTGGTATTTCGTGAAAAAAAGTAATAATTTTTCTATTGGGATCCGTAATTTCACATGTCGGTACGGTATTTTCAGCGGCATTTGTTCCTGCGGTCTCCCAACAGCTATTTTTTCAACTTTAATGAGCGTTTCCACAATTGTATTAAATCAGATTTTAGTCGCATATGGAAATGCACCGGTAGCGGCAATCGGAATCGTATTCAAGGCAAATATGTTTATCACATTTCTGCAGATGGGACTTGCAAACGGAGTGCAGCCCCTGCTTGGTTATAATTTTGGATCCGGCGATAAAAAACGTTTTCAGGACATTGCGGCATACACAAAAAAATGCTGTATCGTGATTGGAATTCTGGCGACACTTCTGTTCTTTGTATTCCGCAGACAGATCATCGGCTTGTTTATCCAGGATGAGGAAGTCATCATGTATGGTGTCAGAATGCTGATTGCATACATGCTTTCTGGGCCTGTCATCGGAATCCTGTTCATGAATATGAACTGTATGCAGTCTGTAGGAAAAGCGTTTTGGGCGACTATTTTATCGGTGCTTCGTCAGGGGGTACTTCTGATCCCGCTTTTATTTCTGCTAAATGCGCTTGGTGGTTTAACCGGCGTCATTTACGGGCAGGCACTGACGGACTATATTGCAGTCATTTTATCGGTTTTGATGTGGAGAAAATGCATTGTGCAGTTGCCGTAGAATCATAAATCATTACTTTCTTCCATAGAATTCTGCAAGAAAATCTTAAATCAATGTAAGGGAAAACCTACTTGAACCAAATGGATTCCGTGCTATGATAATGGAGTGAAAATGGCAAGTCGAAATATTTTGCTGTTTATGACATGGATTGACAGAGATTGGAGGCAGAAGATTTGAAAATAATATGGAAGTATTGTATCTCGTTATGCTGTATGGCGGCTGTATTTGCCGGGGCCGGCAGCGTAACAGCAATGGCAGAGACTGCGGATGCAGCTACGGTGGAAACTCAGGCAGAAAGTCAGGCGGCAAAGCCTGCACCGACAGAATTTGCCCATATAACAAGCTGCGAAGTGACAGGTGGCAATCAGGTAAGCATCAAAGGTCAGATGGAAGGAAGCTGGTCGGATCCGGCATACTATGATAATTATCTGTATCTTTTTGAAATGAAACCGTATCAGAGGGATTTAAAAGGCCGAACGGATTACGCTGCATGGATCACAAAGGGAGATGAATTATCGTTTCAGCTTCCGCTGAATCATGGAACGCAGGAAGACAGACTGTATTCCAGTTTTGTTGTAGCTGTCTATGATGGAAGTGAATATACCATTGTCAGTAATGAGGCTTATGTGGCAAATCCAGAAAGTGTTGCAAAATACACAGATCCGTATAAGACTGCGCAGACAAAAAAAGGACTTCTGATCCAGACGACACCGGCTATGCTTTCGGATGCGTTTTCCCTTGGCGTAAACCATGTGATCGTCAATATTCCGTTCAACCACATTTTGGGCAGCGGAATTGATTATGAGTATGATGGGAAAACTTACCATTTTAATAAAGATGTGCTTGCCGTATACGATGACACCATTAAGAGAATGTCGGAAAAAGATATGACTGTTACTGCGGTTATCTTAAATGGCTGGAACGACAGCACGCCGCAGTTGTATTATCCGGGGGTTACAAAGCAGCCGGCTTCCGTTGCAAACTATTATGGTTTTCATGTTGCGACGGAGGAAGGATATGAGTCCCTGCGTGCGATTGCTGCATTTTTGGCAGACCGTTACGGAAGCAAATCTTCTCCATATGGGAGAGTGTCCAACTGGGTCATCGGCAATGAGATTAATAATCAGCTTTGGAACTATATGGGACCTATGAGTCTGGAAAGCTATATCAATGAATATCAGCGGGCATTCCGCGTGTTCTACACAGCAATCCGCAGTACCAGCCAGAGCAGCCGTGTCTTCTTCTCAACGGATTATAACTGGATGCACGAAGCGGATGGCTCGTTGACATATAATGCCAAAGATCTGCTGGATGCATTTAATAACCAGATGATCCCGGGCGGTTCCATGGACTGGGGATTAGCATATCATCCGTACTCGATTCCGTTAACGGAACCGGAATTCTGGAATGACCGCGAAACCGGACTGATCAAGGATGATGCGTCTTCACCGGTTGTAAATATGCTGAATTTAAGCGTTCTGACAGATTATCTGCAGCAGGCTCAGTTCCGTACCCGTTCTGGTGAAGTACGCCATGTGATCCTTTCTGAACAGGGCTTTACATCCACCAGTGCAACGCGTGGCACGACAGAAGATCTGCAGGCAGCAGCCATTGCTTATGCATATTATATTGCCGACAGCAATCCGTATATCGATGCATTTATCATGAGCCGTCAGGTTGATGCGCTTTCTGAGATGGCAGCATCCCAGGCGTTTGGTCTGTGGCATTGTGATACCAGCAAGACCAATGATATCGTAGCAACCATGCAGAAGCCCTCCTGGCTGGTATATAAAAATATCGACAACAAGGCATCCACCCTGGAGACCACAGAGAAATACAAAGCCCTGATTGGAATCAGCAAGTGGAGTGATGTGGTTCCGAACTTCCGTTGGAAGAGTCTTGAAAAGTAGATTTTCATACGAGTGAGGATTTTGCTGTAAGCAAAAACAGAATGAATAAACGAACAGAATCGTGGCAAACTAAGAAAGCACCGGAGTTCATCCTGAATGGATAGAAACCTAGTGCTTTCTTATTTCGCAGGAAACCGTGCCTCAGTGCGGAAGTATGCCAAGGTATATTCTTTTTATACCAGGTAAATTAAAAAATGTGTCTTTTGAAGTGAAAATGAACGTGTTACTCAAGTAAATAAAAATTTTTAAAATTTTGAAACAAATTGCTTGACAAAAAAGCACCCATATCATATAATACCTGTGTTGCCTGTCAACGAGCAGCGTATTCCTCGATAGCTCAGTCGGTAGAGCACGCGGCTGTTAACCGCGCTGTCGTAGGTTCAAGTCCTACTCGGGGAGCTCACATGTTTTTTATATGTGTAAATAGAATATATGAGAGGCCCCATGGTCAAGCGGTTAAGACATCGCCCTTTCACGGCGGTAACACGAGTTCGAATCTCGTTGGGGTCATTTATCAGAGAAATCTGATAAGCAATTAAATATGGCGACATAGCCAAGTGGTAAGGCGTGGGTCTGCAACACCCTGATCACCAGTTCAAATCTGGTTGTCGCCTCTCTCTGAAAACCTCGGAAACCTAGAAAAATCAAGGCTTCCGGGGTTTTTGCTTATTCTAAAAAGTGTTTGCGTTTGTTTGCTGCTGAAAAAATGATCCGTAAGTTTCCAGAATAAAAAAGAAATGGGGCGGTGTTTATGAATGAAAATTCATTTAAGGTGGTCCTGATTGCGACAGCAGTTCTGCTCATGGGGCTATTGGTTGCACAGATACGGCGGAGGACACGCCGGTTCCTGAATTCAGCGGAAGTATGTTTGCTGCGGGAATTGGTTCGCAGTGCACAGGCTGGGGAGCTGCAGCAGGAGGATCAACCAAAATCTCTTAGCGGGATGACCAGTATTTATCTTCCACAGATTCTGCGGGATTTTCCGGAATTTAACTGGGAAGAACAGCAGGCAGCAGTGGAAGCAAAGGTACAGCTTTTTCTGGAGGCGCAGAATGTGGAGGCTGCAGGCGCGGTCTGGATTCACAGAACGGTGATCAGCCGGTATCAGAAGTATGGAGGTACAGCCAGTATCCTCTGCGAGACGGCAGCAGAGTACTGGCCACAGGCAGAAAACGGTCATGTGTGCGGAGGCGTGTATAGGAAACAGGAACCCCAGAAGATGACGCAGGTTCATAAAAAACAGACAGTTTGTGCGGCGGAATTGCTTTATGTGTATGATCCCGGCCTGTCTGGGGCAGCTACCTCTGTGATCTGCCCGAACTGCGGCGCCCCGGTGGAAAAGCTTGGTGCAAAGCAGTGCCGTTACTGCGGTTCTGTGTTGCATGTGTCCGGGATAATGGCCTGGACCGTGCAGAATGTTCGGGAACGGATTTGAGAAATATAAGGAAAGATTATGGAGACAGTAAAACAGAACCATGAAAAAATTCGGTATATTGATTCCGGGAGCAGCTCACGCTATAATAAGAAAGTATGACGGAATCGGAAACGAGAAAAAGGCAGAAGCCTCTGTCTAAATGGAAGGAATTGAAATGACAGATTTGAAATTTAAACCAGTTGAAGCAGAAGATATGAAGTTGCTGGCGCCTTATTTTGGTCTGCGCCCTAATAAAACCTGTGACAGCGTACCGCTGGACAGCTTCATCTGGCGAAAATATTATCATGTACAGTATGCCATTCATGAGAATAAGGCACTCTTATGGCTGATGAGGGAAGGTGGCATAATGCACAGTGCCATGCCGCTTTGCAAAGAGGAGGACCTGAAAAAATATTTTGATATGACCGTGGAATATTTTAATCAGGTGCTTCATATTCCCTTAAAAATCTATTTGGCAGATGAGGAGGCTGTGGAGTATCTTCATCTGAAAGAATCAGATGATTTTGTAGTGACCGAGCAGGTGGATCTGAAGGATTATCTGTACGATGGCGAGGCAATGCGTAAGCTTTCGGGAAAGAAGCTTCACAAAAAGAAGAATCATCTGAATGCATTTTTAAAAGAGTATGAGGGCCGTTATGAGTTTCGTCGTCTCTGCTGTTCAGACCGGGATGATGTATGGCATTTTCTGGACCGCTGGAGAGCGGGCAAAGGCGATGAGGTAGAGCAACATCTGGATTATGAGGTGGAAGGAATCCATGAGATCTTAAGGCAGTGCCTGGAGCTGGATATCCGGATGTCCGGTGTCTATATTGATGGAAAGCTGGAAGCATTTACGATCGGAAGCTATAATCCAGCGGAAAATATGGCGGTGATTCATATTGAGAAGGCAAATCCGGAAATTCGCGGATTGTATCAGTTTATTAATCAGCAGTTCCTGATACAGGAATTCCCGGATGTGACATTGGTAAACCGGGAAGATGATCTTGGCCAGGAAGGACTGCGACATGCCAAGATGTCTTATAATCCCTGTGGCTTTGCAAGAAAATATCTGGTACAGCAAAAGAACTTTAAATAGGATGTGTGGTAACTATTCAGTAGGTCTGCGCATTTACTGCGCTGACCGTAAGAAAACATAGGATGGCAGGCAAAAATCCCATTGCCGCAGGCAATTTTCATGGATTTTTGCTCGTGACTGTGAAGGTACTGAACAGTTACGATGTGTGTTACAAAAAAGAGAGGCGGCTATGATAAGATATCTGGATAATCGGGAGAAAGGCCTGACGAAAGAATTGTGGCGGGAAGCATTTCCGGAGGATTCTGAAGATTTTCTGGATTACTATGACCATGAGAAAATGAAGGAGAATCAGGTTCTGGTCCGGGAGGAAGCAGATAAGATTCAGTCGATGCTTCATTTAAATCCCTATCATCTGCAGGTTCGGAATGCAGAATGGGATATAGATTACATTGTTGCAGTGGCGACCAGAGCAGATATGCGCCATCGGGGCTATATGCGCAGTCTGCTGCTTCAGATGATGGAAGATATGCGGAAGAGACAGCTGCCGTTCTGTTTTCTGATGCCGGCGGCAGAAGCTATTTACACACCATTTCAGTTTGCCTTTGTTTATGACCAGCCAGTCTGGAAACTGAAAGAGCAGGTGAAGCTGAAACGTGCTGTGATAGAAGGAACTGAGGCGTTAAGGCTTGCGGCAGACTGGATGCAGCACTGGATGGAGCAGCGTTACGAGCTGTTTACGAGGCGGGATGAAGCTTATGTGAACAGTCTGCTTCAGGAAGTGAAGAGTGAAATGGGAAGTCTGGAGTTCCTTTACGATCAGGATCACCTTGTTGGAATACAGGGTGTCTGGGGACGAGAGAAAAAAGAACAGCGTCTCCTGTATGCAGAAAACGGATACACAGAACTTGAAATGAAAAAACCAGCTATCATGGCCCGGATCATAACGCCGGAGACATTTGTGCCGGTAATCAGGCTGCGGGAAGAGGCTCAGCCGGAACAGATGAAAATTTGTCTGGAATTAGATGACCCGCTGATTTTTAAGAATACCGGTAAATTTATCTGGACATTAGATCATGCAGGCTCTCAACTGGAAAGACTGACCAGCCGGATAGAAAACATGGAGGAAACCCTGGCTCAGACAGACTGGGAGAATGACCGTGTGCTGCATCTGCACATCGGGGAACTGGCACAGTGGTTGTTTGGTTACCGGGTTCCGGAGGCGGTAAAACGGTATGCAGGAGCGGAGCAGATTGATGTACTGAAGCAGATCTTTTTGGATGAGATTGTGTAACGTATGATAAACCAGCTGCACGAAAAAATGCTGTCTGGCAACGGTGTATGCAGACGTGGCAAAAAATAATGCGGCAGCGGGAAGGAGCGGAAGTGATGGATCAGATCATGAAAGAGCGTGTGGATCTGCTGGAACAGTGGATCCGCAAGAGTGATAATGTAGTATTTTTCGGTGGTGCGGGAGTTTCCACAGAAAGCGGAATTCCGGATTTTCGCAGTGTAGACGGTCTTTACAATCAACAGTATGATTATCCGCCGGAAACCATCATCAGCCACAGCTTTTACCGGAGAAATCCGGAAGAGTTTTACCGGTTTTATAAAAATAAGATGCTGTTTCCGGAAGCGAAACCCAATGCGGCACATCTGGCCTTAGCGAAGCTGGAGCAGCAGAGAAAGGTACGTGCGGTTATTACCCAGAACATTGATGGATTACATCAGGCAGCGGGAAGCCGGGAGGTGCTGGAACTGCATGGTTCTGTCCACAGAAATTACTGCACCCGCTGTGGAAAATTCTTTGATCTTTCCGCAATTTTGGAGATGGAGGGCGTGCCGCGCTGTGAGTGCGGCGGTATCATCAAGCCGGATGTAGTTCTTTATGAGGAAGGCCTGGATCAGACCACGCTGCAGAGGGCGGTCCGCTACATACAGGAGGCAGATGTTCTGATCATCGGCGGAACGTCCCTGACCGTGTACCCGGCAGCAGGACTCATTGATTATTATAAGGGGAAAAAACTGGTGCTCATCAATAAGACCGCTACGCCAATGGATGGCCGGGCAGATCTGGTGATTAATGAACGGATTGGTGAAGTGTTCCGGCGCTTTTTGGATTCATAGAAAACGGGGAGGACAAATCGATGTATCAGGCAGAGGAATCACGTTATGACAAGATGAGCTATAAGCGCTGCGGAAACAGTGGGATTCTGCTTCCGCGAGTGTCGCTTGGCATGTGGCAGAATTTTGGAGCAGAAAAGCCGCTCCCTGAACAGAAGGAGATTATTTTCCGGGCCTTTGATCTGGGAATTACCCATTTCGATCTGGCAAACAACTATGGCGCACCAAATATTGGAATGGCAGAAGAAAATTTTGGAAAAATTTTTGCAGAAGATTTCAAGCAGTACCGGGAGCAGCTTCTGGTTTCGACCAAGGCCGGATATGATTTCTGGCCGGGCCCATATGGTAACTGGGGATCCAGAAAATATCTGATGTCCAGTCTGGATGCCAGCTTAAAACGCATGAAGCTGGATTATGTGGACATTTTCTATCACCATCGTCCGGATCCGGAAACTCCGTTGGAAGAGACCATGGGCGCATTGTCAGATATGGTGCGGCAGGGTAAGGCATTGTATGTAGGAATTTCCAATTATCAGGCAGAGGAAGCGGAACGGGCCATTCAGATTTTAAAAGCAAATGGAACGCCGTGTCTGATTCATCAGGCGAGATATAATATGTTTGAACGTTGGCCGGAACAGGGGCTGTTTGATGTTCTGACAGAAAACGGAACCGGCTGTATTGCCTACAGTCCGCTGGCGCAGGGCGCGCTGACAGACCGCTATCTGCATGGAATTCCGGCAGATTCCCGGGCGTCCAGACAGGGCACTACCGTAGGAAAACGGTATATGCATGAGGACCAGCTTGCCAAAGTGGCAAAGCTGAATGAGCTTGCGAAGGAGCGTGGCCAGAGTCTTGCACAGATGGCACTTGCCTGGGTGCTGCGCAGAGATGAGGTAGCCAGTGTCCTGATCGGAGCAAGCCGCGTCAGCCAGCTGGAGGATAATGTGGCGGCCCTGGAACATCTGGATTTTGATGAGGAAGAACTTACAACGATCGATACGATTCTTGGGAAAGATCCGGGACATATGATCCGGTAGGAAATTTATGGAAAGAATTGCAGGAAACAGCGAAAGAAAAATGGGAGCGATATATGGATCAGAAATGGAAATTTGAAGTGGGTGATGTGGTAAAGCTGAAAAAACCGCATCCCTGTGGAAGCCATGAATGGGAGATTCTGCGGGTGGGCGCAGATTTTCGCTTAAAATGCATGGGATGTGGCCATCAGGTCATGACTGAGCGGAAAATGGTAGAGAAGAATGCCCGTGGGCTCATCAAAGCGGTGGAGAGAGAAACTCGTTAACAGACAAAGCGTGCAGGCGTACCCGGAAAATCGCGAAAAAACTTGCGGAAACCACAAAAAAACTTACGGAATCTGCAAAAAAGTGCTTGCTTTTATATGGTAAGTCTGCTAAAATATTTATCCGTGACACATTAAAATCCTTGCTCTTGAAACTGAAGTCAAGGGCCAGAGACCACAAGGAGGTAAAGCAATGAACAAATACGAATTAGCAGTTGTTCTGAGCGCAAAACTCGAAGATGAAGAGAGAGCTGCAGCACTGGAGAAGGTACAGGGTTATATCACCCGCTTCGGTGGCACTGTAACAGGCGTTGATGATTGGGGCAAGAAGAGACTTGCTTACGAGATTCAGAAAGCAAAAGAGGCTTTCTACTACTTCATCAAGTTCGAGTCTGAGAACTCTGACTGCTCTAACGAAGTGGAAGCACACATCCGCATCATGGAGCCGGTTGTCAGATATCTTTGCGTAAAGCAGGACGAGCAGTAAGTAATAGATAACGACCAGCTTAAAAAAGGAAGAGTGATGGTATGAATAGAGTAATCCTTATGGGAAGATTGACCAGAGACCCGGAAGTTCGCTACACCCAGGGAGAGCGTTCCATGGCTGTTGCAAGATACACTCTTGCGGTGGACCGCAGAGGACGCCGTAACCAGGACGGAAACGAGCAGACTGCCGATTTTATTAACATCGTGGCATTTGACAGAGCAGGTGAGTTTGCAGAGAAATATTTCCGTCAGGGGATGCGTGTACTGGTATCCGGACGTATCCAGACTGGCAGTTACACCAACAAAGAAGGTCAGCGTGTTTATACCACAGACATCATCGTAGATGATCAGGAGTTTGCGGATAGCAAAAACTCTGCAGGCGGAAATGGTGATAATGGCGGTTATGGCTATCAGCCGACCTCCAGACCGGCTCCGACCAGCGCAATTGGCGATGGCTTCATGAACATCCCGGATGGTGTGGAAGACGAAGGACTGCCGTTTAACTAAATCGCATTTAGCTGAGACGGCACGAATCATTTGAAGAAGGAGGCAGTACCAATGGCATTCAATAAGACTGATAAAGCAGATGGCGCTAAGGTAAGAAGAGGCGGCATGCGTAGAAGAAAAAAAGTTTGTGTATTCTGCGGCGATAAGAACGGCGTAATCGATTACAAGGATACCAACAAGCTGAAAAGATATGTATCTGAGAGAGGTAAAATTCTTCCGAGAAGAATTACCGGTAACTGTGCTAAGCACCAGAGAGCTCTGACCGTTGCTATCAAGAGAGCACGTCACATTGCTCTGATGCCGTACACCATGGAGTAATCCACAAGATACGGAATAAGAATTCAGAAGAGACTTTATGCAGGGAACTGTGTAAGGTCTTTTTTTGTCTTACATTCCTTCTGGAATTTGGATGGAACCGTTGAATCTATCATGTGCCGGTGTTACAATGAAAACGACTGATAAAACAGACAAAAAAGGAAGTGCATATGTATGGAAGTATTGATGGGAATATTTGTAAAAGCATGTGTGGCAGTAGCTGTTGGGGTGATCTGCCTGGCTGGTCTGATTCTTTATTCAAAAAAGAAAGATCGGGAAGATGCACAGAACGCAGGAGCCGGCGGATCTCATGACACAAACTCAGCAGAAAGCCAGAATGCGGCAGCTTCACATATGACATGCAGCGGCGATTGCAGTAAATGTTACAGCCATTGCAGCTCAGAAAAAAAGAATTTGTAACAGAATACGCCAAAAGCGCGGCCATATGCCAGTGCTTTTGGCGTATTCTGTGTTATGGCTTGAACGGAATGTTTTATTCTTCCTTTGTTTTGGCGGCCGTACCGGACGTCACGGCAATTCCGTTCACTTCTACACCGCCGTCAATGGCAATGACCAGACACTGGCGGCCATCGATTTCTCTGGTTTCGATTAAGTCAGTGCGGTCCGGATTAACCTTGATGATGACATCCGGGGTCTTGACCTCGAAGGCGCGGGTGTTTGCAATGTTGCTTGCGTAGATGGAAGCTTTTTCGCCTGCAGTTTCATCGAAGCTCTGATCAAAAGCAGCAAGCTGTTCTTCTTTAATCCCACTGTTTTCCAGAAGATTGCGGACCTGATATTTGTCCAGGACGAGTGGTTCCGGTTCATCCTTATGTTCCTCGATCAGTTCGCTTAAATTTTCATGGATGGTTTTTACTGTTTCGTAGTCGCAGGCGTCACCGAGGGTTTCTTCGATGATGGTCTGGAAGGATTCCTTCTGATAACCAGCCGGAAGCGGAAGCGGGCAGCCGAGCATCTGCTCAATAAAGGCATCGTGCAGGTCATCGCTGTCCTTGGAATAGTACAGAGTGCTGTGCAGGTCGGTGGAGCGGTCATTGAAGGCCGGGAAAAGGAAACCGAGCTGCGGCATCTGGACTACCCAGTCACGGATGCGGTTCTGGAAGCTGCCCTCCAGTTCATTGTAGCTCAGGCCTGGCTTGGACAGATCTACCGGGCAGATAGAGCAGAGAATGTAGCTGTAAACCTCATCAGAGGCATCCTCCATCTCAATGCCGTCGGAAGTCTTTCCCGGGATATCATAGGCATCGTGGATCAGCAGGATCAGATAGTTGCCCACATAATCGTAATTCTCAATGATACGGTCATAGAACGCGTCTAAAAGTGTGTCATTCTGCAGGCGGCTGTTGCGCAGCTTTAATAGAAACTCATGAGGACCACCCTCCTCCTCAGCTGCCAGCGGAAATTCCAGGTTAATGAGGTTTTTCCCCAGTGTACCGGACAAATTTTTTCGGAGCAGTTCAAAATACTTGAACATATCCTCTTCCGGGAGGGATAAAAAGGCCTCTTTAAAATCTGCTTTTTTATTCTTTTCGCCGTCCACATAGCAGCCGCAGATGCGGGAGATGGAGCAGTTGGCCGGGGTAAACTGGCGTTTGATCTCAGCAATTTCTTTTTTTATCATAAGGCAGATCTCCTTTGTATACATGGTAAATCGTGAATCTGGACTCTTATTTTATCACAGAAACGGATTTAGATAAAGGGGAAGTCAGAGCATCGGTAAAATCTGTCTGCTGTTTGCAGAACATGCGAACAGTAGACGAAATAGGGCAGCTATGGTATAATTCAAAGATAGGCGGCAGCTAAAAGCTGGCCGACAGCGGCAGATCCGTTCGGATCTGATAAGGAGAAAACGTATGAAAGAGAACATAAAAGTCCATGGGCAGCTAAAAGGGTATTTGAGCTGGCCCCTGCTTCTTTCCGTGTTTATGGTCTGCGCCAACATCGCGGCCGGGTGTGTCAGCCGCATTGGCGGTCTGGTCATGATCCCTTTCACGATCAGTTATCTGGGCGTTGCCATGTGGATCTTTTTTTACAGCAAAAAAAGAATCCTGGGCGGTCTGGTAGACTTTTCTGCGGAATATGCATGGATTCAGAAGCAGCTGCTTACAGGACTGGCCCTGCCTTACGCACTGGCAGATGAAGACGGCAGGATTGTCTGGGCCAACGATGAATTTCAGGCGATCACCGCCCTGGAAAAAGGAAACTGGAAGAGTTTGCTTACCATGTTCCCGGAAGTCACAAAAGATGATCTGGCAACCGATGAGGATCCGGTCAAGGTGCATACCGTGTTTGGAGAGCGTCGGTTCCGTATGGAGCTTCAGCCAATCTATGTGAGCAGCTCGGAACAGGAGGAAATTCAGGCGGTCATCAGCCGCCAGAAGCTTCTGGCTGTGTATTTGTTTGATGAAACCGAGATTCTGCGGTGTCGTCAGCAGATCACAGATGAAAAGATGGTAGCCGGTATCATCTATCTGGATAACTATGATGAGGCACTTGAGAGCGTGGAAGAGGTGCGCCGTTCTCTGCTGACTGCTTTGATCGATCGTAAGATCAATAAATATATCGGTGCGGTAGATGGTATCTTAAAAAGCATCGAGAAGGACAAGTATTTCTTCGCTGTGAAACAGAAATATATGGAGCAGATGCAGGAGGAACGATTTTCTATCCTGGAAGATGTTAAGACGGTTAACATTGGCAATGAGATGGCGGTTACCTTAAGTATTGGTATCGGCATGAATGGGGACAGCTATGCGCAGAATTATGATTCTGCCCGTGTAGCCATTGATATGGCACTTGGACGGGGCGGAGACCAGGCAGTTGTGAAGGACGGGAGCCGCATTCAGTATTACGGCGGAAAGTCCCAGCAGCAGGAGAAATCTACCCGTGTTAAGGCCCGTGTCAAGGCTCATGCCATGCGGGAACTTATGGAGACCAAGGATCGCATCCTGATCATGGGACACAAGTTAAGTGACAGTGATGCATTTGGTTCAGCCATCGGTATTTACCGTATCGCGACTGCGCTGAATAAGAAGGCGCATGTGATTATTAACGAAGTCACCACATCAGTCCAGCCGATGATGAATCGCTTCCTGGACAATCCGGATTATCCGGAGGATCTGTTTCTGACCGGCGCCCAGGCGGCAGAGCTGGTGGATGCCAGTACCATGCTGGTAGTTGTGGATGTAAACCGGCCCAGTATCACCGATGCGCCAGAGCTTTTGAAGCTGGTGAAGACCATTGTCGTGATGGATCATCACCGTCAGAGCAGCGAGGTGATCAGCAATGCAGTGCTTTCCTATGTAGAGCCGTATGCGTCTTCCGCCTGTGAGATGGTAGCGGAGGTGTTGCAGTATATCGCAGACGGTATTAAGATCAAGGCAGCAGAGGCAGATGCCATGTATGCCGGTATCGTGATCGATACCAACAACTTCACCAATCAGACAGGTGTGCGTACCTTTGAGGCTGCAGCATTTTTGCGTCGGAACGGAGCGGATGTAACCCGCGTACGCAAGCTGTTCCGGGATGATATGCAGGATTATAAGGCAAGGGCAGCAGCTATCTCCTCTGCGGAGATCTACAGGGAGGCATTTTCTATCGGGGTATGTCCGTCGGAAGGACTTCCGAGCCCGACCATTGTCTGTGCCCAGGCGGCCAACGAGCTGCTTGAGATTAAGGGTATCAAGGCTTCCGTGGTCATGACAGAGTATCATGGCCTGATCTATTTAAGTGCCCGCTCCATAGATGAAGTCAATGTACAGGTTATGATGGAGAAGCTAGGCGGCGGCGGACATCGTACCATTGCCGGAGCACAGCTTTCCGGTATCAGTATGGAGGAAGCCAAAGACCGTGTGAAAGCGGTTATTGATGAGATGTTACAGAAGGGAGATATATCATAATGGAAATTGTATTATTAGAGGATGTTAAGGCTTTAGGAAAGAAAGGCCAGATTGTAAAAGTCAATGACGGATATGCAAGAAACTTTATCCTGCCGAAAAAGCTGGGTGTTGAGGCAACTTCCAAGAACTTAAACGACTTAAAGCTCCAGAAGGCAAACGCTGAAAAGGTAGCAGCAGAGCAGCTGGCAGCAGCAAAAGAGCTGGCAGAGAAGATTGAGAAGCTTACCGTAACCCTGAAGATGAAAGCCGGAGAGGGCGGCAAGGCATTTGGTTCTGTATCCAGCAAGGAGATTGCAGCAGCGGCAGCAGATCAGCTAAAACTGGACATCGACAAAAAGAAATTGGTTCTTCCGGAGCCGATCAAGACTTTCGGAAACCATGAGGTTCCGGTAAAACTCCACAAAGATGTGACTGCAAAATTAACGGTCAAAGTAACGGAGGCGTAAGGTTTTATGGATGAGGCATTGATGAAGCGTGTGCTTCCACACAGTGTGGAAGCAGAGCAGTCGGTAATCGGCTCTATGTTGATGGACAAGGATGCCATCATTGCCGCATCGGAAATCATCACAGCTGCAGATTTTTACCAGCAGCAGTATGGCGTCATGTTTGAGTGTATGGTGGAGCTGTTTAATGAGGGTGCCCCGGTAGATCTGATCACTTTGCAGAACCGCCTGAAAGAGAAGGATGTTCCGCCGGAGGTCAGCAGTCTGGAGTTTGTGCGGGACATTATTACCACGGTTCCGACCTCAGCCAATGTTCGTTCCTATGCGAATATTGTGTACGAGAAATCAGTGCTGCGAAAGCTCATCAAGGTCAATGAGGAGATTGCTAACACCTGTTACGCCGGTAAGGAGCCGCTGGAACAGATTCTGGCAGGAACCGAAAAGACGATTTTCGACCTTCTCCAGAACCGAAATTCCGGTGATTTTGTGCCGATCCGCCAGGTGGCATTGAATGTTCTGGAAAAGATTGAGACGGCTTCCAAGAGCCAGGGAACGGTAACAGGTATCCCGACTGGCTTTATTGATTTGGATTACAAGACATCAGGCATGCAGCCTTCGGATCTGGTATTGATTGCGGCGCGTCCATCTATGGGTAAGACAGCGTTTGTCTTAAATCTGGTAGATCATGTGGCAGTCCGAAAGGGACTTCCATGCATGATCTTCAGCCTGGAGATGTCCAAGGAGCAGTTAGTTAACCGTATGCTGGCCATGGAGTCCAATGTAGATGCACAAAAGCTGCGTAACGGTAACCTGACAGATTCTGACTGGGATGCGGTCGTGGAAGGCATCGGCGTCATCGGTAATTCCAAGATGATCATTGATGACACACCGGGTATTTCCATTACTGAATTGCGTTCCAAGTGTCGGAAGATGAAACTGGAATACGGCCTGAGCATGGTCATCATTGACTACCTGCAGCTGATGACAGGAAGCGGCGGCAAGAGCAGCGAAAGCCGTCAGCAGGAAATTTCCGAGATTTCCCGATCCTTAAAAGCACTGGCACGAGAAATCAATGCGCCGGTTATTGCTCTGTCGCAGTTAAGCCGTGCCTGCGAGACGCGAACCGACCATCGGCCGATGCTTTCGGATCTGCGAGAGTCCGGAGCAATTGAGCAGGATGCTGATGTGGTCATGTTCCTGTATCGCGACGATTACTACAACAAAGATACTGATACTCCGAATATCGCGGAGGTAATCATAGCCAAACAGCGTAACGGTCCGATTGGAACCGTGAACCTGCTGTGGCAGCCGGAATTTACCAAGTTTGTGAACCTGGCAAAGTAAAACTAGATCTAAAATTTCGAAAGACGGGCAGAAATGCAGAGCGCGCAGAAATGCGAGCTCGGTGTTTCTGCCTGTCTTTCTGCATTTTTATTGGGAAAAAGAGATGAATATTTTGATGGAGTAGTAATATTTGCGAAAATTTAAATAATCGGGTCTAATTATAAAGCGCATAAAATGTCTGCGAAATGTAAAAATTAGACCTAAAATTGTTAAAAATGCATAAAATATTGGGTGGTATTTTAAAGAAAATGAACATGGACAACGGATGCAAGAGTGTATATAATAAACCCAGATAGCAAATTAGATCTAATTTAAAACGCGAACAATATTTTACAAATTAAAAGGAGAGGAATTATGAAGTTAAGAAAGGTAATGGCAAGCGTATGCTGTATGGGTTTAGTAGCAGGATTGGCAGGCTGCGGCGGAAGCAAGGAGGCACCGGCAACCACAGCAGCAGCGGCTGCAGAGGCTGATCAGAAAGAAGAGAGCAAGGATGACGCAAAAGCGGCTGCTCCGGCTGCAGACGAGAAAAAGTTCCAGATCGACCTGGCAACCGCATATGCAGCAGATGGCCCAGCTGGTATCGCACTGGACAAGTTCGTACAAGATGTAGCTGACAAGTCCGGCGGTTCCATTGAGATCAGCCTGTTCACAGACGGAACTCTGGGAAGCGCATCTGACAACTATTCTTCCGTAGCGAGTGGTGACCTGGATATGACCATGTCCGGTCTGGAAGGCCTTGATCTGTACGCACCAGAGTACACCTTCCTGGACGCGCCGTTCCTTCTTAAGAACCCTGAGCATCAGAAAGCCCTGTTAAACAGCGGTATCGGTGATAAATTAAAAGAGCGCTACGAGGAAAATGGCTTTGTAACTCTTGGCTGGCATCAGAGAGATATCCGTGAACTGGCATCCAACAAGGAGGTTAAGGAGCCAGCTGATGTAAATGGCCTGAAACTTCGTCTCCCGGGCATGACCGTATATGTAGATACCTGGAGCGCACTGGGCGTAAGTTCCACTACCGTAGCAATGAGTGAGCTGTACACTGCACTGCAGACCAAGGTTGCAGAGGCTTGCGAGGGTGGTTACGAGCAGATGGATACTTTAAAACTTTATGAGGTTCAGAAGAACATTGCTGAGACCGATCATGTATATGAGTTCGTAGGACTTTACATCAACAAAGACCTCTATGATTCCATGAGCGACAATCAGAAAGAAATCTTAAACAGCTGTGCAGAGGAAGATCTGGCATATGCCGATCAGCTGGCAGAGGAGAATCGTGAACAGTACAAGAAAGATTGCCTTGACGGTGGCATGACCCTGGTGGATGTAGACCGTGATGCTTTCCGCGATGCCCTGACCGATTACTACAAAACACAGTTTGAGTCCAAGTGGACTGTAACTACTTATGATGAGGTAATGAGCTACGCAGAATAAGGCTTATGGCAGGGGCGCTGAGCTGGAAAAGTTTAGCGCCCTTTCTATATAAAGAAATAGGAGGCATGAATTAATGAAACAGATTGCTCGCTGGTATTTGAAAATAGTAGAAGCGATATGTGTATGTTTGTTACTGGTAATTCTGGGATGTATGTGTATTCAGATTGTATGCAGACTGTTTACCATCGGTCAGAACTTTACAGAGGAGCTTTCCAGACTGGCTTTCAGCCTGCTGATCTTTCTCGGAGCGCCGCTGGCTCTGACAGAGGGTGCTGATATTTCCGTTGATATGGTAGTCAACATTTTACCGAAGGGAATTCGTAGAGTCGTTGATACCCTGGTAAATCTTCTGATTGCAGTATTTGCATGTCTGTGCATGCGCAGCCTGGTTACCTTCATCGGAAGCAACAAGGGCGTAACTGCGGTTTCTATGACTTGGATTAAGATGAACTGGCTGTATTATGCATTCTTTGTTTCTTTTGCGTTCCTGGCTGTAGTTGCAGTTGTGAAGGCAGTTATGTCAGCCCTTGGAAAGAATGAGTGCTTTGATATCAATGCGGAAGAAAAAGAACAGGCAAGAAAAGAAGAGTCGGAGGTGGATCTGGGAATATGAAAACCATGATTGTTGTTATTCTTATTTGTATGCTGCTGCTGTTCCTGCTGAAAGTTCCGGTATACATCAGCATGGCGTTGACTGGATGTGCGCTGATGATGGCAACCTCAGGAATGAAATGGAGTATTCTGACACAGTATCTGTACACTGGAACAAACTCCTTCACACTGCTTGCAATCCCGCTGTTCCTTTTAGCCGCAAAGCTGATGAACACCGGTGGTATTACCAAAAAGCTGTTTGCGTTCTGTATGAAAGTAGTAGGCTGGCTGCCTGGCGGTCTTGGCCATGTAAATATTTTATCCAGCGTGATTTTTGCTGGTATGTCCGGCACCGCAGTATCCGATGCCGGCGGTCTTGGAGCCATTGAGATCAAGGCCATGAATGAAAATGGATTTGATAACGATTTCTCCTGCTGTGTAACCGCAGCTTCCTCCACCATGGGACCAATCATCCCGCCGAGCATTCCGCTGGTTGTATACGCAACCGTTTCCGGTGCGTCCGTAGGAGCCCTGTTCATGGCAGGTATTGTTCCTGGAATCGTTATGGCACTGTTAATGATGGTTGTCGTAACCATTTACGCAATCAAGCGTCATTATCCGAGAACCAAATTCCCGACCTTCCATGAGTTTGGTCATGCATTAAAAGAGGGGTTTTTACCGCTTATGGCGCCGATCATCCTTCTGGTTGGTATTTACGGCGGTGTATTCACTCCTACTGAGAGTGCTGCAATCGTCGTATTATACAGCCTATTTCTGGATGTGGTTGTATACCGTGAGTTGAGCTTAAAGAAATTTATCGCTATTTTAAAGGAGACCGTAAGAGATTCCCTGACCATCGCTCTGATCATTGCAGGCGCAACCTTCTTCGGTTATGTAGCTACCCGTGCCAAAATCCCACAGATGATCCTGACTTCCATGACCAGTGTGGTATCCAGCAAGGTAACGCTGCTCCTGATTATCAATGTATTTCTGCTGATCGTAGGCTGCTTTCTGGAGACTGCATCTGCAATCACCATCGTAGTGCCGTTGATCCTTCCGCTGCTGACAGCCTATAATATCAACTTGACTCAGTTCGGTATCATTATGGTTCTGAATTTAATGATTGGTCTGCTGACACCGCCGTTTGGTCTGGTTCTGTTTGTAATCAGTAAGATAGGCCACATTTCCATTGGCCGCTTCTCCAGGGCACTGGTTCCGTGGCTGGGCGCGCTGCTTGCTGCACTGCTTCTGGTAACTTTTATCCCACAGCTGAGCCTGTGGTTCCCGACTATGCTGGGAATGAGCGTTTAATTATAAGAAGAAAGATGAGGAAACGATGATATGAAGATTACAGCAATTCGGGGAATTATGTTGCGCTGTACCTGTTCGCCCATCAGCGATGCGTTGTCTACCTCGACTGCCAGACAGGCACTTCTGGTAAAAATCGAAACCGATGCTGGACTGTACGGAATCGGTGAGGCATTTACCTATGGCGCTCCGCTTAAGATTATGAAATATCTGGTGGAAGAGCAGCTGGGGCCGATGCTGATCGGCCAGGATCCGACAGAGATTGAAAAGCACTGGAATACCATGTACTGGCGCACCATTGCTCATGGCCGCAGAAGTATGACTATGGGAGCCATGAGCGGCATCGATATCGCACTGTGGGATCTACTTGGAAAAGCAGCCCATATGCCGGTATGCAAGCTGCTGGGCCAGCATCTTGACCGGGTACCGTCCTATGCCAGCGGCGGTTTCTATGCTCCGGGAAAAGACCTGCATAAGCTGGAGGAAGAACTGGAGCACTACAAAGACCAGGGCTACCGTGACATGAAGATCAAGATTGGCCGGACGCTGGAGCGCTCCAACGCACCCCTTACCTATATGGCAAATCAGGCTTGCGCAGTCAGTGTTGAGGAAGATTATAAGCGGATTGAGGTTGCAAAACAGATCGTTGGTTCCGGAAAACTTCTGGTAGATACCAATGCCTCCTGGGATGCGCAGACCGCGTTATCATTCGCACCGGAGCTGGCACGCCTCGGCGTGGCATGGCTGGAGGAGCCGATTCCATTTGAGGATATCGAAGGAATGAAGAAACTGAATGCTGCAGTTCCGCAGCTTCATGTCATTGGCTGCGAGACCCAACAGGGCGTGAAGAATTTCCAGCACATGGCGCAGGAAGATGCGATCAGCATTGTACAGCCGGATGTCGGCTGGGCTGGCGGCATCACCGAGTGCCGAAAGATCGGCGCTATGGCGCAGGCGATGAGCAAACCGATTTCCCTGCACTGCTTTGGTTCTGCTGTACTGTTTGCGGCAAGCCTACATCTGGCAGCTGCGCTTCCGAATACGGAGATGATGGAGTCTGAGGAGAATCCGAACCCGTTAAAGACAGACATCATGAAGGGCAGCTTTGAGACAGACAGCCAGATGAGCTTTTTCGTACCGGAGGGAGACGGTCTGGGCGTTGATTTAGACTGGTCGAAAATGGAAAAATATGTTATAAAGTAATTAAAGATACGAAAAGCAACTGGAGAGTGGAGAGATGGGAGAGATACGCACACGAACGGAATTGTTAGCCGATGAGATCGCGCAGAAAATACGGCAGAAAATACAGAAACAGGAATACGCTCAGGGTGATCGCCTGACTGTGCGCTGGCTATGCGAAGAATTTGGTGCCAGTGAGACGCCGGTGAAACAGGCATTAAACCAGCTTGTGTCAACGGGACTTGTGGTTTCCATTCCGAAATGCGGCATGCGTGTGCGCACTTTTACTTTTCAGGATATGAAGAATAACTGGGAAGCCCGGCTGATGATTGAACAGTTTTGCGCTGCTGCGGCTGTAGATACCGTACGGCGCGATGAGCAGTTCATCAGTAATGTGCGGAAACTTCTGCAGGTAACTAACGAGGCTTATGAGAAATGTATTCAGGACTACACAAAGGAAAATTTCAGCCATCTGTCCGAATACGACCGGCGGCTTCATACGGAAATCATCAAATGCTGCCAGAATGACCAGATCGTGAACATGTATGAAAGCCTGAATGTTTATGCAGGTATGTTCACTGGTTTTACATGTCATAATAAAGAAACATTACGAGGTGTTCAGTGGGAGCATACGAACATCGTAAACCAGCTGGAACTTTGCGATACGGAAGGTTTAAAAAAGGCACTGGAGCAGCACGTGTATTCCACAATCCAGATCTACCGGCAGGCAGAGAATGAACAATAGAAGAATTGGAGCATTACAAGAGATGAGTCCTCGGATTCATCTCTTTTTCTTTTCCCCCTTAAGCATAATTCTGAGGACTGGTTCATAGTATTAAATAAGCTGTATGAAATTATGGAAAGACCTTAAGGAGAGAAAAGGATGGCTGAGAGACGTTACTCCATATCCCAGGCCAGCAGGCTGGTGGGGGTGGAGAATCATGTGCTCCGTTACTGGGAGGACGAGCTGCATCTGGAGATACCGCGGGACAGAAAAAATCAACGGTATTATACAAAGCTGCATATTGAGATGTTCCAAAAGATTAATGAGCTAAAGGAAAAAGGGTATCAGCTGAAGGCAATTGAACCGGTGTTAAAAAGGATGCTGGCTGGAGAGCAGGAATTGGATCTCAATGAGGTCCTGAGGCAGAATGCTGCGGAAATTCTGAGACAGACATCGACCGGTGCGGCGCAGCTGGAGCCGGAAACTGTGTATCGTTATGCGGCGGAAACCGGCCAGGATATGGCAACGCCAGATAGTATGAATGAGGAGAGTGTGGAGAGCAATATGGACGGGGAAGCAAAGACAGAGGTAGCAGCCAGAATGGAAGAAGAGCCTGCGGTAATGTCGCATCAGGAAAAGCTGGATCAGTTTCAGCAGCTCATGAACCACATCATAGGCAATGCCATTGGACAGGCTATGAGGCAGAATAATGAAGCTCTGAGTGAGGAAATCAGCCGTCAGGTCAACGATCGTATGGTGCAGGAGCTGGAGTACATGATGCGGATCAGTGACGAGAAGGAGGAAGAGCGGTTCAAAGCGCTGGATGAGCTGCTGCGGGCCCATCAGAAGGAAAACAAGGGAAAGGCAGAGGCGGCAGCGGCAAGAATGCCGTTTTTCCGGAAAAAGAGATTCGGACGGAGTGGGAAGAAGTTATAATAAAAAGCGTGTGGAGACGATTGTTCGTTCCCACACGCTTTTTCGATGCGTTTCCGCTCTTTATTTATCAGCCAGGATCTCATTGATGCCGTTTACCAGCGCATCACAATCAATACCATGAACCATGCATGCCTCTTCCAGAGACTCTCCCTGAGAAGACGGGCAACCCAGGCAATGCATACCTGCACGCATTAAAATCGGGGCGATCAGATCGCTCTTCTGAAGCAGCTCACCGATTAACATATCTTTACTGATCTGCATGTGAAATTCCTCCTTTTGGATATACTACATTACACTATAATACTTTTCACCAAAATACGCAAGTAATATTCATAAAACAGGAGACAGGATACATGCTGAAATTTTATTGAATATATACAATTCATAGTCTTTTTCTAGGAATTATTTTAAAATAGTTACCCAGAGCTAACTCAATATTGTACCTTATTTTGTTCAAAAGTGCAATATTTCCCTCTTGAATATTTTTAAAATATAGTATACAATGATGTCAGCGAAATGATTATAGAATATTTAAGGAGGATATTATCATGGCATATGTAATTTCTGATTCTTGTGTTAGTTGCGGTACCTGCGAGAGCGAGTGCCCGGTAAGCGCTATTTCCCAGGGAGACAGCCAGTACGTTATCGACGCTGATGCTTGCATCTCCTGCGGTACCTGTGCAGGTGTTTGCCCGACCGGCGCTATCAGCGAGGGTTAATTAAAACTCAAACCATCAAATGCCCCTTCTGTATTTGCGGTACAGAAGGGGCATTTTTTGTATGAGAGGAAATTGCGTCCTATCATACAAAAACGCTCCACGAGAATGTACCAAGGCACATTCTTTTTCCTGAAAGGAGATTTCCCATGGCAAAGAAAAAACCGTTGATTGCCCTTACTCCATACTTCAACATAGAACGTGATGAACCATATATGCGGCCAGCTTATTTAAAGGCTATTCGCGCGGCCGGAGGCATTCCGATGATCCTGCCTCTTGATCTGGAAGAAGAAGATCTCCAGCAGATTGTCGATACCTTTGATGGCTTTTTGTTTACCGGCGGTCCGGATATCCACCCTTTTTATTTTGGGGAGGAAACACAGGCGAACTGTGGAAATGTCTGCCTGCGGCGTGATCGTATGGAAATACTGCTATTAAAACTGGTAATGCAAACCGGAAAACCGGTCTTTGGTATCTGTCGCGGTATCCAGCTTTTGAATGTGGCTCTGGGTGGAGATATTTATCAGGATATTCCAAGCCAGTTCCCGCAGGATTTTCCGATTGCCCATGTCCAGCCCTTTGATTATGCGATTCCATCCCATAAAGTGGAGGTGCTGCCTGGAACACTTCTGGAACAGCTTACGGGCAGTAATACCTTAAATGTCAATAGCATGCATCACCAGGCATGCCGCAAACTTGCTCCGGGACTGGTGGCATGCGGCCATGCGTCCGGAAATCTGATTGAGGCAGTTGAAAAACCGGATTATCCCTTCTTTCTGGGAGTCCAGTGGCATCCGGAATATCTGTGGGAGCAGGATCCGGCTATCCGGCAGATTTTTGAAGCATTTGTAAAGGCAGCTCGCTTTTATCCCAACTCTTCCGGCAATGCCTCAAAGAAGATATCTTTCCAGGCGCGTTTCAACTGTTTTTCATGAACTACATAAGGCTGCACTCCAATATATTTTGGAACGTTATCACTGACCAGAGATTTAGCGACTGCAAGAGCGGCCGCTTTTCCCTGGTCATAGGGTCTCTGGGTGCTGAGCCCTTTTACAAAGCCTTTGTTCATTTCGTCCGCAATCTCGAAATCCAGATCCGTGGTAAAGACAGCAATATCCGTCCGGTTCAAAGCTTTTAAGGCCTTGATGGCAAGAAGGGCCGGTCTGTCCCAGCTTACATAAAGTGCCTGGATATCCGGATGTTCTGTGACCATTTCCAGACATACTTTGTAGGCATTTTCAATTTGGATGAAGCCTTTTCGGGCTATGATTTCAATGTTGGGATAGGATTCCCGCAATGTTTTTTCGGCATAGTTATCACGCTCAGTAGTGCCGTAAAACATGGCACCATGGATGATGAAACCGACTTTGGCATGGGCTTTATCCTTCAGATATTCGCCGATCATGCGTCCTGTATTGGTGCCGTTTTCCCGTTCGTTGACGGAGATACAGGAGACATAATCGTTGCGGTTGAAATTTTGCGGAACGTTGCTCAGAAAAACCAGACGTGTCATCCTGGATAATTCCTGAAAAGCAGGTCCGGTTTCAACATCATCACTGGGAATGGCGATCACCGCATCTGGATGCTGCATTTTGATGCTTTCAAGCTGCATGTTCTGGAGCACCGGGTCGAAATGAGCATCCATGGTAGAAATAATGTCTATGCCATATTGTTCCAATTCATCCCGGATGCCTTTCTGGTGAAGGGCCGCCCATGCGGTCCCCGTATAGTGAAATGAGACGGCAACCTGATAATGCCCCTTTTTCAAAAGCGCTTTTTCTTCTGCGGAGAGAGAAATGCTGTCCGGTGAAACTGCCTGCTCGCCCAGGGGACCGTTGTCGATCATACGGGTGGAGTCACGCAAAATCAGATGAACATCGGCATACCGGGCGAGAGGGGATGCGGGGAGATGGTTGATACGGTCGAATAGTGCCTGTGATGCCAGTTCTGCCATCTGGCGGATATCTCTGTGAATACAGGATAGCGGCGGCGCAGTCAATTCACACCAGAGCATATCATCAAATCCGATGATGGAAATGTCACGAGGACAATCTTTTCCCAGTTCCCGAAGTGCCTTGAGCAGGAACATAGTTAGCCGGTTGCCGCCGGTAACAATGGCTGTCGGTAGATATCGACTGATGCTTTTTTGAATGTTCAGGCTGATGAGATCGTAGGACTGATACAGACTTATCTCAGCGATGCAGGAGTTGCTCAGCGTCCGGTTAGCGCACAGCAGAGCTTTTTCGTACCCGGCAATTTTCTCCTGTTTAGCGAGGCTATCTGTTTTCTCCACAAGAAACAGTACGTTTTCGTGTCCGCTCTCAAAAAAGTAAGAAGTGGCGGATTGAAAGGCAGCATGATAATCAAATAAGATTCTGGGAGTAATATCATCATCAATATAACGCTCAACACAGATAAAGGGGATCTCTGATTCATAAAGAAACGAATAATCAGAGGGATTACTGCTGGTGGGCGAGAGGAAAATACCGATTGTTTTGGCACTGGAAACCAGATTTTTCAGTATACTATGTTCTTCTTCCAGATTGTCGTTGCTGACAGCAGTGTAAAACTGGTATCCCTGGCTAGTTGCGTAAGCCTGCAGCTGGTTGCAGAGATCACAGTAGAGAGCACTTTTTATGTTTGGAAGAACGGCAACAATCTGAGAACTGCGTCCGCTTCTGATTTTCTGTACTTTCTTTTTGATTTTTTCGGAATATCCACTTTCTTCAATAATAGCTTCGATTTTATCCACCAGTTCCGGACTGACATAGCGTGTATGGTTGATCACATGTGAAACCGTAGCAATCGAGACGCCGGCTTTGGCAGCGATTTCTTTAATCGTCATAAAATTTCCCTCCTGATAGTTTGCATATGATTTACAATCATTTTGGAATAGGATTAATTTTCTAGTAACTAGTATAGCACAAAATGAAAAATGAAACGATATCAAAATAAAAATTTACGTAAAAAATAAAAAGCAGGTGTAGAAATGCATAAATTCATATAAAAAAAGATAATTATATCGCTGAAAATAGTGCATTTTGACTGCAATGAGTTGACGAAAGGCACTTGAGAGGAGTAATATTTAGTTATCAGATAGGAGAGCTCCTTCAGAAGAAGAAAATTTTACGTAAAATCAAAATGAAACGAAAACATTTATTGTCAGAGTGATAGAAAAACAGGAGGATTAAATTCATGAAAAAAAGTCTTAGATTCACAGCAGCAGGTCTTTCCGTATGTATGATGGCAGCTTTGTTAGCAGGATGCGGTTCTTCCAGCAGTACGACAACCGAAGCGGCAGCGGATTCTGCAGCAGAAACAGAAGTAAAAGATGGAGAAGCTAAAAAGAGCGATTTATCCTTTGCATTCTGCACGAATACATTGAACAATACATTCCAGAGCTCTATCGATGCAAAACTCAGTGAACTGTGCAAGGAAAATGAAATTTCTTATACCTGCCTGGATCCGGATTACGATCTGAATAAGCAGCTGAGCCAGTTATCGGACTGTGCAAACAGCGGATATGATGCCGTATTTGTTATCCCGGTTGATTCCGCAGGTATTACTTCCGGATTAGCAGAGATTTCAGAAGCAGGCATTCCGATTTTCAATGTAGATACAGCTGTTATTGATGATGATATTGACCAGTTTGTAACACAGTTTGTTGGAACCAATGCATATATGGCTGGTCAGCTGGTTGGCGAGCAGATGACGAAGGATTATCCAGATGGAGCTAAAATTGCAGTTCTGGATTTCCCGTCCAATGAAAGCTGCGTAGACCGTGTAAATGGTTTCCTTGAGGGCTTAGGCGATCAGAAAGACAAATTTGACATTGTAGCACAGCAGGATGGCGGTGCTGCACTGGATCAGTCTATGGGACTGGCTGAGGATATTATCACAGCAAATCCGGATATGGAAGCATTCTTCTGTATCAATGACCCGTCTGCTCTGGGTGCAGCAGCAGCCATTAAAGCAGCGAACAAGACAGGAGAAATTGGTGTATATAGTATCGATGCATCTCCGGATGGAAAGCAGGCACTTCTGGATGGCGAATTTACAGCAGTTGCATGCCAGGTTCCGCTTCAGATTGCAGAATATGCCTTTGATGCAGCCGAGAAATATGTAGGCGGCAATACCGAGCTGGGTGAAAAGAAAGTATATCTGGATTCTCATCTGGTAGAGAAGGAAGAGGCTGAGAAGACTCTGAGCGATTGGCAGTAATATCCGGATGTTTCTGCAGGCGTTCTGGCCGGGAACAGTAGAAGCGGATTAGATAAAGTTATAAAAGAGGATAAATGCGGCGATGGTTTCATTGCCGCATTTCTAAAAGGAATACGGAGGGTTCTATGGGAAAAACAATTCTGGAAATGATAGATATAAAGAAAAGTTTTTCCGGGATCTATGCATTATCAGGGATTAATTTTTCCCTGGAAATGGGCGAGGTTCATGCGCTTTTAGGAGAGAATGGAGCGGGAAAATCGACGCTTATCAAGGTCCTTGGAGGAATTTATAAGCCGGACAGTGGAAAGATCAGAATCAATGGTCAGGATGTGGAGATAAATGGTGTTTCCGATGCGCAGGAAAAGGGAATCGGAATCATTCATCAGGAGATTGTGCTGGTGCCGTATCTGACAGTTGCACAGAATATTTTCCTGGGAAGAGAAATAAAGACAAAGTTTGGCACTGTGGATATGAAAGAAACAAACCGCAGAGCTGGAGAGATGCTGGCGAATCTGGGTGTGAATATTCAGCCGGATACACTGGTAGAGACATTGACCATTGCCCAGCAGCAGATGGTGGAAATTGTAAAAGCAGTTTCCTTTGATGGAAGAATTATCGTAATGGACGAACCGACTTCGTCGCTTTCCAACGATGAGGTGGAGCAGTTATTCGGCATTATTGAGAGATTAAAAGAGAAACAGGTAAGTATCATATATATTTCCCATCGTATGGAGGAATTATTCCGGATTTCGGATCGGGTTACCATCATCCGGGATGGCGCTTATGTGGGAACAAAGAAAACATCGGAAACAAACGCAAATGAATTGGTTGCGATGATGGTAGGACGCGAGCTTCAAAGCTTTTATGCAAGGGATTACAATGATTTGGAACAGGCAGAAACTGCACTGGAGGTAAAGAATCTGACCTGTGAAAGTGTATTTTCGGATATTAGTTTCCGGGTTAGAAAAGGAGAAATTCTTGGATTTGCAGGTCTGGTGGGAGCCGGACGAAGCGAGATCATGGAATGTATCTTTGGAGCCAGAAAATATCAGAGTGGCAGCGTCCTTTTAAAGGGGAAAGAGGTTCATTTTTCAACTCCGATTCAGGCAATCAAAGCAGGAGTCGGTCTGGTACCGGAGGACCGAAAAAAACAGGGTCTGGTACTGGGAAATACGGTTGGATTTAACCTGACATTAGCTTCTATTGATTCCTATATCAATGGGGTGGCAATCAGCAATCGAAAATGTCAGGAAGTGATTGATTATTATAAAGAGAAGCTTCGTATCAGGGCAGTGGCAAACCGGGTGGAGCTGGTGGAAGCGGGAAGCCTTTCCGGTGGAAATCAGCAGAAGATTGTTCTCGGAAAATGGCTGGCAATTAAACCGGATGTGCTTATTCTGGATGAACCGACCAGAGGCGTGGATGTAAATGCTAAATTTGAGATATATTCGGTTATCAATGAACTGGCAAAAGAAGGAATAGCAATCATTATGGTATCCAGTGAATTACCGGAAATCATCAATATGTGCGACAACGTATGTATTATTAAGGCCGGTAAGATGACAGGAATGCTCGGAAAAGATGAACTGGATCAGGAAAGAATTATGCAGTTTGCAGCGGGAGGCGAAGAATGATGAACGAAAAGAAACCTACAGCAGGCAATTCTATATTGTCTGTGTTTACAGGAAATACGGGAATTATTGGAGTACTTGTGATTTTGTGTGTGATTGTTGCGCTGGCAACGGATAAATTTCTGACACCCGGCAATATTATTTCCGTACTCAGACAGATTTCAATCAACACATACATTGCATTGGGAATGACCTTAATTATTATTCTTGGGCATATCGATCTGGCAGTAGGAGCGATCGTGGCGATGAGCGGTACCTTAACTGTTGGTTTCGTGGTAAACCAGGGAATGCCGATTGGTGTGGCAATTGCAGCCGGAGTTGCAATCGGAATCCTGGCGGGTCTGATTGATGGTGTAGTTGTATCGAAATTTCGGGTTCCGGCATTTATTATTACCATGGCAATGATGAATGTCTGCAATGGTATTGCCTATGTCTATTCAGGCGGACAGTCTACCCGTATTACAGATAAATTCTTTATTGCAATCGGTACCGGATATTTGTTTAACATCATTCCTCTTCCGGTAGTATATATGATTATTTTAATTGCAGTATTCAGTTTTCTGCTTTCAAAGACAAAATTTGGTACTTACGTATATGCGATTGGTGGAAATAGAGAGGCAGCACGTCTTTCGGGTGTTCCGATTAAAAAAGTAGAGATTATCGTATTTACACTTTCAGGAGCATTGGCTGCCTTTGCCGGTCTGGTGTTAGCGTCCAGAATGTATTCTGGACAGCCTTCAGTCGGAAGCGGCTATGAGATGGATGCGATCGCAGCCTGCGTATTGGGCGGAACATCCATGGCAGGCGGCCGCGGACGTATCAGCGGTACTGTTTTTGGCGCAATGGTAATTGGTATTATTTCCAATGGTTTGAACCTGATTGGTGTCAGCTCCTACTGGCAGCTGATTGTAAAAGGTCTGATCATTGCTTGCGCAGTTGTTCTGGATTCCCAAAAAGGAAATCTGGCACTCTTAAGAAAGAAGAAATAGTTTATTGATAGAGAAGGAGATCAGATATGGACTTTTTCAGAAAAATGTCATTTGCGGATTCCACCGGTGATGCGATTCCGTTTTATCATGAAGGTAAATATCATATTTTTTCGCTGACTTCCCCGCCGGGAACCACTGTATATCCGGCGAGACTGCGTACCACCTGGAGCCATTCGGTTTCAGAGGATCTGGTGCATTGGGAAGAGCTTCCGACGGCACTGTATCCGGGTGAGGGCGATGAGCCGGATGCTTCCGGTGTATGGACGGGTTCGGTTATCTACGGCGAAGGAAAGTATCATGCATTTTACACCGGCTATTGCCTGACAGCTGAGTATCAGCAGACCATTTGCCATGCCACCAGTGAAGATGGAATTACATGGACCAAGGATGCGGCAAATCCCGTGATTAAACCGATGATCCAGCTGTACGAAAAATTGGACTGGCGTGACCCCTATGTGTTTTATAACGAGGAAGATAAATGTTACTGGATCCTGATTTCAGCCAGAAGACTGGATATGCCGGTTACAAGAAGAGGCTGTATCGTGCTATATCGTTCGAAGGATCTGGTAAATTGGGAGTACTATGGTCCATTATATTCGGCAGGCAACACTAATTGCCCAGAGTGCAGTGAGATGTATAAAATAGGTGATACCTGGTATCTTTCCTACTCGCGTTTTTCCGAATTCGTGAATACCATCTATCGTACATCTAAGTCTCCATTTGGACCGTGGAAAAAAACGAAAAAGGATGGCATCGGAGGACGCCGCTTTTATGCAGCAAAATCTATGCAAGATGATAATGGACGCCGTTTCTATTTTGCCTGGGCGCATGATCGTGCAGAAAACAGTGACCGTGGTGAGTGGTACTGGGGCGGAACCTTCTGTATTCCTCATGAGGTAGTTGCGACGGAAGATGGTCAGTTGGATGTGAAGCTTCCGGAAGAATATGTAGTCTGCTTTAAGGAAAAGGTTGATTGGAATTATCTTCCGGTTATGGGAGAATATAAGCTCTATGGAGATACAACCGTTGAACTGGATGGTTGTGGAACAACTTCATATGGTTTTCTGGAACAGCCGGAAGAAAAGTTCCTGTTTACAGGTACGGTTATTCCAAAAGAGGCAAATGATTCCTTTGGCATTTTGTTAAAATCAGATCGGGAGGCAAGCGGATGCCTGTTTCTGGAGTTTGATGTGGCCATGCAGCGGGTATCGCTTCTGTCCTTGCCGATGGGAGTAGATCCGTTCTGGGAGCAGTCCTGTCAGGCAGTTCCGAAGGCAACCGAACCGGGACCGGATGGCATTCGGGTGGCTGAGAAGACCTTTGAGATTAAAGAAGGACAGACAATTGATGTGAAGATTTCGGTCGACCATGACATGGTTGAGGTATTTGTGGACGAGCAGGTGGCATTTACCTATCGTATTTTCCGGAAACCGGAGTATGAGATCGGTCTGCTGGCACAGGACGCAAAAGTAGAATTTGCCAATATTAAGATTCGAAAATAAAAGGCGGAGGATGATTCAGGTGAAAGCAAAGACGGATATCGCAGCTTTGGGTGAACTTTTGATTGATTTTACTCCGGCTGGAAACTCACAGCAGGGAATGCGCCTCTTTGAGCAGAATCCGGGAGGTGCACCGGCCAACATGCTGGCAGCCGCTGCTAAGTTTGGATTAAAAACAGCGTTTATCGGAAAAGTAGGCCGGGATATGCATGGTGATTTTCTGAAGGAAACCCTTGTGAAAGCTGGGATCAATACAGAAAATCTCATACAGGATGACAAGTATTTTACTACATTGGCCTTTGTTAGTCTGAAAGAAAATGGGGAGCGAGAGTTTTCATTTTCCCGAAAACCAGGAGCAGATACACAGCTTTGCATGAAAGAAATAGATAAGAGTATTTTGGAAAATACAAGAGTTTTTCATGTTGGTTCCCTGTCGCTGACCGATGATCCATCCCGGACGGCAACCTATGAAGCAGTCAATCTGGCAAAGAGCAGCGGTGCCCTTATCTCCTATGATCCAAATTATCGGGCGGCGCTGTGGAGCGATGTAGAGACAGCACAGCTTCGGATGCAGTCGGTGATTCCCTGTGTAGATATCATGAAGATATCAGATGAAGAGACAGCGCTTCTGACCCCTTATGAGGACCCGGAAGAAGCACTTAGATATCTGATTCGTCAGGGGGTTCGATTGGCAGCAGTTACCCTTGGCCGGGATGGTGCATTGATTGGAAATGCAAATGGAATTGTAAAGGCAGAAGGTTTTTCGTCTCAGGTGGTGGATACAACCGGTGCCGGAGATTCCTTCTGGGGCGGTTTTACTGCATCTTTTCTTCAGTCAGAAACAGAACCGGAACACCTGACCCGCGGACAGATGGTAGAATTTGGTCGTGTGGGAAATGCGGTGGCAAGCTTGTGCGTGGAACACCGTGGCGGTATCTCAGCAATTCCGGAGATGAAAGAGATTAAAGTGAGATTGGGAAAATAGAATAAAATTAAGAAGGGGCTGTCGCACTAAATGAAAATTAGTGTGGCAGCACTTTTTTAGAAAAAATTTAAGAGCTCGGCTTCGAAAAGTCGGGTTCTTGGTATAAAATTGATCTGTTTAAGCTAAAAGAAACAGCATGTAAGTATGCTCAAAATCAACAACGGATACGCAAAAGAGCTAAATCTAAACGTTTTTCCTTAAAAAAATGTGTTGCAGTAGCGATTTTTAAATCGTTACTGCAACACATTCGTTTCACAGAATGGTCCGAAATCAGATCAGTGCCAGTTTCTGCAATGCGTCTGCTCCAATGATGACTTCATAGTGCTCCTGATAGTGGGCTTCGCCTGCGACATCAATTCTGATTTTTTCACCATATTCTGCAAGCAGGTTGCAGACACGGCTGAAAGCGACCGGATCTGCAGACTGGCTGGAAAGAACCAGATAATACTGGCTGGTTCCCGGCTTTTTATAGAGCTTGCTCTGGACAGTGCCCAGAGTCTGTACAGCATTTGCGGCATCGGAAACCTGGTCCAGGCTGCTGAAGCGATAAACACGGGTCTGGATAGCGGAAACACCGTCTGCAGAATCTCCGTCAGTGGAAGTCTTGGGGGTCTGCAGTGCGGCAGTGTCGGAAGCGTCTGGAACAGCCGGTGCATTGGCTGCCAGCATGTTCTGCTTAAATAGTTCCATGAGCCCGTCTGCCCCCTCTAACAGTTCATTTGCAAGACCACCCCAGAGATTTTCTGCCCCATCCTCGGAAAGAGGGGAGAATTTGGAAAAGCGGGTGTCCAGCTCCTCAGGATCCTCTATCTTGGTGATGACAAGCATCACGCTTTCACCGGACAGTGGAATGGCTTCCACCATCAGGGGGATATCTTCAGCATCAAAGCCAACTTCATTGGAGGCCTTTTGAATCATTTCACGAAACAGGCCGCGAGCCTTCTCACTTCCATAAGCAAGCTCACCCAGATTTAAGTTACGGGAACTGAGGTCAAGACTGGTCAGTGTGCATCGGATCTGGTTTTCATTGATTCGTTCAATCTTCATAAGATCACTCCTTTCAATCTGAAATATAGGGAAACAGAAAAAAGAATCTAATTTCCTACTTTAATTATAGTATATGATACGGGGGAATATCAATTCCTATGTGAAAATTTTAGGAAATGTTAAGAAAAGAGGACAAAAAACGGTCTGGCGAATTTTGTCGAACCTTGATGGTTGATTGTCTTGCCATATTTCGTTATTCGAATTAAAATGAAATCACAGAGACGAGAGATGAGAAGGAGGTGTAAAAAGCGGACACCATTTTATTCGGAAAGTACCGGTTGTGCCGGGTACTGGGCTGCGGCAGGAGCGGTACCGTATTTTTGGCAAAACATATGGAACTGGACGAATATCGTGCCATCAAGCGGGTGCCAAAGACCTTTGTCGATTATGAACTGTTTAGAAAAGAAGCGCTGATACTGAAGGGGATTCGCGACCAGGGCATTCCAATCGTATATGACCTGGCGGAAGATGATCAGTACAGCTACCTGATTGAAGAGTATCTCGAAGGAGATTCTTTATATGCCCTGGTTTCAGAGTCAGGGCATTGTTCATCGGTGATGACGATCCATTATGGGATTCAGATTTGCCATCTGGTACATATCATGCATTCAACAATGCCTACCCCTGTTTTATATCTTGATTTACAACCCAAAAATCTTTTACTTTATAACAACACAATCAAGTTGATCGATTTTGATCATGCAGTTTATGCGGACGAAGTGGAGCGCATGGAAGAACGTTACGGGACTATTGGCTGTGCGGCGCCGGAGCAGTATTCGGGAGATGTTTTAGATGGAAGAACAGATATCTATGCCATTGGTGCTGTCCTCTATTACATGCTGACTGGACATTTCCCTGGAGAAATGATCCGGCCGGAACAGGTGAAATTATCAGGTGTGACCGAACGCCGCCTGATGCGCGTGATCCGTAAATGCCTGCATACAGAAAAGAGCAGACGGTATCAGTCAGCTCTGGACCTGGAGCAGGAACTACAAAAACTTTGGGACCAATCGGACTGCACAGCATACCGGTATGGTGCGAGGAGGATGGAAGAGTCTCTGGTGATTACCGTAGCGGGAAGTCGTCATGGCGTGGGAACGACCCACATTGCTATGGGACTGACCGCATATTTACAAAAGTGCGGGATGTCAGTAGTTTATGAAGAACTCAATGAATCTGGTGCGGTGCGTCAGCTGGCAGAAAGCAGAAAAAGTCAGGCAGATATATATGGGATATTTCATATCCGGAATATCCCTATGCTTCCGCGTTATGGTGAGGCTGTGAAATTAATGCCTGCCGGATATCAGATAAGGATCCTGGACTGCGGAGCGGATTTGGATCTGGTGCAGCAGGTGGATGCAGACGGCTATCTGCTTGTGTGCGGAGGCAAACCATGGGAGTGGGAAGACTCCGAGACGGCAGTGCAGCTTGGCAGATCGGTACAGGGACTGACTGTGATTTATAATCAGTTTTGTGCCAGACTGTCTTTTTATCAGAAGCAGCGGTATGCAGGCGGACTACGGATGCCGTATTTTGCGGATCCGTTTTGGGGCAGCCGGGCATCAGACCGAGTGTACCGGGCCATCTGGAATCAATGGTTTGGGCAGAAGGGAGGAATCGTACGAAGTTTGTTTTTGGAAAGAATAAAACGGTTCTGGTAACGCTGCCGGGAACCGGAATCCGGACAATTGGTGTGATGGGCTGCGGGCGTGGTGTAGGGACCAGCCATCTGGCAGTTGCGCTGGCAAATTATCTGACAGGCGTAAAACGTAAGAAGACAGCATTGCTGGAATGGAACAGTCATGATGATTTTCAGATATTGGAGCGGTTTGCCGGAAAAAATGGCAGGAGAGAGGCAGCGGGACAGAAGAAGACGGAGCGGAGTCGAAATAAAAGCGACAGGTTTCGCATTATGGAAGTGGATTATTACAAAATGGCGGATCCGGCCGTACTGTCCCATTGCCTGAGCCGTGATTATCATTACATCATCATGGATTATGGAGAAGCAACGGAGAAAAACCTGTACGAATGTGCACACTGTGACAGGAAAATTCTGGTGGGCTCTCTGAGCGAGTGGAAAGTGGAAGCATTTCTGGAAATTTTGGAGCAGACAGAGCGAAGAGATAAGAGCTGGAGAATGGCCGTCGTTGCGGGCGGAGAAGATACCAGAAAGGAGATAGAATCGATGTTTCGCTGCCGGCTTCAAAGAATTCCGGCTTCAGTAGATGCATTCCGCATTACACAGGAGGAAATTCTATGTTTTGAGACGCTGCTGTTTGCAAAATAACGGAGCGGATCAGCAAAACGGTTACTGTACAGTAAGAATTTACAAAGCAAAAACGAAGAAAGCGGACAGCTTTGCGGCAGCAGTATTTAGTGGGAATAATGTGTCACGACAATACCTTCTAAGCGGCGGAGCTGTCAGCAATAGGGGGCCATATGTTAACAAATGTATCGGGAGTGTATGAAAACAACAAAGGCAGCCAGATTTATGTGGAAGGTTTAAAGCGGTATCAGAAACGGGGAATTCGTGTGTTGATCGATGGAAAAGATGCCTGTGAAGAAACGTGGGGAAAACTGTTTGAGGTTCGCGAGGATGGAAGCTTTTATATGGGCGACTATATTCTGGAGGACATTCCACAGGAAAATACGGCTAAAGGGGAGGTGAATGAAGAAGAGGAAGATTATATGAAAGCCAAACGGTTAAAAGAAATCCATTTTGATATCGTGTATCACCAGTAACAGCGAAAATTTCTGATCAGAAAAGAGAATCCCCGATTCAGCCCGGGTAAAGAGAAAGATCAGGAAAATTTAAGAGAAGCCGTATCGGATCTGTGGTATAATATGACTCAGATGTGAGATAAGAATACCGGTAAGGAGATACGGCGGATGAAAAGATTTCTGGCAACAGTACTGACAGTGATATTGACGATCATGCTTGTCGTGGGAGCGGCAGCAGGATTTATCTTATACCGCAAGTACAAACCGTCAAAAGAGCATGTGGATCAGAAGGAATGGTATCAGGCCAGCGGGGATGAGACGGCTGTCTTTTTTAACAGTGAACGGGTAGAAGGAGTTCAGGGACGTTATATAGACGGACAGACCTATCTGCCGCTTGACTGGGTAAATAAGGCGGTGAATGAGAAATTTTACTGGGATGAAGAAAACAGCCAGCTGATCTATACACTGCCAGATCAGATTGTATACGCGAATGCGGAAACTGTGGGAAACAGCGGAAAGCCGCTGCTGGAGCAGCAGGATGGGACGGTATGGCTGCTCACCAGTCTGGTGACTGCGTACACGAATGTGCGGATCGAAACATTTGACACGGACAGTGTGCGGCGTGTGTTTGTAGATACCTCATGGGATCCGCAGCAGCTGGCAGATGTGAAGAAGAACAGTGCCCTCCGGGTGCGGGGCGGTGTGAAAAGTGCAGTCATTACAGAGGTGCCGGCTGATTCAGAAGTGATCGTTCTGGAACAGCTGGAAAACTGGAGCCGGGTGCGTACAGAGGATGGACAGGTAGGTTATCTTCCGAACCGCCGTCTGAAGGAAATGGAGCAGCGGACACTGGTCAGCACGTTTGCAGAACCGGAATATACCAGTATTTCCATGGATGAGCCGGTGGTTCTGGTATGGCATCAGGTAACCAATCTTTCTGCCAATCAGGCGATGAAAACTCTTATGGACAATACCAAGGGAGTAAATGTTATTGCGCCTACCTGGTTTATGCTGACGGATAATAACGGTAACTACGAATCTCTGGCAGACCGGAATTATGTGGATCAGGCACATGCCATGGGTGTTCAGGTATGGGCCGTGCTGGATAATTTCAATAAGGGAGACGAGGTGCAGTCGGAAATCCTGTTTGCCAGCACGGCAGCCAGAAAAAAACTGATCACTTCCCTGATGCAGGATGCAAAGACCTATGGAGTCGACGGTATTAATCTGGATATAGAAGGAATCAAAGCATCAGCCGGTCCGCATTATGTGCAGTTTATCCGGGAATTATCCGTGGATTGCCGGAAGGAAGGGCTTGTTCTTTCTATCGATTCCTATGTGCCGGCGTCATACTCTGCATTTTATAACTGGGCAGAGCAGGGCCGTGTTGCCGATTATGTGGTGATGATGGGCTACGATGAACATTATGCTGGTGGAGAAGCCGGTTCGGTTGCTTCCATTGGTTACGAGCGGCAGGGAATCGCCGATTTGTTAAAGCAGGTTCCGAAGGAAAAAATCATCAGCGCAATTCCGTTTTACACACGAATCTGGAAAGAAGATGCTTCCGGAACCAGTTCTCAGGCAGTAGGCATATCCGGTGCCAAAGCGTGGGTGGAGACGAACCAGGTAGAGCTGTACTGGCAGGACGATCTTGGCCAGTATTACGGAGAATTGGAGAAAGATGGCGTAAACTACGAAATCTGGATGGAAGAGGAACGATCTCTGGCATTGAAAATGCAGCTGATCCGGGACAACGGTCTGGCGGGTGTGGCCTGCTGGCGGCTTGGGATGGAATCGGCAGAAATCTGGGATACCGTGAAGCTTCCGTGATGATCGATGGCGGGATGGTTTGGAAAGGGTGAGGAATATGAAAAAGGATTTTGATGGCAGAAGGCAGACGCTTTCTGCCATTCTGCCTGTTTTGGCAGCAGCGGTGGTGCTCGTTGGCTGCGGACATCAGAAGAGTGATCCGGCAGATGCTACGGCAATTTCACAGGAAAGCCAGACGGAATCGGAGACGCAGCAGGAAGCGGTCAGTACAGAGACTGAGGAAGACAAAACAGCGGATAGCAGTACAGAGACTGAGGAAGAGCAAACAACTGACAGCAGTACGGATGCAGAATGGATAGAAAATATCATGCTGGCGACTGATATCCATTATTTTTCAGATTCACTGACCGATGGCGGACCTCGCTTTCAGGAGATGGTGGAGTATGGGGATGGTAAGATAGTCACTTACATTGATCAGATTACGGATGCGTTTCTGGATGAAGTAGTAAAGCAGCATCCGGATGCTCTGGTGTTAAGCGGGGATCTGACGCTCAATGGGGAGAAATCCAGCCATAAAGATCTGGCAGAAAAACTCCACCGGGTGGAGAATCATGGAATTCCGGTACTGGTGATTCCCGGCAATCACGATATCAACAATCATCAGGCAGCACGCTATAAGGGAGAAGAACGGCTTCCTGCAGAATATACGACTCCGGCGGAATTCCGTCAGATTTACCGGGCGTTTGGCTATGATGAAGCGGCGAGTGAGGATCCAAACAGTTTAAGCTATCTGTATGAACTGGATGAAAATACCTGGCTTCTGATGATTGACAGCTGCCAGTATAGTCCGGTAAACAAGGTGGGCGGAGCTATCTCTGAGGCAACCTATGAGTGGGTGGAACAGCAGCTGGAAGCTGCCTGGGATGCGGGGGTGGAAATTATCCCTGTTGCCCATCACAATCTGCTGGATGAGAGCGAAATCTATGTGGATGAATGCACGATTGAGCATAGCGAGCAGTTTATAGATCTTCTGGAAACCTGGGATGTACCATTGTTTCTGAGCGGACATCTGCATGTGCAGCACTGCAAACGCTCGGAGGATAATCGGGGAATCTGGGAGATGGTGACGGCTTCACTGGCAACACCGTCCTGCAAGTATGCCATCCTGACTTACCGGGATGATCGAAGCTTTCTGTACCGGACTCAATCGCTGGATGTAGAGGCCTGGGCGAAGAAGAACCAGTGCACAGAAGAAGATCTCCTGAATTTCAAACAGTTCCAGACCCCGTTTCTGAGACGTGTTTTTTATAATCAGGCAATTGCGTCCCTGAATGAGGTGCCGGAACTTACGGACAGCGAACGTGAACAGATGGCACAGCTGTATTCGTTGCTGAAATTCCATTATTATCAAGGAACGGCGTATCAGGTGCAGGAGCCTGTGCGGAATGATCCAGCATATGAGCTCTGGCAGGAAGATGGTATGGCAACGCAGCAGGGTGAATATTTCCGGTATATTCTGGAAGATGGTAAGAGAGATTATAATCGTCTGGAGGTTAACTAGACCTTGCTGGCTGATATTTCCCGATGAAGGAAAGACTATGTTTTTTTCACGGCTCTGAATCATATATTTTACAGGAAAAGTGAAAATGGAGCGGGTAAGGTGAGCAAAGATGGATGGATCGGGAGCGAACAGCCGGAAAAGAATGAAAGCCGGGAGGAGCAGCGCCGGAGAATGCCGGAATTTATGATGGCAGTTATGCTTTTGATAGCGGTATTTCTGGTGTCACGGCAGGCAGGACTGATGGTGTCCGGCCAGGCAGTGGCAGTAGGGGCGCGTCGTCCGGTTGTGGTGCTGGACAGTGGTCATGGTGGAAATGATCCTGGAAAGATCGGCGTGGACGGAAGTCTGGAAAAGGAGATCAATCTGCAGATCGCACGTCGCCTGAAAACCTATCTGGAGGCTTCGGATGTAACGGTGGTCATGACCAGGGAGGATGACCGTGGGCTTTACGAAGAAACAGACAGCAGCAAAAAAATGGCAGATATGAAGAACCGGTGCGGAAAAATTGCGGAGGCAGAGCCAGATCTGGTGGTGAGCATTCATCAAAACAGCTACCACCAGGAGTCTGTATCCGGTGGACAGGTTTTTTATTACAAAACATCCGAAAGAGGAAAGCGCCTTGCAGAGATTCTGCAGAGGCGCTTTGATTATGTTTTGGGCGAGAAGAATACCCGCCTGGCAAAGCCGAACGGAAGCTATTACCTTCTTCTGCATGTAAAGCAGCCGATCGTGATTGTGGAATGCGGTTTTTTGTCGAACTGGAAAGAGGCTGCAAATCTGAATTCCGGAGAGTACCAGGACCGGCTGGCCTGGACGATCCATGTGGGAATTATGGAGTTTCTGAATCAGAAGAAATCCTCTTGATTTTTATGGAAAACTGTACTATAGTTAAGGCACGATAAGTTCTTCGGGGCGGGGTGAGATTCCCCACCGGCGGTTACAGTCCGCGACCTGCGTAAAGCAGCTGATTTGGTGAGATTCCAAAACCGACAGTATAGTCTGGATGAGAGAAGAGATTGTGTGAAGGCTTTTAACTTATGGTTTGTAAAAGCAGCATGAATGATCTGATTCCCCCGGATAGCGATATCCGGGGGTTTTTGCGTTTCACACGATTCCTCTGAATAATGAACTTAACCAATCTATTTCAGGAGGAAAAAGATATGAAAGAAAAACTGCTTACAACGAAAAATGTGGTATTAATGGGAATGTTTGGTGCCCTTGCCGGCGTGCTGATGCTTTTTGAGTTCCCACTTCCGTTCCTGGCACCGAGCTTTTACGGGCTGGATGTCAGCGAGGTTCCGGTGCTGATCGGAACATTTGCCATGGGACCGGTGGCAGGCGCCATTATGGAGGTAGTAAAGATTCTGGTCAAGCTGGTATTAAAGCCGACCAGCACCGGTTTTGTGGGTGAGTTTGCGAACCTGGTCATTTCCTGTGCCATGGTCATTCCGGCAGGGCTGATCTATAAGATTTCCCACACCCGCAAGGGAGCCATGACCGGCCTTGTGGCTGGAACAGTTCTGATGGCTGTAGTCGGAGTGGTAGCCAATGCACTGGTTATGCTTCCGTTCTACTCCAATTTTATGCCGATGGAGACTATCCTGGCAGCAGGCGCAGCCATCAATCCGGCAGTTGGAAGCGTATGGACCTTCGCATTCTTCTGCGTGGGACCGTTTAACCTGGTGAAAGGTGTTGTAGTGTCGGTAGTAACATCTCTGGTTTACAAGCGTGTCAGCGTTCTGATCCACAGCGTGGGAAACCATAAGGCTGTGAAGAACAGCAATCAAATAAATGCATAGCAGAATCCTTTCTGACGCCCCGCGGTGTGCCTTGCACCAAGGGGCGTCTTGTGCTATGATAAGGCAGAATCCGTTACAATTTGTGCATGCATGAACGGTAATGAACATACCGATATAAGCGCAGCTGCAAAGAAGGTAGAAACATGAATACAAAACTGATAAAAATAGAAGATACAAAACAGATCAAAAATGAGGAGCTGGCAGAGGCCGCGCAGATTCTGCGGGATGGCGGACTGGTTGCATTCCCAACGGAGACCGTATACGGGCTTGGAGCCAATGCCTTAGATGAGGCTGCGGCAAAGAAAATCTATGCGGCGAAGGGACGTCCGTCAGACAATCCGCTGATTGCGCATATTTCCTGCCTGGAGGAATTAAAACCGCTGGTGGCTTACATTCCGGAAGCAGGAAGAAAGCTGGCAGAGGCATACTGGCCGGGGCCGCTCACCATGGTATTTCCGAAGAGTGACATTGTGCCTTATGGAACCACGGGTGGCCTGGATACGGTGGCAGTCCGCATGCCGAGTGACCCGGTAGCAAACCGGCTCATCAAGCTGGCGGGAGTTCCGGTGGCAGCACCGAGTGCCAATACCTCCGGAAGACCGAGTCCGACTACGGCACAGCACGTATGGCAGGATATGGAAGGCAAGATTGAGATGATCCTGGATGGCGGTCCGGTGGGAATCGGCGTGGAATCCACCATTGTGGATGTCTCCGGCGATGTTCCGACGCTGCTTCGTCCGGGGGCCATCACCATGGAGATGCTGCGGGAGACTGTAGGCAGAGTAGAGATCGATCCGGCTATTCAGGCACCGCCGAGCGCAGACCTGCGGCCGAAGGCACCGGGCATGAAGTACCGCCACTATGCACCTCATGCGGACCTGCAGCTGGTAGAGGGTGAGACGGACAGAGTAGTGGAGGTCATCAATAATCTGGTAAAAGAGAAGCTTGCAGAAGGCAAAATGGTTGGTGTGATATGCACGGATGAGACAAGAGTGCGTTATCCGCAGGGTGAAGTCCGCAGCGTGGGACTGCGCGCGAAGGAGGAGACCATTGCCCACAATCTGTTCGCCGTGTTAAGGGAGTTTGATGATCTGAATGTGGACTGCATTTATTCGGAAAGCTTTTCCAAGGATCATCTGGGGCAGGCTATCATGAACCGTCTGACGAAAGCGGCAGGCTATCATATACTGAACGTATGAGATGACAGAGAATAGAACAAGCGAAAAAGAGATATTCCCTGATGCGATGACAGGAGCAGGGCACTGTGATAATGAGAAAGAAACGGGAGGAAGCGTACGATGAGCAATTCCAAGAAACGTGTGGATTATATTTCCTGGGACGAATATTTTATGGGTGTGGCGGATCTGTCCGGACGTCGTTCCAAAGACCCCAATACCCAGGTGGGAGCCTGCATTGTCAGTCAGGATAACAAGATTATGTCTATGGGATATAATGGGTTCCCGAAGGGTTGCTCCGATGATGAGTTCCCGTGGGGACGTGAGCAGGAAGCAGACGATCCGTACAGCACCAAATATCTGTATGTGACCCACAGTGAGCTGAACGCCATCTTAAATTACCGGGGAGGAAGCTTGGAGGGCAGCAAGATTTACGTGACTCTTTTCCCGTGCAATGAGTGTGCAAAGGCTATCATTCAGGCTGGAATCAAGACCATCATCTATAAGGAAGATAAATATCCGGATTCTCCGTCCGTGCGGGCATCCAAGCGCATGCTGAATGCGGCAGGCGTGCGGTATTACCAGTACGACCAGACCGGAAGAAAGATAGAGATTGACGTATAAGATGAAGTTTTTACTGACGGCGATCAACGCCAAATACATTCACTCCAATCCGGGAGTGTACAGTTTAAAAATGTTTGCCGAGTCTCAGGGCGCGGCAGAAGCAGTGCAGGGAGACCAGGATCCGCGAGAGGATGGTCTCCCTTGCGCACCCTTTGTAGAGATTGCAGAGTACACCATCAATAACCAGATGGAACTGATTTTAGAAGATATTTACCGGAGAAAGCCGGATATAGTAGGAATTTCCTGCTATATCTGGAACATTGCCTATGTGCTGGATCTGGTACGGGACATCCACAAGGTGCTGCCAGAGGCAGATATTTGGCTGGGCGGTCCGGAGGTTTCCTATGATGCGCCGGAGCTTCTCGCCCGGGAACCGGAGGTATTCGGTGTCATGAAGGGCGAAGGCGAGGAAATGTTCGCAGGGCTTCTGGATTGTTACCGGACGCTGGGATGCACAGTGCGGCAGATGCAGCGTTTAGGGCGGAGAAGTGCTCCGACAGGTTCTGCATGCGGTAAGGATGCCGCAGCAGAAGCGCCGGATGAAGCATGCACTGCGGAATTCTGGTACCGCATGTCTCAGGTGGCAGGCCTGACCTATCACGGTGCGGATGGGAAACTCTGCGACCAGCCTGTCCGCCCGGTCATGGACATGAGCCGGATTCCGTTTCTGTATCCGAGTTTAAAAGGATTTGAAAACCGCATTGTTTATTATGAAAGCAGCCGCGGATGTCCGTTTTCCTGCAGCTACTGTCTCTCCTCCATTGATAAGTCTGTCCGTTTCCGGGATCTGAAGCTGGTGCTTCCGGAACTGGACTTTTTCCTGGAAAAGAAGGTGCCGCAGGTTAAGTTTGTGGACCGTACGTTTAATGCGAAAAAGAGTCATGCCATGGCAATCTGGAAGCATATTCTGGAGCATGACAACGGTGTCACCAACTTCCATTTTGAGATTACGGCAGATCTTCTGGATGAGGAAGAGCTGGACCTGATCAGCCGGATGCGGCCGGGGCTGATCCAGCTGGAGATTGGCGTGCAGAGTACCAATCCGGATACGATTAAGGCAATCCGGCGCAAGATGGATCTGGACCGGCTGCGCTATGTGGTAGAGCGGATCAATGCCGGAAAAAATGTGCATCAGCATCTGGATCTGATCGCGGGTCTGCCCTTTGAGGATTATGACTCATTTGGCCGATCCTTCAACGATGTCTATTCCATGGAGCCGGAGCAGTTTCAGCTGGGATTTCTGAAGGTTCTCAAAGGCTCCTATATGCATGAGAAGGTGCCGGATTATGATCTGCAGTACCGGGGAAAGGCACCCTATGAGGTGTTGTCCACAAAGTGGCTTCCATACAGTGATGTGCTTCGCTTAAAGGGCGTGGAGGATATGGTGGAGGTGTATTACAACAGCCGTCAGTTTATGCGGACATTAAAGCTATTTGAACAGGAGTTTGACGGAGCATTTGCCATGTACGAGTATATGGCCGGGTATTATGATGAACAGCATCTGACTGGTCTGAACCACAGCCGCCTGGCGCGTTATGAGATCTTTCACGACCTGATCAGCAGGAGGGCGGAGCCGGAGCGGATGAGCATGTTTGAGGATGCGCTGATGTGTGATCTGTATCTGCGCGAAAATGCGAAGAGCCGGCCGTCTTTTGCTTTGGCGCAGGCTCCTTATAAAGAAGAAATCCGCCATATGGTTCCGGAACTGCGGACCCTGGGAACCCAGGTGCACGCAGAAGTCCTGCGGTCCGGAGAGGTTCTGCTGTTTGATTACCGGGAGAAAGACCAGCTGAACCATAACGCGAAGGTGACGGTGCTGGGGAGGACAGATGTATGATAAACAGCTATATTGCCCTGGATCTGGAAACTACCGGCTTAAATCCGAAGCAGGACAAAATCATTGAGATTGGAGCGGTGCGCGTGGAAACCGGGCAGGAAACCGGCCGGTTTCACACCATGCTGAATCCACACAGGGAACTGGAGGAGCGGATTACGGAACTGACAGGCATTGCCTGGGATATGTTGAAAGATGCCCCCGATATTGTGGATATTCTTGAAGAATTTCTTGCTTTCTGTGGAGAACTTCCGCTGCTTGGCCATCGCATTATTTTTGATTATAGTTTTGTCAAACGGGCTGCTGTAAATCAGGGACTGTCATTTGAAAAAAATGGTATTGATACCCTGACGATCTGTCGCCGTTTTATGCCTGCGGAGGAGAGTAAGCGTCTTGGCGCGGCCTGTGCCTTTTACGGGCTGACTCAGGAGAGTGCCCACAGGGCGTTGGGAGATGCGTTGGATGCCCATCGGCTCTATCAGAAACTGCTGGAAAAGCACGGAGCAAAGGCTCCGGAAATCTTTGCCGCAAAGCCGCTGATCTACAAGGTAAAACGGGAACAGCCGGCCTCCAAAAAGCAAAAAGAGGACTTGCGGTATTTACTAAAATATCATAAAATAGATTTACCTGTGCAGATTGACTACCTGAGCAGGAATGAGATCTCCCGTATCACCGATCAGATCATATCCCGGTACGGAAGAATCCGGTAATTCAGTATAACAAAAAACAGAAATCTGCCCGCAGAAATAAACGGCGGGCAATATTTTTAGAATTTAAGAAGAGGTGAATTTTATTATGATGAACATGCATAACAATAAAAAAGCCCGTGTGATCATGGGTGTTGTAATTGTAATCCTGATCCTGGCTATGGTAGCACCGATGGCATTATCTGTTATGATGTAAAGTGACCGGAACACCGGCCAAAGCGCACGAACGCAGCATTACAGCAGAATGCAGACAGAGGGAGAAGATTATGAAAAAGAGCAGTGTGCTGGGAGGTCTGGCCTTTGCAGCAATACTTGGAAGTGTGTTTACATTTCCGGCCTACGCGAAAGAGAAGACCTTTCCGGAAGGCATTTACGCAGGTGAATTTGCGCTTGGCGGACTGACAAAGGAGCAGGCAGAGACAGAGTTTGCCGATTATCTTTCCAGTCTGGAAGAGCGCAGCGTGACGCTGGATGTGGCAGGAAACGGGCTGGAGACTACCGCAAAGGATCTGGGCTACGCCTGCAAAAATGAAGATGCGCTGCAGGAAGCAGAGGAGTACGCCGCAGGCGGCTGTCTGATCCGGCAGTACATGGAGCGCAAAGATCTGGAAAAGGAGCCGGTGCACATTTCGCTGGATGCAGGTGTAGATGAAACGGCGGTTCAGAACTTTGTGAATGAGCACTGTTCCGGTCTCCCGGGTGAGCCTCAGGATGCTGTTATCACCCGTGTGAATGGAAAATTCGAGATCACACCGGAGCAGAGCGGCATGGCGGTGGATGTAAAGGCCACCATAGAAAAGCTGAATGAGGAATTGGGAAAAGAAACCGATGCAGTCAGCGTGGAAGCCGTTGTGACGGAGCAGGAGCCGAACATCAAAAAAGCAGATCTGGAATCCATTTCCGATGTGCTGGGGACCTGCACCACGGCTTATGCCAGCAGCGGGGCATCCCGTTCCGGCAACATTGCAAACGGCGTGTCCAAGATCAACGGCCATGTGCTGATGCCGGGGGAGACCTTATCCGGTTACGAGTGCATGCATCCGTTTACCATTGAGAATGGGTACTTTACGGCAGCGGCTTATGAAAACGGTCAGGTCGTGGACAGTGTAGGCGGCGGTGTGTGCCAGATTGCCACAACGCTGTACGATGCTTCTCTGGCTGCAGAGCTGGAGATTACCCAGCGGCAGAACCATTCCATGATCGTTACGTATGTAAAGCCGTCTATGGATGCGGCCATTGCCGGTACTTATAAAGATATCAAGATTACCAATAATTACAGTACCCCGATCTATATTGAGGGAACTACAGCAGGCAAGACGCTGACCTTTACCATTTATGGCAAGGAAACCAGACCGGCGAACCGCAAGGTAGAGTATATTTCCGAGACCCTGAGCAAGACAGATCCGGGTGCACCGCAGCAAAAGGTAGATCATTCTTTAATGCCTGGGCAGACGAAAAAGGTCCAGTCCGCGCATATCGGTTACAAATCCAGACTGTGGAAGGTGGTAACGGTAGATGGTGTAGAAAAAGAACGCACGATTCTGCACACCGACACATACAACCCATCAAAAGCCATTGTTCTGGTGGGACCAGCCGCTCCGGAGGTCCCGGCAGCAGTAGAAAATCCGGCGCAGCCGTCAGAAACTACACCGGAACAGGCGGCACCTGCAGAGACTGCGGCACCGCAGCCGTCCCAGAGCCAGGTGGTAGGACCGGGAGCGGTAAGCCAGCCGTCAGAGAACTCTTCCGGCGGACCGGGCGCAGCGCCGGCTCCTGAGGCAGAGGGTCCTGGGGAGCAGTAAAAGAACTCATGTTTTTGAACAAGTACGGCAGCAGAAGCGGTCAGATGTGTCTGCGGGTGCAGGAATCCGCTGTGAAAGGTTTGAATTGATATGATGCGAAAGATTGAGCGCGAGAACACGGGCCTTCTGCAGGCCGGACAGGATCTGGTTGTGGCAGGCTATGCGGGACTCGCTGGTACAATAAAGCTGGCGGAGGCAGCAAAGGAAGAGCTGTCCCGCTGGTTTTCCGATGAATATATGGAAGAAATTGCAGACGCTGCGCCGCTTTGCCCGGTAAGTCCGGAGTTTTGGCACTCCTGCGGTGCGGCAGAATGGGAACCGGCAGGTGAGGGCGGCATTTTAACCGCAATCTGGAATCTGACCGGAGCTTATGAGACCGGCGTAGAATTTTATCTGCGTCAAATTCCCATGCGGCAGGAGACCGTGGAGGTCTGCGAGCGGCTGGAGTTAAATCCTTACCGGCTTTACAGCCTGGGGTGTGTGCTCCTCACAGCAGACAACGGCGGGCAGCTTGTCCGCATACTGGCAGAAAATCATATTCCGGCACAGGTTATCGGCCGGGTGAACAAAGGCATTGCACGGGAAATGATCGTGCAGGAGGGACGGGGCTTTCTGGAGCGCCCGCAGCCCGATGAAATAACGAAAGTGATTCCCGATTTTTTCAAGTAAAAAGAAGAAATCGGGATTCCACATAGATACAACTATACAAGGAGGCAATCAAAAAATGAGAGAGAAAATTTTGGCGGTAATCGAAAAGAACAGCAGAATCGATATCCATGACCTGGCGATTCTTTTAGGGGAGAGCGAAGTCGCGGTCGCCAATGAGATTGCCGAGATGGAGAAAGAGCATATTATCTGTGGTTATCACACCCTGATCAACTGGGACAATACCAGTGAGGAAAAAGTGGTTGCGCTGATCGAGGTAAAGGTAACTCCCCAGCGCGGCATGGGCTTTGACAAGATCGCGGAGCGCATTTACCAGTACAGCGAGGTGAATGCAGTGTACTTAATGTCCGGTGCTTTTGATTTCACCGTATTTATCGAGGGCAAGACCATGCGCCAGGTAGCACAGTTTGTTTCTGACAAGCTGGCTCCGCTGGATTCTGTTTTAAGCACTGCAACCCATTTTGTACTGAAAAAATATAAGGACCACGGAACCGTTCTCTGCGATGAGGTCCAGGATGAAAGGATGCTGATTACCCCGTGAGAAACCCATTAAATGAAAAGATCGTTTCCATCCCGCCGTCCGGGATCCGAAAATTTTTTGATATCGTAAGTGAGATGAAGGATGCGATTTCCCTTGGTGTGGGTGAGCCGGATTTTGACACGCCGTGGCACATTCGCGAGGAGGGCATCTACTCTCTGGAAAAGGGACGTACCTTTTATACCTCCAACGCAGGTTTAAAGGACTTAAAGATTGAGATTCACAACTATCTGGAGCGCCGCTGCAATATCTGCTATGACCCGGACCATGAGATCATGGTGACAGTGGGCGGCAGCGAAGCCATTGATGCGGCTATGCGCGCCATGATCGATCCGGGAGATGAAGTGCTGATCCCGCAGCCGAGCTACGTTTCCTACACGCCGTGCTGTGTGCTGGCAGACGGTGTCCCTGTGCCGATCGAGCTGGAGGAGAAAGACCGCTTCCGCTTAACTCCGGAGAAATTACTGGAAAAGATCACCCCGAAGACAAAAATCCTGGTGCTGCCGTTCCCGAACAACCCGACCGGTGCCATCATGGAGAGGGAAGATCTGGAGAAGATTGCTGAGATCATCCTTGAGAAAGATATGTTTGTTATTTCAGATGAGATTTACTCAGAGCTGACCTATGCGAAAGAGAATCATGTATCCATTGCATCTCTGCCGGGCATGAAGGAGCGCACTGTTCTGATCAATGGTTTCTCCAAAGCCTTTGCCATGACCGGATGGCGTCTGGGCTATGCCTGCGCGCCGGAGGTGATCTTAAAACAGATGCTGAAGATCCATCAGTATGCCATCATGTGTGCACCGACCACCAGCCAGTACGCTGCAGTGGAAGCGCTGCGCAATGGCGATGAAGACGTGCAGCACATGCGTGAGTCCTATGACCAGCGCCGCCGTTTCCTGATCAATGCGTTTGAGGAGATGCATCTGGACTGCTTTGAGCCACAGGGTGCGTTCTATATGTTCCCGAGCATCAAGCGGTTTGGCATGACCTCTGAGGAGTTTGCGACCCGCCTGTTGCGGGAGGAAAAAGTGGCAGTTGTGCCGGGAACCGCCTTCGGCGACTGTGGAGAAGGATTCCTGCGCGTATCCTATGCCTATTCCTTAAAGAGTCTGAAGGAGGCCTTAAGCCGCATGAAACGGTTTGTAGACCGTCTGGACGGAAAAACGGAGTAAGAAAGATGAACATTGTATTATTTGAGCCGGAAATGCCGATGAATACCGGAAATATTGGCCGTACCTGTGTGGCTACCAACACCCGTCTGCACTTGATTGAGCCTTTGGGCTTTAAGCTGAATGAGAAGGCTGTAAAGCGTGCCGGACTGGACTACTGGGATAAGCTGGATGTTACCGTGTATTCCGACTTTCAGGATTTTCTGGACCGCAATCCGGGGGCGAAGATCTACATGGCTACTACCAAAGCGCCGAAAACCTACACTGAGGTTGAGTACGAGCCGGACTGCTATATCATGTTCGGCAAGGAAAGTGCCGGAATCCCGGAAGAAATTCTGGTGGAGCACAAGGAAAACTGTGTGCGCATTCCCATGTGGGGCGATATCCGTTCCCTGAACCTCTCCAATTCGGTGGCGATCGTGCTGTATGAGGCACTGCGCCAGAACGGATTTGAGAAGATGAATATGGAAGGCCATCTGCACCGGCTGCACTGGAAAGATGAAGTGTAAAGCAATTACAGAATCAGAGCGAATGATAAGAGAGGATCTGCCTGCGGGCAGGTCCTTTTTGCTGTGGCGGTATGTGTCTGCAAGCAGGATTGCGAATGGATAAATAGTGCACAAAAGAATGCGATGAAATACAAATTTATTATACAAAGTTCAGAATTACAAAAGAAAAGTCAGAAATATAAATGGAAAAATGAATAAAACAGTCCTATAATAAATACATCAACAAGGGAAAATGACAGCTGCTCATTCGCTCACAGCTTCATTCCCGGAGAACGTGACATCAGCAAGAACGTGAAAAGGAGAGAGGTATTATGAAAAAACGTTGGTTTGCAGCATCGTTAGCGGCACTTATGGCTCTGAGTATGACCGCATGCGGCGGCGGAAAGGCAGCAGAGACAACAGCAGCACCGGCAGAGACCAAGGCCGAAGAGACAAAAGCAGAGGAATCTAAGGCCGAGGAAGCTTCCAAAGAGGAAACGGCCGAGAAGGCTCCGGAAGATTATACCGGCAGTGTAGTCGTATATTCCCCGCATGACGCAGATCCGCTGAATGCAGGTGTAAACCTATTCATGGAGAAATATCCGAACGTAAAGGTTGAGGTGGTAGCAGCCGGAACCGGTGAGCTTTGCAACCGAATCGCGGCAGAGTCCGCAAACCCGATCGCAGACGTACTGTGGGGCGGCGGTGCAGACTCACTGGCAGCATTTAAGGAGTACTTCCAGCCGTATGTATGCGCAAACGATGAATTTATCGGCGATGCATACAAAGACCCGGATGGCCTGTGGATCGGCGAGAGCCCGCTTCCGATGGTTATCTTCTATAACAAAGACTTAATTGAAAAAGATGGTTTAACCATTCCGGAGTCCTGGGAAGACTTAACCAAGCCGGAGTGGAAGGGTAAAATTGCTTACTGTCTGCCGTCTAAATCCGGTTCCGCATACACCCAGCTGTGCACCATGATCCTTGGACATGGCGGCAAGGAAGCCGGATGGGATTTCATCAAGAAGCTGTATGACAATCTGGATGGCAAGATCGTTGACTCTTCCGGTAAGTGTCACAAGATGGTAGCTGACGGTGAGTTCTATGTAGGAATTACCATTGAGAAATCCGCAATCAAATACGCAGATGATCCATCCGTTGGATTTGTATATCCGAAAGACGGCACCAGCGCAGTTCCGGATGGTGTTGCACTGGTTAAGGGATGCCCGAACGAAGAGAACGCAAAGCTGTTCATTGATTTTGTTACTTCAAAAGAATGCCAGACTGAGCAGAGCCAGAACTGGGGACGTCGTCCGGTTCGCAGCGATATGGAAGTTGGCGATGGCATGGCGAAGCTGGATGACCTGGTATTAGTTGATTATGACTTTGACTGGGCAGCAAATGAGAAGGAAGCCAATATCGAGCATTTCAATGATATCATGGTAGATTAATTTTAAGAACACCGGCAAAGAAAATGCAAACACTGAATCGTGAGATACAGCAAGTAAACAGCTGAGCGAAAACGGAAAGACTGCCTTGCCCCAAGCGGGCGGGCAGCCTTTTCGGTTATGAAGGAATGGAGGAATGAATATGAGTCATGCAGTTATCATAAAAAAAGCCGTAAAAAAATACGGGAATTTCACTGCGTTAAATGGAGTGGACCTGGAAATCCGGCCGGGTGAGTTCTTTACCCTGCTTGGACCTTCCGGCTGTGGAAAGACCACCCTGCTTCGTATGATCGCGGGATTTAACAGCGTGGACGGTGGTGAGATCTGTTTCGATGACAAGGTCATCAACAATCTGGAAGCGCATAAGCGTGATATTGGCATGGTATTCCAGAATTATGCGATCTTTCCGCATCTGACGGTAGCAGAGAACGTGGCATACGGACTGAAAGCAAAGAAATGTCCGAAGGATCAGATACCGGGCAAGGTGGAAGAGGCACTGGAACTGGTCCAGATCGGCCAGTTAAAGGACCGAAAGCCGAACGAGCTTTCCGGAGGCCAGCAGCAGCGTGTGGCACTGGCCAGAGCCTTTGTGATTGAGCCGGGCGTTCTTTTAATGGATGAGCCGCTTTCCAACCTGGACGCGAAGCTCCGCGTGCAGATGCGGACCGCCATCAAGAAGCTGCAGAGAAGACTCGGCATTACTACCATTTACGTTACCCATGACCAGGAGGAAGCACTGGCTATTTCGGATCGGATTGCCGTCATGAAAGAAGGCAATATCATGCAGGTGGGAACGCCGGAAGCCATTTACAAGAAACCGGAAAACACCTTTGTAGCCGGATTTATCGGCGTGTCTAACTTTGTGGAGTGTGAGGTGGATGGCAAAAATCCGGAGGCGGCGGTTTTAAATGTCAAGGATGAGTGCAGCATCACCTGTAAGTTAAAAAAGCCATTTACCGGCAAGGGCATCATTTCCGCAAGACCGGAGCAGCTGTTCTTTGACAAGGAAAACGGACTTCCGGGCAGGATCGTGATGTCCACCTTCCTGGGCGATTTCATTGAGTATGAGATTGAGCTGAACAACGGACAGACCCTGCAGCTCAACGAGTACACCAAGGATGTGCAGATGGTGCGCCCGGATGGCGAGCAGGTGAAGGTCAACTTTGACATCAACGCAGTGGGCGTATACGATGCGGCAACCCAGGAGGTGATTTCATGGTAACATCCCGGAAAAAACTGGATTTCTGGTTCTGGGTCAAGGTGGTAGTGATCGGATTTATGCTGATCTTTTTGATCTATCCGTTTTGCACCCTGATCACCCGAAGCTTCTTTTCCAACAAGACGGCCGGATTCACCTTTGAAAACTACATCCGGTTTTTTACGAAGAAATATTACTATTCGGCGCTGGGACGAAGCCTGTTTGTATCGATTGTGACCACCTGCACCACGCTTCTGGTAGGAGTCCCGATCGCATATATCATGTCCCGCTATAATGTATTTGGCAAGAGCTTCATTCATATTTTTATTATCATGAGTCTGATGAGCCCGCCGTTCATCGGTGCCTACAGCTGGATCATGCTGTTTGGCCGTGCAGGTTTTGTGACAAGGCTGTTTGCCAATATCGGGATCCATCTGCCGAGTATTTACGGCAAGCTGGGAATCATCCTGGTATTTACGTTTAAGCTTTTCCCATACGTGTATCTGTATACATCAGGTGCCATGGGAAGCATTGACTCCAGCATTGAGGAAGCGGCAGAGAACCTGGGCAGCAACAAGCTGCGCCGTCTCTTAACCATTACCCTTCCGGTTGTGGCTCCGTCCATCGCGGCAGGCGCGATCATGGTATTCATGACCAGCCTGGCAGACTTCGGCACCCCGATGCTGATCGGCGAGGGCTATATGGTTCTTCCGGTTCTTGTATACAATGAGTACATGAGTGAGATCGGAGGAAATGCCCATCTGGCAAGTGCCCTTTCTGTTGTGGTAGTACTCTGCTCCACCACTGTTCTTCTGGTTCAGAAATATTTCGTGAGCCGCAAAAACTATGTGATGACTGCCATGCGCCCGCCGAAGGAAGAAGTTCTTCACGGTGGAAAGCGTTTCCTGGTTACCCTGCCGGTACTGCTCGTTACTCTGATCGGTATTATGCCGCAGATCGTGGTGATCGTCAGCAGCTTTATCAAATGTGATTTTACCGGATTCCAGAAGGGCTTCAGTCTGGACAGCTATGCAACGATCTTCAACCGTCTGTGGACCAATATCCGCAACACCTTCGTATTCTCCTCGATCGCGATCGTGTTCATTATCATCCTGGGCATGCTGATCTCTTACATCGTCGTGCGCCAGAAAGGGCTGGCTGGCCAGCTCATGGATCTTCTGATCATGTTCCCGTTTGTCATTCCGGGCGCTGTCCTCGGTATCAGCCTGATCGTTGCCTTCAACAAACAGCCGGTGATCTTGACCGGTACCGCTATGATCATGATCATTGCGTTTATTGTCCGCAAGCTGCCTTATACCGTCCGTTCCGGCAGTGCATTCCTGCAGCAGATGGATGTGAGCGTGGAAGAGGCTTCCATCAGCCTGGGTGTATCCCCGATGAAGACCTTTGTAAATGTGACTGCCAGACTGATGGCACCGGGAGTTCTCTCCGGCGCGATCTTAAGCTGGATCACCTGTATCAATGAGCTGTCCTCCAGCGTTATGCTGTATGGCGGCAAGACCAGCACGATTTCTGTTGCGATCTACACGGAGGTGGTACGAAACAGCTTCGGTACCGCGGCAGCGCTGGCCTCCATCCTGACGGTCAGCACTGTGATTTCCCTGCTGATTTTCCTGAAAGTCAGCAAGGGCAGGGTATCGGTTGTCTGATCCGGAAACAGCTACAGCGTTCGGCGGTCTGAGAGGCCGCCGGAGCTCTTATAAAAGAGAGGTGTGGTTATGATAAAATTTGGCACTGGTGGCTGGAGAGCCATCATTGGCGAAGAGTTTACGAAAGAAAACATTCAGAAGCTTGCACTGGCCATGTCTTTGAAAATCAAGGCAGAGCATGTGGAGGACAAGCCGGTGGTGATCGGTTATGACCGGCGTTTCCTTTCCAAAGAGGCTGTTATCTGGTCCTGTGAAATATTGGGGCAGCAGGGAATCAGGGTGCTGTTTGTGGACCGCAGTTCCCCGACCCCGCTCATCATGTTCTATGTGATGAAGCATGATCTCAGCTATGGCATGATGGTAACAGCCAGTCACAATCCGGCTATCTACAACGGTATCAAGGTATTCACAAGAGGCGGCCGCGACGCAGACGAACATCAGACAGCAGATATTGAGAAATATCTGGAGCAGGCAGAGAAACTCTACGTGCCGGATCCGGAGGAGAACGGACAGATGCCGCCGCATGCATACCAGGAACTGGTGAAGAGCGGCCGGGTGGTGGAGATGAACCCGATGAATGAGTATCTGGACAACATCATTTCCCTTATCAATCTGGATGCCATCCGGGAGCGCGACCTGCGTATTGCCATTGATCCGATGTACGGTGTGAGCCTGACGGCGCTCTGTACGATCCTTTCCATTGCCCGCTGCACTGTTGAGACTATCAATTCCCAGCATGATACGCTGTTTGGCGGCAAGATGCCGGCTCCGACAGAAAGCACGCTGCGCAGCCTCCAGAATTATGTGCTGGACCGATACTGTGACATCGGTATTGCCACCGATGGTGATGCGGACCGTTTGGGTGTGATTGATGATAAGGGACATTACCTTCACGCAAATACCATTCTGGTCATGCTGTATTATTATCTGCTGAAATACCGCGGCTGGCGCGGCCCGGCGGTGCGCAACCTGTCTACTACCCATGTGCTGGACAAGGTGGCAGAGAGCTTCGGCCAGAAATGCTATGAGGTGCCGGTGGGCTTTAAGTATATTTCCGCAAAGATGCAGGAGACCGATGCTATCATTGGCGGCGAATCCTCCGGCGGTCTGACAGTAAAGGGCCATATCCATGGCAAGGATGGTATTTACGCGGCTTCCCTTCTGGTGGAGATGATGGCAGTCAGCGGCAAGAAGCTTTCTGAGATTGCTGAGGACATCCGCAAGGAGTACGGCGAGATCCACATGGAAGAGCGCGCGTACCGTTTCACGGCAGAGGAAAAGGAACGCATCCACAAGACCCTGATGATGGACCAGGCATTGCCGGAGATCCCATTTGAGATTGATCATGTTTCCTACATGGACGGCTGCAAGGTTTACTTAAAAAATGGAGGCTGGGTCAGCGCCCGGTTTTCCGGAACGGAACCGCTGCTTCGCATCTTCTGCGAGATGCAGACGGAGCATGAGGCTGTGCTGCTCTGTGAAGTATTTGAGAAGTTTTTGGGACTGTAAATGTCCTGCAAAATCTCCGTTTTTCCGGGATTTCTGCTATAATATAGTGATAAGGCCGTATCAGTGAAGATACGGGAAATCCATGAAGTCACGAAAATGGCAGAAGTCCGGAGAACGGGGATTTTTTGTTTTGAAATGGCTGAATTTTGAGGGGAATGACTGGATGAAAAGCAGAAACTTTAGAAAAACGGCGTTGTTCGTTTTGGCAGTCTTTATTTCCGGCTGCGGGCGCAGGACGGAGCCGCCGCTTACGCGGCAGGCAGATCTGGTGGTCTGTACGGATCTGGAGCTTCCGGTTTATGAGCCGGTGGTAAAGGAATTTGAAGAGCGTACCGGTCTGATAGTTGAAGTGCAGGCGGGAACATCGGAAGAGATCCGGACCTGGCTTGCGCAGGAACAGACAGAGCGAAACGGAGATGGAAAGCGCGGACCGGATCAGCCGGCAGAATGGGATCTGGCCTTTGGCGTGAACACAGAACTTCTGGATGAATATAAAGAGCTGTGGTTTCCCTGTGAGAGCAGTGAGGCCAAAATGCTGGACAGCCGGTATGTGTCACCGGACCATTTCTGGACCGGTTTTTCAGTATTGCCGCTGGTAATCATGTACAACACCAATGTGGTGACCTACAGGGAGCTTCCGGTGGGCTGGGAGAGTTTGCTGGAGCCCCGGTGGCAGGGGCGTGTGGCCTTTGCGGATCCGGAGCAGTCTGATGTTTCTGCCCTGGCACTTGCGGCAGCCATGCTTGGCAGTCAGAGCGGTGAGGATTATATTGGAAAACTGGCGGAAAATCTGAATTATGAGGTCTTAAAAAGCGTGGAGCAGGTCAATGAGGGGATCCTGGACGGGCGTTATTCGGTTGGTGTGACCACGGAGGCGGCGGCTCAGACGCTTCGCAGCGGCGGAGCCGATGTGGATTATATTTATCCTGAGGAGGGAACTGCGATAGTGCTGGACGGTACGGCAGTCCGCGCCGGAAGCAGCCATAAAGAAGAAGCCCTGGCCTTTCTGGATTTTACGGTCAGCCGTGACGCGCAGAAGATCATGGCAGTGAGCCGGAACCGCCGTTCCGTGCGGACGGACACAGCTGCGGAAAAAGGCATGGATCCGATGGAAAAGCTGCCGCTTCCGGAGGCAGGAAAGGCTGAGCTTTCGGAAGCAAAACAGCAGGCAGACATGTTGTGGCAGCAGGCAGACGGAAGGGAGGGCGGAGCATGAAGCATAAAACCCTTTCGTTCCGGGACCAGGTTTTTCTGGCCTGCTTTCTGGTAACACTGGTTCCGCTTCTGTTAACCAGCGTGGTCATGGTGCGGCTGTTTACAGCTTCCCTGAACCGCCAGAGTGAGCAGGAGGCGAACCGGCAGATTACGGAGATCCGCAGCCGTTTTGCAGCGCTTCTGGATGACTGTGAGGAAGCGTGCCGGGAACTTACAAGGAACGGTACCGTGTCCCGCTATATGATCGATACCACTACGATAGAAATGCAGCGGGGCATGTACGTTTCTTTATATCAGGCTTCGCAGGAAATCTACGGACATGCCCAGATCAGTGTGTACGATGTGGGCGGAAAGCTGCGGTTTACCACGGATACACTGTCGCGGGCAGATTCTCTGCCTGTGTATTGGGGTATTTTAAAGAAAGCATCCGGACAGGCGGGCATGACCTGGTACCGCACAGATCCATACCTGACACTGAATGATGACCGTGTGCTGATGCAGGGGGCTTACGCGATAGAAAATCCCGGCGGAGCCAGGACCGGATATCTGGTGCTGGATTTTACCCGGGAAAATTTTGATAATGTTTTCAGCGGCTTCTATTCCCAGACAGATACCATCTGGCTTCTGGATTCCCATAAGCGGCTTCTGTACTGTTCCAGATCAGACTATGATGAGACCAACATGAATGAGGAGGAAGACACACAGTATTTGTGGATGCAGGAACCGGAGCGTGGGTTTTATGTGATCCTGTGCCGTCAGGCGCCCATCAGTTCCCCGGCCATGCAGACGATGGGAACGGTGGTCCTGGCCATGTCCCTGCTGAGCCTGGTCCTGTCCATGATGATCTCCGGCGCGCTGACCCGGAATATTGTAAAGCCGGTCAGCCAGCTGGATAAGGCCATGGAAAAGGTTAAGGCAGGAGATTTAAACATCCGTGTCAACAGTACCCGTACCGATGAACTGGGAAGGCTGACAGACAGCTTTAACGGTATGGTACGTGATCTGAAAACATACCTGGAGGAGAAGGTGCAGCAGCAGAAGGATTTAAATGAGACGACCCTGCGCCTGTATCAGACACAGTTAAATCCGCATTTTTTGTATAACACACTGGATACCATTAAGTGGAATGCCAAGATCAATCAGATCCCGGAGATTGCGGTGCTGGCGGAAAACCTGGCAGTAATCTTAAGAAAAAGCATTTCCAGCAAGCCATTCATCACCCTGAGGGAGGAGCTGGATACCATAGACAGCTATATCCGCATCCAGAAGATCCGGTTCAGCGGAAGGTTCCTCTATGAAACAGAAATTCCAGATCTTCTGGAAGAAAGCATGATCCCCAAAATGATTCTGCAGCCGCTGGTCGAAAATGCCATCATTCATGGCCTGGATGGATGTGATAATGGCTATATCTGTATTTACGCGGCCCAGAAGGACGGTGCTTTAAGCATTTCCGTGACGGATGATGGCTGCGGCATGAGCCGGGATATGGTGGACTGGATCAACAGCCCGGCACCGGCAAAGCGGGATGGACATCTGGGCCTTTTCAATGTGATCCAGATTTTAAAGATTTACTATGGAGAGGAGTACGGTATGCATGCGGAAGTGGCGGAAGACGGCACTACTGTGACGCTGAGGCTGCCATTTTGGAAGGAAGTGGAACATGAATAGAGTAGTAGTGGTGGAAGATGAGACAATGGCCCGCAAGGGCATTATCCTGACCATTGACTGGTCTGCCCTGGGCTGTGTCGTCGTGGGAGAAGCGGCCAATGGGGAGGAGGGCGCAGCTTTGGTGGAACGCCTGTCGCCGGATATTGTGGTGACAGATGTGAAGATGCCCCGCATGGATGGCGTGGAGATGATCGCGAAGCTGCGGGAAAATGGCTGCCAGGCAAAATTTATCATCCTGACGGCCTACAGCGACTTCAAGTATGCCCAGAGCGCGCTTCGCCTTGGTGTCAGTGACTATCTGCTGAAGCCGCTCAAAGACGGTGAACTGGAGCTTGTGGTGCGCCGTATTCAGGGGCAGGAAGAGGCGCTGGAGTCAAAAGCGGCGAAGGAGCAGGATATGCCGGTGTTCCGGTTAAATCCGGTGAAAAATACGAAGAATAAATACGTAGAGCAGGCTGTACAGCTGATCCGGGAACACTTCCGGGAGGATATCAATATCAGTACCGTGGCAGGAGAACTGGAAATCAGCGAAGGGTATTTAAGCCGTGTGTTCAAAAAGGAAACGGACTATACCTTCACCAGCTATTTAACGCGGTATCGCATGAAAAAAGCCATGTCCCTGCTGAAGGATTGCCGTGTGAAGGTTTACGAAGTGGCAGAGCAGGTAGGATATTCCGACACAGCCTATTTCAGCGCCCAGTTTAAGAAGCTGATCGGAATCTCTCCGTCTGAATACCAGGACCGCAGCAGATAAAAAATTAAAAAAATTTGAAAAAAGGGCTTGCAAAAACAGTTAGCATATGCTAATATAATGACAGTTAGCCGCAACTAACTACATGTGAATATTCTATACATTTCGTCTGGTTTCATCTGACCCGTGAAATCAGAAACTCAACTCCTAAACGGAAAGCACGCTGCCAGGCGTGCTTTTTGTTTGTTTATTTCAGCCTTATTTTGTGTTAGAATGAATATAATCAGGACATCCATTACAGAATAAGGGGTTTTATGTATCTATGAAGCATTCACTTTACTATAAATTTATCTTGGGCTATCTGGTATTCGGTTTGCTTGGCTTTGCGTCGATTGCGACCTTATCCGCGCAGCTGATGAACAAAAATCAGGTAAAAAACCAGGCGGAAGCCATGTATGACGAGGCGAATCTGATCGCGTCAGCCTACAGCAGTGTGTATCAGGGGAAGAAGCAGGATCTGGATTCCGTCTACCCGCAGCTTCAGGCCGTGGCCAAGTTTGTGCGGGCGGAGATCTGGGTGGTGAACCGCCAGGGCATCATTGTGGTGGACAGCGAACAGAATAAGCGGGCCGGGACAGCCATCGAAGGGTTTGATCCGACGGCGACAGGCAATAAGTCTTATTGTACCGGAACTTACTACGGGCTCTTTCCGTATGATGTTTTAAGTGTTTCCGCACCCATTACGGGAAATTACAATACCTACGGCTATGTGCTGGTGCATCTTCCTATGAGCGTGATCTGGGAGATGAGCAATTCAAATCTGAATGTGGTTTACATAACGGCAGCGATCCTGTTTATCCTGTCCCTGATCATTTTGCTGGTGTTCACGAAGACTGTGTATTTTCCGCTGCAGAAGATCACGGAGGGTGCCAATGAATATGCGGCCGGCAATCTGGAGTACAGGATTGATCTGAATACCCGGGATGAGATGGGCTATCTGGCTGGTACGCTAAACTATATGTCCGGTGAGCTGAACAAGCTGGAGGAATATCAGAGAAACTTTATCGCCAATGTCTCTCATGATTTCCGTTCTCCGCTGACATCTATCAAAGGCTATCTGGAAGCGATTATAGACGGAACGATTCCGCCGGAAATGTATGAAAAATATCTGACCCGTGTGATTTCGGAGACGGAGCGCCTGACCAAGCTGACACAGGGTATGCTGACGTTAAATTCCTTAGACAGTAAGGGATATCTTTCGAGGTCAAGCTTTGATATCAACCGCGTGATCAAAGACACAGCGGCTTCCTTTGAGGGAACCTGTGAAAAGAAGAATATTAATTTCGAACTGACCTTTTCGGACAGCATGCAGATGGTGTATGCAGATCTGGGAAAGATCCAGCAGGTGCTTTATAACCTGATTGACAATGCCATCAAGTTCAGTCATCAGGATTCCACGATTTATATCCAGACCCGCATTAAAAATGAAAAGATTTTTGTTTCCGTGAAGGATACGGGCATTGGCATTCCGAAAGACAGTGTACAAAAGGTTTTTGACCGGTTTTATAAGTCTGATCTGTCCCGCGGAAAAGATAAAAAAGGCACCGGACTGGGGCTGGCCATTGTAAAAGAAATCATTCAGGCACATGGGGAAAATATTGATGTAGTCAGCACAGAAGGCGTGGGATCGGAGTTTATCTTTTCCCTGCCCCTGGCAACGAATCTGTAAGAGTAAAGAAGGAGAACGCGTATGAAAAAAACAGGGAAATGTATTGCAGGCATGTTGCTTGTCATGGGGATGAGCCTGGCTGGAGTGGTCAGCGGGTTTGCGGCGCCGGATCCCGGCACGGATCTGAATGTTGAGAATGTAAGATGGGACGGAGATTCCGGCAGTGGTACCTGGACGGACAACACGTCAGCCCGGTATTATCAGGTGAAGCTGTACCGGAACGATTCTTCTGTGATGAGTACCGCATCGGTTTACGATAATGCCTATGATTTTGCCGGTCACATGACCCGCAGGGGCAACTACTGCTTTATGGTACGTGCTGTGGGAAGCGGATCGGCAAAGGGAGAGTGGGTAAGTTCCGATACCATGTTTCTGACTGCGGAGGAAGCAGATGATCTCAGCTATGATTACCGCCACAGCTATTCCGGAGGTCCCGGAGATGGAAAATATGTTTCCGGAGGCCCCGGGGATACCGGAAGAAATCCAGCCAGCACCGGAGGTCCCGGTGTGGCAGCAGGCAGCGGACAGGATTTTTCCACCGCACAGGGCAACCACTGGTGCATTGACCAGGGCGGCAAATGGTTCCAGTTTAAAGATGGAAGCTACCCGGTGGGCCGCTGGGTGCAGATAGACGGAATCTGGTATTGCTTTGGAATGAATGGTTATCTGCGCTGCGGATGGATCGAGGATAACGGAAAATGGTATTACACGGACAGCACCGGAGCCATGCTTGTAAATAGCCGGACTCCGGATGGCTGCTACGTCGGCGGAGACGGAGCCTGGATCCAGTAAAAAAGTGGACAGACACCTTGAAAGGTGCCTGTCTACTTTTTTACTTCCGCACTTCAAATTTATATCCAATGCCCCACACGGTGGTCAGCGCCCAGTTGGCGTGATCCTTGATCTTTTCCCGGAGACGTTTGATATGTACGTCTACGGTGCGGGTGTCTCCGATGTATTCGTAGCCCCAGATATGGTCTAAGAGCTGCTCTCTGGTGAAGACCTGGTTCGGTGAGGAAGCCAGGAAATACAGAAGCTCCAGTTCCTTCGGCGGCATCTCCACGGAATGGCCGCAGTAGGTGACCGCGTAGTTGGTCAGGTTGACGGTCAGGTCCGGGTACTCCACATACTCGCCCTGCTGGGCCGGTTCCGGCGCGGCCGGAGCCGGAGCAGCCTGATAGCGGCGCAGCACGGCCTTGACCCGGGCTACCAGCTCCTTGGAGTCGAAGGGCTTGATCATGTAGTCATCGGCGCCCAGCTCCAGTCCCAGGACCTTATCAAAAATTTCGCCCTTGGCGGAAAGCATGATGATCGGCACTTGGGAGGTGGCCCGCAGCTCACGGCACACCTGGTAGCCGTCGATGCCCGGAAGCATCAGATCCAGCAGGATCAGGTTCGGCTTAAATTCCGGGAAGATCTTCAGGGCTTCCTCGCCGTCATTGACAATATAGGTTTCGTAGCATTCTTTCATCAGATAGAGAGAAATCAGCTCTGCGATGTTCTCATCATCATCTACAATCAAAATCCGCTGCTTTTCAGCCATGTTTTTATCCTCCCAATTTACTTGAATACTACGATGGTTACGCCTGCGTCGCCTTCTCCGAAGCCGCCCAGGTGGAATTCCTTAATATATTTGAGCCGTTTTAAGTGCTTGTGGATGCCGGCGCGCAGCGCTCCGGTACCCTTACCGTGCACAATGCGTACCTGCGGCAGATGGGCAATGTAGGCATCGTCCAGATATTTGTCAAGCTGTGCCACGGCCTCGTCCACGGTCATACCCAGGACATTGATCTCCGGGGAGATGCCAAAGGACTTGGACATCTTGATGTTGCTGCTTCCGCTGCCCTTGCGGCGGGCTTCCAGTCCCGGACCGCTGACAGAATTCTCCTGAAGCAGCTCCAGGTCGCTTATGTTCACCTTGGAGCGCAGGATGCCCATCTGGACAAATACGTTGCCCTGGGCGTCAGGAAGGCTGCTGACGGTACCATTTAAGTTCATGGAAAGCACACGCACGCCGTCGCCCAGCTTCAGAGTCTTCGGGTTGATGGCCTTGTGCGGCTTTCTGGTCTCCTGCTTTAAGGAGAGGCCGCCCTCGACCTTCTTTAAGCTGTCGCGCAGCTTTGTGCGCTCTGCCTCGAGGGCCTTGGTGTCGATGCCGGAGGAAGCAGCCAGCTTGTTGATGTTCTTGATGGTGCGGTCTGCCGTTTCCTTTGCTTCCCGCAGGATCTGCTGAGCCTCTTCGTTGGCCTTGCGGATCATCTTGTCCCTGCGCTCATCGAAACGCTCTTCTTTCTTTTCCAGACCGGATTTCAGGCGGGCAATCTCTGCCTTGTAGTTCTCAATCTCCGCGCGCTCTTTCTCGATGGTGACACGGTTTTCCTCCAGACGGCTGATGACATCTTCAAAGGTTTCATCCTCGGATTCCAGATGATTTTTCGCGTCCTCGATGATGTAATCCGGCAGTCCCAGCTTTTTGGAGATGGCAAACGCATTACTCTTGCCCGGGATGCCGATTAAGAGACGGTAGGTTGGGCGCAGGGTGGCAACATCAAACTCGCAGCAGGCATTTTCCACGCCCGGAGTGCTGAGGGCGTAGATCTTTAATTCGCTGTAATGTGTGGTAGCCATAGTGCGGCACTTCATGTTGTGCAGGAAGTTTAAGATGGCAATGGCCAGAGCCGCACCCTCAGTCGGATCAGTTCCGGAACAGAGCTCATCGAACAGGCAGAGAGAGCGGCTGTCGGCCTGATTTAAAATATTTACGATGTTGGTCATATGGGCGGAGAAGGTACTGAGACTCTGCTCAATGCTTTGCTCATCGCCGATATCGGCAAAGACTTCCTCAAATACAGCCAGCTCTGAGCCTTCAAATGCCGGAATATGCAGACCGGCCTGCCCCATCAGGGTAAAGAGGCCTACGGTTTTTAAGGAAACCGTTTTACCGCCGGTGTTTGGTCCGGTGACCATAAGAAGATCAAAATCGGTGCCAAGCCATACGGTGATCGGGACCACCTTCTGCGGGTCCAGAAGCGGATGGCGTCCGTCCTTGATGTGAATGCGTCCCTCAGTGTTGAACTTCGGTTCACTGCACTTGAAATGGCGGGACAGGGCAGCTTTTGCGAAGATAAAGTCCAGCCTGGTCAGGATCTGCAGGTCGATGGCCAGCTCTGTGGTGTAAGGCGTAAGCTGATTGCTCAGATCAGCCAGAACAGCTTCGATCTCCTTCTGCTCCTGAATTTCCAGGGTGCGCAGTTCGTTGTTTAACTGAATGACTGCCATTGGCTCGATGAACAGGGTGGAACCGGTGGAGGACTGGTCGTGTACCATGCCGTTCACCTGGGATTTATACTCTGCCTTGACCGGCAGGCAGTAGCGCCCGTCACGCATGGTGATGACAGCGTCCTGCAGATAGGAGCGGCAGCTGTTTAAGATGCTGTTTAACTGGGTGTGGATGCGGTCATTGATGCCGTGCATGGAGCGGCGGACCTTGTGCAGGCCGGGGCTTGCATTGTCACTGATCTCTTCTTCGGAAATGATGCAGCGCTTGATTTCGTTGTTAGCAGGCGTTAATGGCTCCAGGCTGCGGAACATCTGATCTAGGGAGTCATCCGGAAATTCTTCGGATTCCTCATGATGGCCGTAGGCTTTGGCGCGGGCCGCCACGGTGAGCAGAGAGCTGATGGATAACAGCTCCGGGATGCCTAAGGCACTGCCGATTTCCAGACGTTTTAAGGAATCCCGGACATCGCGGATGCCGCTTAAGGAAAGGCTGCCCTTCATGCGGACACGGGTGAGGGCGTCGCTGGTCTCTGTCTGGGCCTGCACGATCTCATGGAAGTCACTCATAGGGAGCAGGTTCTGACACAGGAGCTTTCCCGGAGCGGAAGCCGCGTAACCGGTCAGTTGATGGATGATTTTGTTATATTCTAATGTTTTCAAAACTTTCTGGTTCATAAAAATCCTCGATTTGTTTTTATTTGTATCTGGATTATAGCATGAAATGGCGTTACTGTACACGGGCGGATTCTTTTTTAGTTGCGCAAATTGGCTCAAAACCTTATAATAGAATGTAATGCATAAAACGTTATGCATCTGGGGAGGACGGGAAATGATCCGGCAGATTTATACAGCGGCCGGACCATTGCAAGGATTATGAAGTAAGGAGGACGTGAATGTCTGAGATACGGGATCCGGAAAAGAAACCTGAAAAAAAGAATGACCGTGATTTTATCAGTGAAAAAATTGTAAGACCGGCGCCAAGCAGGAAGCAGGTTGGCACCAGGATGGCTACAGCGGCCTGCGCCGGTGTGATATTCGGTGTGGTATCTGCAGTTTGCTTTGTGCTGACCAGACCGATTCTGGAACAGCTGTCGGCAGGAAACCGGCCAACCACATCCGCTATTTCCATTCCAAAGGATGAACTGGAATCTCCGGTGGAAGCAATAGAAAACGAACGTGTGGCTGAAACGGAGACGGAGCCGGTAGAAGAGATGGTCCAGACTGCTCTGGAGCAATATCGTTATACGGTAGATGATTTAAATTCCATGTTAAACAGTCTGCGGGGCAAAGCCCAGACTGCGGACAAGAGCGTAGTGGTGGTGCATTCCGTGCAGCAGAACACGGACTGGTTTGATAATCCGGTGGAAACGACCGGTCTGTATGCCGGAATGATCATCGCAAAAACCAGTCAGGAGCTTTTGGTGCTGACACCTGAGGCAGCGGTAGAACAGGCTGATTCCATCAAGGTTACGCTCGGGAACGGAAACGATGTGAGTGGCCATATGAAGCAGAAGGATGCCATTTCCGGGCAGGCCATTGTCAGCATCAGCGTGCAGGACATCAGTGCGACACAGCTGCGGGATCTGGAACCGATACCGTTAGGCAATTCCTATCAGGTGCAGCAGGGAGATCTGATTGCGGCGGTAGGCAGTCCGGCCGGAGTGGTCCATTCCATGGATTACGGCTTTGTGTCTTATGTGGTGCGCAGCAACCCCATGGTGGATCAGCATTGCCGCATGTTATATTCCAATATTCTGGCAGATGCCGGAAAGGGAACCTTTCTGGTGAATACAAATGGTGAACTGGTAGGCTGGGCGCAGGAACCGGATAGCCCCGAGGCATCAGACCGCGTGACAGAGGTGTTTGGAATCTCCGATTATAAGGGGATTCTGGAAAAACTCAGCAATGGCCAGGCTGTGCCCTGTATCGGAATCGTGGGTCAGGAAGTAACGGACGCGCAGGTGGAAAACGGACTTCCGGCCGGTATTTATGTGATGAACGCAGTGACAGATAAACCAGCCTACAATGCGGGAATCCAGAATGGAGATATTCTTACGGAGCTTGCCGGTGAGCCGGTAACATCCATGAAAGAATATCAGGCAGCGCTGGATAAAATGACCTGCGGCCAGGTGGTACATGTGACCGTGGCGCGGAATGGCCGCGACACCTACACCGAGCTGGAATTTGATGTGACGGTAGGAAGCCGGTAGAATCAAGAAAGATAGAAAGTAAAGGGAAAGATATGAGGTATATTGACAGTTTTAGAGAAGGTATGCACATTTCTGATGTGTATCTGTGCAAAAACAGGCAGATTGCGCTGACGAAGAATGGAAAGGAATACGGCAACCTGGTACTCCAGGATAAGACCGGTACCATTGACGCAAAAATCTGGGATCTGGGATCTCCGGGAGTCGGAAATTTCGAAACGCTGGATTATGTATACATTGATGCAGATGTGACCGTGTTCATGGGCGCCAACCAGCTGAATGTAAAGCGGATCCGCAAGGCAGATGAGGGCGAGTATATCCCGGCTGATTACCTTCCGGTTTCCTTAAAAGATGTGAAGCAGATGTATTCCGAACTGCTGGCACTCATTGCCTCTGTGAAGAATCCGTATCTGAAAAAGCTTCTGGACAGCTACTTCGGAGATCCGGATTTTGCCAGGGCATTTCAGTTCCACAGCGCGGCAAAGAGTGTACATCACGGCTTTGTGGGCGGCCTGCTGGAGCATACCTTAAGCGTTGCCAAAATGTGCGACTACTTTGCAGGTGCATATCCGATGTTAAACCGTGATCTGCTGTTAACCGCAGCTATGTTTCACGATATCGGCAAGACGAAGGAATTATCCGTATTCCCGGAAAATGACTACACCGATGACGGCCAGCTGCTGGGGCACATCATCATCGGCACCGAGATGGTCAGTGAGCGCATGCGCACCATCGAAGGCTTTCCGCCAAAGCTTGCAACAGAGTTAAAGCACTGCATTCTGGCACATCATGGTGAGCTGGAATACGGTTCCCCGAAAAAGCCGGCGCTGTTAGAGGCTATGGCTTTGAACTTCGCGGATAATGCTGACGCCAAGATGGAGACGATGATCGAGGTGCTGCGGGGTGCCGGAGATAATCAGGGCTGGCTTGGATATAACCGGCTGCTGGAGACGAATATCAGAAAGACAACAGAGTATTAAATAACAGAACATAAAAATCAGAAAACGTGCCGCTTCGGGCGCGTTTTCTGATTAAAAAGGGGAAAGAGGTAATGTAAAGTATCGATATATGGGAACCGTTTGTTCCATCATAGCAGATGGATAACGGATTGTTGTTGGACGACCCCGGCAGCGTTTGCGCGCTTGTTGCTGCCAGGCTCTCTTATATTGGTGTATAATGAACATGTTCTTTTACTTTCTGTTCATTCTGATGGTAAGGCTTTCAGTGTTTTCTCTTCCTCACATCATGGTTATATGATACTGGAAAAATGTGTCTAAAGTTTGAGGAGATTGTGAAGAAAGTAGAAAGTTTCAGAACAAAATATTACGGAAAAGGGACTTTTTTGGAAGGTTTTTAGAGGGAAGCTGCTGGAACGCTTGCGCAGAGGCGGGAAAACCCGTAAAATGAGAGGAAAGAAGTTTGGCGGAATGAAAGGATAAACACATGGATTGGAAAAAGAATGATGTATTTCAGGTTCGGATAGAGGATATGAGTGATACCGGGGAAGGAATCGGAAAGACCGACGGCTTCATCTGGTTTGTAAAGGATGCCGTGATCGGCGATGTGGTGGAAGCCAAAGTTATGAAAACGAAAAAATCCTACGGCTTTGCGCGCCTGATACAGGTATTGGAACCATCAGCATGCCGCGTGACTCCTCGCTGCCCGTCAGCCCGCCAGTGCGGCGGATGTCAGCTTCAGGCCATGAGCTATGAAGAACAGTTAAGATTTAAGGAAAACAAAGTACGCAATAATTTAAGCCACATTGGCGGACTGACTGAGATTCCGATGGAGCCGATCATCGGCATGGACGAGCCGTGGCGTTACCGCAACAAAGCCCAGTTCCCGTTTGGAAAAGATAAAGACGGACGTATCATCACAGGCTTTTATGCAGGCAGGACCCACGCTATCATTGAGCAGGAGGACTGTCTGCTTGGTGTGGAAGAGAATCAGCCGATTCTGGACTGTATCCGCGGCTTCATGGAAGAGTATCATATCGCACCATATGAGGAAGAACTGCACAAGGGTCTCGTTCGTCATGTGCTGATTCGCAAGGGCTTTGCCACAGAAGAACTGATGGTCTGCCTGGTATTGAATGGCGATGTGAAGAAACTAAAGGCACCGGAGGTGCTGGTGGAGCGCCTGGTGAAGCTGTTCCCTTCCCACATGGCAAGCATTTCCTGCAGTATCAATCGGGAAAAGACCAACGTCATTATGGGAAAAGAGATCGTAAATCTATATGGACCGGGCTATATCACCGATTATATCGGAAATGTCTGCTATCGCATCTCTCCACTGTCCTTTTATCAGGTCAATCCGGTGCAGACCCAGAAACTTTACGGAACCGCTCTGGAGTATGCAGGCCTGACTGGCGAGGAAACCGTGTGGGATCTTTACTGCGGTATCGGAACCATCTCCCTGTTTCTGGCGCAGAAAGCAAAGAAAGTATATGGCGTAGAGATTATTCCGCAGGCGATTGATGATGCCCGTGCCAACGCAAAGCTGAACCATTTTGAAAATGTCGAGTTCTTCGTCGGAAAAGCGGAGGAGGTACTGCCGGAACAGTATGAAAAGAACCAGGTCTACGCCGACACCATTGTGGTAGATCCGCCTAGAAAAGGCTGCGACAGCGTCTGCCTGGACACCATCGTAAAGATGGCACCGGAGAAGGTGGTATATGTCAGCTGTGACTCCGCGACTCTGGCCAGGGATGTGAAGTATCTGGGAGAGAGAGGATATGAGGTGAAACGGGTAAAAACTGTGGATATGTTCCCGTGGAGCGGACACGTGGAGACGGTAGTATTGATGTCAAGGAAATGAAATCAAGTGCCAGAAAGCGGCGTATTTCCGGGCTTTTTCGGAGGTTTGGATTTGAAGCCAGACTTCTGAAAAAGCTTGGTTTTCTTATATGGAAACATATCTAACGCGAAATCTGTGTCAGGTTGTGACCTCGGATTAGATGTCGCGATTTGAGACAGTGGATTAGATGTCAGGCATTTCGGGCTGATTTTTGGAAAACGGAAAGGGCTGACAACCAATCCGGCAACTCGACCATTTTGGGTGGTTGCAGGCAGTGGTATAGATGTGAAGGGAAAATTCAGTAAATCGAAATTTATAAAGGAGAATATTGATGAAGCTATTTTTATGTTCGCACTTTTCAAGTGTGGGAAGTCTGATAAAGGAAGAAATTGAAAATAAGAAAGTCGCATTTATTCCAACAGCTTCACTGCGTGAAGGCTACACCGGTTATGTCGGCTCGGCTCGAAAATTATTCAAAAAGTTGGGAGCAATCGTAACTGAAATTGATATTTCAACGGAGGCTTATTCAACGATACAGTCTGTTTTTGAAGAAGCAGATGTGATATATTTTACCGGCGGAAATTCTTTCTTTCTTATGGACCAGCTCCGTAAAACGGGAACTGATGGGCTACTGAAAAAGGAATTGGCAAATGGAAAATTGATGATCGGCGAGTCGGCAGGCGCAATTATATGCGCTCCAAGCATCCAATATATCGAGCAAATGGATGAAAAGCCAGAGGACTACTCACAAGAAGATGATGCAGGGCTTGATTTGATTGATTTCTATGTTCTTCCGCATTATCTTACAGCACCATTTAAGAAAGTTACCGAGAAAATAATGACTGAGTTTTCGGATTTGAATCTATGCCCGATTAACAACCGTCAGGGAATTGTAATTGATGGTGAAGGTTCAAATGTTATTTGCAAAGACTAATTTGAAAATTCCAATTTGACGGAGTAATGGATATGAAAATCCGAGAAGTGAACGAAAATAAAAAGCAATTTATATCATTATTGTTATTAGCTGATGAACAGGAGAGCATGGTTGAGCGCTATCTTGAAAAAGGTACTATGTATGTGCTTGAAGACAATGATGAAAAAGCAGAATGTGTTGTTACCGATGAAGGTAATGGAATACTTGAAATCAAAAATATCGCAGTCGATCCGGAAAATCAGGGAAAGGGCTATGGCAAAGCACTAATTGATTTTCTTGCCAGTAAATATGCAGATGAATATTCTGTTTTGCAAGTTGGAACAGGTGACAGTCCATTGACAATACCATTTTATGAAAAATGTGGATTTGTTCGTTCTCACAAGATTCCCAATTTCTTTACTGACAATTATGACCACCCAATTTATGAGGGCGGTGTACAGTTGATAGATATGATATATTTGCAAAGATGTTTATAACTTCCAGTTTGTAGATATAGAAAATACCCTCCCGGCCATCATGGTCGAGAGGGTTTCGCGCGTCTACGGGATTATCCTTCAATATCAATTTTCAGTCCGGACTTAAGCTCCACTGTGAAGTGATCCTCCCAGACAATGATCCGCTCAAGCCAGCGCTTTACCAGGGCCTCATCGAAGGCTTCCAGGTGTGCGGGTTGCTGCTTGATGAAGTCCTGCAGTTCATTGATGCGAGCAATCTGTGCGTCCCTGGCCGCGGTATCAACCGTGCACTTTTCGCGCTGTTCCCGGAGTTTGAAGATCTCGTCGGCAATCTCGTCGTAGGCCTCTTTGTTATTGGCCTTTTTGAGAAGTTCTTTCTGGAGCTCCTGCAGTCTTTCGTCAATGCCATCAGCGGTATTTTGCTGAGCGCTTCGGATCACCTTTGCGCTGTTCTGCTGGAGCTTCGCCTGGTAGGTGGACTTATCGCCAAGGAGCGTGTTGATGGTGCTGGTCCACCATTTTGTTTTGCCAGCGCCGGTGAGGATGCCGTCTGCTTCCAGACCTTTTGCAATCCGGTCCATCGAGTAGCCCTCCAGGTATTCACGGTAGATGCGCTTTACCACCTCCGCTTGCTCTGGATCGATGATGAGATTACCATCTGCATCCTTGGTGTAGCCGAGGAAGTGATTGTGATTTACCTGTACCTGGCCATTCTGGGTTTTTTGTATAAATTCTGTGTAATGCTCAACCTGAGCATCGTAGCTTGTAGCCTGCTCATCGCTGTCAGTACTGACTCTGCAATACGCCGCGACTCTAAGCTTTGGCTTTGCATCTTGCTGTCTGGCAGTGTTTCCGACCTGCCGTTTTGCAGGGATGACCATAACATTTCCCATTATTTGACCTCGCTTTCTATCAGGCTGTATAGGTATTCTGCTTGCCTGACCGGATTTTCATAACTTTCTGTAATATCACCAAATTGAAAGGCGGTAGGTGGCCTTTTTATGATTGGTGCAATATAGCGGTCGTTCCGTCCGAGCTGCGTAGAGCGCTTGCTAAGCTCCGCACTGACGGCATCGAAGGATGCCGGATCAATGATGGACGGGTAGAAGTCATCTCCGAGGTAATGCCTGTTTAGCATCATGCACTTGGCACCAGAATGGAGAAGATCAAGCCCGGCTTTCTTAGCAGCATTGGTAAGGGATCAAGAAGATTTATTCTGATTCAGAGCTTGAGGAAGATTCAACTATCCGGAATTTCCGGATAGTTCAAACTGAAGGTTCTCGTCAGGTCACACGCGATACCAAACACTATAGCCTTCAAATGACCATTGCCGTAGGCTTCAAGGTCAATTCTGAGCGTGCTGTACAGTTTCGTAAATGGGTAAACCAGATCGCAAAGGACTATACCATCAAAGGCTGGGTCATGGATGATGAACGGCTGAAGCGTGGAACGTATCTGACGGAGAAGTATTTCGATGAGCAGTTAGAGCGCATCCGTGAGATTCGTGCCAGCGAAAGAAAGTTCTATCAGAAGATCACTGACCTGTATGCTACGGCTGTTGATTATGATAAAAATTCTGCAACGACGAGAAGATTCTATGCGACTGTTCAGAATAAAATGCATTACGCAGTTCATGGACATACGGCGGCTGAACTGATCGTGGAAAGAGCTGATCACACAAAAGAGCATATGGGATTAACCACCTGGGCAGATGCACCGGAAGGAAAGATTAAGAAAAGTGATGTTACGGTTGCTAATGATGAATGAGCTTCATATGAAAAAAATGTTAGGTTTTTAGGATTCATCGATTTAGATTTTTTATAAAGAGAAGTTCAAAAACAGAAGTAAAATATGTGTAGATTTAAAAAAAAAATTATTGACGTGTGGAAAACCGCGTGGTATGGTCTTTTGAAGAAAGAGATTATTTTAAAGGCAAACCTGTTGAAAGGCAGGGGCGCAAAGCCAGAAGGGACTAAAGTCAGAAAGCTTGACCATGTCAGCCGGTTGCCACTGTTTCCATATCATCATAGTATATGGAAAAGATGTTTGAACAGAAGAGATTCCGATACCTTTTATACTATATAGATGTGTGATTTTAAAAAAATGTAGTAGGGACACTGGCAGATTTTGGCAAGTGTCCTTTTTATATGCAAAAATGGGTAACAAAACTAGCAGGGACAGGTTTTCTGTATACAGATAAAAGCAAGATGAAGAAGGTATAAGACGGAGAGAGGATTTTTATAAAATGAAAAATTATGAAGACAAAATATATTCCTTAGGTGAGACTGTAACGGGGCAGACACAGGCCATGTCACAGGCCGTACAGAAAACACTGGAAAATAATGGCGGGGTAGGTATAATGACAGGATCTTATGACCAAAACCTGTCTATTTTGTCTGTGGATAATCTGCTGTTGCATAGTACAGGATATACATTCGATACTTTCATGGAACAGACAAAAGGCTCATTGAGAAACTTCTTTTATGACGAGGAAGATACACTGGAGCGAGACCGTTTTTTGCGGCTTCATGGAACAGGGGAAGCACAGATCCTTACAGCAGACGGTACAGTGAATAATGTACGGCTTTGTAAAGAGGATGCGATAGATGAGGCGGGCAGACAGATCTGGGTTATGTCCGTACAGGTCAACTGGGATCATGTAAATTTGACACTGCTCAATGAGGCTATCTATTCCGGCTTCTGGTATTTTGACTGTGACGAAAACAGTGAGATTGTGAATGCAAACTGGAGTCATGAATTCCGAAAAATGCTTGGCTATCATGACACTCTGGACTTTCCGAATAAACTGGAATCCTGGTCAGAGCTTCTGCATCCACAGGATAAAGAAAGAGTGATGGTGCAGCTTCAGGCGGCAATTAAGGATAAGACGAACCAGATAAAATACCAGGTAGAGTATCGTATGAGAATGAAGGATAATCAATACCAGTGGTTTCGGGCATCGGCAGAAGTAATACGCCGTCTGGATGGTTCTGCCAGCAGAATTGCCGGGATTTTTATTAACATTAATGCGGAGAAAAAAGAAATCATGCAGGCACAAAAATCTGCTGCTTTCCACCGGGCTTTTACGAAAGCAGATCTGTGCGAGTATTATGTGAATCTGGAAGCGAATACTTTTGATACCTTTAAGGTTGAACCGTCCCTGATGACCGTCTTTGAACAGAGTTATACGTGGGATGAATTGATTCAGCATTTTGTGGATTCCTATGTTGTGGAGACAGATAAGAAGGCGGTATCCTCTTTTTACGACCGTGGTTATATTGCAGAAAGGCTGAAGGGTCTGGAAACCGAATTGGCTTTAGAGTGCCGTATCACTCTGAATGGAGAAGAACGATGGGTCCGCAATGTGGTCATACGTGGCGAAATAGAGGATTCAGAATATGCCATGATCTTTCTGCGTGATATCACAGAGGCAAAGGTAGAGAGCGCACGGCATCTGCAGATGGCAGCGGATAATGCTTCCATGGAGCAGCTGATTCAGAGTATTGTGCGTCTGGTTGACCGCTTTGTTGTCTGTGATCTGGAAAATGACAGATATGAATTCTACAATCTGAATGGACAGATGATATATAAACCTCTGGGATTTTATCATGATTTTCAGATGCAGGTTCTTGAAAAATATAAGACACTGGAACCATTGGAAGCTATAGATATCCTGATAGCCCCGGATAATATTCGGAAAAAACTGAAAAGTGAAAATGATATTTATAAGTTTGAGTATTGCAGCCTGGATGAAAAGACTTATAAAATAGCTTCTTATATTCCCTTGGAATGGAAGAATGGAAAGCTGGAAAAGGTACTGCTGGCATCCATGGATGTGACACAGGAGAAGAAAGCAGAGATTGAATCTCGTCAGGCACTGAAAGAGGCTTACCGGTCCGCAGAAAATGCAAATCGTGCGAAAACAGAATTCCTTTCCAATATGTCCCATGATATCCGGACACCAATGAATGCGATTGTGGGTCTGACGGCAATCGCAGGAGCAAATGTTGAGAGCCAGGACAGAGTCATTGAATGCCTCGGCAAGATCACAGAATCAAGCCGCCATCTGCTTGGGCTGATCAATGAAGTATTGGATATGGCACGTATTGAAAGTGGAAAAATGACACTGACACAGGAAGATTTCAATCTGTCAGAGCTGGTAGATAATCTTATTACACTTACGAAACCGGTGCTTGATGAACATAAACATAATTTTGATATACACATCAATCATATTGAACATGAGGCTGTCTGTGGTGACAGCTTGAGGATTCAGCAGGTATTTGTGAATCTGATGAGTAATGCGATCAAGTATACACCGGATGGTGGAAATATTACTTTTTCGATAGAGGAAAAACCCAATGGATTTTCAGAACTTGGATGCTATGAATTTACGATTGAGGATAATGGAATCGGTATGTCACCGGAATTCCAGAAAATCATGTTTGATCCTTTTAGCCGCGCGGATGACCACCGGACAACCAGAGTTCAGGGAACCGGTCTTGGAATGGCAATCAGCAGAAATATTGTGAACCTGATGAATGGTAATATTAAAGTGGACAGTACCTTACATAAGGGAACCAGAATTACGGTAACAATTTATCTGGAGCTTCAGGAAAAAGAAAAAGAACAGGACAAAAATCTGATGAATTTGCCGGTTCTGGTTGTGGATGATGATAAGACATGTTGTGAAAGTACAGTTGCCACACTGAAGGAAATCGGTATTATGGGTGAATGGGTTCTCTCTGGCAGGGAAGCGGTTGAGCGCTGTTATGCACGGCATGAGTTGAAAGATGATTACTTTGCTGTTATTTTAGACTGGAAGATGCCGGATATGGATGGTATAGAGACTGCCAGACAGATCCGGAAACGGATAGGAAAAGAGATCACCATCATTGTATTGACATCCTATGAATTCAGCGAAATTGAAGAAGAAGCAAAGGCTGCAGGTGTAGATGCTTTTATTGCAAAACCGCTGTTTCGTTCCCGGCTGACGGCAACACTACGGCAGTTTACTTCAGGCAGAAAAGAAAAAACAGCAAGAAATTATCTGGAGAAGTTGTCAGAATCAGACTATACAGGAAAAAGGATTCTGCTGGTTGAGGATAATGAGTTGAACAGAGAAATTGCTGTTGAAATTTTGCAGATGACAGGGGCAGAAGTGGAAACAGCAGAAAATGGGGAAATCGCAGTTGAAAAAGTGGAAGCTTCTCCGGAAGGATTGTATGATCTTGTTTTTATGGATATCCAAATGCCTGTCATGAATGGTTATGAGGCAACTGCAGCAATCAGGAGCCTTCCGGGTGAAAAGGGAAAACTGCCTATTGTTGCCATGACTGCCAATGCTTTTGCAGAAGATGTACAGCTGGCCAAAAATACAGGCATGAATGGACATATCGCGAAACCGCTGGATATGAATAAGCTGAATGATGTTCTGGAAAACTGGCTGTAATTGCCTTTCTGGATGCATGGGAAAAGCAGATAGGAAGCATAGAGAGGGTTTTGTTATGACAGAAACTAAATATATATTTCCGAAGCAACCGCAGTCTGTGACTGTTTTGGTTTTTATAACCGTGCTGATCGTTCTGCTTCTTATCCTGACTGTAATGGTACATATGAGGAACAGAAAACTGAAAAGTACGCTGGAAGAACAGATGGCGGAAAGACGGCTTTTGGATAAGATATGTGCAGATTTTACGGCTGTCTATTAGGTCAGTTTACAAGGAACTACACGCAGACCACGAAACGGGGGCTGCTGACAACAAATAAAGGCTGAGTATCAAGCACCGAAAAAGTGCGAGATATTCAGACTGTTTTGTTGTCCGGGGTTTCCAAAGGGGCTTGCCCCTTGGCACACGACTTTGCTTGCAAAGTGTAGTGTGTTATACGCTCTGTCGGCGTTGCTGCGAAAATGAGGTTGCCGCCGGGTCGGGCAAGGGCATTTGAAGCAGCAGGAAAACAGGGCTGTGATTGCGTGTCGTGGAGCCGCAAGCGCAGGGCTGGTTTCGTCAGCAGACAGGGCGTATATGAAAGCCCCCGTTCCTCGTCCCACGCCGGACTTCGGGACAAAATGTCCCGAACTTGTGGACACACTCACAAAAAAGCAAACAGATTTTTCTCTCAAAATTGGAATGGGCGGGGAAGCCATTTTAGGGCTTTGCTATCTCCCTGATAAATGAGAAGTTAAGTTTCGTCCATATATATTTTTACCTCGATGTATTCATGATTTCTTGCATAAGCAAACGACGCTGATTTTCTGATATAGTCAAATATATTTTCGTCTAAATCTTCGTCCCATGTTGTTTCGCTGAAAATTTTATTTTCAGCGGTTGGCTTATACAAGATGACTACATGGATTTGATAAAACTCTTCATCATCATTTGAAAACTGTCGAACTAATGAAATTTGAAAAAATGGTTCTTTTGAAAAAGCAGTAAATGTTCCGGTTTCAAATAAAACCATATCTTCTTCAAGCGGTGTGCTGCACATCTGCTCAAAAACATCAACTATTTCTTCCACAGACATTTTATCCGTTATCTTATCTTCTAAAAACTTAATCAAGTTCTCCATTGATTTTCCTCCTGTAAATTCTTATTTATTGTTCTCTACTTCCGTCCCCGCTGTGGATTTGGATTTTTCAGCAAATCTGACTTATCAGTTCTTAGAAATGGGCGGGAAGCCATTTTAGGGCTTTCCCGCCTTGATTGCCCATTAGCAAAGACGGGCGGGACTGTCAACGGCGGCGCATGAAATGCGCCGTTCATCTTGACCGTTGACTGGCTCGGCTGGCTTTGCTATCTCTCCGATAAATGGGAAGCTGTCGGATTGAATTTTAGTCTAATTCAGCCCGACTAAATAAGTCTAAAATAAACGGCTTATCCTCACAGGCTTTTTTGAAACGAAGAATAAATTCTGCCAACGCATTTTTATCTTTTGAATATACACAGAACATACTGCCCTCTGGGTCAAAGCCTATTTTCCCTTGCAAATTTGAACACTGTTCGTCCAAAAACACTTGCGCTAAACTCCCCCAATCATAACCGTTTCCTTCAAAACCTTCATCTTCACGAGTATTAAAAATCTCTTGTAGATACTCTCCCACATTTAGGCAGACAGAAGCACTTTCTTCATGCTCAACCCAGAAAAACGGTGCAATTTCTTTTTCAAATTCTTTTGTAATTTTCATTATCTTTGTACTCCTTTCAAATTTTCGATTTGTTAATTTTTTCATTTTCTCCCCCGCTGCGGGTTTGGATTTTTCAGCAAGTCCGACTTCTGTGCAATCTTTTTCAGCCACTTCTTTTCTTCCTCGGACAGCTTTTTCAAATTCAGCTTGAGCCGCTTACAGATAAACGCCAAAGCCGCTTGCTCCGGGTCGCTGTCTGGACTGGCAGTTTCCTCGGCGGTCTGCAAGAAATCTTCCAGCGGATTGTCCTCCGGAACGCTGAAAAAATCGTCCTTATGGGCTTCCCGCAGGTCAAGGGCTATCTTGTTTATGTCTTGCTGTATCACATAGCGGCAAAAGCTGTCATCGTCAATATGGGCGGCGACAAGCTGCCTTAACTGCGGGTCGGACAAGCCGGGATTGTGCTGCTTCATAATGGTTGCGCTCATAATATCCACAATGGCATTTGCGCTCTGTACCTGCTTGACTGCCGTTCCGTTCACATAGATTTCAAGGTCAGCCATTAGCCGGGGGAAATCCGGGTGTACCGCCAGCTCACACAAGAGGGAAGTATCCACCCGCCCACTTTTCAATAGTTCAATCATATCATCACTCAAGCGCAGGTCTGCAAGATCGGCGTTTGGGTGATTTTTTGTTTTAGAGCGTCCCAGCAGGTAATCAACGGTCACGTCGTAAAACTTCGCCAGCTGGATAAGGGCATGGTGGCTGATGTCTTTGAGATTGTCTCCCTCATAACTGCCTAAAGCAGATTTGGAAAGGTGAGTTTCCTCCGCAAGCTGTTCCAGCGTCAGCCCACGCTCCACACGCAGGTCTTTTAGGCGTTCCTGTATGGATAGTTCCATGCTCTCCCCCCTGTCTGCCCAATAAATGGGAATAGCTGTTTTCTCATGTTTTAATTTATTTCTGTTCTGTGTAATGAATACAAATACCACTGCTGCACGAGCGCGGGTCAAAGTAAGATGAAATAGAACCCCATGAAAACAAGTTTTCTTCGTTCTTCAAACCACAAAACCTCATGAGCCATTCATCACAATACCTTTTATCTTTCTGAGCTTCTTCGGGCGTCCAGCATTCCCAATGCTGAATAGCATTTAAGTCAAAGTGCTGCGGATATAGATTAACAAGTTCAAGATTTTTCTGTGGATTGAAGCAAAAATAAACAGGGATTTTGTTGTCATAAACTTTTTCTTTTATATCGTACCATATATATCCATTTCTCATATCTCTGATTTGTGTGATTTTATTTTTTGGAAAATCAGAAATAAAGTCAGCATAATGCAATAACGGTGATACTGTTATATTCAGTTCAGGGAAAGTAATCTTTCCTGTTTGTAACTCAATCAAATAGGCTTCCCCCTTTCCAAACGCCGATTTGTCTCTTTGTACTTATCATTTTACCACAATTCCGAGAGCGTGGAAATAGGCAGTTTTTTGGGCGGATTTCCTACCTTTCGGATATACGGGACGGGCGGTCTTTTAGGTGTAGACTTAGGGTAGTTCATCGATGAGCCGCACCTTGAAAACCGAATGACCGTCCGAAAAGGAATACCCCGGCAGGGGAAGCACCGCAAGGAGCCAACTTCTGGACACTTTGTCCAGAGGTCACTTCGGGACAACTTGTCCCGAAGCTGTGGGGAGCGTGCCAACGCCGGAACACGCCGCAGAAATGGGGCAGGAAGCCTTTTCGGAGAGAGCGGCAACGGAAAGCAAAATGGAGGAAACACATGAGAGAGAACCCATATAAACGACTGCCGCCCATAGAGCGCAAGCAGGACAGTTCCCTTTACCGCATGACACCGGCACAGAGGAAACAGGCAAACGCCCTGATCCGCCGGGAGTGCTGTTGCTGTGAGGACGGCAACTGCATTGTCCTTGACGATGGGGACACCTGCACCTGCCCGCAGACGGTTTCTTTCTCGGTCTGCTGTAAGTGGTTCCGCTGGGCGGTTTTGCCGCTGGACGGGACGCTGGAAGCGGAGATTTTCCGGGATAAAGACTTGAAACGCTGTGCGGTCTGCGGCAGAGTGTTCGTCCCCAAATCCAACCGGGCAAAATACTGCCCCGGCTGTGCCGCCAGAGTTCACAGGCGGCAGAAAACAGAAAGTGAACGGAAAAGGAGGTCTGCTGTGGACAGTTAGGAGTGAAAAAAGCCTTGATTTATCAGGCTTTGCAAGCCCCAAAACGGGGCAGGTGGTATAAAGTATCGTCCACCCCCGGAAATGCCGTTCTAACTGTCCACAAAGCACATTATGACAAACACGATTTATATTCATCAGCCGGAGAAATCGGTCAGCTTCACCCGGCTTCCGAATTTCCTCTTTGAAGCACCTACATTTACGCCCCTGTCCAACGAAGCGAAGATACTGTACGCCTTTATCCTGCGCCGGACAGAACTATCCCGGAAAAACGGCTGGGCGGACGAATACGGGCGCATTTACCTGTATTATCCCATCTGCGAGGTGGTCGCCCTGCTCCACTGTGGGCGGCAGAAAGCCGTCAACACCCTGCGGGAATTGCAGTATGCGGAGTTGATTGAGATTAAGAAGCAGGGCTGTGGAAAACCCAACTGTATTTACCCAAAATCCTATGAAGCGGTTTCAAACACCGACTTCAAGAAATCCCGTTTTGGTACGCCGGAGGGCTGAAAAGCGTACCTGACAAGTACGAAAATCAATCCTCTTGAAGTACGAAAACCGGACGGAAGATAGAAATACAGAGATTAAAACGATTTTATTTATATCTTATCCATTCCTATCCTATCTGAGATATTTTCTGCGGGATTTTCCTGTGGAAAAGTCCCGGAAAGGGATGGAATGGGGAAAGGAGTTTCATGGCACAACACGCAATTTTGCGATTTGAAAAACACAAGGGCAATCCGGCAAGACCGCTGGAAGCCCATCACGAAAGACAAAAGGAACAGTACGCCAGCAACCCGGATATTGACACCAGCCGGAGTAAATACAACTTCCATATCGTCAAGCCGGAGGGCAGGTACTACCATTTCATTCAGAGCCACATTGAACAAGCCGGATGCCGCACCCGCAGGGACAGCACCCGGTTTGTGGATACGCTGATTACCGCCAGCCCGGAATTTTTTAAGAAGAAGTCTCCAAAGGAGATACAGGAATTTTTCCAGAGGGCGGCTGATTTCTTAATCGGGCGGGTAGGGAAAGAAAATATCGTGTCGGCGGTGGTACACATGGACGAGAAAACGCCCCACCTGCATTTGGTCTTTGTCCCGCTGACAGAGGACAACCGCCTGTGTGCAAAGGAGATTATCGGGAACAGAGCCAGCCTCACAAAATGGCAGGACGATTTTCACGCCTACATGGTGGATAAGTACCCGGCTTTGGAGCGAGGGGAGAGTGCCAGCAAAACAGGCCGGAAGCATATCCCCACCCGTCTGTTCAAGCAGGCGGTCAATCTCTCCAAACAGGCAAGAGCCATTGAAGCCTCGCTGGACGGTATTACCCCGTTCAATGCCGGAAAGAAGAAAGAGGAAGCCCTCTCCCTGCTGAAAAAGTGGTTTCCGCAGATAGAGAACTTCTCCGGGCAGCTCAAAAAATACAAGGTCACGATAAACGACCTTTTGGCGGAAAATGAACAGTTGGAAGCCAGAGCCAAAGCCAGCGAAAAAGGCAAGATGAAAGATACGATGGAACGGGCAAAGCTGAAAAGCGAACTGGACGATTTACAGCGGCTGGTTGACTGTATCCCGCCGGATATACTGGCGGAACTGAAACGGCAGCAGCGGCACACAAGGGAACGGTGAACAATGACAGAAAACATTTCACGCCGCGGTATGACGGCACTGCACTTTGAAAATTAAATACGGAGGTACTATGGAGCATATCAGATACAAGAAAGAAACCGAAGTCGTGACTTTTCAGGGAAAGGAAATCACGCTGGAAAATCTCTCCCCGGTGTTCACGCCGGAGCAGGAAGCGGCAAAACGCCGGGAGCTGGAACAGCAGCTTTATGAGGTGTTCCGCAAGTATGCCGACAAACGGCAGAGTGAGGAAGCCGGGGCATAAGGTTTTCCAAAGCCATCGTTGATTTGCGGGGCTGCTGACGGTATAATAAAGGTGTCAGCAGCTCCGTTTCTTTTTTAAGAAAAGGAGCGACAATATGAACAATCGAATAGACGCAATCTATGCAAGGCAATCGGTAGACAAAAAGGACAGCATTTCCATTGAAAGCCAGATTGAATTTTGCAAATACGAGTTGAAAGGCGGTAACTGCAAGGAATACACAGACAAGGGGTACAGCGGCAAGAACACAGACCGTCCGAAGTTTCAAGAACTGGTGCGGGACATCAAGCGGGGCTTGATTGCAAAGGTCGTGGTTTACAAACTCGACCGTATCAGCCGTTCCATTCTGGACTTTGCCAATATGATGGAGCTGTTCCAGCAGTACAATGTGGAGTTTGTGTCCTCTACGGAGAAGTTTGATACCTCCACCCCGATGGGGAGGGCGATGCTGAATATCTGTATCGTGTTCGCCCAGCTTGAGAGGGAAACCATACAGAAGCGGGTAACGGACGCTTACTATTCCCGCAGTCAGCGGGGCTTCAAGATGGGTGGGAAAGCCCCTTACGGCTTCCATACAGAGCCGATCAAGATGGACGGTATCAACACAAAAAAGTTGGTGGTAAATCCAGACGAAGCGGCAAATATCCGGCTGATGTTTGAGATGTACGCCCAGCCCACTACCTCCTACGGGGACATTACCCGGTACTTTGCCGAACAGGGGATTTTATTCAACGGCAAAGAGCTGATACGCCCCACGCTGGCGCAGATGTTACGAAATCCTGTCTATGTGCAGGCAGACCTTGATGTGTACGAGTTTTTCAAAAGTCAAGGGACAGTCATTGTCAATGACGCTGCCGATTTTACGGGTATGAACGGCTGCTATCTGTATCAGGGGCGGGATGTGAAGCCCAGCAAAAAGAACGACTTGAAAGACCAAATGCTGGTGTTGGCTCCCCATGAGGGTATCGTCCCCTCTGACATCTGGCTGACCTGCCGCAAGAAGCTGATGAACAACATGAAAATCCAGTCCGCCCGGAAAGCCACCCACACATGGCTGGCGGGAAAAATCAAATGCGGGAATTGCGGGTATGCCCTTATGAGCATCTTCAATCCCTCCGGCAAGCAATACCTTCGCTGTACGAAACGGCTGGATAACAAGAGTTGTCCGGGGTGCGGGAAAATCATTACTTCGGAACTGGAAGCGGTTGTTTATCAGCAGATGGTAAAGAAACTGGCAAGCTACAAGACGCTGACAGGCAGAAAGAAAGCGGCAAAGGCAAACCCGAAAATCGCCGCCCTGCAAGTGGAACTTGCTCATGTGGACGGCGAGATTGAAAAGCTGGTGGACAGTCTGACGGGCGCAAACAATGTCCTTCTCTCCTATGTGAATGTGAAGATAGCAGAACTGGACGGGCGCAAGCAGGAACTTCTGGCGAGGATAGCAGAGCTGACGGTGGAAGCCATCAGCCCGGAACAGGTCAGCCAGATTTCCGGCTACCTCGACACTTGGGAGAATGTATCCTTTGACGACAAGCGGCGGGTGGTGGATTTGATGATTACCACCATAGCCGCCACAAGCGACAGCTTGAATATCACATGGAAAATCTGACGGGCGGAACCCCTCCCGTCAGATACCTACTCTGTGTAGTCCCTTGTAAACTGTACTTTGGATATGAATAAACTACAGAGCGGAGATTTGAAGGACCAGCAGCTAACCTTTGATCTGACAGAAGTACTGCGAGAACTGAACCAGATTTATGATGAGCGGGCTGCCAAGAAAGGCATCCGGTATGAGATTGACTGGAAAAATGGTATATACAGTCACAGCACTCTGGTTGGAAACCCGGTATATCTTGGAAGGATTCTGTCGAATATTATGGACAATGCCATAAAATTCAGTCAGGCGGGTAGTGTGCTCACGGTCGGGGTTAAGGAAGAAACTCTGGATGATGACAGAGCAAATTTCACTTTCTACTGTAAAGACCAGGGTGTGGGTATGAGTGAAGATTTTATTGCACATGCTTTTGATATGTTCGCTCAGGAAAGCGAGACAAGCAGATCCAGGTATGAAGGCACCGGACTGGGGCTTGCAATTACGAAGCAACTCGTGGACAAAATGGATGGAAGTATTGAACTGAAGAGCAAAGCAGGTGTCGGGACAACAGTTATTGTAAAAATTCCGTTCAAAATTGGCACACAGGATAAAAACAGTAATTTATCAGATAAGCCAGTAAGCCTTGATGATTATTCGGTAGAAGGCATGCGGGCATTGGTTGTGGAAGACAATGAGTTGAACATGGAAATTTCCAGATGTATACTGGAAGACAGCGGTATGGAAGTTACATGTGCAGTAGACGGGCAGGAAGCAGTTGAAATCTTCGAGAAATCTGCACCGGATTATTTTGGGGTAATTTATATGGATATTATGATGCCGAGGATGAATGGTCTGGATGCGGCAAGGACAATCAGGGAAATGAAAAGAAGGGATGCCAAGAGGGTTCCGATCATTGCAATGTCCGCAAATGCCTTTGCAGAAGACATTATCAACAGCCGGCTGGCTGGAATGAATGTTCATCTTGCAAAGCCGCTGGATGCGGAAAAAATGATTGTTGCCTTAAAACAATGCATGGCAGATAATAGCGATGTAAAACTGCACGAAGATTTGTAGGAATAAAAAGACAGAGCATATAAAGTTGTTATATGGTCTGTTTTTTTATTCCTTAGAAGAAGCAGGCTGTTTGCAACGAGGGAAGAAGCCGAGAAGAGTATTGAGAAGGCACCAGAGACAAAGAAGGTGCGTGGGAATCCGTATGACCGATGGTATTGAACGGATGATAAAGTAAATAAATGCATCAGGGACAGCTTTTTTGTCATTTTTAAGCAGGAATGCGGTCATATTTTTCTTGTGCACCGTATGATGCAGACGTATAATAAAATTGAGTTTTTTACATAAGCTTAACGGAAATAGGATGATGGGCAAATCAGATGAAAGTCTGAGACGCAAAGCTACAGGGCCTGTAAAATGGCAGCCAGCTGCATGAAATGATGTGCACTGTCTGTTTGGCAGTGCATATTCTTTTTCAATTTGAAACAATCGGAATTGCTGACAGGAGGTGAAAGGATAAGTGAATTTATGGAATTAAGAAAAATACTGGGTCTATCTGCTGTTGCGGGACTGCTGTGCCTGGCGCAGATTGCATATCCGGGTTATGGATTTCAATATATGTGCAATATTGCGGACACGGGATTTTTGGGAACTTTTCAGGGTAAGCAGTGGCAAAAGGATTATCTGGTGGGAAAGGCCAATGTGAGTGATACACCGGGCATGATGGATTGCATGGAATATATTTAGAAATGGAAATATCTGGGAATGTTTACTACGAATAAAAGAAATCCCCAGAGTGATGACGAAACTAGAAATGAATTTATGGAGGGTAATACGTTATTTCTGATTGGAAGCAAAAATGGTATCGGAGAAACAGATGATACAAAGGATCAGTTTGGATTAATGCCATATCTTTCTGAAGACGGAAGCCAGAGTGTATATATTTTGAATGTGACACGTTACCATGGATTGAGCAAAAAATTAGAGGAGAACCCACAAAAGCTTGAAGATGCATTAAAAGTTATGGAAATTCTTTCTTCCGTGGAAGGAACGACTGGAAAAGACGATAAGAAGCATAAAATTTCGTGGGGGGGGGGTACCGAAACGCAGGCCACTGAAATAGCTTAAAAATCAACAGTACAGAAAGAATAACAGGCAAACATAACAAACAGCAGGGATGGATATAAAAATGAAGGGAAAAACAGTGATTGCAGGCATTTTGCTTGCAGGTATTTCGGCGGGCATTCTGGCAGGGTGCAGAAATGCAGCTGCCAGTAAGCAGGAAACAAAAAGGCCTGTCATTACGCTCGGCAGCGACAGCTATCCGCCATACAACTATCTGAATGAAGATGGTATTCCGACAGGAATCGATGTAGAGCTGGCGACCGAAGCCTTCCAAAGAATGGGGTACGAGGTGAAGGTTGTTCAGATCAACTGGGAACAGAAAAAGGAACTGGTGGAGAGCGGGGAGATTGACTGTATTATGGGCTGCTTTTCCATGGAGGGACGTCTTGACGATTACCGCTGGGCCGGACCGTACATAGCAAGCCGTCAGGTGGTTGCTGTAAATGCGAGCAGTGACATTTATAAACTGAGTGACCTGGAGGGAAAGAATCTTGCAGTTCAGTCTACAACCAAGCCGGAAGGCATTTTTTTGAACCGGACAGATGAGAGGATACCGAAACTGGGAAATCTGATCAGTCTCGGACACAGAGAGCTGATCTATACATTTCTTGGGAAAGGATATGTAGATGCAGTGGCTGCACATGAGGAATCCATCGTTCAGTATAAGAAGGATTATGATACAGATTTTCGTGTCCTGGAAGAACCTTTGATGGTTGTGGGGATAGGAGTTGCTTTTGCAAAAGCTGATGACAGAGGAATCTGCGAGCAGATGAACCAGACACTGGAAGAAATGCGCCGGGATGGCACATCCCTGAAAATCATCGGAAAATATCTGGATGATCCGGAAAAGTATCTGGAGGTAGATGATCTTGGAGATTAAGCGTAAGAAAAAAGAAAAACGGATCCAGATAGTTGGTGCTCTTCTTGGAATCTGTGTGGCCGCCGCAGCTCTGTTTTATTTTTTTCATGTGGAAAAGGCAGAGGCAGAGAGACGGATGGTGGAGATTGTAAACTACGTCAAGGTGCAGTGCTCAACCTACACCCATTATAATGAATCTTCGGAATCCAAAAGCCTTCTCCGTGCGATTGAAAGTGCCAGACAGATGAGTACCAATATCGATACGGAAACAGAAAACGGCGGTCAGCTGAGCCGGGAATTTTTGAAAGAGAATCTGCAGACTCTCTGGGTGGACGGGATCCTTATCCTGGATACAGAGGGAAGGACAGTCTGTGAATACAGCGCGAATGAGTCTCTGACCGATGAGATCACGGATTATCTGCAAAAAGACATTATCATGGATTTTGCCGGATATGAAGAACGAAGCTATTCGGAGCGGATAACCAGAGCAGACGGATCACGTATCGATATTGCAGCCTGCGCCAGAAAAGATGCACCGGGCATTGTTGCGATCTACTATTATACGTCTCCAGAATTTGTCAGAAACTATACGCTGACGATACAGAGCCTTTTAAATGGCTATAGTACCCGGAAGGACGGTACCATCATTGTGGCAGACAAGGGAAGCGTCATTGCCAGCAACGATGAGAGTCTGCTTGGACAGGATACCGCCGGCAACGAGATCGTGCAGGCAATGAAACAGAATACAGACAGCCGGCACATATTTCATCTGAAGCATGGAGGGATCGGATGTTACGGGATCATGCTGAAGCAGCGGGATTATTACATTTATGCGTATCTTCCGGATACGGAGGTCTTTCATGACCTGCCGCTTAGTGTAACAGCGGTTGTTTTCTTTTATTTTCTGATATTCAGTGTCTTCTGGTTCTGGATATACAGAACCAATCAGGCACACCGGAAACAGGAGCAGGAAAAGGACGAAAAATATAAAGCAGAGCTTCTGAGGGCAGCAAAAATGGCAGATGCAGCCAATGAGGCAAAAACCGAGTTTCTCCAGAGGATGAGCCATGATATCCGGACACCGATCAACGGAATCTGCGGCATGCTCGATGTGGCAGACCATTATGCAGACGATATGGACAAGCAGAGGGAATGCCGTACAAAGATCAAAGAGGCATCAAATCTGTTGCTGGAGCTGGTAAACGAAGTCCTGGATATGAGCAAGCTGGAATCGGATGAAGTGGTTCTGGAAGAAATCCCATTTCAGCTGGCCAGTATTTTTGACGAACTCCTGGTTGTGATCGAACAGATAGCCGCAAAACGGAATATCCGGATCGTGTGGGAGAAAAAAGAAGTGATACACTGGAATCTCATCGGAAGTCCGGGATATGTGAAGAGGATCCTGATGAATATCCTGACAAATGCGGTGAAATATAACAGAGAAAACGGATGTATCTATATCAGCTGCATGGAAATCGCATCAGAACAGACAGGAATGGTGACCATGGAATTTGTCTGCCGGGATACAGGGATTGGTATGACAGAAGCGTTTCAGAAACGTCTTTTTGAACCGTTTGCGCAGGAGCATGCCGGAAGCCGGACAAAATTTTCCGGAACCGGACTTGGAATGTCTATCACAAAAAAGCTGATCGAAAAAATGGGCGGAACGATTACGTTTGAAAGTGAGCTGGGAAAAGGCACGACCTTTGTGTTCCGGATCCCGTTTCAAACAGATCCGGATGTGGAAAAGCGTGAAGAACAGAAGGCTGCAACAGAAAGATCCATCAAAGGTCTGAAGATCCTTCTGGCAGAAGACAATGCGCTGAACATGGAAATTGCGGAATTTATGCTTCAGAATGAAGGGGCCTGTGTGTGTAAAGCATGGAATGGCCAGCAGGCGGCTGAGATATTTGAAAACAGCAGGCCGCACGAATTTGATGTCATTTTGATGGATATCATGATGCCGGTCATGAATGGTTATGAAGCGGCAGAAAGGATCCGTTCTCTGGACAGAGAGGACGCAAAGGTGGTTCCGATCATCGCAATGACGGCAAACGCGTTTACGGAGGACAGGCTCAGAGCAAAGAAAGCAGGAATGGATGAACACATTGCCAAACCGATTGATGTAAAATTGCTGGTGAAGGTGATCTGTAAATTAATTGGAAATAATTTTAAGGGGAGCTGTAATGAAAAAGAAAAAATGGAATAGAGTTTTAGCTGTATTTTGGGTGATGGCTGCAGTCCTGTCACTTTTGTCAGGCTGCCGTGGGAAGAGCGCGGAAAAAGAAGATGCGGAAACGATCACCGTGTATTTGTGGTCCACAAAGCTGTATGACACCTATGCACCATACATTCAGGAGCAGCTTCCGGACATCAATATTGAATTTGTAGTGGGCAATAACGATCTGGATTTCTACAGATTTCTGAATGAAAACGGTGGATTGCCGGATATTATAACCTGCTGCCGGTTTTCTCTGCATGACGCCAGTCCGCTGAAGGACAGTCTGATGGATCTTTCCACCACCAATGAGGCCGGTGCTGTCTATAATACATACATCCACAGCTTTATGAATCAGGATGGCAGTGTAAACTGGCTTCCGGTGTGCGCAGATGTACATGGCTTCGTGGTGAACAGAGATCTGTTTGAAAAGTATGATATTCCGCTGCCAACCGATTACGAAAGCTTTGTTTCTGCCTGTCAGGCATTTGACAAGGTGGGGATCCGAGGGTTTACCGCAGACTATTATTATGATTATACCTGTATGGAAACCTTGCAGGGCCTGTCTGCGGCAGAGCTTTCGACTGCAACCGGACGCAGATGGCGTACCGCCTACAGTGATCCGGGTAACAGCACAAAAGAGGGTCTGGACAGTACCGTCTGGCCGAAGGCCTTTGAGCGGATGGAGCAATTTATCCGGGATACAGGGCTGAGCCGGGAGGATCTGAATCTGAATTATGATGCTGTGACTGAGCTGTACAAAAGCGGTAAGCTGGCCATGTATTTCGGCAGCTCTGCCGGTGTAAAAATTTTTCAGGATCAGGGCATTGATACAATATTTCTGCCATTCTTTGAGCAGAACGGCGAAAAGTGGCTGATGACTACGCCATATTTCCAGGTGGCATTAAACCGTGACCTGACGCAGGATGAAACGCGCCGGCAGAAAGCAATGAAGGTACTGAATGTGATGCTTTCGGCGGATGCGCAGAACCGGATCATTTATGAGGGCCAGGATCTGCTAAGCTACAGTCAGGATGTGGATAACCAGCTGACGGAATATCTGAAGGATGTGAAATCTGTGATTGAAGAGAACCATATGTATATCCGGATTGCGTCAAATGACTTTTTCTCTGTTTCCAGAGATGTGGTTTCTAAGATGATCTCCGGAGAATACGATGCCGGACAGGCTTATCAGTCCTTCCATACCCAGCTTCTCGAGGAGAATACTGCTTCTGAACCGGTTGTGCTGGATTCACAGAAGGCATATTCCGACCGTTTTCATGCCAGTGGGGGCAATGCGGCATATTCTGTTATGGCAAACACTCTGCGCGGCATTTATGGTACGGATGTGCTGATCGCGACAGCAAACAGCTTTACGGGGAATGTGCGGAAGGCAGGATATACGGAAAAAATGGCACGCGGCATGATCATGCCAAACGGACTTTCGGCTTACAACTGCGAGCTGAGCGGGGCCAAATTGAAAGAAACGGTCAGAAGCTTTGTGGAAGGCTGGCCGGGCGGACTCCTTCCCTTTAACCGCGGTTCTCTGCCTGTGGTCAGCGGTATTTCTGTGGAGATCAGGGAAACGGCGGATGGTTATACACTGGAGAAAGTTACAAAGAATGGAAAAGCAGTTCGGGATGATGATACGTTTACGGTAACCTGTCTGGCCATACCACAGCATATGGAGGCTTATCCTGCAGATGAAACGATAGTATTTGACAGAGCGAACAGTACGGTGAAAGATACCTGGACAGGCTATATTCTGGATGGTAATGCGATTCTTGCAGAGCCTGAAGATTACATGACTCTGAGGTGAGAAGAATGGATATTGAGAATCGCAATACGAACAGAGTGAAATTTTTTATGAGAAAACGACTCGAGATAGCGGTATTTCTTGCCGTTTTACTTGGGATCGCTCTGACTGTTTCCCGGTATTTTGAGTTTGTATCGAAAACGGTTTATGAGGAAAGTGTTTCTCATTTGACTGAGGTTTTCCATCAGTCGAATAATGTGCTAAGTGAGCTGACAAATAAGAACCTGACTTATCTTCATATGTGGAGTGAGTATCTGCAGACCACCTCAAGTGAAAGCAAAATTCGTGATTATGTGGAGAAAGCGCAGAATGAGGCAGGCTTTTTGTATTTCTATTTTCTTTCGGCTGACGGCAACTATAAGATGGTAACAGGGGAAACCGGGTATCTTGGCGTGCAGGAAAATCTGGAGGATGAGATCCGGCAGGGAAAGGATATCATAACAAATGCAGTAGTTCCCGGAAAATCCCAGCTGCTTATTTTTGCCAGCCCGCAGGCGCATGGAAGCTATCAGGGCTTTGAATATGATGCCATTGCCATTGCATATGAAAACTCGGATATCGTAAGTGTACTGGATATTTCTGCCTTTCACGGATACGCAAAGAGTTATGTGGTTCATCCGGATGGCCGTGTTGTGATCGATCATTCTCTGGAATCATGGGGAGCAGTTTATAATTTCTTTGGCCTTCTGAGAGAGCATTCTGATATATCCGAACAAGAGATCCTTGACCTTGTGGAGCAATGGAAAGTGGGACGTACCGATGCGATGCTTGTAAATCTGGATGGAATGGATTACTATCTGGTTTATGAAAAATCGAAGCTTCAGGACTGGATATTTCTGGGTCTGGTCCGGGCCGATATCGTCAATGCCAGCATGAACAATCTGCAGCTTAGTACGATGCTCCTTGTGGGAGCGGTCGTGTGCGGTATCGCTGCCCTCCTGATCGGACTGATCGTTCAGAAAAGCAGGAGAAGCCTGAAGCGAAAGGATACGGAGATCCTGTACCGGGATGAGCTGTTTCAAAAGCTGTCGATGAATGTGGATGATGTGTCCCTGATGCTGGATGCGAAAACGTATAAGGCCGATTATGTAAGCCCGAATGTGGAAAGACTGCTGGGCATTACCGTAGAGCAGATCCAGAAGGATATCTGTATTTTGGGAAAACTGCATTCCGGGAATCCGGAAGATCCGAAGAAGAATTATCTGAAGGATATCCTGACACAGGAACAGAGGGAATGGGATTTTGAGTGTATTCATCAGAAAACAGGGGAGCGGCACTGGTTTCATATTGTCGCAATGGGCAGTGAGGTAAACGGAACGAAGAAATATATCCTGGTTATGTCGGACCGTACCTCTGACAAGAAAATGAATCAGGCCCTTGCTGAGGCAGTCCGTGCTGCGGAGACCGCCAACCGTGCAAAGAGCACGTTCCTTTCCAACATGTCTCATGATATCCGGACACCGATGAATGCGATCATTGGTTTTACGACACTGGCTGTAAGCAACATAGATAATCAGGAAAGAGTCCGGGATTATCTGGGCAAGATCCTTTCATCCAGCAACCATCTGCTCTCGCTGATCAATGATGTACTGGATATGAGCCGTATTGAGAGTGGAAAGATCCATCTGGAAGAAACGGAGGTCAGTCTGTCAGATGTCCTTCATGATCTGAAGACGATCATCAGCGGCCAGATCTATGCAAAGCAGCTGGACCTTTATATGGATGCGGTGGATGTTGCGAACGAGGACGTCTATTGTGATAAAACGCGGCTGAACCAGGTGCTTTTGAATCTTTTGTCCAATGCGATCAAGTTTACTCCGGCGGGTGGAACCGTTTCTGTCCGGCTCAAGCAGTTCCCGGGGACACAGAAGGACAGTGCGCTGTATGAGATCCGGGTCAAGGATAACGGAATCGGCATGAGCCAGGAATTTGCCCAGAAGCTGTTTTCGCCGTTTGAGCGGGAACGCACCTCCACGGTCAGCAGGATCCAGGGCACAGGACTTGGTATGGCTATCACCAAGAATATTGTGAATATGATGGGTGGAACCATTGAGGTTCAGACGGAGCAGGGAAAGGGTACGGAGGTGATTGTCCGCCTGGCATTGCGGATTCAGCCGGAGCAGCGCCGCACAGAGCGGATCGCAGAGCTGGAAGGTCTTAAGGCCTTGGTGATAGACGATGATTTTAATACCTGCGACAGTGTGACAAAGATGCTTGCCAAGGTCGGGATGCGTTCGGAATGGACACTTTCCGGCAAAGAGGCAGTTCTCCGTGCACGCCAGTCCATGGAACTGGGCGATGCATTCCATGCCTATATCATCGACTGGCGCCTGCCGGATATGAATGGCATTGAGGTCACCCGCCAGATCCGCAGTCTGGGTGATGATACGCCGATCATTATCCTGACTGCCTATGACTGGTCGGATATCGAAGTAGAAGCCAGGGCTGCAGGGGTAACTGCATTCTGTGCGAAACCGCTGTTTATGTCAGATATCCGAGAGACGCTGATGACAGCGATCGGTCAGAAGCAGGAGAAAACAGAGAATCCTGTTCTTCCGGCAGCAGGCTTAGATTTCAGAGACAGACGTATCCTGCTTGTGGAAGACAACGAACTGAACCGTGAAATTGCTGTGGAGCTCCTGAAGCAATATGGATTCCGGATTGATACGGCAGAAAACGGAGCAGAGGCTGTGGATAAGGTAAGGCATGCAGCACCGGGCGATTATGATCTGGTGCTTATGGATGTTCAGATGCCTGTCATGAACGGATATGAGGCCACGAAGCAGATCCGTGCGCTCGATGACCCGGCACTGGCGGGAATTACGATCCTTGCCATGACGGCCAATGCATTTGACGAAGACAGAAAGCAGGCACTGGAATGCGGCATGGATGGATTTTTATCCAAGCCAATCGTTCTTGAGGAACTGATCGGTACATTACAAAATAATCTGAAGTAAGATGGAAAGCGCAAGCCGTTGAAGAGCTTGCGCTTTTCCTGTTTTTTCATCCTGTTCTGTCATGATCTTATGGATTTTGGGCAGATTTTTGCAGGCTGGAAGCTTGTCATTCTTTATTGAGGCAAGTATAATAAACGTAAGTTTATCGGGATTTATATTCTTAACAATCCTGTAATCTCATGTAACCGCAATATCTTGGCGGGTCTTTTATTTCAAACGGACAGGCTGTGTGCTGAACATCATGCCTGGTTCGGTATTTCCCAGTTTATAAAATGAATGATGGAAGGTAACTGCAGCAAAAAGGGGGGAATGGATTGCACATTGTGTATGCCGGTATTCGGAAAACGGCGTGGATTTTCCTGTTGGTGCCTGTGCTGGCGTGTATTTTGCAAATGTCTGCTGTCATGGCATTTGCCTCGGCTTCCATGGAAACGGACAGGAGGACGGGGGTGGAAATTGCTACGGCAGGAAATGCATCTGCCGACAGAACAATCGTTGAAACCGCTACGGTGTCAGATGCGGAAAAGCTCACAAAACCGCGGGAGGAAGCTTCAGAGGAATCGGAACGGGATCTGACGGAAGAACCACTTCTGGATGATTTGTCTCCCATAGCTTCGGTGAGCAACGCAGAATATCAGCCCGCACTTTGTGCGCCACAGATCTCCATGGTGGTGCCAACGCAGATGCTGTTCGTGATTGAGCCGGACGGGAGCTGCACAGCAGTCAGCGGAAGTCTGGAAAATCACGGAGAGAGCACGGTTTTACTGACCTCGGTTACGTTTGCCTGGCAGACAGAGGACAGTAAGGATGCGGACGATATTTTTACGAAATGGGAGAGCAGAAAGCCTAGTCTGCGGCTGACGCTGGGGAATGACATATCCTGTGTCTTTGGACAGGAACAGACAGCGGCCGGTGAAGCCGGTATGACCTGGGAGCTTGAGGCGGAGCAGCTGCTACTGGAGCCGGGAGAAGAACTGGAGCTGAGCTGGGAGCTGGAGCTTGGCGGAAACTGTCTGGCGGGGACACTCGATGCCGGGGAAGAGGCTGTGGTTGCGATCGTAACCTATACGGTCAGGAGTCTGGAAACATCATGATAAATATATGATTAGAAAGGAATGTGTATGAAGCAATTCAAATCAGAGGACAAAGGGCTTAACAAGAAAAATAATAAGGAAAGCGGAAATCGAAGGAAGTGGATCTGTGGCATTCTGGCAGTGCTGCTTCTTCTCGTCCTGATCTGGCTTTTGCACAGCTGCAGGGCGGAGCCGGTTCATGAGTTCTTTGATCCGTCTGCCCGGACCGGAACCCTGCCGGGGCGCTCTGAGAAAGAAATCCAGGAGGAACTGAATAAGGTGGTCGAGGAAGGCATGTTTAATATTTCCATTGCGTCGGTTGTGACGGTTGATGAGAATGGAGCTGATGCCATGGCGCGGATTGAAAACATAGCCGCAAATCATCATCATATGAAGGTAACGATCACGCTGGATGGGGAGAGGGAGCCGATTTATGAGTCTGCCGGAATCGCGCCGGGACAGTATATCGAGCATGTAAAACTGAATCGCACGCTGTCTGCAGGAACGTATTCCGCTACGGCCCTGTTTACGGCTTATGATATGGAAAACTTATTGCAGGCCGGTCAGGCAGCAGCCAAAATTACGATTGTGGCCGGTTCTTAAGAGGGTAACCCGTAAATTGTCTATAAAAACAAATCAAAGGAGAAAGAGTATGAAGAAGATGAAAATGGTGATTCCGGCCCTGGCCCTGGCGGCAAGCATGAGCATGACTGCATTTGCTGCAGGGGAGGCACAGCAGGGACAGGCCGTCGACACGGCGAGCAGCAATGCATTTGAAGCAGGAATAGCCTCCACGCAGGTAAAGGTGGTGTATACCAAAGATGTATCACAGCTTTCCGCAACGGTTCCGCTCAGTATTACGTTTGCCGTGCTCAGCACCGGAGAATTTATCACGCCGGAGGGCTACGGGATCACGAACAACAGCGTGGTACCGATCCACGTGAGCGAGATTAAGGTCAGTGATATTGCGGAGGGGTACGAATTTGTTGCGAATGAAGATGATGTGAGTGGCAAAAAGATCAGACTTCAGATGCAGCCTGAAAATGGCAGTAATTTGGTTCAGTTGCAAGGAAAAACTGGAGCACGACCGCAAGTGTTTGATGAAAGTGACTGGGTAATCGAAACCGGCTCCAACAACAGGCTTGGCATTACCTTCTCCGGCGGCAAGGTTGGCACCTTTGAGGCAGACTGGGCGAACGGAGCTGCCAATCTGTTTAAGATCACCTATACGATCAAGGCAGGTACAGCTGCCAGAAGCTAAGAAGCAGGTTACTGTACACGGGTAGGCATTTTCTGAACTGAAAATGCCGTATGATACAGCCGTGGCAGCAGATTTTGCCGATTTGGAATGCGAAGCATCGGCAAAATCCGTTGCTGTTTGCGCAACGCGTGAACAGTAACAGAAGCAGTCTGCCAGACCGGATCATCCTTGTAGGAACGGGTGTTTCGTGTTATCCTAGATGTAAGAGATACCTGATGGCTGGGAAGACAAAAAAAGGAGATTTCTATGCTGAGAGAATGGGTGCCGGCCGAGATGCCGGAAGAGGAGGAGCTGAAAACAAGACTTGAGGCAGCCAGAGAGAAACTGGCGGTGCAGCAGCTGCAGATGAAGGAGAAAAAGGTTCCGGTCCTGGTATTGGTGGAAGGCTGGGGAACCTCCGGCAAGGGTTCCGGCATCGGGAGCATCATCCAGAATATTGATCCGCGCTTTTTCAAGGTTTTTGATATGGAAAAGAAAACGGAGGAAGATGCCAGAAAGCCGTTTCTGTACCGGCATTTTGCGAAGATCCCGGAAGCGGGAAAGTTTGTATTCCTGGATTCTGGCTGGATGGGAGAGCTGACGGGCGGATATCTGCAGGGAGAATTTTCTGAGAAGGAGTACGCAAAGCGGATCGAGAGTGTACAGCGGTTTGAGCGTCAGCTGACAGACAATGGGTACCTGGTAGTAAAGCTGTTTTTGAATATTTCCAGGAAGGAACAGGAAAGGCGGATCCGTCATCTGGCTGGGGAAAAGGATACGGCATGGCGGGTCGGCAGCTATGATCTGTGGCAGCATGAGCATTATGACAGGTGCCGGGATGTTTTCTCTGATTATTTAAAACAGACCAATCAGCCGTCAGCGCCCTGGTATATCATTGACGCAAAGTCCAGAAAGTGGAGAGAGCTTCAGATTATAGAGATCCTGACGCAGGGAATCGACATTGCGCTCAGCAACAGTCAGATGGCAGTGCCGCTTTTACAGAATGTGTTCCCGCTTGAGCGGATGCCGCTGCTTTCTGAAATTCCATTGGACAAGACGATTTCGGAAGAGGATTATAAAAAAGAGCTGAAGCAGCTGCGTCAGAGACTGGGCGAGCTGCATAACCGCCTGTACCGTAAGAAGGTCCCGGTGATCATTGCATATGAGGGCTGGGACGCAGCCGGTAAGGGCGGAAATATCAAGCGTATCACCAGTGCTCTGGATCCCCGCGGATACGAGGTGCATCCCATCGCAAGCCCGGAGCCCCATGAAAAGGCACGGCATTATCTGTGGCGCTTCTGGACCAGGCTTCCCAAAACAGGCCATATTGCCATCTTTGACCGGAGCTGGTATGGCCGTGTGATGGTAGAGCGGCTGGAGGGCTTTTGCAGCGAGAACGACTGGAAACGCGCTTACCATGAGATCAATGAGTTCGAGAAAGAACTTCACGACTGGGGTGCAGTCATCATCAAATTCTGGGTACAGATTGATAAGGATACCCAGCTGGAACGTTTCACTGAGCGGCAGAATACCCCGGCGAAGCAGTGGAAGATCACAGAGGAGGACTGGCGCAACCGCGACAAGTGGGATCGGTATGAGCAGGCTGTGAATGAGATGCTTGCCAAAACCAGCACCACCTACGCGCCGTGGCATATCCTGGAGTCTGTAGACAAGAAATATGCCCGGATCAAGGCTCTGAGGATTGTGGTAGAGGAATTGGAAAAGGCATTGAAAAAGGAAGAATAACATTATGAATATACTTGTAATCGATGCGCAGGGCGGCGGTATTGGAAAGCAGATCGTCAGCGCTTTAAAGAAACGTTACCCGGAGCAGTATATTACCGCAGTGGGGACCAACAGTCTGGCCACATCGGCCATGTTAAAAGCCGGGGCAGATGTGGCGGCAACCGGAGAAAATCCGGTCATAGTCTGCAGCCGCAAAGCCGATGTTATCATCGGGCCGGTGGGAATCGTCATTGCGGATGCGCTTCTTGGCGAGATCACGGCGGCTATGGCAACAGCCGTGGGCCGGAGCCAGGCCAAGCGCATTCTGGTTCCGGTGAACCATTGCGATAACTACATTGTGGGTGTGACGGATCTGAGTATGACGAAGCTGGTTGATGGTGTGGTGACGGAGGTGGGAAAACTGATTGGCTGATCAGGTACTTGCCATGAAAAAAAGATTGTGCTATAATTTCTCTCGTAAATCGGGCAGCACGAAGCTGCCATGCAGAGGCTGAAGCTTCTGATTGGTAAAAGCAGTAAGAAGAGATCTTGGATATAATATAGATATCTGAATTTTGCAGGTGATGTGTCCGTATTTTAATTTAGAATGATGTATGCACAGGAAGGCATACGGCTCTTTCAAGAAGGGCCGCATGCCTTTTTTGTTTCATAGGAAATTGTATTGCTCCGCAGGGATGCACATTCTTATTTGTCCTGGCGGCATGCTGTTTGCCGCAGGCGGGATCAGTACTTTGAGAAGGAGAGGACTTAATTATGAACTTACAGGAATTTTTCAAAGAAAACCCGAAGGTCGCGCTGGCCTTTTCCGGCGGTGTGGATTCTTCTTATTTGCTTTACGCAGCCATGAAATACGGTGCGGATGTGAAAGCCTACTATGTAAAAGCACTGTTTCAGCCGCAGTTTGAGATGGATGATGCCATGCGCCTGGCAGAGCAGTTAAAGGCACCGGTGCGGGTGCTCCGGGCAGATGTACTGTCTGACCCGGTTGTGGTTTCCAACCCGTCTAACCGCTGCTATTACTGCAAGAAAGTTATCTTCAACATGATCATGAAGGCGGCTGCGGAGGATGGCTATACGGTACTGCTTGACGGAACCAATGCCTCCGATGATGCAAGAGACCGTCCGGGCATGAAGGCATTGCAGGAGCTGGAGGTAAAATCTCCGCTGAGAGAATGCGGTCTTGTAAAATCCGAGATCCGCAGACTTTCCAAAGAAGGCGGGCTTTTTACCTGGGACAAGCCGTCATATGCATGTCTGGCCACCCGCATTCCGACCGGATGCGAGATTACGGCAGAAAAGCTTCAGAAGACGGAAGCAGCAGAGGATTTTCTGTTCTCCCTTGGCTTCAGTGATTTCCGTGTGCGGATGATGCCGAACGGTGCAGCCCGCCTGCAATTGCCGGAAAACCAGCTTCCGCTTCTCATGGAAAAGCGGGCAGAGATTCTGAACGAGTTAAAGAAGCACTATCCGGCTGTGCTTCTGGATCTGGAGGTGCGCGGATGAACAGCGAGATCAGAAAAACACTGGAAGCAGTGAAGAGCGGCGAGCTTAGCGTGGATGACGCACTGCTCGCGATTAAGAAAGAGCCCTTTGAGGATATCGGTTACGCGAAGGTGGATCTGCATCGTGGGATCCGTCAGGGAGCGGCTGAGGTCATTTACGGAGCCGGAAAGACACCGGAGCAGATGGTGGGGATCATTGGCGCAATGCTGGAGCATGAGGTAAAGACGATCCTGCTCACCCGGCTGTCTGAGGAAAAGGCAGCTGAAATTCGAAAAACATATCCACAGATGGACTATCGGAAAGACGCAAGGATTGGCACCATCGGTCAATTTCCTGCAGCGGATGGGCTGGGAAAAATCGTGGTAGCAACTGCGGGAACCTCGGATATTCCGGTAGCAGAGGAAGCGGCACTGACAGCCGAAGCCCACGGCAATGAGGTGGTGCGCCTGTATGATGTGGGAGTAGCCGGACTTCACCGACTGCTGGCTCACATGGATGAGATCATGAGTGCGTCCGTCATTATTGCCATTGCCGGAATGGAGGGCGCGCTGGCCAGTGTCATTGGAGGCCTGGCAGACTGCCCGGTCATTGCGGTTCCGACAAGCATCGGATATGGGGCATCTTTTGGAGGCGTGTCCGCACTGTTATCCATGCTGAACTCCTGTGCCAGCGGAGTTTCGGTGGTGAATATTGATAATGGATTCGGAGCCGGATATCTGGCAAGCATGATCAATCACATGACAGGCACAGAAAGTAAGAAGTGAAAAATTGAGAAAGTGTGACTGTACAGAACAGTCACGAAGAGGGGATTGCGATATGAAGACATTATATCTGGAATGTGGAATGGGCGCTGCAGGCGATATGCTGACTGCGGCTTTACTGGAACTGATGCCGGACCCGGAGGCAGCTGTGACAGAATTAAACGGACTGGGGATTCCTGGTGTGCAGTTCAGCAAAGAAGCCGTAAGCAAGTGTGGAATCGGCGGAACTCATATGACCGTGAAGGTACATGGGGAGGAAGAGTCCGAGGAGATGTTCCATCACCATCATGAGCATCACGATCACTTACATGAGCATGAGCACGATGATGAAAGCGCATGCCATGAGCATCATCATGATCATGAACATATCCATGAGGGTCATGAGCACCACCACGATCACACCCACGAACACAGCCATGAGCACACCCATGGACACACTCACGAGCATGCCCACGAGCACGGTGATGATGGTCACACGCATCATCATCACAGCAGTCTCCATGACATTGAGCATATCGTCTGCGGTCACCTGAACATTCCGGATCAGGTGAAGCAGGATGTGATGGCAGTTTACGGCCTGATTGCGGAGGCGGAGAGTCATGCCCACGGCGTTCCGGTTACGGAGATCCATTTTCACGAGGTGGGAACCATGGATGCCATTGCGGATATCACGGCAGTCTGCCTGCTGATGAACAAGATTGCTCCGGATCAGGTGATCGTTTCCCCGGTTCATGTGGGAAGCGGTCATGTGCACTGCGCTCACGGCATTTTGCCGGTTCCGGCTCCGGCCACTGCTTATATTTTAAATGGTGTGCCGATGTACGGCGGCGCAGTGAAGGGCGAACTCTGCACTCCGACCGGCGCAGCGCTGTTAAAGCATTTTGCCACCCGTTTTGGTGATATGCCGGTGATGCGGACCGCGGCAATCGGTTATGGCATGGGCAAGAAGGACTTTGAGCAGGCAAACTGCATCCGTGCAATGCTGGGTGAGACGGAGGATGCCGGAGACAGTGTACTGCAGTTAGAGTGCAATGTGGATGATATGACGGCAGAGGAGCTTGGGTTTGCCATGGAAACGATTCTGGCAGCCGGTGCGCTGGAGGTTTACACCGTTGCGGCGGGCATGAAGAAATCAAGACCGGGGACGATCCTGTGCGTTCTTTGCCATGAGGATGCGAAGGAAACACTGGTACGGGTGATTTTCCGGAACACAACCACCATTGGTGTGAGAGAGCACCGCTGCAGCCGTTATACCTTAAAGCGCAGCTTTGAGACGGTTCAGACTCCTTATGGAGATGTGCAGAAAAAGCTTTCATCCGGTTACGGAGTGACCAGGGAGAAATATGAGTATGAGGATCTGGCGCGGATCGCCAGAGAGCAGGGCCTGTCCCTGGCAGAGGTGCGCAAAAGTATCTGATATAAAACAAGGCTGTGTGCGCAGCAGCACAGAAACAAAAAGTGGCAGCAATGTGGATGGGAAGCTGGTGAACAGTTAAACAGCTGAACAGAAAGAAAACTGCCGCGGAAACGGGAGAACTTGAGAGGTGCAGGAACATAATAATCAGGATACGATATTGGATGCCCTTACGTCTTACTGGACGGACCGGGCAAAGAGTTACAGTGCGCAGAACATTGCAGAGATGAATGACTGGCGCAGGGAGGCATGGAGAAAGCTGATTCTCTCCCACGCGCCGCAGAAAGAAGTGCTGCGGGTGCTGGATATTGGCACCGGTCCGGGATTTTTTGCCATCAATCTGGCGTTGGCCGGGCATGAGGTAACTGCAGTCGATGTGACGGAGGAGATGCTGCAGTACGCGAAAAGCAATGCGGAAAGCTATGGGGCAAGGGTGGATTTTGTTCTTCACCGGGGCGAGTTTCTTCCGTTTAAAGATGGAAGCTTTGACCTGATTGTCAGCCGAAACGTCATCTGGAATCTGGAGTATCCGGAGCAGGCCCTGGAGGAATGGGAGAGAGTCCTTGCGCCGGGCGGACGCATGATATATTTTGATGCCAATTGGTATTTGTATCTTTATGATGAGGAACTTCGCGCCCGGAAGAAAGCTGCGGAGGCGGCCTTCCGCGCAAAATACCCGGTTCACAATTATGCAGGAAATATGTCAAAGGCACGGGTGCTGGAACTGGAGCAGACCGCTTATGCGCTTCCACTTTCGAAAGAAAAACGCCCCGAGTGGGATAAAAAGGTGTTAGAAAAACTAGGTATGCGGATGGTTGAGGTCATTGAGGACATTGGCCCTGGCGTGCAGGATCCGCTGGACTGGGAGCGGGACAGTCTGAATCATACCTTTATGATCTGTGAGGAAAAGCCGGTAACGGCTGATCAGGGATGAAAGAGGTAACGAAAATTGAAAAAATATATAGGAAAGCGGCTGCTGCAGCTGATTCCGGTGTTGTTTGGCATCACTTTTTTGTCCTTTGCCATGATGCGCGCGGCAGGCAGTGATGCCGTGATGGAACTCTATGGAGACAAGGGTGCGGTTGCTCAGGAAATCATTGATGCCAAAAGAGCGGAGCTTGGGCTGGACCAGCCGTTTTTCACCCAGTATCTGGCCTGGCTTCGTGGAATATTGACCGGAGATATGGGAATCAGCTATGTTTCGGGAAAAAATGTGTTTGATACCTTTGTTTCGAAACTGCCTGCAACCCTGTTGTTAACGGCGTTATCTATGGGCGCAACGGTTGTATTCTCTATTCCATTGGGGGTTCTGGCTGCGGTGCGCCATGATAAGTTTACAGATTATTTTTTGCGCTTTTTCAGCTTTGCGGGCAATTCTATGCCAAATTTTTTTGTGGCTTTGCTTTTGACGCAGTTGTTTTCTATTCACTGGAAGCTGTTCCCGGTTATTTCCGGCGGAAATACCGTGCAAAGCGCGCTGCTTCCAACGCTGACACTGGCCATTGCCATGTCTGCCAAATATATGAGGCAGGTGCGCGCAGCGGTTCTGGAAGAACTGAACAAGGATTATGTCATGGGAGCCAGCGCAAGGGGCATCCGGCCTGGCGTGATTCTCTGGAAGAGTGTATTGAAATCTTCGATGCTGACGATTATTACTCTGATGGCTCTGTCCATTGGCAGTCTGTTGGGCGGAACCGCGATCATTGAAAGTATTTTTATGTGGGACGGTGTAGGGAAACTGGCAGTCGATTCGATTACCATGAGGGATTATCCGATGATCCAGGCCTATGTTGTCTGGATGGCGGTGATTTATGTGTTGGTAAATCTGATCAGTGACCTTCTTTATCATGCACTGGATCCCAGAATTCGTCTGGGGGTAAGGGAAGAATGAACAATGTGACAGTTCGAATTCAGAAAAAATACCGTGACAGCGTGCGGATGCGCCTGTTTGTGTTCGGAACCCTGGCAGGGCTTCTGGTGATTGCTTCCGCTTTTTCTCGGTATCTTACCCCATATGATCCCTATTTACAGGATTTAAGCAATGTTAAGGCGGCACCCAGTGCCCTTCATCTTCTGGGCACAGACCGTTATGGGAGAGACATGCTTTCCAGGGTGATAGCCGGAAGCAGAGCCAGTGTGTTTTCCACGCTGCTGCTGGTGTCGGTGATTACCGTTGTGGGCACAGCCGTGGGCATTCTCTGTGGCTGGCGCGGCGATTTCACGGACACTTTTTTCATGAGGATCTCAGATGTCTTTCTTGCCTTTCCTGGCCTGGTGTTCGCGCTGGCGGTGGCAGGCAGCTTTGGCGGCGGACTGCATAACGCGATCATTGCCCTGGCAGCCATTTCCTGGCCTAAATATGCGCGGATTGCCCGCAGCCAGACCCTTGCCCGGAAAGAAACGACATGGATGCGGGCGGTAAAGCTTTCCGGCAGCGGAACGTTCAAGATTATTCTGAAACATCTTCTGCCGAATATCATGGGGCCGGTACTGGTGACTTCCATGCTGGACATCGGAACCATGATGATGGAACTGGCGGCGCTGAGTTTTCTGGGACTGGGGGCCAAACCTCCGGTTCCGGAATGGGGCAGCATGATGAGTGACACGCGAAGCCTTATGACCATATCTCCCTGGATTACTTTTTCACCGGGAATCGCGATTTTTCTTTCTGTTATGATTTTTAATCTTCTGGGTGATACGATCCGGGACTACGCGGATCCAAAGAGCCGGGGAGGAAACTAATGGTGGAACATTTATTAAGATACGATCAGGTGGATATATCCTACCGGGGAGAGCTGGCGGTAAAGCAGGTAAGCTTTGCGGTAGATCCGGGAGAGATACTTGGAATTGTAGGAGAAAGTGGCAGCGGAAAATCTACACTGATTAAGGCCGCCATGGGACTGTTGAGTCAGGAGGGGCTGGTCACCCGGGGCGATATCTGGTATCAGGGAAAAAATATCACAGATTTACCAGGGAGAGACCGCCGGAGACTGAATGGGCCGGAGCTTGGCTATATTTTTCAAAACGCGGGCAGCTCCTTTTCACCGATTCGCACGGTGGGAGTCCAGTTATACGAAACGATGAAGGAACACAGCCGGATCTCGAAGAAAGAATTTCAGGACAGGGCACTGGAACTGCTGGCAAAGCTTGGTTTTTCGGATGGCATGAGAATCTTAAAAAGCTATCCTTTCGAGCTTTCCGGCGGTATGCAGCAAAGGGTCGGAATTGCCGCGGCGATGCTTTTAAATCCGCGGCTCCTTTTGGCGGATGAACCAACCTCGGCGCTGGATGTTTCGGTGCAGAAACAGGTGGTAGAGGAGATACTGATGGTGCGGAAAAGTTTTGGCACAGCTATTGTGATAGTGTCCCATAATTTGGGGGTCATTGAAGCCATGGCAGACAGGGTTCTGGTGATGAGAAATGGAGAAATGCTAGAATATGGAGAAACCAGGAAGATTCTGACGGATCCGCAGACAGCATACACAAAGGAATTGCTTGCAGCTGTTCCGCGCTTAAGGAGGAAGTAAGATGGGGCCAATTCTGAAGGTGGACAATCTGTCAAAAGTTTTCTTGCGGGGCGGACAGCAGCCGGTTACAGCGGTAAAAAATGTCAGTTTTGAGCTGATGCCAGGAGAATGTCTTGGCGTGCTGGGAGAGAGCGGCAGCGGAAAAACGACTATGGTAAGTATGATTACCCGATTACTGGATGTTACAGTGGGGCAGATTATTCTGGATGGTCAGAATATCACAAACCTGCGGGGAAAGGAACTTCGCAGTGTTTATAGAAAGATGCAGATGGTTTTTCAGACTCCGGCAGATTCCTTTGATCCGAGAAAGACACTGGGGGATGGAATCGGGGAAAGCCTGAGAAATGCCGGAATGTCCAGGCGGGAGACCCGGGCAGAAGTGGAACGGCTATTAGAGCAGTGCGAACTGTCAAAGAAATTCGCCGACCGTTATCCGCACCAGGTCAGCGGTGGGCAGTGTCAGAGGGCGGCCATTGCTCGGGCGCTGGCTATTCAGCCAAAACTTCTGATCTGTGATGAGGCGACCTCAGCTTTGGATGTGACAGTTCAGAAGGAAATCATCGATCTTCTGAATCAGCTGCGCCTCGCGCAGGGAAAACATCTGTCCATTCTGTTTATCTGTCATGATCTGTCACTGGTGCAGCAGTTCTGTGACCGTGTGCTGGTCATGTATCAGGGAGAAATTGTGGAACAGGGGAAGCCGGACGATGTGATTCAGAAACCAGAACATGCGTATACCAGGAGACTGATTGACAGTGTTCTGGAGTTTGAATAATCCAGAGTCAGGAATGATACAGATAAAAATTATATGAAGGAGAAAAAGATCTATGAGAAAGACAATCGCTGTATTCCTGTGTTTGGGGGTTACAATAGGGATACTGGCCGGATGCGGCAGCAGGGCCGGGAGCACAGAGAGTATAGAGCATGCAGCAGATACAGGGCAGGCAGCAGCCGGTACGAATACAGAACCGGCCGGCAGTTCGGATTCACGAAAGACCATGGTGATCGGAGATACGACATTCAACTCAGAAAACTGGGAAGAGACTGTGAATCCACATGAAACCTACAATGGCTGGGCCTGCATCCGCTATGGCGTGGGCGAGACGCTGGTTCATTACAGTGATACAATGGAGCTGGAGCCGTGGCTGGCAAAATCCTGGGAGAATGATGGAGACTGTACCTGGACCGTTATCCTGCAGGACGAGGTTACCTTTTCAAGTGGACGGAAGATGGACGGCGAGGCGGTGAAGCAGTGTCTGGATCATCTGCTGGAGGTGCATGACAGAGCTCCGCTTGATACGAAAATCGTGGATATTCAGGCAGACGGGCAGGTGTTGACGATTACAACCAGTGAGCCGAATCCGGCCCTAATGAACTATCTGGGAGATCCTTATGGCTGTATTATCGACGTGGATGCCAGTGATTTTGAGAGAGGAATTGTAGCCGGAACCGGTCCGTATGTAGTGAAAGAGCTGGTTACGGATGACCACCTGACTCTGACAAAAAATGAAAATTACTGGAATGGAGCGCCAAAGATTGATGAACTGACGATCAGGACCATGTCTAATGGCGATACCTTATCAGCCGCGCTGCAGTCCGGTGATATTGACGCAGCCTACGGCATGGCGTATGAGGCTTATCCAAACTTTGAAAATGATAACTATCAGTTTTCATCCGTCCAGACCTCTCGTGCGTTTTTTTGCAGCATGAATATGACAAGTCCTGTGATCCAGGATGATGCCGTGAGGAAAGCCATTGCCATGAGCATTGATAAAGAAGGGTTCGTCACTGCTCTGCTGGATGGTCATGGGGTGGCAGCAAACGGAGCGTTTCCAGATGGCTTTGCCGGTTTTGGCGGTGAACATGTGAAGACAGAAAGCTATAATCCGGAAGGAGCCAAAGTCGTTCTGGAAGAGGCTGGCTGGGTGGACACCGATGGTGACGGTATCCGGGAGAAAGACGGCGTGAAGCTGGTAATCCGCTGGCTGACTTATCCAAGCCGTCAGGAACTGCCGCTGCTGGCGGAGGCTGTTCAGGCCAGTTTGAAAGAGGTTGGAATGGATGTGGATATCAACTGCACCGCAAATCGCCGGGAATTTCTGGCGGATATGTCCAGCTTTGATATTTATGCGTCGGCTCTGGTGACGGCACCGTCCGGAGATCCTCAGTATTTCTTTACTACGAGCTGTCAGCCGGGAATGAACTATAACTTTGGTGCTTACGATAATTCAGAGGTTACAGCGCTGATTGAGCAGCTTTCGATGGAATTTGACACGGAAAAACGCGCAGAACTGGCAATTGAACTTCAGCAGAAGATTCTGGATGATCACGCGTACATTTTCTGCTCATTTCTTCAGATGAATATGATCTCAAGATCCAATGTGAAGAATTATACGGCCCATGCCTGTGATTATTACCAGGTTACGGCGGATCTGGATATCAATTAGTTTTATGAGAGGTATTTTGTAATGTTAACACAGGAACAGATCAACGAAGACTGGACAGTCCGGTCTGACAATTACAACAATTATGTAGAAGAGGAGTTTGCGACGAACCGACCGGAAAAGTGGCTGGAGCTGATCGAGTCCCAGGCACCGGCAGAGCGCCCTTTACGGATTCTGGATGCCGGATGTGGACCAGGTTTTTTCTCTGTGCTGCTGTCAAAAGCCGGTCATCACGTGACTGGCATTGACGGTTCGGAGGGGATGCTTGCGTATGCCAGAAAAAACGTGGCTCATTATGGCGTTTCACCGGAACTTCTGCAGGGGGATTTTGGCGCGCTGCCATTTCCGGATGGAACTTTTGACCTGGTGGTCAGCCGGAATGTGACTCACATCATCCGGGAACATCTGAAGGTATATGGGGAGTGGCTGCGGGTTTTGAAACCGGGCGGCGTGCTGCTGATCTTTGATGCCAACTGGCATCTTCCTTATCAGCCGGGGCCGGTGCGGGAGGAGGCTATCCGCCGGGAGCGCGAAGGCCTGAAAAAATATGGCCGCGGATACACCCACGATGGCTCCTATGAGTACATTGACAGCGAACTGGAACCGGAAAATTATAGAGTATTCGGAAAAGCCCAGCGTCCGGATTTTGACATGGGCGTATTAAAACAGCTTCCCTGTACGAATGTATCCTTTGAGCGTGACGTGACAAAGGAGCTTTGGAGTGAGAGGGAAAAATTCTTTTATGCTGCCACGCCGCTGTATATGCTGCGGGCGGAAAAAGTATAAACGGGAGAAGAAAGAGCAAGCTGTAATAATCTGAGAGACAGTCAAGGAAGCGTGAAACTTTTGCGAAAGCAGAGGTTTCACGCTTTCTTGTGTTTTTGTCCAATATCAAATGTGCAAGATCAGTGCGCATAACTTCGTAATTTTGCTAAAACGTGCAATGTTATCTTGCACAAAACGAAGTTCACAAAAAGTTCACAAAAAATTAGCACTCAATACTTGACAGTGCTAATAATGCGTGCTATAGTACATGTAGAACAAAGGAAGGGGATACAGAGGGAACAAAGAAAGAGGTTCCCGGAGGTCTCTGAAAGATCCTGGTTCCAAAGAAACAAGGTTAAGCATAGATAGAAAAGGAGAGATGACTTATGTTAATGCCGAGTATTTTTGGTGAGGATATGTTTGATGACTTTATGAGAGATTTTCCATTCTTCGATGAGAATGCAGGTAATAAAATAGAGAAGAAACTTTACGGACGTCATGCAAAGAATATGATGAAGACCGATATCAAGGAACAGGAAGACGGCTACGAGCTGGAGATGGATCTTCCGGGATTCACAAAAGACGAGATTACCGCAGAGCTGAAAGATGGTTACTTAACCATCAGCGCATCCAAGGGACTTGATAAGGACGAGCAGGAGAAAGAAACCGGTAAGTATATCCGCCGTGAACGTTACGCGGGTGCGTGCCAGCGTTCCTTCTATGTAGGTGAAGATATCACCGAGCAGGACATTAAGGCAGAGTTCAAGCACGGTATCCTGAAACTGTTCGTTCCGAAGAAGGAAGCACAGCCGAAGGTAGAAAATAAAAAATACGTAGCCATTGAAGGCTAATACAAATGACTGAAACTTCCCCGGAAAACAGTAAGGCTGCCTGGCCGGGGAAGAAACCGCAGCCATAATATAGAAGACTGAATTTGATAATAAGTAAATTTTAGATAGATAAAGGAGAGATGACTTATGTTAATGCCGAGTATTTTTGGTGAGGATATGTTTGATGACTTTATGAGAGGTTTCCCGTTCTTCGATAACAGCGCAGAGAACAATGTTGAGAAGAAACTATATGGTCACAACGCCAAGAACGTTATGAAAACCGATATCAAAGAGCTGGAAGGCGGCTATGAGCTGGAGATCGATCTTCCGGGATTCACGAAAGAGGAAGTCACCGCAGAACTGAAGGATGGCTATTTAACCATCAGTGCCGCTAAGGGACTTGATAAGGATGAGCAGGAGAAAGAAACCGGTAAGTATATCCGCCGTGAACGTTATGTCGGTGCGTGCCAGCGTTCTTTCTACGTTGGTGAAGATGTGACCGAGCAGGACATCAAGGCTGAGTTCAAGCATGGTATGCTGAAGCTGTTTGTTCCGAAGAAGGAAGCAAAACCGGCGGTAGAAACCAAGAAATATGTTACCATTGAAGGCTGATGCGTAAGCAGGCTGAGATGGCAGCAGAACCGCATGAGAGAAAGTGAATAAAAAGTCCACGGGCCAGTAAATGTGCTGGTCCGTGGACTTTTTGCGTGCTTGTAAAAGCCAGCGTCCGGTTGCTGTCCCATATCTGCATTTGAAATCTTAAGAAAAAAGTTTCCTTTCTTCATAAAACGATGACAATTTGGACACAATTTTATTGTTCAATAGGAGTGGCTGTGGAGATAGACACAGTTACAGATCGCATATGCATCAGCAGCCGGAAATGCTTTCAGATCGAGGAAAAACAGATTCCGTCTGCTCAAAAAAGAAAGGTTGGTTAAAATGAAAAAAAGAGCATTGATTATGATGAGCACCGCAATGGTCATGGTATTTGCAGCAGCTTGTTCTTCAAAAAATACCCCGTCTGCTACAGCAAGTGAGACAACGGCTACAGTGGCAGAAACAACACAGCAGGAGACCACAAAGGCAGAAAGCACAGCCTCTGCTGAGAGTCTGAACACAGATGAAGCAAAGGATTCAGAGGAATCTAAGGCAGATTCTGCCGCAGATCAGGAAGAAGCAAGCATGACAGGCACGATCAGTGACATCAAGGATTTCATGTTTACCATCACATTTGATGGTCAGGATTACGGCTTCAGCTTTGATCAGAATGAGAAGCCACAGGGGTTAGACAGTGTGAAGGATGGTGATACCGTGATGGTAACCTATACCGGTACGGTAAATACCGTGGATGCCTTCACCGGAAAAATCCTTTCTGTTGAAAAAGTAGATTAAGAGGGAAGTATTTGGCAGGTCTGTACAGTGAATGCGCAGACCTGCCAAACAACATTATATGCTTCAGGAAGCACTGTAGGAATCTACCGTAATGGTATAGCAGCTGCTTCCTTTTTTTATTACCGTTCCATCACTCTTTTTGATGGTGACGTTTGCGCTGCCTTCACCGCCGTTGTCATCCGGTCTGCCCTTGCCGTCCGGCGCTTCTTTGCCATCTGGCGCGCCATTTCCGTCATTGTTTTCATTCTGTCCGTCCTGATCTTTGTTTGATGTGCCCAGTATAAAGAACAAAGCGTTAAATTCACAAAATGTTCATAAAAACAATAAAATTCTGATAAAATTAGAAAAAAAGAAATATTTTGCAACAAATCAACTGTACGAGTGCGGAAAAAAATGGTATGATGCAAGAAAGAAAATAAACTGGGAAAACAGCTTTATCGTTGAGTTTTTAGGATAATAGAGTAATGATCAGACAAAATCTTATATAAAGGGGGAACCAATCATGGCAGATTATATTATGGCACTGGACGCGGGGACAACCAGCAACCGCTGTATTCTTTTCAATAAAAAGGGCGAGATCTGCAGCATGGCGCAGCGGGAATTTCACCAGTATTTTCCACAACCTGGCTGGGTGGAGCATGACGCGGATGAGATCTGGGCCAGCATGCTGGGAGTGGCCGTGGAGGCTATGAGCCGCATTGGCGCAGAAGCAGCAGACATTGCGGCGATCGGTATCACCAATCAGAGAGAAACCACCATTGTATGGGATAAGGAGACCGGTGAACCCATTGCCCACGCCATTGTCTGGCAGTGCCGCCGTACCGCAGCCTACTGCGATTCCCTGAAGGAACAGGGCTATATGGACAGCTTCCGGAAGAAAACGGGACTTGTCATTGACGCGTATTTTTCCGCTACCAAGATCAAATGGCTGTTAGACCATGTGCCGGGAGCAAGGGAGCGGGCGGAGAAGGGTGAGCTTTTGTTTGGCACAGTGGAAACCTGGCTGATCTGGAAGCTGACCAAGGGCGCGGTACATGTAACCGATTACTCCAATGCTTCCCGCACGATGCTGTTCAATATCAATACTCTGCAGTGGGATGATGAAATCTTAAAGATCCTGGATATTCCGAAATGCATGCTGCCGGAGCCGAAGCCGTCAAGCTGCGTATACGGGGAGACAGAGCCTTCTTATCTGGGCGGAGCCATTCCTATTGCCGGGGCAGCGGGAGACCAGCAGGCGGCGCTGTTCGGTCAGACCTGTTTTGAGGCAGGGGAAGCGAAGAATACCTATGGAACAGGCTGTTTCCTGCTTATGAACACCGGAGAAAAGCCGGTATTCTCCCGAAACGGGCTGGTCACCACCATTGCCTGGGGACTGGACGGAAAGGTGGATTATGCGCTGGAGGGTTCCATCTTCGTGGCCGGAGCGGCGGTCCAGTGGCTGCGGGATGAGCTGCGGCTGATCGATTCGGCAGAGGATTCCGAGTATATGGCAAAAAAAGTGAAGGATACCAACGGCTGCTATGTGGTTCCGGCCTTCACCGGTCTTGGTGCTCCGCATTGGGATCAGTACGCCAGAGGAACTATTGTGGGTATTACCCGGGGTGTGAACAAATACCACATCATCCGGGCTACACTGGAGTCTATTGCCTACCAGGTACATGACGTACTGGTGGCCATGAAAGCGGATTCCGGTATTGACCTGACTTCCCTGAAGGTTGATGGCGGAGCCAGTGCCAACAATTTCCTGATGCAGACCCAGGCAGACTTTATCCAGGCACCGGTGAAGCGGCCCTCTTGTGTAGAGACAACCGCCATGGGCGCGGCCTATCTGGCGGGACTTGCAGTGGGATACTGGAAGAATCAGGAAGAAGTCAAGGAAAATCAGGAGACAGACCGGATCTTTACGCCGGAACTGGATGAAAAGACCCGCAGGACCATGGTCCGCGGGTGGGAGAAGGCGGTTCGCTACGCATACGGCTGGGCGCGGGAACGCTGAGTGCCACAATCGGATCAGGCTGCAGGAAGTGCAGTCTGGTGATAAAAAACACCGGAGCGCTGGGCATAAGGCTCAGGACTCCGGCGGTGCAAAAAAGTCACGTTCAATAAACAGGCATACATTGTCGACAAAGCTGTCCGGGTCACAGGGTTCTTCCTGATCGAGATAGCACTGTACAATATTAAAATAAAAATCTGTCATCAGGCTGGTGAATATAGGGGCAGGAAGCTTCAAGCGATAGCCCTTTTGTTCAGCAGCCTGAATTTTATCATTCATAATGCGGATGAGGCCGGTGCGGATGATGCGCATCAGGTCACCGTCCTGATTGGCATGGTAGATTTTCTGGTACAGAATCCGGTTCTCGCCGATAAGATGCAGCAGGATCAGCAGGAAGTCCCGCACGGAAGTGCGGTTGGTGAAATACATGACATCTTCATTCAGGCCAAGCTCATCTAGCATAGAGCCAAGGCAGTAATGGAGCAGGTCATATTTATCCTCAAAATAGCGGTAAAACGTAGAACGGGAAATCAGCGCGGTATTGCAGATGTCGGTCAGTGTGAGCTGCTCAAAAGGCAGGGCTGCAAGCTGGGAAAAGAGAGCACCCTTCAAAAGCGCGTAGGTGCGGCGGGCGGTAATACTGGTTTTCCGGGATGTAGACTGTGCCATAATAACCTCCGTGATCGATGAATTTGCGCATGAAAAACAGCACAGGTTCACAATGTATAAAACTGGACAAATCTAAAACAAGTGTCTCATTATGAACATTCCAAACAAAACTGATACTTGTGTATTTTAACATATACATAGATAATAATGCAATAAAATGAAGAGGAATTCTGGAGGTTTTTATGGATTATCGAGATAAATTGCACAAAAACAAACAGTTCTTAACGAACCCTTTGCGTGTCGCACTTTTTGCGGTTGGGTTGGTGCTGCTGCATCAGCCGGTGGCGGCGCTGGCGGCTGCGTCCACCATTGAGGCAGGAAGCGGTGCTGTGGCAGAGACAAAGCCGGCGTCTGTATATGGAACGACAAAAGTAATCGATTCAGAAGAAACAGAAACGGCCCGGGCAAACTGGGTAAAGGAGGGCGACGACTGGTATTATCTCCTGCCGGACGGCAGCAGGAACCGGCAGGATCTGCAGTTTGACAATGCCCTTTATAAATTTAACTGGAACAGCTCCTTAAAAACGGCCCAATGGGTACCGAATACCGGCGGCGGTGCGTATCCGGTGTTCTGTTACGATGAAGAAACGCAGTTTTTATTTGACCAGTTAAATGACGAGAAAAAGGATCTGTATTTTGACGAGTATCCGGACCGGGAAGAGGAGTACGGTAATGATGAAAAGCGGCAGTACGACCGCTATGCCGGATTTATCATGGATGAAAAATTGAATCAGGCAGCAGCTCACCGTCTGGAAGCAGCGCTGGCAAATGGTTACAGCGGTGACGCGATTCCCGGTGAGGGAACCTTAAAGGATTACCTGGAAAAAATTTCCTACCGGAAAAATTCCAGCTGCCGGGAGCTTTACCTGCGGGGCCGGGAGGATGCGGACGATGCCTTTGACAAGCTCATCGGCAAGACCCAGGACAAATATGATTCCAGCGGAAAACGGAAAGATTCCCTGGATTATTACCGGCGTATCGGCATGGCCCATGCGGAGAAAGACGGAGAACACTATTTTATGGTGATCCTGATGCGGTAGAAGTGAAAAGAAAAAGGGAAAGAGGAGCAGAGATCAGTTATGGAAGACAAAAAATCCCTGAAAGATAAATTAAAAGCGCATCTGCCCCACAAAAGGGGAGCGGAAGAGAAGCAGAAAAAAGGCGCGGAGGATACCGGCTTTACCATTCGCCTGGCGCGCTTTATCATTGAAAAGCGTGCCTGGATCGAGTCGGTGTTCGTTGCAGGCTGTATTTTCTGCGCAATTGCCATGCTGTTTGTAAATGTAAACTACGACCTGACCAAGTATGTGCCTTCCACAGCCCAGTCCAGCATGGGACTGGATGTGATGAAGAAGGAGTTTGGATATCCTGGAACAGCCCGGCTGATGCTAAAGGATGTAAGCCTGTACGAGGCGAAGCAATATAAAGATAAGATCCAGGCCATTGATGGTGTGGATCAGGTCCTCTGGTGCGACACCACGGTTAATGTTTACGCAGGAGAAGATTTCATCAATATGGATGATATCAAAGACTACTACAAAGACCGCTGTGCGGTTATGGATATCACTTTTGATGAGGAATCAGATTCCCCGAAGACCGAGGCAGCTATCGATGAGATGAAAGCCATCACCGGAGACAAGGGCTGCTATGTCGGTATGGCAGTGCAGAACAAATCCCTGATCCAGACTACCCATGAGGAGATGAACAAGATCCTGGTGGTCGCGGTCATCATGATTTTTGTGGTACTTTGTCTGGCGACCACCGCATGGACAGAGCCGATCCTGTTTTTGCTGGTCATGGGTGTGGCGGTACTTTTGAATAAGGGAACCAATATATTCATCGGTACGATTTCCTTTCTGACCGATAATGTAGCCATCATTTTACAGCTGGCAACCTCCATGGACTATTCCATTTTCCTGCTGGATGCCTACATGAACTGGCGTGATACCGGACTTTCGGAGGAGGAAGCCATCGTCAAGGCAGTTGAGGAAGCCATCAACTCCATTTTTGCCAGCAGCCTGACTACCGTAGTCGGCTTCCTGGCATTAGTTACCATGAAATTCAACATTGGCTTTGATATGGGACTGGTTCTGGCAAAGGGTATCATCTTCAGTCTTCTGACGGTGGTACTGTTCATGCCGGCCATGATCCTGAAATTTACCAGATGGAATGATAAGACCAAGCATCGTTCCTTTTTCCCAGACTTTACCAGATTGGGAAAGGGTGTGTACCATATCCGGTATTTTGTTCTGGCGGCGGTGCTTCTCATTACCCCGCCTGCTTATGTGGCTCAGCAGATGAACAATTTCCAGTACGGAAACAGCGCTGTGGGCGGTGCTCCGGGAACTCAGGTATACGCGGATGATCAGGAGATCACCGCAAAGTTCGGCCGAAGCAATATGATGCTTCTGATCTATCCGAACACGGATCCGGTGGCAGAAAAGATGCTGTCCGATGATCTGGAAGCTCTTCCATATGTCAAGAGTGTAACTTCCATGGCCAACACACTGCCGGAGGGTATACCGGAGGATTTCCTTCCGGATTCTACCGTCAGCCAGCTTCACACGAAGGACACGGCACGGATGCTTTTATACATAAGAACCAAGGGCGAGAGTGACAAATCCTTCGAATATACGGATCAGATCCGGGATCTCATGAAGAAATATTATCCGGAGCATTCGTACGTGGTCGGAGAGACTCCGTCTACCCAGGATATAAAGGAAACAATTACGGACGATAACGCGCGGGTAAATCTGCTGACGCTGCTGGGTGTATTCCTGGTTGTAGCTTTCAGCTTTAAGTCAGTTCTGATCCCAATCGTGGTTATGATCCCGATTGAAGTTGCCATCTTTATCAACATGGCAGTTCCGTATGTGCAGGGCGTGGATATGATCTACATGGGCTACATTATTGTCAGCAGTATCCAGATGGGTGCGACGGTAGACTACTCGATCCTGCTTACCAACAATTATATCGCGAAGCGTGCAACACTTCCGAAGAAGGAGGCCTGCATTGAGGCGGTGACCCGGTCCTGTTCCTCTGTTTTTACATCCGGCGGCATCATCACCCTGGCAGGATATATTGTATATCTGATTTCTACGACGGCGGCCATTGGAGATCTGGGACATCTGATCGGACGAGGAGGCTTCCTGAGTCTGGTCCTGGTACTGACTCTGCTTCCGGCACTTCTGGTGCTGACTGACGGACTGGTCATTGAGAAAAAATGGAAAGGCTCTAGAAGAAGAATCCGCGAGCGCTATGTGACCAGAAGGCAGCAGTTCCATGAGCGGGCAGAGCAGATCCGGACGAAGCTGGAAGAACACAGGAAAGAGAAATAAGGGCAGCAGGAGGAGAATGTCATGAAGAAAAGATATCAGAGACTGGGTGTCATGGGGCTGGCGGCAGTCATGGCATGTACCGGCACGGTTCTGCCGGTGCTTGCCGGCCAGGCATCTGTGGCTGTAGATGAAAATATGTATGTAAACCTGGATTACTATGGAAACGTAGACCGGGTCAATGTGGTGAAGGGCTGTGATCTGAATGGCCAGACCACGTTCACCGATTATGGCAATTATACAGCGGTGACCAACATGTCCGATTATACGGAGCCGGTCATTGAGGGAAACAAGGTAACCTGGAACGTGTCTCCGGATTACAAGGGGCGCTTCTATTATAAAGGCGAGCTGGATGCGAAGAAGGTGGCACTCCCATGGAACTTTGATGTTTCCTATAAGCTGAATGGCGTGCCGAAAAATGCAGACGAGCTGGCGGGTGCTTCCGGACTCATTGAGATCCATATCGACGCGAAGTTTAACGACAGTGCGGATGTGAATGAATATTATAAGAACAACTTTGTTCTGGCCGTAGCAGTTATGGTGGATACCAATGACTGTTACAGTCTGGAAGCAGACGGCGCCCAGAAACAGACCGTCGGCGGCAACAGCGCCGTTGTGTTTACGGCGCTTCCGGGCGAGGATGGAGACTTCACCGTCCGCATCGGAACGGACAGCTTTGAGACCAGCGGCGTGTTCATGGCCATGACTCCGTTAACCGGCAGTGATCTAGAGCACGTGACCGACTTAAAGGAAGCAAAGGATACCTGGAAAGAGAGCGGCGATCAGATGCACGACAGCATGCAGCAGATGGCTTTGTCTGTTGAGGCCATGCGGGACGGCATTCATTCTTTACAGAGCGGCATGAACTCTGCGGAGGGCGCAAGACAGGCCTGGAGTGGTTCAAAAGACAGTATTCTGGCAGGCAATGACCGTGTGATTGAGACCTTAAGCGCTGTCTCGGATCAGCTGGAAGCGATGATCCCGCATATCGAGACCGCCAAAGAGGCGGCAGATGTAGCGCATGACAGCCTGGGCGATATCGTAAACACGGTGCGCGAGATGCAGGATCCGTTAAATAAGCTGCACAGTGCACTGAAGGGAATCAAGAGTGGGTCGGAAGATATGTCCGGCCAGGTTTCTCCGCTGAATCAGCTGATGCAGCAGATCATTGCGCTGGACGCAACGCTGCAGGCCAGCGAGCAGGCTTATGTAACGGCTCTTGGAACCATGGGTGTCAGCTTTCAGAATGTGGATGATGACTATTATATGGACGAGGACTGGGAGGTCGATCTTTACGATGACCGCGCTGCCTCCCCTAGCAATGCCGGAAGCACCGGCAGTGTATCTGGTGTGGCAGGCGGCATCACCCTGAATCAGCTGGAGCTTCTGCAGACTCTGATGGCGAAGAAAGCAGCACTGGAGAAATTGTCCGCAGCCAGCAGCAAACTGGCTTCTGAGCTTTCCGGCCTTTTGGACGATGTGGCAGATGCAGCCAAATACACCTCTGAGCTGACGGACAGCCTGGAGATGCTGACGGAGGACACAGCAGCCCTGTATGATTCGATGGACAGCTACTATCCGGATCTGCAGGCATCTCTGGATGATTCAGAGGAGCTGCTAAACCGTACCACCGAAGCCATGAATACCAGTATCAGTACGGCGGCGATCGTACAGAATACCTTAAAAAACAGCAGTGATAACCTGGATGCGGCTACCCGCGACAGTATCCGCGGTACCTTGGAGCTTCTGGATAAGAGCTTAAGCGTGCTGGACAGCACCGCTTCCATCCGCCATGCAGGCGTGACCATGAAGGAGGCCATCGATAAGGAATGGGATGACTTAGATGGAGATACCCGTTTCCTGAACATGGATCCGAAGGCGGAGAAGGTATCCTTCACATCCGATGAGAATCAGGAGCCGGAATCCGTACAGATCATCCTGCGCACCGCAGAGATCAGCCTGGATGATGATGATGAGGTTCTGGATGCGGAGACTGAGGCAGCAAGCCAGAGCCCGCTGCGCCGGATCTGGATCGTGATCGTGAAGATGTGGAAAGCATTTGTGGAAATCTTCCGGAACAGATAGAAAAACTGTGGATAAATGGAAAATTGGACAGGGGGTTTAGAAGCATATGAAAGGAAACCGAATCATAACCATAGGACGTCAGATCGGAAGCGGCGGCAGTGAGATTGGCATGGAGGTGGCAAAACGCCTTGGAATTCAATGCTATGACAGGCAGCTGATCGAGATGGCCTGCGATTACGGAGAACTGGATCAGGATATTCTTGCGGAAGCGGAGGAGAAGCGGCCGAATCCATTTCTCTACTCTGTGCCGCGTCAGATGCAGAATGATAAGACCGGAAGAGGCATTGCCATCAATGACATGGTATTTAATCTGCAGTCGGAGGTTATCCGGCGGCTGGCAGAGAAGGAGTCTTGTGTGATCATTGGCCGCTGTGCCGATTATGTGCTGCGGGAGCAGCCGGGCGTGACTTCCATATTTATCTATGCAGACATGAATGTCCGGATCGCGTGTCTTATGGAAAGACGCAGGATCACCCGGGATGAGGCCATTACGCTGATCAAAAAGACTGACAAGAGTCGTCGGAATTACTATGAATGTTATACCGGGAAACGCTGGGGTGCCGGTGCCAGCTATGATGTCACCTTAAACAGTGCGGAGCTTGGTCTGGACACCTGTGTGGATCTGATCTGCAGTCTTTATGAACGGAAACAGGAAGGAGCCGCAAAAGAGTGATGAAACAGACAACGAAACGGCTTCTGGTAAGCCTGGCCGCTCTCATCTTATCCGTTGGAGCGGTCTGCACCAGCTATGCGGCATCGGATAAGCGTAAGGTCGGTAAAATGGATCTTGTGTTTGATTCCAACCTGGGTATTGGTATAGAGGGCAGTTCCCTTTCCGTCACTGCGGAGGGAGCAAATACGGACCGCTACTATATCAGTGACACAGAGGTTGTAAACGAGGATTCGGATGATTTCAGCGACAGCAATCCGCCGGAGATTGAGGTGACTCTGGTGGTGGCAGATGAAGATCAGTGGTATTTTGCCAGCGCTTCTTCTGATGCGTTCCGCTTAAATCTGGCAGCTTCGTCAAAGAACCGCTACGACAAGGTTCAGTTTGTCAGCGCAAAGCGGTCGGAAAAAAACACAATGTTGACGTTACGGGTAAAGCTAATTTACGATAAGAAGTCAAAGCTTGATAACCGTTCCGCCATTTCTCTGGCGCAGAATGCGGCATCTTCGTCTGCCGGCTTCGGCTGGGACAGCGCTCATCCGGGCACCGCATCCTGGAATGCGGAGGAATCCGCACGCTATTACCAGATCCAGCTGGTCAGAAACGGCATTGATACCGGCATCATGCGTTCGGTATACAAAAACCATTATGATTTTTCATCCCAGATGACAGAGCCGGGGGAGTACTGCTTCCGTGTCCGTACCGTGCGCCAGAGCAGCCACAACAAGAGTGAGTGGGTGACCTCAGAGATATGGACAGTGGCCGCAGTGGAAAACGAGGAAAACAGATCGGATGTGGTCAATGCCGGGACAGAGTAAAACCAGATTGCAAATAGGATATTGAGTTTTGCGTGCGTTTCCTGTATGATGGATGTGCGCAGCGAAGAAAACAGACGGCTGTAGATGTGGCCGTCTGTTTTTTCGATGCAGAAGCAGGAAACGGAAAATATTTTGTCCATGGAACGCGGGAAGATGCGGCATGGACAGGATTTGATACGCTACAGGAGTGAATCATATGAATGAATTAACCATAGAAGAATTTGACGCCCTTTCCACGGACACCTATGTGCTTTATGATATCCGAAGCACGGATGAGATCAATCATGGTGCCATCAAGGGAGCTATCGCCAGTTCCGCGGAAGAACTGGAAGAAAATCCGCCGGAAGAGAAAGGCAAAAAAATCATCATCTGCTGCAGCCGCGGCCGCGTGAGCCGCGATGTGGCAGAGAATCTCTGCGAGCAGGGCTACGACGCAGTCAGCTTAAAGGGCGGCTACATTGCCTGGCTCATGGCCGAGATCAAAAAGCAGGAGGCAGACGAGATCTGCGATTCCGTGGAAAAAAGCCTGCGCAAGAAATTCCACAAGAACATTTTCAGCAAATTCGCGAAAGCCATCAATCAGTACGAACTGGTGAAGGAAGGCGACCGCATTGCGGTCTGCATCTCCGGCGGCAAAGATTCCATGCTGATGGCAAAGCTGTTTCAGGAGTTAAAGAAGCACAACAAATTCCCGTTTGAGGTGAAGTTCCTGGTTATGGATCCGGGCTACAGTCCGGAGAATCGCCAGGTCATCGAGGAGAATGCCAGAAAGTTAAAGATTCCGATTGAGATTTTCGAGTCGGATATCTTCGATGCAGTCTACACCATCGAAAAATCTCCGTGCTATCTGTGCGCTCGTATGCGCCGCGGACACCTTTATACCTTTGCAAAGCAGCTGGGCTGCAATAAGATCGCATTGGGACACCACTACGACGACGTTATTGAGACAATCCTTATGGGAATGCTTTACGGCGCCCAGGTTCAGACCATGATGCCGAAGCTCCACAGTACCAACTTCGAGGGCATGGAGCTCATCCGCCCGCTGTATCTGGTACGCGAGGATGATATCAAGGCGTGGAGAGATTATAACAACCTGCATTTCATCCAGTGTGCCTGCAAGTTCACCGACACCTGCACCACCTGCAATAATGAGGAAAACCAGTCCAAACGCGTGGAAGTCAAGGAATTGATCCGAACCTTAAAAGAGAAGAATCCGTTCGTGGAGAGCAATATCTTTAAAAGCGTGGAGAATGTCAATCTGGATACCGTGGTAGCGTACAAGCAGGGCGGCGTGCGCCATCATTTTCTGGATACCTATGAGCGGGAACCGGAGACTGCAAAACCGTGCTGCTCAGACGCTGCAGACGATTAAACGGTCCTCTTTACTTGCGGTATGACCTGTGTTATACTTGGGATAATTATGAGTGTGGGCAGGTTATTACAAAAGCATTGTGCAGGAAGGTAAAATAAAGAACGGGAGGCGTTTGCAAATGGATATCATGATTTTTCTTGGCTGTATTCTGCTGCTGGTATTGTTTGTTGTTGTAGCAGTGGTAACCAGTATGTTAGGCACCATCGGTGCCATTGTGGCAGAGGAAGATGACGAAGAATAAGCTGTACAGAGAAAAGAATCCGGACTATTTCGGATTCTTTTTTTCTGCCATGACCCAAAGTGATCCTGACAAACTGTCTATCAACGATGGAAGAATGACCGTGACATACGGACAAAAAGAGAAAACGACCGTATCACACGGAAAACATATAAGAAATGATTGGAAATTAAAATTCCCTCTTGCATTTACATAAACACATCGTTATAATGACCATAGCTTTAAGATTTTACTGAATTAATGTGGCAGATGATACAAAAAATTGTCAAACCGGATATTGCAAAAAATCAGGGACGTATTATCGGAGAAAGATTGGTCTCGGTATACGTCCCTTTTTTGTCACGGTGTCCGGACAGCGGTTTCGGCTGGGAAATCTGAAACTCATCATAGAATTCGGTATCACAAAAGAAGCATAAAGCGAAAACGAGGAAGGAAGGAAACAAACATGAAAAAGACACTGGCAGGAATTGTCCTGAGCTGTGTGCTTGCAGCGTCCCTCACTGCATGCGGCGGTTCCGGAAATTCTACAAGCACATCCGCAGCAGAGACTTCTGCAGCAGCTGGCGGCAGCACATCCGCAGCAGCAACCACTGAGAGCGGCGACAAGGTTATACGTGTCGCAGCAGTAGATCCGCAGGTAGCACTGGATCCACAGCAGTTTACCTACAGCATCGTAATGAAAATTACCGATAACATTACCGAGTCCCTGCTGACTACCACATCCGATGGACTGGTTCCGACTCTTCTGGCAGCTATGCCGACCATTTCCGATGACAACATGACCTACAGCTTCGAGCTGCTTCCGGATGTAAAATTCCATGATGGAACGACTCTGAAGGCTTCCGATGTTAAGTATTCTTACGAGCGTCTGATCAAAATGGCAAAGATGGCAACCCTGCTTGAGAATGTGGTTGGTTACGACGAGATGAGCGCAGGTACAGCAGATGAGCTGTCCGGTATCGAGGTTCAGGACGATACCCACTTCACCATTCAGTTAAAGAAACCGTACGCACCGTTCCTTTCCGTTCTGTCTACCGCATACTGCGCAATCTATCCGCAGGAGGCATGTGAGGCAGCTGGCAACAACTGGGGTATGACCACCCTGATCGGTACCGGCGCATTCAAGCTTGACAGCTATCAGACCGGTGTTGGCGCAACCCTTTCCCGTTTCGATGATTACCATGGCGGCGCAGTAGCGCTGTCCGGTCTGGACTACAAGTTCATCGAGGATGTTAACACTCAGGTTCTTGAGTATCAGAAGGGCAATGTAGACTATGTAGATGTTGACCCGTCCATCTACCCGGTATACTCTAGCAATCCGGATCTGAAAGATCAGATGCATGGCTTCCAGCCGACTGGCTGCTACAGCCTGAACGTAAACAGCAAGACCTATTCTGATCCGAAGGTAAGAGAGGCAATTGCTCTTTCCATCGACCGTAAGGCCATCTGCGAGAGCATCCTTCACGGTACCGCAACCGTTCCGAATTCCTATATCCCGGCTGGTATCATCGGTCATGATGACAGCCTTCCGGAGTTTGAGTATAATCCGGAGAAGGCAAAATCCCTTCTTGCTGAGGCAGGATATCCGAATGGCATTGACCTTCGCGTAACCGTAAATACCAAATATCAGGGCAACGTAGCAATCGCAACCGCATTCCAGCAGCAGGCAAAGGCAGCAGGCATCAACGTAGAGGTTGAGCAGGTTGACTCTGCGGCATGGTCCGATATGAAGAAGAACGGCGGCGTTGACTGCGGTATCTCCAACTGGTATGTAGATTACTCTGATCCGGAGAGCATGCTGTACCCGATGACCAAGACCGACACCAATTCCAGCTTCTGGCACAATGCCGAGTTCGATAAACTCATGGATGAGGGTATCGCAACCACCGATGAGGCAGAACGTCAGGAAATCTACAAAAAAGCAGAGCACATCATGACCAGAGAAGACTGGGCAACCACTCCTCTCTACAATGAGACCAAGTTCTATCTGTTAAATCCGCATATCACCGGATTTGAGATGGATGCGACCTTCCGTATGTTCTGGAAGAATGCTGATATTCAGTAATTATTGCGGCAACAATTAAAAATGTTTAGAGAAACAGGGGGGCTGCGCATTTTGGCAGTTCCTCTGTTCGCATGTAGGAGAAAATAAAATGCTTTCATACACAGGAAAACGTTTGCTCCAGACGATCTTTGTTCTTCTGGGCATCAGCTTGATCACGTTTGTTCTGCTTCAGGTAGTACCGGGTGACCCGGTTGCCCTGATGTTAGAGAAACGTGCAGATCCGGAGACTATCGCCAAAGTGCGTAAGGAGCTCGGTCTGGATCTGCCATACTATGTACAGTATCTGAATTTTATAAAAGGCGCCATCCATCTGGATTTCGGTACCTCCTATTTCACCAAGGAGGTTGTTACCGATGCGCTGTTCCGCTGCTTTAAGGTAACCGTAAAGCTGGCATGCATGTCCTTTATCTTCGCTTCTGTTATTGGTATTCCGTGCGGAATCTTTGCAGCAGTCAAGAGAGGAAAAGGCATCGATACCGTTGTTATGGTACTCTCTATCGTCGGTGTATCTGCACCGGCATTCTGGGTAGCGATCATTCTGCAGATCCTTTTCGGCTTAAAGCTGAACGTTCTGCCGATCTCAGGATTCGATACGCCGGCATCTTATATACTTCCGAGTCTTGCGCTGGGTGCGCGTTACGCAGGAAATATTGCGCGAATCACCAGAACCAGTATGCTGGAAGTACTGGGACAGGATTACATCCGTACCGCGAAGGCAAAGGGTGCCATGCGCTGGGCCGTTATCTTGAAGCACGCCCTGAAAAATGCCATGATCCCGATCGTAACTCTCGTAGGTACTGATTTTGGTTACATGCTGACAGGATCCATGCTGATCGAAAAGGTATTCTCCATTCCGGGAATCGGTAAGCTGGCAGTAGATGCCATGTCCAACCGTGATCTCCCGCTTCTGGAGGGCACCGTTATGTACATCGCATTTGTATTCGTTGTCGTAAACCTGATCGTTGATGTTTCCTATGCATTTCTGGATCCGCGAATCCGCTACGGGAAAGGAGCAGCATAAGAGATGGCTAAGAAATTACTTGGATTTTTTAATAAACAGAAACAGTTTGAGCAGGATGTTATGGAAAACGGCATGCAGTATTCCAGCTTCTACGGAGATAGCCTGCGCCGTTTAAAGAAGAACAAAATGGCAATGTTCTGCGCATGTGTACTGATCCTGCTGGCACTGATGGCAATCTTCGCTCCGCTCCTCGCACCGTATGATCCGACCTATCAGGATTACAGCGCTGTGCTTGGCGGACCGTGCAAGGCACATCCGTTCGGAACCGATGAATTCGGCCGTGACATCTTATCCCGTATCATCTACGGTTCCAGAGTATCCATCAGTATCGGTATCGTGGCACAGATCATCGCTTCTATCGTAGGCGTAACCTTAGGTTCCCTGGCCGGTTACTACGGCGGCTGGATCGACAGCCTGATCTCCCGTGTCATGGAGATCTTCCAGGCATTCCCGGATCTGATCTTCGCCATGGCGATCATGACCTTCATGGGTAAGGGTGTCCTGAACCTGTTTATCGCCCTGGGCCTTCTGACCTGGGTCCGCACCGCGCGTATGATCCGCGGTTCTGTCATGCAGTTAAAAGAAAAAGAATACGTAGAGGCAGCCCGCGCCTGCGGAGCATCTACCTACTGGATCATCATGAAGGAACTGGTTCCGAACTGCCTGTCCACCATTATCGTCCTGGTTACCCTTGGTATCCCGAACGCAATCATGTACGAGGCATCCTTAAGCTTTTTGGGCATCGGTATCCAGCCGCCGACTCCGTCATGGGGCAATATGATCAGTGCGGCACAGACCTTTATCAGCTACCGCCCGGTATACAGCATCATGCCTGGTGTGGCGATCATGATCACAGTTATCGCATTCAATATCTTCGGTGACGGTTTACGAGATGCACTGGATCCGAAGCTGAGAAGTTAGGAGGTATGAGAGATGGCAGAGAATATTTTACAGGTAAAAAATTTAAAAACCTACTTTCATACTGAGGCCGGACTTGTGAAAGCGGTTAACGATGTTTCCTTCAATGTGGAAAAGGGTAAGACCCTCGGCATTGTAGGTGAGTCCGGCTGCGGAAAAAGTATCACTTCCTTATCGATCATGGGTCTGGTAGAGCGTCCTGGTAAGATCGAGGGCGGTGAGATCCTGTTTGAGGGGGAAGACCTCTTAAAGATGACGGAGGCTCAGATGCGCAACATCCGCGGCAAGAAGATTGCCATGATCTTCCAGGAGCCGATGACATCCTTGAATCCGGTTTATACCATCGGACAGCAGCTGATCGAGGCCCTGCTCCTTCATGAGAAAATGACCAAGCAGGAAGCAAAAGCCCGCGCCATCGAGATGTTAAAGCTGGTTAAGATCCCGCTTGCGGAGCGCCGTTTCGACGAGTACCCGCATCAGCTTTCCGGCGGTATGCGTCAGCGTGTCATGATTGCCATGGCACTCTGCTGTAATCCGGCTATGCTGATCTGTGATGAGCCGACTACTGCGCTGGACGTAACCATTCAGGCGCAGATCCTGGACCTCATCAATGAGTTAAAAGAAAAGACCGGAACCTCCGTTATGATGATTACCCACGACCTGGGTGTCATCGCAGAGGTTGCGGATGATGTTATGGTTATGTACGCAGGCAAGGTCGTTGAGCACGCAAGCTGCGACCAGATCTTTGACAAGCCGATGCATCCGTATACGGACGGACTGATGAAGTGCATTCCGAAGCTGGATGATGACGACACCAAAGAGCTGAGCGTTATCAAGGGCATGGTGCCAAGCTTTGATGATATGCCGGCAGGCTGCGCGTTCTGCCCGAGATGTCCGCAGGCCCGCGAGATCTGCCGTCAGAAGATGCCGGAGTTAGTCGAAGCCGAGGGCCGCAAAGTGCGCTGCTTTAAATATACGAAGGAGTGGGAGGAGAACATCTGATGAGTGAAGTAAATGAAAAGACCCCGCTTCTGGAGGTCCGGAACCTGCGGAAACTGTTCGCGGGAAAATCTTCCTTCTTCCAGAAAGATAAGTCATGGATCAAGGCGGTGGACGATGTATCCTTTACCCTGAATCCGAAAGAAACCCTGGGTGTGGTTGGTGAGTCCGGCTGCGGTAAATCTACCATGGGCCGCTCTGTGCTTCGTCTGATCGAGCCGACCTCCGGCGAGATCTTCTACAAGGGAAAGGATTTCACCAAGGCAAGCGGCCAGGAGCTGCGGAAAATGCGCGCAGATATGCAGATCATTTTCCAGGATCCGTACGCATCCTTAAATCCGAGAATGACCATCGGCGAGATCATTGCCGAGCCGTTAAATATTCAGAAACGCTATAAGACCCAGGAGGAGACCCGGGCACAGGTGTTAAAGGTGATGGAGGTCGTAGGACTGAACACCAAATACTACAACCGCTATCCTCACGAGTTCTCTGGCGGACAGCGTCAGAGAATCGGTATTGCCCGCGCGATCGTGCTTAACCCGTCTCTGGTAGTCTGCGATGAGCCGGTATCCGCACTGGATGTTTCCATCCAGTCTCAGGTACTGAATCTGCTGCGCCAGCTGCAGGAATCCATGGGAATGGCATATATCTTCATTTCCCACAACTTAAGCGTTATCAAGCATATTTCAGACCGTGTCATGGTTATGTATCTGGGACATGTGGTAGAGCTGGCGGACAAGAAAGAGCTGTTTGCGAACCCGTCCCATCCGTACACCCAGGCGCTGCTGTCCGCAATTCCGGTACCGGAGCGCCATTCCAAGAGGAAGAAGATCATTCTCCAGGGCGATCTGCCGAGCCCGGCAAACCCGCCGTCCGGATGTATCTTCCACACCCGCTGCTTCATGGCTCAGGAAATCTGTTCCACACAGAAGCCGGAGCTTAGAGATATTGGAGGAGGTCATCTGTGCGCCTGTCATTTCTGCAATGGAGCCTGCGCGCAGAACGAAACGACAGAAGAAAAATAATTGGGGAGGTATAGAAGTATCATGAAAATTACCAACATTAAGACCTACAGAATGCAGGTGCCGCTGGTGCGCCCGTTCCGCATTGCACTGGGTCTCATCACTCACGCAGTCAGCTGCCTGGTTGAGGTTGAGACTGATGCCGGCATCACCGGTTATGGTGAGGGCTCTCCGGGACCGCTGATCACTGGGGAAAATCTGGATGGTACTATCGCAACGGTAGAGCGTCTGAAAGAAAAACTGATCGGCATGGATCCGCGTGACATGGAGGCAATCTATACCGTGATGAACCGTACCGTAGCGTATGCAGGTACTGCAAAGGCAGCCATCGACCTGGCATGCCATGACATCATCGGCAAGAGCACAAATCTTCCGCTGTATAAGGTTCTGGGCGGACTTTCCGGCGAGATCGAGACAGATATGACCGTTGGCATCGACGATCCGGCAGTCATGGCAGAGCATGCAAAGGCACATGTGCAGGCAGGCTTTAACGTGATCAAGACCAAGGTCGGCGTAGACTTTGCTTCCGATCTGGCAAGAGTCCGCGCAATCCGTGAGGCAGTCGGTGACCAGGTGAAGATCCGTCTGGACGCAAACCAGGGCTGGAAAGCCAAGGAGGCTGTTGAACTCATCAACCGCCTGAATGAGTACGATATCGAGCTGGTAGAGCAGCCGGTTCCGCGCTTCGATTTTGAGGGACTGAAATTCGTGACCGCCCACAGCTCTGTGCCGATCATGGCAGATGAAAGCTGCTGGGACTCCAAGGATGCCCTGCGGTTAGTATCCCAGCGAGCTGTAGATCTCATCAACATCAAGCTGATGAAGTGCGGCGGCCTGTATGAGGCAAAGAAGATCACTGCGATCGCAGAGGCAGCAGGCGTGGAGGTCATGCTGGGCTGTATGGCAGAGGAGAGCGGTATCGGTGTAACCGCGGCTGCTTCCCTGGGTGCTGCATTAAAGAACATTACACGTGCGGATCTGGACGCAACCTTCTCCTTAAAAGAGCTTCCGTACGAGGGCGGCTTTACCGTAAAAGATACCAGACATCTGATTCTTTCCTCTGATCCGGGCCTTGGCATCAAACGTCTGAAAAAGGAGATGCTGGCATGAACCGTATGACACAGGAGGGCAAGGCAAAGCTGGAAAAGCTGATTGCCCGCGTAATGAAGGATGGCCAGGCCCGCGGTATCGCGGTCGGCATCGTCAATGCAGCCGGAGAAATCCAGTACGAAAATTACTTCGGTTACCGTGATGCGGAGAACAAGCTCCCGATCACCAGAGACACCATCTTCGGTATGGCATCTGTAACCAAATCCTTTACGGCACTGTCCATCATGCAGATGCAGCAGGACGGCCTTTTAAAGGTAGATGATCCGGTTTCCAGATACATTCCGGAGTTCACCAACAAGAATCAGTCTGAGCCGGTTAAGCTGTGGCATTTGATGTGCCACAGCGGCGGCTATTTCCCGCTTCCGCGTATTGTAGTGGATAAGACCGCGCAGGAGATGGGGATTGAGGATTCCCTGGATGCAGAGCTCATTTACCGGGAAGACTTTGCAGAGGAAGGCATCCGCCGTGTGGCAGGCCGCCTGGATTCCCAGACCCGTTTCACCGGACGTCCGGGACAGCGCATGAGCTACTGCAACGACGGTTTTGGCCTGCTTTCTGATATTGTGCGCCGTCATTCCGGTTATGGCTCCTTTGCAGAGTATCTGGATAAGAAGATCCTGAAGCCGATCGGTATGGACCGCAGCAACATCAGCTTTATCCGCAATAGCCAGGACGAGAATGCGGCAATCCTGTATTCTCTGGAGAACGGAACCTGGAGAGCTGACCGCGACTACCAGAACGATGCATTCGTCCTGCACGGCGGCGGCGGTATGAAGTCCACTCTGGGTGATATGCTGAAGTATGCTGTTATGTATCTGAATGAAGGTGTGGCAGGAAACGGAAACCGCATCGTAGAGCGCTATGCTGTTCAGGAAATGGAAAAGCCGAGACAGTTCATGAAGCCGGGCATATACTATGGCTACGGTCTGGAGACGAAGCAGGTAGGTGATCGTGCTGTTTATGAGCACGGCGGAAGCCTTCCGGGCGTATCCTCCAACTTCTCCTTCTGTCCGCAGGAAGAGGTTGGTATTGTGGTGCTGTGCAATACCATGGATGTTTCCGTGGCAGCCATCGCAGACGCAGCCCTGAATGCCTACTGCGGTCTTGAGGTCGAGGAAGAACGGCAGATCCACGCAGAACGCAGCTGGAGCGCCGAAGAACTGGAAGAGTTAGCCGGAAGCTATGTATCCGGTGAGGGTGATGCATTTACGCTGACTGCAGAAAACGGAACTCTGAGCATGAAGGTAAACGGAAATCCGACCGCACTTCAGGCCGTATATCCGTGGCAGGGTATGGTAAGGAAAACCTATTCCGACATTTACCTGACTGCGATCCGTGATGAAGAAGGACACGTATTTGCGGCGCGCTATGGCAGCCGGATCTTCCCGAAGGAAGCATAATCATTTTGAAAAGAGATTCCTGCTTTTTTCAAAAAACAGGAATCTCTTTACTTTTTGAAAAATACGATTTATAATAAACAGTGTTTCCATAGAAAACGCAGGCGTAGTTCATTGGTAGAACATCAGCTTCCCAAGCTGAGGAGGCGGGTTCGATTCCCGTCGCCTGCTTCCTTAAAACCGCGTAGCTACGCGGTTTTTGTATTTTCAGGCATCCATCTCCGCATTCACGGCGTCCTCGCAGGAGCGCATTGCCTCGATGGTCTTTGCAAAGAGCTCATCCAGCTCCCATCCCAGGCGTTCGGCACCGGTGCGGATGATGTCGCGGGAGCAGCCTGCAGCAAATTTTTTATCCTTGAATTTTTTCTTTAAGCTGGAAACCTCCATATCCCTGGTGCTTTTGGATGGGCGCATGCGGGCTGCGGCTCCGATCAGACCGGTCAGCTCATCTGCGGCGAACAGCACCTTCTCCATCTCATGGACCGGCTCTACATCGCAGCAGATGCCGTAGCCATGGGAGCAGATGGCATGGATCATGTCATCGCCGACACCGCCGGCCTTTAACAGCTCCGGCGCTTTTGTGCAGTGCTGTTCCGGGTAAAGCTCAAAATCAATATCGTGGAGCAGTCCGCAGATTCCCCAGAAATCTTCCTCATCTCCATAACCAAGCTCCTTCGCGTACCAGCGCATGACGCCTTCTACGGTGAGACCGTGCAGAATGTGGAACGGCTCCTTGTTGTAGGTTTTCAGTAAGTTCAATGCTTCATCTCGTGTGATCTGACTTATCATTTTGTGTCTCCTCCTGCTGGAAATTTTTTCCATTATACTGCGTCTGATAAAAATTGTTAAGCATTTGTTTTTGAAAGATCAGTGTTGGATTTCGGCAAAAATTTCGCCTGCAAGCTTTCGCGGCAGTAAAATCAGACGGCCGCGCACCCGGAATAAAAAGAGCCGCCTTCGGAGGGAACGGCACACGCAGTGTACGGCTTCATCGGGAACAAAGCCCTGCCGGGCAAGCTTCTCCCGGCGTGCCGGTTCACTGGCGATCCAGATGATGCGGGCATCGGAGGCAGGGGGAATGTGGCTGAGCGGAAGTACCATGGAATCACCTGGTCATGTTTGCGGGGGCCATGTGACAGGCAGAGCGCCGGGTTCACACGGACCGGTGCGTAATTACCATAAGATATGCGCAAATTCCGGGAAAAGAGCTTGCCACCGCAGAATTTGTTAGGTAAAATAGTAGCATTCGCAAAATGCGGTATAGCCGCAGATTTCAACATTTTGCAGAGATTGTTTGTGTCTGAGAGGTTTTGAGAGGAGTTTTCATGAGTATTTTAAATGTAGAGCATTTAAGTCACGGATTTGGTGACCGGGCTATTTTCCAGGATGTTTCGTTCCGTCTGTTAAAGGGTGAGCATATCGGTCTGGTGGGCGCCAACGGCGAGGGTAAATCTACCTTCATGAGCATTATCACCGGAAAACTGCAGCCGGATGAGGGCAAGGTTGAGTGGGCAAAGCATGTGCGCGCCGGTTATCTGGACCAGCACACCGTATTGGAAAAGGGCATGACCATCCGCGATGTGTTAAAGAGCGCGTTCGCGTATCTGTTTGAGATGGAAGAGCAGATGAATGCCATCTGCGATAAGATGGGCGAGGCATCCGAGGACGAGATGAATGCCATGATGGAGGAGCTTGGCACGATTCAGGACCTTCTGATGGCCCATGACTTTTATATCATTGACAGCAAGGTAGAAGAGGTAGGCCGCGCGCTGGGCCTGCAGGAGATTGGCATGGATAAGGATGTTTCCGAACTTTCCGGTGGCCAGCGTACCAAGGTGCTTCTGGGAAAGCTGCTTCTGGAAAAGCCGGACATCCTGCTTTTGGATGAGCCGACCAATTATCTGGATGAGCAGCATATTGAATGGCTGAAGCGTTATCTGCAGGAGTATGAGAATGCCTTTATTCTGATCTCCCATGATATTCCCTTCTTAAACAGCGTCATCAACCTGATCTACCACATGGAGAACCAGAAGCTGGACCGTTATGTGGGCGATTACGATCATTTCCAGGAAGTTTACGCGGTGAAGAAAGCACAGCTTGAGGCCGCTTATAAGCGTCAGCAGCAGGAGATCGCAGAGCTTGAGGATTTTGTGGCCCGCAATAAGGCAAGAGTTTCCACCCGAAATATGGCCATGTCCCGCCAGAAAAAGCTGGATAAGATGGAGGTCATTGAGCTGGCGAAGGAGAAGCCGAAGCCGGAGTTTAATTTTATGGAAGCCCGTGCTGCCGGCAAAATGATCTTTGAGGCGAAGGACCTGGTGATCGGCTACGACGAGCCGCTGACCCGCCCGTTTGACATCAGCATGGAACGCGGTGAGAAGGTCGTCTTAAAGGGCTCCAACGGAATCGGAAAGACTACCCTGTTAAAGAGTATCCTGGGCCTGATCCCGGCACTTTCCGGCAGCGTGGAGTTAGGTGATTATCTGTATCTTGGCTATTTTGAGCAGGAGATGGCACCGGGAAATACCACCACCTGCATTGAGGAAATCTGGAAGGAATTTCCGTCCTACACCCAGTATCAGGTACGTTCTGCCCTGGCAAAATGCGGCCTGACGACCAAACACATCGAGAGCCAGGTACGTGTCTTGTCCGGCGGTGAGCAGGCAAAGGTAAGATTATGTAAACTGATCAACCGCGAGACCAATGTTCTTCTTCTGGATGAGCCGACTAACCATCTGGATGTGGACGCCAAGGAGGAGCTGGCCCGTGCCCTGAAGGCATACAAAGGCAGCATCCTTCTGATCTGCCATGAGCCGGAATTTTACGAGGGCTTTGCCACCCGCGTGGTAGACTGCAGCGAATTCTGCCTGCGCGGTTAAGAGCCGGCTTATGTCGTCTGGTGTCAGCTTTTGTCGATGAACTTTTCTTGTACTGGTATCGTTACTGTGCTATGATGATGGCACAGTAACGATTTATCTGAGATTCTGTTTTTCTGTTATCTTAGTGTTTTATTTTCACATTTCATTTATTTTCACTTTTATATTTATGTTTCTATGTTCCTGTTGGGCTTTATGGCAATGTTTTGCCGCTTCAGCTTGAAACAGGGCAGTTTTTTATTTTTCAGTTTTATCATCAGGCTGTCTGTTACGTGCAGCTCAGGCGCAGTTCGCGCATTTTCACATAGGATCAGAATACAAAAAACAGGATCGCAAAAAGGGAGAGGGGGAATGCGATGCATTCAGAACGAGGACGCAAAGGTCTGCTTCTGATCGTCTGCGCATGGACGATTCTGACAGCGGGACCGGGACTGACGGTTTATGGAGCCGGAACCGGGACGGAGACTCAGATCCGGCACTGGAATATCGGGGATACTGTTATACGGAGTATCGGGGGAACAGCATACCGTTTCCGCTGCATTGATCAGAATTATGCAGACCATATGGATTACCACAGAAAGGGAGCCTTATTTTTGTGTGATGAGGTAATACCGGCCAACACCGGTTCCCATTATCAGTTTGAGACGCCGGAGGACGCTTCTCATGGTTATGTGTATGCTTCGGGACCGATCGTACGCTTTGGAGAAACCGCGGATTATAAATATTCCGCGATACGTGCATGGCTTTCCGGCTCTGCAGAACAATTTTCAGATGCGGAAATGGTGAATATCGGCGTGGAACGAGCTTATCAGGGGCAGACGGGAAGAGAATTGTGGGAGCAGTTTTCCGGAGATGAGCTGACTGCCAGATATCTGGGCAGCCAGAAGCTGGTAGATCAGCTGTTTATTCTTTCAGTGGACGAGGCATATCGCTACCGGAACTGGCTGTGGCGGTTTGGCCCGGTCAGAAAGCGGAATCCGGAGACGCAGATCAGTGAATTCTGTAAAGGATACTGGCTCCGCACACCATGCAAAAGCGCAGAGGGCACTCAGGTCTATATCGTGGATCTGGTGCAGGGCAATATCCGGCCGGAAAAGGTACGGACTGATGTGCAGACGGCAGGAAGCGGTATGCGGACTGACATGCAGGAGGCAGGAAGAAATGTGCGGACAACAGCAGATCAGAAACCGGAAGCGGATGAGGAATTGCGTGTAACAGGAACAACAGGGGTGCGGCCGGCTTTTGTGCTGCCGCAGATGTAGGATAAGGGGGATGTATGAGAACCAGCAAAAAGAAATTTTACAGGAAACGTCAGACAGCGTCTGCGATGGCAGTATTGCTTACCGTGCTTTCACCGGGAGTTTTTCCGGCCGGGATTGCCATGGCGGAAAATGCCGGCGGATGGATTCCGGAAGGAAGAGCCGGTCATGCAAGAGTAACCGAGAGTAATGGGAGTGTAGATTCTTCCGAAATATTGGAGGAAGTGTGGGATGAGGAAGAGCCGGAAGAGGATCTGGCAACAGCCTCTGACGCGATCCTGTGGAGAGAGCCTGCAACGCCATCCGATGCGGTACAGTGGATAGAGCCTGCAACGCCATCCAATCTTTTGCTGCTGGCGGCACAGATTCCGGTAACCGGAGATCTGTGGGAGGACTGGAACGGCAATGTGAATTTTCCGGGAGAAGGAACAAGAGAGTCTCCCTATCAGCTTGAGACGCTTTCTCATCTGATGGGGCTGGCCGAGTCCGTTGCGGCCGGGAATGATTATAAGGGCTGTTATTTCGAACTGACGCAAAGCCTGGATCTTGGAGGAATTGCCATCAACCGCGGGGACTGGAATCCGATCGGCTGGTATCGCAGCCGCGCGGAAATGAGCGGAGAGGTTCCAACGCCATTTCGCGGGTATTTTGACGGATGCGGAAATACCATAACTGGATTGAAAATTGCCGGAGAGCTTGACGGTAAAACAAATCTGGGATTATTTGGCGTGATCGATGGAGGCAGCGTAGAAAATCTGGAAATTCAGTGTGACCAGGTGCGGGGGCTGGATCAGGTCGGAATTCTGGCAGGAGCTGTGAAGAACGGCGCTGTGATCCGGAATGTGAGAGTATCCGGTTATGTGTATTCCAGACACAATGCGGGAGGTATTGCGGCAATGCTCTGCGGAAGCGGAAAAGGCACTTTGGCGGGAACGCAGCTTCAGGAGTCGGATGGATCGGTCATTGTGGAGAATTGCCGGGCAGAGGGGATTTCCATGAATGGCGCAGAGAAGGATGGTGCTGTGGGAGGTATTGCAGGATGTGCAAAGAAGGCTTACCTGATCGATAATGCAGTGATCACCCAGAACGGGGTGTCGGACCGGATCCAGGGGAAAGGATATGTAGGCGGGATCGCAGGAGTCATGACTTTAAGCGGTATTTATAATTCCTACGTGAACGGTACGATCGGTGGAAACGGAAGCCGTGCCGTGGGAGGTATTGTCGGAAAATATGAGAGCGGGAATCTGATACTGGCCCGCATGGCAGGAGCTGTTTCCAGAACCAACAACGGCAGTGCATCCCGGGAGGGAACCTTTGTGGGAACCCGTGACAGCAGCGCACGGTTTACTTACGGAACAGAGCGTGACAGCCGAGTTTCTTATCTGTTTACCAATACACTGGCGAAGGCAAAGCAGGTGTTTGGCAGTACCATTGACGGGGATAACCGGTTTGCGGAGGATGCGCACATCGGTTACTGGTCTGATCTGGAACGCAAGTATAAAACAGTGACGGGACAGATTGAATATGACTGTGGGGACCGATTCTTCTATGAAGAACTGGAAGATGGCATCCGCTATATTGTTACTCAGAAGCTGGGGCGTGAATTTACCATGGAAGGTTATAAAAAGGATCTGCCGTTTACCATGGATCATTTTGCACCGGGCTTTATGGGGGAGCCGACCAGAGGCTATCTGGTCTATATTCCGCGAATTGATGCCAGAAATGCAAACGGTACCTACGATACCGATGTGGCAGTGCTGTCTGCGATCTCATCTACAGGCAGCTCATACTACCGGGATATTGATAAAGATCACCCGTCTGCGATCAGGGCAGGGGGTGTGGTGACAGTGGCTACCGCACCGAAGAATACGGCAGAGGACCGTTACCAGATGGTGGTGGATCTCAATGAGACAGGAGGCGTAAAACCGCCAACTTATCTGGATGAGGACGAACAGGAACGGCCGATGCAGTATGTGAGCGGAGGTGCTTATTCGTTTATCATGCCGGAGTGTGATACAGAGCTTCGCGCGGAATATGAAAAGGTGACGACAAGGCTGACGGCAGATCCGGCCGAAACGCGGATTTCGGTTGTGCAGACTCGCAGCGGAGACCGCAAAAGCCCACAGATCGTGACAGAGGTAAAAAATGCGGAAGGAATCCTGATCGCCCGCTATGTGGACGGAAAACAGGATCACAGCGTAGAAGTGCAGCCGGTCCTGATCCATTCGGAGCATAACGGAAACGGGCAGACGGCGGACCGGACAGTGCGCTGGCTGGTCGATGATACCGATCTTCTGGAAAATCGTTCTGAGGCCGGTTATACCATGAAAGACGGACTGGTCATGCCCAATATGAATTCTGCTTTTATTACGAACATTGTAAACCGTGAAGTGAAGGCACAGGCGCAAAACCAGTACCGGGAGCCAATCCGCGATACGGTGTATACACGATATGGAGTGGTTTCCGCGGTGACCAATCCGGAAACATCGGTGAATCACCAGGCACTTTACGCAAACTGCCGTGTGACTGTAGAGTTTCAGATTGTAGATCTGACAACCGTACGTGTGGAAACTCTGAGCTTAAATCAGGATGAGGTACAGTTCACAGTCACCAGACGGCTGACCGGAAGCTGTTATCAGCCGACAGAATCAATCACGGTTTCAGAGCCGGTGGTGCTGACAGCCGGTCTGGAGCCGGAGCATCCGTTTTATGAGCAGGTAAGCTGGAAGGATACGGAGAGCGGAAAGAACCTTCTTTTAGAACCGTCCGGGGCGAACCGGCAAAACTGCAGGCTTACCCCGGTGTGGGATCCGCAGGGACAGACCAATCCGGCCTGGATCCAGAATCTGATCAACCGGGACCGTACTCTGAAAAAGGAAAAACCGCTGGAAAAGGTAAGTGGAACTGGCATTCTGGAAGAACTTGTTACGGCGGTCAGTGAAGACCAGACACATGGTCATATTCAGGCCATGTGCCGCGTAAAGATCGTATTTGTTACGGTAGATGAGACTGTGCCGAGAGTCAGCACAGGCGGGTCTGGGGGCGGAGGCGGCTCATCCAAAGGCTCCGGGGGCGGTGGAGGCGGTTCTTCCACAGGGATTACTTTCGGCGGGGTAACCAGAGCCGCCAGTCCGTCAATGCCGTCCTATGTTGTGACAGGAACCTGGATGCAGAATGCGGCCGGACAGTGGATGTTTGCGGACAAAGAGCGCACTTACGCGAAGGAATGGGCAGCAGTGCATAATCCGTATGCCAGCACAGCAGACGGGCAGAGTGCGTATGACTGGTTCCGGTTTGATGAAAATGGTTTCCTGGTAACAGGATGGTATCAGGATACCGACGGCAACCGCTATTACCTGAATCCGTCCCCGGACGGAACTCAGGGGCGCATGCTGACGGGATGGAACTGGATCGATGGACAGTGCCTGTATTTTGAGGAGGAATCGAATGGAACACGCGGCGCGCTTCGGTGCAATACAGTTTTGCCGGATGGAAAGCAGACCAATGAACATGGCGCATGGATTGTGAATGGCATCGTGCAGAGACAGGAAACAGGAGTATGAAAAAAGAATGAATCAAAAGAGAAAAACCGTGAGACAGACTGCGGCGTGGATTCTGGCGGTCATTATGATCAGTGGAAAACTGCTTCCAGCCATAACGATGCTGCCGTGGAAGGCGGAAGCGGCCCAGAAAGGAGATACCATCACGGCCTACGGGGCTGGTTTCCATCATTACTGTATTGACGGAGCCGGAGCAAACCGGGCGTTGATCGATGGAGACGAGTATGAGTATATTCTTCCTTCGGAGACATTAAGCCGGGAGGAAACAGCGCTGATATTCTGGGGGATGCTGACGCTGCAGGCCAGTTTTGGTAATGTGCCGCAGATCAATGCAGTAATCCGGAATATCAATGCGGGAGCTGCCGCGCAAGGCGTTCCGGCGATTACCGGCTTTGTTACAGAAGCGGATCTGAAATTGCTGATTCATTCGTCGGCAGTACGCGGAAAATATCCCTGGCTGAAAGCAGTGCTTGCCCGGGAGGAGACGTATCTGCAGATGGCTGGGCTGCTTGGAAGCGGAAATGCTGCATTGGGAGGAGATGTGCCTGCTGTGCTACAGGGGCATACCAATACCGGCAGTCCGGCACTCCTGGCTCCTTCCCAGAGCGTGGAGCGGCCGGGGGAATATATCCTGTCATTTGATCCTTCCGGCGCGGACTCAGAATTTATTCGTAGTGTTCCGCTGAAATTTTCCGCTACCGGTGAAGAAGGGTCATTCAGTGAGCAGATTCCGGGCGGCTGGATTTGCCAGAAGACGGATACGGATATCCGTCTGACCAGCACCGGAGCTGGCGGACTTTTATATCTGATGTTTGATGTGCGGGGCACCAGGTATGGGACCGGGGGCGGAACCTTTGCTTCTCCGGAAGAGGTGTATGAGCAGTGCCTGCAGATTTGGAGGTGCAGCCGCTGCGCGGGGACTCACCGCCAGATGTACAATGGCGCGGCACCGCTGGCGGCTCATCAGAGGCTGGTCTTTGTGGAGGTACAGGCACCGCAGCTTTGCTATTATGCAGGCGTTGGAGGAAGTACGCCAGCCGGGGAAGATGGCAGCATGGCATTTGAAATTTACCGCCATGAAGAGGATTGGACTTCTTCCTATAACGTCCGCCTGAAAAAGCAGGACCATGAAACTGGCGCGCCTCTGGAGAGTGCTGTATTTTCCTTATATGAAAGATTTGATGACAAGGATGAGATTCATACGGACCGGGATGGAGCTGCTTATATTTATGCCGGTGGAGCACCTTATCAGAGTTATCACCGGGATAATCCGGTGCTATGGGATGATTTCCAGTTTGTATCAGCTATGGTGACGGATACGAATGGAGAAGCAGAGAAAACAATAGAACATGGATATCATTATGATAAGACGTTCTGTGACGGGCACCCGGCACCGGTTTTTGTTCCGGTACCGGAGGAGGAAGAGGATGAGGAAACCGGAGAGATTGAGAATCAGGCGGAAATTGATGCGGCAAAAGAAGAAAACCGCCGTCTGGCAGCACTTTGGCTGAACACTTGCGCTTCCTGTGAAACCTGGGCTTCGGGAGAGTTTTCCGGTGTTCATTTTCACTGGTACATGCCGGAAACAGATCCAGGGGAAATCAGGAGCATCGCATCTTCCGGCGGAGAAGAAGGAGAGACGCCTTCGGCGGGCACCACGGTTTCTGCTGAAGCAGACCGGGCGTTTCGCGATTCTGGATGTGGTGAGGATACACAGGAAACGTATGATCATTTTATTGCGCTGCAATACAGCTATGCTATAGCGGAGGATACGGCCAGGGAAGGTTACACCCTTCATGGAAACCACCGGGATGATCTGCCGGTAGAAGTCATTACGACAGACGCTTCCGAGAATGGGGCAAATGCGCATTTTGCCGGGCTGTACAGTCATGAGATCCGGATCAGCGACCAGTTTTTTGCAGAGCCGGCACAAACAGTACGGGAAGCAAGGAAGCAGGGCAGCAGCGGAAGGCTGGTTTCAGAAACTGAAGTGCCCAGTGTGCGAAAAGAGAGGCGTTCTATCTGGCAGAAAATCCGTTCCATTTTTTTTCCGGTGCAGACGGATGAGGAACTGCTGATAGATGATCGAAGCACAGAAGCCGGTCAGGAAGCTTTAACAGAGTGGGCCAGTATGTCGAATGCGCAGGCAACAATGTCGAATGCAGCCCTGGCGAAGCAGGACTATATGGCTGTGTCAGGTCAGCAAGAAGAACACCGGAAGCATACGGCGACAGAATCGGATGCGGAAGAGGAAGGCAGATCTCCGGTACCGTGGATTTTGAGACTGGATTTTTCACGTGGTGGGGAGAAAGATTCCGGAGAGAAGACAGCAAAATCGTTTCATGGAGATTTTAAATCAGACATGAGAAACAGGGACGTGGGCAGTGCGGATCTTTTCACGGATGCCTATCAAGGTGCCTTACATGCGCCAGGAAGCGGTCAGAAGATTACGGCTGGTCCGGCGGACCGCTATAGTCATTGCAGTGACCGGGACGGGGAAGATGACTGGTGGCGGATCTACGATCACAGGACAGAAGGAGAGATCCATATCAATAAACGGGATATGGATCTGAAATCAGGTGAGAATGACCGGTATGATTCCTATGGAGATGCGCAGGGCGATGCAGTTCTGGAGGGTGCGGTTTACGGTTTGTTTGCAGAGGAGAATCTGGTGCACCCGGATGGAAAAACCGGCGTGGTATACCAGAAAAATGATTTGGTGGCAGTGACATCCACCGACAAAAACGGAGATGCTTCGTTTCTGGCCTGTACAGAGGCACCGGGAAGGTTTTATAACTATGAAACCGGACAGATCGAAAACAGACCGGGCGGATGGAACCAGATGGCGCCGTCCAATCTTTATGCGCGGAATCAGAGTTTTGATGATTATACAGAAGACGGGCAGTACATAAGAAGCTATCCGGATTACCGTTTGAAAAATGGAAACTGCTGGATCGGCAGACCGCTTTTTATGGGAAGCTACTATGTAAAAGAACTGAGCAGGTCGGAAGGGTATGAACTGTCTGTAGGAAACAGAAAGGCTCCGTTTACCAATGCAGGACAGGAACTGGAAGCATCGGCAGGAACAGAACGGGAAGGTTATGCGGTGATCACGAAAGGCCTTTATGCGGAGCAGCAGGTGCAGTCTGGTGCCAGCGGCGCTTATGGAGATCCGGCATTTCAGGAACTGTTTTTTCAGGTTTCCAGTGAAAAAAGCGGCGGATTTGATCTGGTATTTTCCGAAATACCGGAGGAAAGCAGGCTGTACCGGCTGGATACTCAGGTGAGGACAGAACCGGCCCAGGTTGGAACAGGGCGTTTTACCGAGTCTGCGGAGACAGATCTGTTTGGCAGGCCGGTTTACGCTGTGACCGAATTTCAAGGCCAGTATCCGCGTTATGATGCGGATGGAACATTGCTCACCAGAGAACGTCCGGTCAGCCGGTCGGTGACGGACGCAGAGTGTGCGGCAGAAAAAGAACTGGACACTTCCCGCTGTGAAGCACTGATGAAGCGGCCCGAAGAGAATTTGAATGAAGATACGGTGCTGGAAATTTTAAGGAAGCCATTTCAGATGGAACAGCAGAACTTTGTCAAACAGAAACTGGAACTGATTCTGCGGGGCAATGGGAAGGGAACACCGAAACTGAGCGGCACTTCAGGTACCGGTACCCGTTATACAACACTGGAACATCCGGTTTATGACACTGGATATCAAAGTGGAAAGGAGGTAAGCTTTGGATCTCCGGTTGTGACGCTTCAGATTCCGCGTGTCCGGGAGAACGGAGAGAAAGTAACAGCAGGAGAATTGCTGGCATCCTTGCTGGATTATTATCAGAATCATGCGTATTACTCTTATGGAGGCCTGGATGGGATCCGGGAATTGGAAGATGCGTGGGAGATTTCAGTTTATGCAGGCCGCATAGGAAATCCGGAATGTTTTTATGTACCGGAGAATGAGAAAAGGAGCGCAGCGTTTTATCTGAGAGTTCCATATGTGCCGGAGGAGACTTCTGAAACACCCAGATATTGCTATGCCGTATATACGGGGGAAGAAGAACCGGAAAGTTTTGGCATTTACACCGGTTTTCGGGCCGGAAATGAGGCGGGTGAAGGATTGGAACGAGTCTCTGCCGTACTGGTTCCGGATGCGCAGGCTGATTCGGATGGAAGTCTGGTGACCCGCTGTATTTCGGAAACTGTTTACTATGAACCGGGAGAAATTCCGCTGGATGCGAATGGAAAGCGTATTCCGAAAATCTGCTATATGGAAGAAACCGTACCCGGTGAGACACAGAAATTGTATGGAAACTGGACTGAAATTCCGATAAACGGCCAGGCCGGAATCTGGCATGTGGAAAGCAGTTATACGGACTTCTATGGATCTTTGCATAATGATGAGCAAGGACAGGAATATCGCTTTAAGCTGGTATTACCGGGGCCGGAACAGGTGGTTCTGACAGCAGAAGAGGCGGCTATGCTTTCCGGAAACTGGGCTGCGGGGGATGTTATGGGCTGTGCTTCGTATTATCAGGCCGTGAAACAGGCGTCAGTGCGTGCGTGCCTGGATTATAAAGATGGAGCCACAGGAGAAGAAAACAGCTTTATAAAACATACTGTTCTGGTATATCCGGGACAGGAGGCGGTATGGCAGGATGGTTCTGGAAAACCGGGAAGCGGAACTCAGGCGGTTCCGGTGGCAGTAGAAGAGCGGAGTATCCGACAGAGAATCCGGGTGAGCAAGACCATTGAGAAAACGTCATACCGGAATACCAGTTCTTATGCGGATGTACACGAAGACTGGTGGACCAGGCAGTATAACGGAAAAACGGCAGTAGAAAACTTCCGCTTTAAGGTATACTTAAAATCCAATCTTCAAAATCTGTACCGGAATGAGCAGGGAAATGTAATCTGGCAAGACCGAAAGGGAACGGAACGCACTTTTGAAGAACAGAAAAAGGCTAATGATGCATTTCCGGAACGGGTAAACCAGATCTATACCAGGGTTTTGCACCGCACCGACCCATTGTACAAAAATGCGGAGGATGCAATAGTCTGCAATACACAGCTTTATGCTTATCAGGATGGCCGGATTCAGGAACAGCAGGAATCTGGTGACACGGCACTGCTGGAAATGACGGAAGCGCTTGTGGAAGATGGAAAGACGGTAAGAACCACAATGCGTCCAAATTATAAAAAATTTTTTGACGCCATAGATACGGCAAATCACGACAAGTGGGATGACGCGGCGCCGACCTACACCAGCTGGCGGCCAGTGGGCAATGCAGTTAACCGCAGCGAGGATACGATCTGGAATACCCGGGCTTCAGATCGGGTACGGCAATTTGCCATTACCTGGTATCTGGATGATGTGGCAGCAAAGTTCATACAGGCAGATGGAAACAGTATCTCTGGTGAGACTGCGTTTTCAGATGAGATTCTGGACCGTGCGATGCGGGAAGCCATTGAGAAAGCGCAGAATTATTTAAAACCGTTTTTTGCCTATGATCTGGACGCGCTGTATGCCATTGCCTGGGATGAAGCACCGGGCGGCGGAGCAGACGGGGATCCGGCTACATTATCGGTGGATGTACCGGATCCGTCTGATGAAGAGATTTCTGAATATTATGGGATCTCAGCAATGCTTCCATACGGAACGTATGTGGTGGTGGAGCAGCAGCCAAAGGATGCCGGGCTTCAGGACTTTAAAAACAGACATTATGAAACAGACCAGCCAAAGGAAATCGAACTTCCAGCAGTTTATGCGGATGAGGCGGGCGCGCAGGCGTCCCCTGGAATTCTGGATCCGTTTTATCGATACCAGGCTTCTTTTAAAGCGTCGGAACTGGAACGGCGCTACCAGATCCGTTTTCTGGAAGAGTCCCGCGTACTTCAGGCTCATGGCAGCCGCGGGGACTTTGAAATTTATCCATATGGTCTGGAGATTGACCGGTTCCGGAATGGCGAGCCGGAAACTCTGGCGGCGGGCGATTTCGCGTCCCTGACCCAGTCGGCGTACCGCCCATTCCAGAACTACTATAATGAGGCGGACGATCGTACGGCGGTAGCTGTTTCGTATTATCTGAGTGAAGGACAGGACGGTCGGAAAGCTGTTTCGGAGGTATATCGTTACAGTTCGGTTTCTGAGCAGGCCTGCACGGCTGACAATGTCAGCTATCCGGGAGGCGAGATGACAGAGGATAATATCCCGGGAGCCTGGTATCGGGACCGGGTGCCGGCCATGCAGGGTTCGCAGACAGCCTATGACGGCAGGTATGCACCGATGCTGGTTCCGCATTCTGTGGTCATGGATGCAGAGAATACTTCCGAAGCTTCAGGATGTGGCAATGTCCGTTTCCGCAACCGGCTTTACACCGCCAGACTGCGCCTGGAAAAACTGGATTCTGAGACTCATGAAAATATCCTGCATGATGGAGCGGTGTTTCGTATTTACGCAGCAAAGCGAGATGATGGATCAGATGGAGAAGGAAGAGTCCTTTTCTATGAAGAGGACACCCAGATCTGCGGTTCAAAAGAATTTCTGACAGCAATGGGAGCAGCAGATATCCGGCCTGTCTTGAGAGATGGCGGTATCTGGAACTGGCTGGCCGGATTTTGGAGCGCGGGAGCAGGACGGATGGACGAAACAGAATCTGTGGCAGCAGCTGTTAACGGAGCGGAAGCGTGTTATACAGGCGTGGTACCGGCCGGAACTCCAGTATGCGATGAGTCGGAGCAGATTCTTCTGGGGGACCGGTTTGGTCTGCAGACGGGAGTTATGAAAGCATTTGCGACCGTATGGGATGGACAGCCGGCAGATGCTTCGGAGCATCAGCTGCAGACAGTTGGATATCTGTATACTCCACAGCCGCTTTCAGCCGGAACCTATGTCCTGTGTGAGACAAAAGCACCGGCAGGTTATGCCCGGTCAAAACCAGTGGCGCTGGAGATTTATTCGGATCAGATTACCTATTATCAGAATGGAGAACGGGACAGCCGGGTGATTTCTGCAATTTATGAAGATGCAGCTGATGAACAGACCACCTATGGGACCAAACCGCAGGATCTGATTGATACAGCGCGCGTTTATCTGGAAAATGAGCCAATCCGTCTGCAGGTAGAAAAGCGCGCCATGCAGACAGAAGCCGGGGAGACTTTTTTGGAACGGGATGCCGGTGAAAAAGATGCCTCTGAATATGCGTCCGGTGCGCTGATGACGCTGTTTGACGCAATGTCTATCACGCCGTCCGGTGACTCGCAGGATTTTGCATATGAGGGACTGGTGATTTGCCGGGATGATGCGGGCCATGTGGAACGCATGTATGTAAAGGAAGGATACGGAGGAACGAAAACAGAATTTCTCCCGGAGCAGGATGAAAACGGACGGCTTTATACGGTATCCTGGCCGGCCGGTGTTGACCGTTATGGCGAGATCATTCAGGCAGATGGAAATGTCTGGGATTCTGTCACGGTCATGCGCCCGGATACGGATATTTTGTACTATGATTTGAGTGATTTGAGCGTGAAAATTACACCTCAAACCGATGGAAAAGATGGACGATATCAGGCTTTTGCCTGGAAAGGAGCCTCAAAATTCCTGGAATTTGATGGTGGGGACCTGACGAAGATTACATATGATGAAAAAGATAAAATACTGACTCTGGATAAGGGAACACACGTGTATCATCTTGGAAGGGATGGAGCCAGGGATGCCCTGGTGGATCCCTATACCGGCATGGCCTATGTGGTCCGGGATTTTGACGGAACCAATGGAAGCTGGGACCAGATCTGCGGCCGGGATGGAACCGGAGCCGGAAAGAAACAGGTGATGGTATGGCCGGTGAACATCCGCCGGGATGAGTATGGAAATGTGATTGCCAGAGATAAGATTACGACCTCTCGCATGGCAATAGTGGGCAGCGGAGAAACTGCGTATCTTACCGGCAGCTGGAAGTCAGATCCCGGAGAGGAAAGTCATCGGAAATCTTCTCTATCCAGAAATATGTACGGACAGAATCTGAATGATGAGATCCTTCTGGATGCTAATAATGGAAGTTTTGAAAAAACGATGAATCCGGTCTATGACCGGCATGGCCTGACAGACTATTATCAGAAAAGTGAAGAGCGCTATGATAAGGCAACAGAACTGTATGACCGCAATGGAGAGTTTGTGCGTTCCCAGCTTTCGGATAATCTGGAAGCGGACAATCATGATGCGTATGCAGTGCAGGAACACAGTATGCTGATTGATGAGGAGCAAACACTTTTTCATCGGAAGGGCGAGGCATATGTGGTGGAAAATACCTGGATTTCATCGGAACAGTATCCCAATGATCCGTTTACATCCGTAAAGACAGGAGGACAGGGGGATATTCTGGAACGGGTACCAGCCGGCTGCTATATCATGGAAGAACTGAGGGCACCGGAGGGCTTTGTCAAGGCACTTCCCATGGGAATTTCTGTGGAGGAAACAGCTGAGACGCAAACAATAACGATGATAGATGAACCCGTCAGAACTGAATTTACCAAGATAAGTGGGGGAAACTCAGCGTTTGATTGTGGATATGTTGAGAATGCGCTGCTTGGATTGTGGAAAGCGGAAGCCGAAAACGGAAAGGGGATGGAAACATCCGATCCGGTGATGGTCTGGACAACGGATGGAACACCGCATTGTATCACGCATCTTCCCGTCGGAACATACATCTGGAAAGAAATTCAGGTTCCATCCGGTTTTGTTTCTCATGATTCGGTTTTGGTATCGGTGAAGGAGTGTTCAGAAATTCAGCAATACGAGATGAAGGAGGATCACACAAAAATAGAGGTAGAGAAATACTGCCTGGAAAATGGGAAAGACCGTGCAGACGGAGAAATGGCAGTAGGCGGTGCCGGATTTACTTTGTACCCGGCAAAGCTGGATGATACAGGCAGTGTTTGCTATGAGGAAGGGCGGCCGCTGTACGAGGAATCTTTGCCGGTGGCGCATTGGATAACGGATGATGGTACTACCTGCCAGGCCTTCCCAGACGCTTTTGAAACCATGTATCTGGAACATGGGGCAAAACCGGGAAGCAGTGTGATGTGGGATGCCGGGGATGTTCTGTATCGGGCAGAATTTATGGCAGAATACCAGAAAGAGCAGATTCATCCAGCGGATCCAAAGCAGACGGTGCTTGTATACCGGATGGAAACAGGAGCTGTGATCCGGATTGGAGTCACAAAGGAAACTGATTTGCAGGCGGATCATCCGTATCGGTTTGAGTATCAGTTCAACTGGCAGGAGCTTTCGAATGTAAATGCCTATGCCTGCAGTTATCTGACAGTGGAAAACAGGCAGAGGCTGGATTATCTGCCCGCAGGCAGCAGCTATGTGCTCGTGGAAACAGAGGTACCGGCCGGTTTTGTGCGGGCACAGGATATGCTGATCACAGTAACGGATACGGGAGAAATTCAGTTGTACCGGGTGGAAAATGAAGAAGGCAGTCTGCTTATCTCAAAGGTGTATGAAAATGGGACAAAAGAACTGGCGGGAGCCAGACTGGCGCTGTATCGCGCAGATGAAACAGGCGGATTGACCAGGAACAGCCGTTATCTGTTTGATTCCTGGGTGAGTGGCAGCGACGGACGGTACACAGAGCTGGATGCTATCAACCGCAGGATCCCGCAGGGATATGCAGAAGGGGACTTAAAGCCTCACCGGATCCGGCATCTGCCGGATGGAATTTACTGGCTGGCAGAACAGCAGAGCCCGGCATATTACACCACCTTCGAGCCGGTGCAGATCCTGTATGAATGGCAGCCGGAAATCCGTATCGTGCGGGTGAATGACAGGCCGGTGACCGGAACACTGAAACTGGAAAAAACAGATTCATCCGGTCGTCCTTTGGAAGGAGCGGTTTTTGAGCTGGAAGCCTACACACAGGCAGCAGGAATCCGGGAAGATACGGCAGAACCGGTTTTTCGGATGTGTTTCAGCGCGCCGGCTGAGCAGACAGGCCTGCCTGTTGGTGAGGTTATGCAAAACGGCAGAATCCAGCCGTATTGGTATGAATTGCGGGAAACAGAGCCGCCTGCAGGCTATGCTTTAAACCCGGAAGTAAAGCGCTGGCAGTTTGAACCGGATATGGGAGCGGGGTCGTATGCGTGGAGGGAACAGGCAAAACATCAGGTTACGGTTGTGGACCGGAAAGAACCGGACACCCCCAAACCGGAACCAGAAAAGCCGGAGACGCCCAATCCAGATAAACCGAGACCAGAAGAACCGGATAAGCCGGAAGAAAAACCAGGAAAGCCGGGCGGACCGGAGCATGAGAATCCCCGGACACCGGAGCTTCAGCCGGTGCTGCGGATCGGCAGGATTCTTGCCTGCTACAGGCCATCTTCGCCGGACGGGGCGGCGTGGCTGTATCTGGGGCCGGACGGCCGGTGGAGGATCCGACTGCCGGCTATGGGGGATGAGCGGAAAACGCTGGTCTGGTGCGCGCTCTTTGTGATGTCGACGGCGTTTTTGGGTGCTTTATGCGGCAGGAAAAAGACGACAGAAGGCAAGAATACAGAAAACAGAACGAAATAAAAAACAAAATAAAAAACAAAATCAAAGGGCGAAAAGGTTTGGCAGTCCTTTTCGCCCTTTGATTTTGGGAATGGTAGGTATACAAAATAAAAGAAAATGTTTTAGGGGGGCCGGGCAGTTTCGGGCTGCCCGGTATGAGTATGAAAAAGCTTTGTAATTTCAAGTATGCACTTGAAACAAAGGTTCCATTACCCTTTCGGATAATGTACTTAGAGTATAAAAAAGAATTGTGACTAAACTGTGTCGCCATCATAAAAAAAATATAAACATAATAAAAAATAAAAAAACCCTTTCAAAAACCTTCTGGATTGTATATAATAAGAGAGATTAGAACGAAAAATGCGCTCTTTGCGCATATTCATAGATAGAAATCAATGGGAAACAGGGCGGCTGTGAGAAAACAGAACAGCTGCGAAACGAGAAATCTCAGGAGGAAATTTATGTTAGTATCCAACGATATCGGAATCGATTTAGGTACGGCGAGCATTTTGGTATACATCAAAGGCAAGGGCGTTGTGCTGAAGGAGCCTTCCGTAGTAGCAATCGACCGTGATTCCAACAAGATAATGGCAATCGGTGAGGAAGCACGTCTGATGATCGGAAGAACACCGGGCAACATCATTGCGGTCAGACCACTGCGCCAGGGCGTTATTTCTGATTACACGGTTACTGAAAAGATGTTAAAGTATTTCATCAATAAGGCAGTAGGCAAAAGAACCCTTCGCAAGCCGCGTATTGCAGTCTGCATTCCGAGCGGTGCGACTGAGGTCGAGAAGAAGGCCGTTGAGGACGCTACCTATCAGGCAGGTGCCCGCGAGGTTTCCATCATTGAGGAGCCGGTAGCAGCTGCCATCGGTGCCGGAATTGATATTTCCAAGGCCTGCGGAAACATGATCGTTGATATCGGTGGTGGTACTGCAGATATCGCAGTCATCTCTCTTGGCGGAACCGTAGTAAGCACTTCCATCAAGATTGCAGGTGATGACTTTGATGAGGCTCTGGTCCGTTACATGAGAAAGAAGCACAACCTGCTGATCGGTGAGAGAACCGCAGAGGAGATCAAGATCAACATCGGTTCTGCATACCGCAGACCGGAAGTACTGACCATGGAAGTGCGCGGCCGTAATCTGGTGACAGGACTTCCGAAGACCATTGTGGTCACTTCTGAGGAAACCCTGGAAGCGCTGCGTGAGCCGGCTATGCAGATCGTGGACGCTGTTCACAATGTACTGGAGAGAACACCTCCGGAACTGGCAGCAGACATCTTCGACCGCGGCATCGTGATGACCGGCGGCGGTTCTCTGTTGAATGGTCTCGACCAGCTGATCGAAGAAAAGACCGGTATCACCACCATGGTAGCGGAGGATCCGCTGACCGCAGTGGCAATCGGAACCGGTAAGTTTATCGAGTTCCAGCACGGAGACAAAAAAGAGCAGGAATTTAATTAAGACAAACGATTTTTACGGATATAACGAATGACGAGCAAACAGAAGGGGTCTCGTGTCCATCGCGGACGCGGGACCTTTCTATTCGCAGGAGATACAAGAACATGGCGACAGTAAGCGGATATGTAGAGAAAATCAAATATCGCAACGAGGAAAATGGCTACTCGATCTTAAGTGTCAATTCGGATGGACTGGACTATGTACTGGTGGGAACCTTTCCGTATATCAGTGAGGGGGATTTTATTGAGGCGTCCGGACGTGATGTGGAGCATCCCATTTACGGAGACCAGATCCAGGTGGAATCGTATGAGCTGAAAGCTCCGGAAGATACGGCATCCATGGAGCGCTATCTGGGATCCGGCGCGATCCGTGGTGTTGGTACAGCACTGGCTGCCCGCATTGTGCAGCGGTTCAAGGCAGATACCTTCCGCATCATTGAGGAAGAACCGGAGCGTCTGGCAGAGGTAAAGGGAATCAGCGAAAAAATGGCCCAGGCTATTTCGGAGCAGATGGAGTCCAAGAAGGAGATGCGCCAGGCCATGATGTTTTTGCAGGAATACGGCATCTCCATGAGTCTGGCCCTCAAAATCTACAACGAATACGGTTCCCGGATGTACAGCATTATCAAGGAAAATCCCTACCGCCTGGCGGATGACATCCAGGGTGTCGGATTTAAAATGGCAGATGAGATCGCTCAGAAAGTGGGAATATTCACGGATTCGGATTTCCGGATTCGCAGCGGCATTTATTATACGCTGCTGCAGTCCGTGGCAAACGGACATACCTACCTGCCGCAGGAGGAGCTGCTGGCATCCGCGTCTGAGCTTTTGCATGTAGATCCGGCAGTGATGGAGAAACATCTGACAGACCTTCAGATGGAGAAGAAGATCGTGGTAAAGGTGAATGAGGAGAAGCTGTTGAAGCCGGAAGAGGATGACAGTACCCCTGCCTCCCGCCATGTTTACGCTTCCCAGTATTATTATACAGAGCTTAACACGGCCCGTATGCTCCATGATCTGAACCTGCGGGGGGCTGAGCCGGAAACGGAGATCCGCAAAAAGCTGGAGAAGATCTGTGAAGAAGAACGCATTGAGCCGGATGAGCTGCAGATCCGCGCGGTCGTCGAGGCGGTCAACAGCGGCCTGCTCATTATCACCGGAGGACCCGGTACCGGTAAGACAACTACCATCAACACCATCATCCGTTACTTTGAACAGGAAGAGATGGAGATTCTTCTGGCGGCGCCGACCGGCCGTGCAGCGAAGCGCATGACGGAGGCAACCGGCTATGAGGCGCGAACGATCCACCGTCTGCTGGAGCTGACGGGAGTCCCCTCTGATGATAAAGACACATCAGGTATGCATTTTGAGCGCAATGAGGAGAATCCGCTGGATGCAGATGCCATCATCATTGATGAGATGTCCATGGTGGATATTTATCTGATGCATGCACTTCTTCGGGCAGTGAACCCCGGAACCCGCCTGATCCTGGTGGGGGATACCAACCAGCTTCCGAGTGTTGGCCCTGGCAATGTGCTGCGTGACCTGATCGCCTCCGGGGCCTTTGATGTAGTGCAGCTGACCCGGATCTTCCGTCAGGCAGCCGAGAGTGACATTATCGTCAATGCCCACAGGATCAACGATGGTGAACGGATTCCGCTTGGCAAGCGCAGCAAAGACTTTTTGTTTATCCGCAGAGAACAGCCGGATGCCATTATCAGCGCCATGCTGACGCTGGTGCGGGAAAAGCTTCCGAATTACGTTCACGCGGATATGTTCGACATCCAGATCATGACTCCGATGCGAAAGGGTGCCCTGGGCGTGGAACGCCTGAATACGATCCTGCAGAGCTTCTTAAACCCGAAGGATCCGTCTAAACCGGAAAAAGAGGTGGGCGGAACCATCTATCGCGTCGGAGATAAGGTCATGCAGATCAAAAATAATTATCAGATTGAGTGGGAGACCCGCAATCGCTATGGAATCCCGGTGGATTCCGGTGCCGGAGTTTTCAACGGAGACATCGGCATCATCCGCGAGATCAATACCTTTGCGGAAGAGCTGACCGTAGAATTTGACGAGGGCAAAATGGTGGATTACAGCTTTAAGCAGCTGGAGGAGCTGGAGCTGGCCTATGCCATTACCATTCATAAATCCCAGGGAAGCGAGTATCCGGCGGTGGTGATCCCGGTCTATTCCGGCCCCCGCATGCTGATGACAAGAAACTTGATTTACACGGCGGTCACCCGCGCCCGCGCCTGTGTGTGTCTGGTCGGCATCCCGGAGATGCTTCAGGCCATGGTAGACAATGAGGTCGAGCAGCGCCGCTACACCGGACTGAAGATCCGGATCCAGGAGGTTATGAAATCAGAATTATAAATTTGCTGTTCCCACGCCGCTGTCCGGTCTGCGGGCAGATCGTACTGCCGGAGGGCGCACTGATCTGTCCGGGCTGTATGGCAAAGCTTCATTTTATCCGGCAGCCATCCTGCAAAAAATGCGGGACAGAGCTCATTGCTGACCGCGCGGAATACTGCCCGGACTGCCTGCGAAGACAGCGCAGCTTTGAGTACGGAATCGCGCTGATCCGCTACGATGCTGTGGCTCAGAAGTCCATGGCAGCAGTCAAGTACAAAAACCGGCGGGAATATCTGGATTTTTACGCGGAAGCCATCGCGCGGCGGTACGGCTATTTCTTTGAACTCCATAAAGAAGCGGTGCTGGTGCCGGTACCCGTCCATCCGGCAAGACTGCGCTCCCGCGGTTTTAACCAGGCAGGAGAGCTGGCGGTGCGTCTCGGACGTCTGACAGGACTTTCCGTGAACGAAGCACTGCTGGTCCGTACCCGGAAGACAGCGCCGCAAAAGGATCTCGGTCCGGATGAGCGTCTGCGGAATCTGCGCCACGCATTTGCGGTGACAGCTCAGAGTGGAACATTAGCTGGCAATTGGACTCAGAGGACCGTTCAAGGAGTTGTCTTGTGTATCCCAGATACTGTTGTTCTGGTCGACGATATCTATACTACTGGAAGTACCATTGAATCCTGCACGCGGATTCTCAAAGAAGTTGGCGTGCGAGAGGTCTATTTTGTTTCTATTTGTATTGGGGGTAGTGTTTGAGTCTTTAATGATGAGAAAGAAAAATTAGGATTAATGCAGGGGCTAAATGGCCTCTGTATTTTTTAGCAAAGAATTAAGAAAAATAGTTATTGTAATTAGAGAATAAAATCAGTCTAAAATTAGTTGCAAAATCAGCTATAACAAACTATAAAATATAAAATCTGTCCAAAATTAAAACGGAAGAGTCTGAGTTTCTTCACAGATAAGATTTTCTGTGAAAGAATAGATATAATTCAGATAACGCGGATGGAAAAGAAAATGGTGAAAATTTATGTACGAAAAGACAAAAAAAGAAATCTATAATTTAATTAAATTAAATACAGAATCAATAGATTGGAAAACACCTGAAATAGTCACGACAGGAGAAATAAGCAGACAGTTAAACATTAGCAGAAATTTGTGTAGCCACTATTTAAATGATATGGTAAAAGAGGGGGAGCTTATTAAAATCAGTACAAGACCAGTATCTTTTTTGCATCGAAAAACGGTTGAACGCTTATACGGAACTCATTTGAAAGAAAATGAATTTTTGAGTTTTTGTGATTTAAGAATATGTTTGGGCATTTCCAACAAGGATGTATTTGATAGTTATATTGGAGCATATTCAGGGCTAAGTTATCAGATTAATAAATGTAAAGTTTCAGTAGGATATCCAGATAAGGGAATTCCTATTTTGATTTATGGAAAAAAAGGGACGGGAAAACATAAGCTGGCAGAACTGGTGGGAGAATATGCACTAGATAAGGGATATTCAGATGAAAAAACGCAATTCATGGATGCTGGAATTCTTGGTAATCAAGATGAAATATTTGAATTGACGGATTGCTTGGAAGGTAAAAAAAAGAAGATTATATGTATTGAAAATGTGGAAAAAATTTCCAACATTCAGTTAATGAGAATTTTAGAAAAAAAACGAATGTAAGATAATATTAACAGCTAATATCAGACATGATGCTAGTGAAGTGGAACAGTTAGTAAAACAGATCCCCATTTCAATAGAAATCCCGTCATTGTCAGAACGATCTGATGAGGACAAAAAAGAATTATTGTTGCATTTTATGAAACAGGAGGCTTTGAAAATCAAAAGTGATATTTGTTTTTTGATTCTTTGAGTGTCAGTGCTTCATTAAACTATGAAAAACAAATGGATATGGGCTGTGCGTTCAGTTTAGCTCCAATTTTACAGAAATTGTATAAAAACAAAGAAGATTTGTCAGAAGCGCTGAAACGTCACACAGAATTTTACAATGTAACACCGATGTTTAATCCAACCCTTCTAGGGGTATTGACGGCGATGGAAGAAAGAAATGCAAAGGATGAAGATTTCCCGAAAGAGTCGATTAATGCGACAAAAGCCAGTCTTATGGGACCAATGTCAGGAATTGGTGACACAATTGACAAGGGAACATTAAAAACAATCGCAACAGGAGTTGGATGCACATTCGCTTTACAGGGAAGCTTTCTTGGCCCGATTTTATTCATGTTGATATATGGTGTCAGTAATTTACTGATTCGATATTTCGGAGTATTTTATGGTTATAAATTTGGAGTCTCCTTATTCCAAAATTCATCAGAGATTATAAAGAAGATATTTAGCGCAGTAACGGTTATTGGTTTAATGGTAGTTGGTGGTATGACTGCAAGTATTGTATCTATAAATTTGCAGCTTGCAATAGGTGTAGGAGAAGGCATCGTTAATATTATGGATATTCTGAACGCTATCATGCCGGATATCCTGTCACTTGGAATTTTTGCTCTGGTTTACTGGTTACTTAAAAAAGGAACAAAAGCTACAACTATACTTTTTGGAATCATAGTAGTAAGTATTGTTGGTTCTGCTGCGGGGATTTTTTAGGGGGAGAGTTTACATATGGTAAAAAATAAGCCGCTTTTAAGAAGCACACCAATTAAAGAAAAAGTTTCTGCGAAATTAATTCTAAAGATGTTGGAAGAAGCGGAAGAAAAGAACATCATGCTGAACAGTATTATGATAATCAGAGATGGAAAAGTCATAACAGAAGGATACTATAAACCTTATTCAGAGTGTATTGAACGTTCTATGCATTCTGCAACAAAGAGTTTTACTGCAACAGCTATTGGACTTTTAATTGACGAGGGGAGACTAAAATTAGAAGATACGGTAATGTCTTTTTTTCCGGAATATGCGCCAGAAAATCCTTGTGATAATTTAAAGAAAATGAATGTATGGCATTTGCTGACAATGACATGTGGGCATGATTCTGTACCGCCAAGGAAAGGAACAGATAACTATGTAAAGCAGTTTTTAAATCATCCGGTACCTTATGTTCCTGGAACGCATTTTCAATATAGTTCCATGGCAAGCTATATGCTGACAGCAATTATCAGAAAAGTGACAGGACAAAATATGACACGTTATTTAAGAACTCGCATATTTGAGCCATTGGGGATTTATGATGCATATTGTGATACCTGTCCCATGGGAATTGAGTATGGAGGAGGTGGACTGTTCCTTCGTACAGAAGATTTGGCAAAACTGGCTGTTCTGTATTTAAATAACGGAATATGGAATGGTGTAAGGCTTTTATCGGAAAGCTGGGTTAAAGAATTTACAAAAATGCAATTTAGGGATTCTTGGTCTCATAGCAACCCGACATTAAAGCCAGATTGGTATTGCGGATATGGTTTCCAGAATTGGAGATGCACACAAAAAAATGCGTATCGCTTTGATGGGAGTTTTGGACAGTTAGCGGTGGTTTTAGAAGACTATAATGCAGTGCTAGTTACCACAGCATCGGAAGCCAGACCAGAAAGAATTTTAGAACTGTTTTGGAAATATTTGATTCCTGCTTTTGATAGAGAGTCAACAGATACTGAATGGGTTGCATTAAAGAAGAAGTTAAAGAATCTTAAGCTACCATGGCCAGAGAAGAGGCCTGTTTCTTCAAAAGCCAGAGAAGTGTCCGGACGGGAAATTATAATGGATTCAAACAGAGAATCTATGGTAACAACAAAGCGACAGAGTTTGGCATTTGCAGATGCTCGTATTGAACTGAATAGGACAGGGATCGAAAAAATAAGTTTATCGTTTGAAAATGATGATCAATGTAGGATGCGATATACAGAAGATCATCAGGAAAATGAAATTGTGCTAGGGCTCAAAGATAAAATGGAACCAGGAATTTTAAAAAGCATTTGGGGTGACTATCCGGTTTTATCGACAGGAAGATGGCTGAATTCGGAAAAATTTGAGGTCAGGATTTTAACAATAACCGCAGATTATTGTACAATAGTGACATTTGATTTTTTGGATCCAGAGATTAAAATTCAGTTCGAAGAGACGCCTTATGATCCTGTAAAACAGATTCCGAAAGGCAGGCATTATAATGCCAAATTTATGATAAAAACTGAATAGCTAACGGGAAACAGCTTAGATTTAGACGGTACGGGTTTAATTTAAGCTGTTTCATTTTAGATGTATACTTCTATAATTCGCTAAAAAATAAAGAAAAAGATTGACGCATGGACATCGTTATGCTATAGTGGTATGGCGAATGGAAGAGCTTAGGTCTTTTTTTTATGCTCAAAATTAGCCTGTGGGCTGATCCGGCAGAAAAAAAGACTGAAAAACAACGAAAAAATCAAGTGGAGGTGGAAGTCGTGCGCACAAAGATTACACTGGCATGTACAGAATGTAAACAGCGGAACTACAACATGACGAAGGATAAAAAGACACATCCGGATCGCATGGAGACCAAAAAATATTGTAGATTCTGCAAAACTCATACTTTACACAAAGAAACCAAGTAAGGAGTGTGAACTATGGGAGAAACTACAGGCACTGAGAAGGCTCCGAAGAAGAGCTTTTTCAAGGGTTTAAAAGCTGAGTTCAACAAAATCGTATGGCCTGACCAGGAAACCGTTGGCAAGCAGACTGTTGCTGTAGTAGCGGTTACCGCTGCGCTGGGAATTATCATCGCAATCCTGGATTTCATTATCAAATGGGGCCTCAGCTTCATTATTTAATTAAGGCGAGGGTGATAAGATGTCAGAAGCAAAGTGGTATGTAGTTCATACCTATTCAGGCTACGAGAACAAAGTTAAAGTTGACATTGAGAAAACCATTGAGAACCGTAACCTTCAGGATCAGATCCTCGAAGTTTCCGTTCCGATGCTCGAAGTCGCAGAACTCAAGAACGGCGTGGAGAAGCTTGCGGACAAAAAAATGTTCCCGGGCTATGTACTCATCCATATGATCATGAACGATGATACCTGGTATGTAGTACGCAACACCCGCGGCGTAACCGGCTTTGTCGGACCGGGCTCCAAGCCTGTTCCGTTAAGCGATGAGGAGATGGAGAGCCTCGGATTCGGAAAGACTGAAGTTGCTCTGGACTATGCAGTTGGCGATACCATTGTGGTAACTGCCGGTGCATGGAAGGACACGATCGGTGCCGTTAAGTCTATCAATGAAAGTAAGCACACTCTTACGATCAATGTCGAGATGTTCGGCCGTGAAACACCGGTTGAACTCAATTTCACAGAAGTGAAGCACATGTAACAACGAAAAAGGACCGGTGATGCCGGTTCGTGGGAGGGACACCCCCGACAATACCACATTATTAGGAGGTCATTATCATGGCAAAGAAAGTAACTGGTTACATCAAATTACAGATTCCGGCAGGCAAGGCTACCCCGGCTCCGCCGGTTGGTCCGGCACTGGGTCAGCACGGTGTTAATATTGTACAGTTCACCAAGGAGTTTAACGCAAGAACCGCAGATCAGGGCGATCTGATCATCCCGGTTGTTATTACCGTATATGCAGACAGAAGCTTCAGCTTCGTTACCAAGACTCCGCCGGCAGCTGTTCTGTTAAAGAAAGCCTGCAAGATCAAATCCGGTTCCGCAACCCCGAACAAGACCAAAGTTGCTACCATCTCTAAGGCAGATCTTCAGAAGATCGCTGAGACCAAGATGCCTGACTTAAACGCAGCAAGTCTGGAAGCAGCTATGAGCATGATTGCAGGTACTGCAAGAAGCATGGGTATCACTGTTGAGGAGTAATTCTTCATACAGGACTGAGATGAAACTTTAAATACGTGGGAGGGACATCCCCGACAATACCACTAGGAGGTTATTTTATTATGAAACATGGAAAGAGATACGTAGAAGCGGCTAAAGCAGTAGACCGCGCTACTCTTTATGATGCAGCAGACGCTATCGCACTTGTTAAGAAGACTGCTGTAGCTAAATTTGATGAAACCATTGAGGCTCATATCAGAACCGGTTGTGACGGACGTCACGCTGACCAGCAGATCCGTGGTGCAGTTGTTCTGCCGCACGGTACTGGTAAAGTTACCAGAATCCTTGTTTTCGCTAAGGGTGCAAAGGCTGACGAGGCTCAGGCTGCAGGCGCAGATTTCGTAGGCGCTGAGGAGCTGATCCCGAAGATCCAGAACGAGGGATGGTTAGATTTTGATGTAGTTGTAGCTACCCCGGATATGATGGGCGTTGTTGGTCGTCTGGGCCGTGTACTTGGACCGAAGGGCTTAATGCCAAACCCGAAGGCTGGTACCGTAACCATGGACGTAACCAAAGCTATCAACGATATCAAAGCTGGTAAGATCGAGTACAGACTTGATAAAACCAACATTATCCACGTGCCAGTGGGTAAAGCTTCTTTCACTGAGGAGCAGTTAGCGGACAACTTCCAGACGCTTATGGATGCAATCAATAAAGCAAAACCGGCTACCTTAAAGGGTGCTTACATCAAGAGCGCAACCCTGACCTCTACCATGGGCCCGGGCGTTAAGCTGAACGTAGTTAAGCTGATGGCTTAATCAGATTTTGCAAAAAACTGATTGACAATCCAAATATAGTATGTTATCATACACAAGTATTGACTGCCGAAGACAGTAGGTGCCGTAAGGCGTAAGGTTACAGCCGCCTACCGAGGAACGTACAATTTTGTATTAAACGACGAATTTGTAGAGCCCCTCTGTCTTGCACAGTGGGGCTTTTCCTTGCAGTCTCCAGTTATATAATAAAACAGGAGGAAGACATTCATGGCTAAAGTTGAGTTAAAACAGCCTATCGTAGCTGAGATCTCCGAGCTGTTAAACGGCGCTGCATCCGCAGTAGTAGTAGACTATCGTGGTCTTACTGTTGCTCAGGATACCGAGCTTCGTAAGCAGTTAAGAGAAGCTGGTGTTGCTTACAAAGTATATAAGAACACCATGATCAAGCGTGCAGCTGAGGGTACCGATTTTGCAGCTCTGGATCCGGATTTAGAAGGACCGACCGCAATCGCAGTATCTAAGGACGACGCTACAGCTCCGGCAAGAATCCTGGCTGAGTTTGCTAAGAAAGCAGACAAGCTTGAGATCAAAGCTGGTGTTGTTGAAGGTACTTACTATGATCAGAAGGGTATGCAGGTTATTGCAACTATCCCGTCCAGAGAAGTACTTCTCGGAAAGTTACTGGGAAGCATCCAGTCTCCGATCACCAACTTCGCTCGTGTGCTTAACCAGATCGCTGAGCAGCAGGGCGCAGAGGCTTAATTTACTGACCGGTCCGCGGCGTGCCGCATAACCATCAGTATGAAGCAATTCGATACCGTATCGAACTATCATTGATTCAGAAATATCATTATTTAATGGAGGAAATTAAAATGGCAAAGTTAACCACTGCAGAGTTTATCGAAGCTATCAAAGAGTTATCCGTATTAGAGCTGAACGAGCTGGTAAAGGCTTGTGAGGAAGAGTTTGGCGTATCCGCAGCAGCAGGCGTTGTAGTTGCAGCAGCAGCTGGCGCAGGCGAGGCAGCTGAGGAGAAGACCGAGTTCGACGTAGAGCTGACCGAGGTTGGCCCGAACAAGGTTAAAGTTATCAAGGTTGTACGTGAAGCTACCGGTCTTGGTCTGAAAGAGGCTAAGGACGTAGTTGACGGTGCTCCGAAGGTCCTGAAAGAGGGCGCTTCTAAGGAAGAGGCTGAGGACATCAAGGCTAAACTTGAGGCTGAGGGCGCAAAAGTTACCCTGAAGTAATTAAAACTCAACAAAGAGCTGTGAACCCTGGGAATCCGCAAGGATCTCCGGGGTTTTTCTGTATATGAAACAATTCGAAATAAAAAAATGCGCAAAAAAATACCCGAAAGCCCATAGGACTTTCGGGTATTGTGCTTTCAGGTGGTAGATTAAGCTACAACGTGAACGTTAACAGCCTGCAGACCACGGTTGCCCTCTGCGGTATCGAAGGTAACTTTCTGGCCATCCTCTAAGGTCTTGTAGCCATCAGCTACGATACCGGAGAAATGTACGAAAACTTCCTCACCAGTCTCGTCGTTGGTGATGAAGCCATAACCCTTAGTAGCGTTGAACCATTTAACTGTACCGTTATTCATTGTGGTACCTCCTATAAAAAATAAAATTTGTGTATTTTCGTATGAAACAAAAATCACATATTTTTGTAAATCTGGAATGTACTTCTTGACTTACAAAAATATGTGAATCAAAAGCTCATATCAAAATACACTGTGAGTTTACCACCCAACCCCTGTTCTGTCAAGCAATTTCGGCATTTCTTTAGATACTGAAGCGGTAGGTGATAGAAGGCGGTTTTGGCAGTGCTTTACGGCCTGCGGAGGTGAAAACAGGCGGATTTCAGTGTATGGACGGTAATGGTGTGATGGGTGCGTGGCCGGGGAAAGTGACCGGCCACGCACACTATGCCAAAACAAATAAGGGAAAAGTTGTCAAAGGAAAAAGACTGGATCTTCGCTGTCTGCGAGCCAGGCTTTCATGGCTTCGGTAAGCCATTTATTCCGGTGGCAGAGAACCTGGAGCCAGAAGGGGCTTGCGGAAGGCTCATAATCCAGCCGGACCAGCTTTTGAGCGGCCGGATGGATCCGGACAATAAGATCCGGGACCAGAATGACGGGGGCTGATCCGGCTGCTCTGCTGCTGTCAGCAGCGATGGAAAGTGCCAGAGCAGTATCAGAAATCTGGATCTGCCCGGAACCGGGTGCATGCAGTTTATGGTCAAGACCGGCTTCAAAATGACCGGTGCAGATGAGCGGATAATGAGAAAGTTCTTCTCCGGATAAGTCGGTTTGTCCGGCCAGCGGATGCCCCTTTGCGGCAAAAGCATGGAGGGGAGCCGGCAGATCTTTCGCTGCGTGGATCAGGTCTGTATCGGTGCGGAGCAGATCCAGCGTCAGGGCAAGATCGATATCATTGTGGCGCAGCCGGAACAGAAGCTCCTCCGGCTCTGCAATGACCTGCACGTTTACATCAACCTGAGGATAGTCCTGCAGGTAGTGGGCAATGCGGCTGCTCAGTCTTTCGCAGGAAAGCTGGCCGGATATGCCCAGACGGAGCGAACCGGTGATGGCAGATGTGTCCTGCTTTCCGACCTTCAGGGCATCTTCGGACATGCGGACAATGGCTGCCGCATAGGACAGAAATTCCTGCCCGGTCTGGGTGATGCGGATCTGTTTGCCTACGCGCTCGTAAAGCTGTGCTCCAAGCTCCTGCTCCAGCTGCTGCATCTGCATGGTAACGGTGGACTGGGCATACCCCAGAAGCTTTGCGGCTTTGGAAAGACTCTGGGTCTCAGCTACTTTGGTAAATGTGATCAGGTTTCTAATTTCCATGAAGTACTTTCTTTATATCGAAATTGATGAAGTATAATAAAAATACTTCAAAATAATTGACATTGATATTGTAGCGCACATGAGGGAAAAACGCAAGCATATCTGGATAGATTTTTTGAATATAAATAATGGGAGATAACAGGATCTCGCGGGAGGAAAGTACCATGGTCGTGGGCAAATGGAAATTTTCTGCAATGTGTCTTCTGCTGTTTCTGGCGCTTCTTGCGGATGGCGCTCTTGCAGGTGCGGCGTTTGCCGTTGCAAATCGGCAGCCATCTGTGATGCAATCCTCTGCCGTTGCAAACCGGCAGCCATCAGCGATGCAATCCTCTGCTGTTGCAAGCCAGCAGCCATCAGCGATGCAATCCTCTGCTGTCGCAAACCGGCCACTCCAGGTTGCCCTCACCTTTGATGATGGCCCCCACCAGACCTGTACGCCAGCACTTTTAAACGGCCTGAAGCAGCGTGAGGTAAAAGCAACCTTCTTTCTCATGGGAGAAAATATTGCAGGGAAAGAACCGCTGGTACAGCGCATGCAGGCAGAGGGCCATCTGATCGGAAATCATGGCTACCGCCATATCCAGATGACAAAAGAGGAGGCGGAACAGGCCTGCGCGGACATCGAACAGACGGAAAAACTCATCCAGTCCATCACCGGGAAACGGCCGGAGTATCTGCGCCCTCCATACGGTGACTGGAATGAGCAGCTGGAATGCCGGGTAAACCTGACCACGGTGCTGTGGAATGTGGACTCGCTGGACTGGAAATTTCAGAACACGGACCGGATCGTACGCCGGGTGGAGAAAGATGTGAAAGATGGGGATATCATTCTGATGCACGATATTTTTCCAACCTCTGTAGAGGCGGCGCTCCGGATCGTGGATGATCTGCAGAAACGGGGATATGAATTCGTGACGGTCGAGGAGCTTCTGGTGGACTAAAGCCGATACAGCTCTTTGCGAAACCCGGTTGACTCTGAAATCCCTGCGGATTATACTGGGAGCATACAGGCAGGAGGAGAACGATACATGGATTTGTTTGATTATATGAGAGCGAGTACCCAGGAGCAGGAGTCTCCCCTGGCGTCCCGCATGCGCCCTACCACGCTGGACAAAGTGGTGGGGCAGAAGCACATTATCGGAAAGGACAAGCTGCTTTACCGGGCAATCAGGGCAGACCAGCTTGGTTCCATCATTTTTTACGGTCCGCCGGGGACCGGAAAGACAACGCTGGCCAAGGTGATCGCAAACACCACCAGCGCGAGCTTTCGCCAGATCAACGCTACGGTTGCCGGGAAAAAAGATATGGAGGATGTAGTAAAAGAGGCGAAGGATGCTCTCGGCATGTACGGCAAAAAGACGATTTTATTTGTAGACGAGATCCACCGCTTTAATAAGAGCCAGCAGGATTACCTGCTTCCGTATGTGGAGGACGGAACCCTGATCCTCATTGGGGCAACTACGGAAAATCCCTACTTCGAAGTGAACGGGGCGCTTCTTTCCCGCTCCCGCATTTTTGAGCTGAAGGCCCTGGAAAAGGATGACGTGAAGGAGCTGGTCCTGCGGGCAGTGCGGGATGAGAAAAAAGGAATGGGCAGCTATCATGCTGTGATCGATGATGAGGCGGCAGATTTTCTTGCGGATGTATCCGGCGGAGATGCACGTGCGGCTTTGAATGCCGTAGAGCTGGGCGTTCTCACAACGGAGAGGGATCCGGCTGACGGCCTGATCCACATTACACTGGATGTGGCGCAGGAGTGTATCCAGAAGCGGGCGGTCCGCTACGACAAGGACGGAGACAACCATTACGACACGATCTCCGCCTTTATCAAGAGCATGCGCGGTTCGGACCCCGATGCGGCAGTTTATTATCTGGCCCGGATGCTTTACGCGGGGGAAGATATTAAGTTTATTGCCCGCCGGATCATGATCTGTGCGGCGGAAGATGTGGGCAATGCAGACCCGCAGGCCCTTACGGTGGCAGTCAGTGCGGCCCAGGCTGTGGAGCGCATCGGCATGCCGGAGGCCCAGATCATTTTGTCTCAGGCAGTACTTTATGTGGCAACGGCTCCAAAATCCAATTCCGCATGCAATGCGGTATTTGAGGCGATGGATGCAGTGAAAAACCAGCGTTCCATGCCGGTTCCGGTACATCTGCAGGATTCTCATTACGGCGGTTCCGCAAAACTGGGACATGGAATCGGTTATCGGTATGCTCACGATTATCCGAATCATTATGTAAAGCAGCAGTATCTTCCGGATGGAATGGAGGGCCGGTGCTTCTATCATCCTTCGGAAAATGGATATGAGTCGAAAATTGCAAAACACATGCGTTTCTTGCGAGAGTCTGTTCAGGAATAAGAAAAATCCGGATAAAATAACCTTTTCTTTTTCGGAAAAATTCATTATAATGTGGTTATGCGCGGAGGCAGTGTCTGGCTGCTTCCGCATTTCATGAATCCATTATTCATATTGAGTCCCTCGGGATATCTATCCATTGATATAAACCCCATTTATCAGAATATAAGTTCAGATTGGAGAAAATATGCGAGAAAAATTACAGACCTTACCCGTATCCGTACTAAAGGAAATGGCGAAAGAACAGGGCATCAAGGGAGCCACCGCGCTGCGAAAAGCGGAGCTGATCGAGGAGCTTTGCCGTGCGGCAGGAGAAAACGAGGAAAGCCGTACCCCAAACAGCCGGCCGGCTGCAGTCAGAAGAACGAATTTTAATCAGGCAGATCAGGCCGGGCAGAACCGCAGCAGCGAGCAGCAGACTGGCCAGCCTGCCCGGGAGGATGGAGCAGACCGGCTTCAGGAGGAGATGGACAGCGGCGTCCCGGCCAGCGGAATTCTGGAAGTTATGCCGGATGGCTTTGGCTTCATCCGATGCGAGAACTTTCTTCCGGGTGAGAACGACGTTTATGTCTCTCCGACCCAGATCCGCCGCTTTAACCTGAAAACCGGAGATATCATCAGCGGAAACCGCCGCGTGAAAACCTCGAATGAGAAATTTGCGGCTCTGTTGTACATTAAAAATGTGAATGGCTATCCGCTCAGCGCTCTGGAGCGCCGCCCGAACTTTGAAGAGCTGACTCCGGTATTCCCGAACAGCCGCCTTCACATGGAGACCCAGGGCAAGAGCAGTACGGCCATGCGTGTACTGGATCTTCTGGCACCGATCGGCAAAGGGCAGCGCGGCATGATCGTATCCCCGCCAAAAGCCGGAAAAACAACTCTTTTAAAGCAGGTGGCGCAGGCTGTTACCACCAACCACCCGGATATGCATATGATCATCCTTCTGATCGATGAGCGCCCGGAGGAGGTAACGGACATCAAAGAATCCGTGGTCGGCAAAAATGTAGAGGTTATTTATTCCACCTTTGATGAACTTCCTGACCGGCATAAACGGGTTTCGGAAATGGTCATCGAGCGAGCAAAGCGTCTGGTTGAGCATGGCCGGGATGTCATCATTCTGCTGGACAGCATCACCCGTCTGGCCCGGGCCTACAACCTGGTGGTTCCGCCGAGTGGCCGTACTCTTTCCGGTGGCCTTGATCCGGCAGCCCTGCACATGCCGAAACGCTTTTTCGGTGCGGCCCGCAACATGCGAGAGGGCGGCAGCTTGACCATACTGGCAACTGCGCTGGTAGACACCGGAAGCCGTATGGATGATGTCATCTATGAGGAATTCAAGGGAACCGGCAACATGGAGCTGGTATTAGACCGAAAGCTTTCTGAGAAGCGTATCTTCCCGGCTATCGACATCTTAAAGTCCGGCACCCGCCGCGATGATCTGCTCCTGAGCCGCGATGAGGCCGAGGCAGTGGATATTGTCCGCAAGGCCACCAACAGCCTGAAGCCGGAAGATTCCGTGGAGCGGATCCTGGATTTGTTTGCCCAGACCCGGACCAACCGGGAGTTCGTGGAGGTGGCGAAAAAACGCCGTATGTTCTAACAAAAAATCTTTGAAAACCTTAGAAATATGCTTGCCAAGGCTATATTTATATGATACAATTATGGAGCTGTTTATAGATGTGGCGTGATTTTAACGGTACGAGTGAGACCGTTAGACGATCACAGTACTATATAATTGAGAAAGTGAAGAGGTGAAAATCATGAGAGAAGGAATCCATCCGGCTTATTATCAGGCTAAGGTTACCTGCAACTGCGGCAACGAGTTCGTTACCGGTTCCACCAAGGAAGAAATCCACGTAGAGGTTTGCTCTAAGTGCCATTCTTTCTACACCGGTCAGCAGAAAGCTGCTTCTGCACGCGGTCGTATCGATAAGTTCAACAAGAAATACGGCGTTAAGGCGTAAGCATAACGAGAGCGAGGTAAGGTTGAGACTCAAGTGGAGACACTTTGGCTCAACCTTATTTTTCTTTATAAGGAGATAGTAGTTTTATGAAATATTCCGGTATCGGCGGCCAGGCCGTCATTGAAGGAATTATGATGAAAAACAAAGATCAGTATGCCACGGCAGTGCGCAGGCCGGACGGCGGCATTGAGGTCAAAAAAGATACCTATGTCAGCATGACAGAGAAGGTGCCGTTTTGCGGACTTCCTTTTGTGCGCGGTGTCTTCAGCTTTGCGGATTCCATGATCCTTGGCATGCGGACACTGAGCTATTCAGCCAGCTTCTTTGAGGATGATGAGGATTCTGAACCGGGTAAGCTGGAACTCTGGATGGACAAAGTCTTCGGAGAAAAGGTAGAGCAGGTTCTGATGGCAATTGTTATGGTATTTTCCGTTATCATGGCCATCGGCATTTTCATGATCCTGCCGCTGCTCATCGCAAACGCCTGCAAGCAGGTTATCCATTCCGACACCATCATGGCAATTCTGGAGGGCGCTATCCGCATTGCTATTTTTATTGCGTATATCAAACTGATTTCCCGGATGGAAGACATCCGCCGCACCTTTATGTACCACGGCGCGGAGCATAAGTGCATCAACTGTATTGAGCATGGCATGACCCTCACGGTCGATCACGTGCGGGAAAGCTCCAAGCAGCACAAACGCTGCGGCACCAGCTTTCTCATCATTGTTATGCTCATCAGCATTCTGTTCTTTATGGTGGTGCGGGTAGACAACGTACTGCTTCGTATGGCAAGCCGCATCATTCTGGTGCCGGTCATTGCCGGTGTGTCTTACGAGTTTCTGCGCCTGGCAGGCCGCAGTGACAACCCGATTGTCAATTTACTCAGCAAGCCGGGGCTGTGGATGCAGAACCTGACTACCAGTGAGCCGGATGATTCCATGATCGAGGTAGCCATTGCAGCTGTGGAAGCGGTATTTGACTGGAAAGCATACTTAAGGGAAAATTTCCCGGATACGGAGATTCCGGAGGACCGTGCGGATGCCGCAGTTTCCGGTCCGGCACAGGACCAGGCCATCAGCCGGGAGGAAGCCAGATGACACTCTACGACCTTCTGAATGAGGGAAGCGCCACCCTGCAGCAGGCAGGGGATACCGATGGCGAAAACGATGCAAAGCTGCTTCTTTTTGAAGCCTTTCATCTGGATCTGGTCCATTTTCTGATGGACCGCCTGCGTCCTCTTTCAGAACAGGATGCTAAGGTGCAGGAACAGATCCGGACTTATCGGGGAATGATTGAAAAGCGTGCGTCCCGCATTCCGCTGCAGCAGATTTTGGGCAGTCAGGAATTCATGGGACTGGAATTTTTTGTAAACGAGCATGTGCTGATCCCGCGCCAGGACACCGAAACCCTGGTGGAGCTGGTGCTTCAGGAGCAGCAGGACCCGGAAAAGAAGCTTCTGGACCTCTGTACCGGATCCGGCTGCATTGCCATCAGCCTGGCGGTGAAGGGCGGTTACAGGTCTGTAACAGCCACAGATCTGTCGGAAGAGGCGCTGAAGGTGGCAGAGCGGAACGCAAAGATGCATGGATTTGCAGTGGTTTCATACACGGAAACACAGGATGCGCCTGAACAGGCCGGGCATCCGTTCATCTTCCGCCAGGGCGACCTGTTCACAGCCATGCCCCAGAGTGAAGCCGGAACCTTCGATATCATCACATCCAACCCGCCCTACATTCCCACAGCGGTCATTGCCACCCTGGAGCCGGAGGTGCGGGAGCACGAGCCCATGATGGCTCTGGACGGTACCGCGGACGGTCTGAAGTTTTACCGCCGGATCGCAAAGGAAGCAGGAGCCTGGTTAAAGCCGGGGGGAGCTGTTTACCTGGAAATTGGCTATGACCAGGGAAAGGCTGTCAGTGAGCTTTTGAGTGAGGCGGGCTTTGATAAAGTAAGAGTCGTAAAGGACCTTCCGGGCAAGGACCGCGTGGTATGCGGTATCTGGCCCGGGCTGACGGACACAGAAAATCAGTCGTGATTGCAGCGGCGTGAAGCCACCGCAGACAGAATACGGAAACAACATAGATACGAACATATATAATAGGAGGAATCGCATGTTTGACAGATTAGATGACATCCTCATCCATTACGAGGAGATCATGCAGGAATTAGGCGAGCCGAACGTAACCGAAAACCAGGACCGTTTCCGCAAGCTCATGAAGGAGCAGGCTGACCTGGCGCCGCTGGTAGAGGCATACAAGGCCTACAAGCAGGCAAAGCAGGACATCGAAGACAGCCTGGCACTTCTGGAAGAGGAGAGCGACGAGGAGATGCGCGAGCTTGCCAAAGAGGAGCTTTCCGATGCCAAGAAGCGCGTGGAGGAGCTGGAGCAGGAACTGAAGATCCTGTTGCTGCCGAAAGACCCGAACGATGACAAGAATATCATCCTGGAGATCCGCGCAGGTGCAGGCGGCGATGAGGCAGCCCTGTTCGCGGCAGAGCTTTACCGTATGTATGTAAACTACGCAGAGAGCCAGCACTGGAAGGTAGAGATCATCTCTTTAAGTGAGAACGGCATCGGAGGTTTCAAAGAGGTACAGGCCATGATCACCGGTAAGGGCGCATACTCCAAGATGAAGTACGAGTCCGGCGTACACCGCGTACAGCGTGTACCGGAGACCGAGTCCGGCGGCCGTATCCACACCTCCACCGCAACTGTAGCAGTGATGCCGGAGGCAGAAGAGGTCGATGTTCAGATCGACATGAACGACTGCCGTATCGATGTTATGCGTGCGTCCGGTAACGGCGGACAGTGTGTCAACACCACCGACTCCGCAGTACGTCTGACCCATATCCCGACGGGTATCGTCATCTACAGCCAGACCGAGAAATCCCAGCTGCAGAACAAAGAAAAGGCATTCCGCCTCCTGCGTTCCAAGCTGTATGATCTGGAGCTGGAGAAGAAGCAGAACGCGGAGGCAGCAGAGCGCCGCAGCCAGATCGGTACCGGCGACCGCTCCGAGAAGATCCGTACCTACAACTTCCCGCAGGGCCGTGTGACAGACCATCGCATCAACCTGACCCTTTACAAATTAGATAAGATCATGAATGGTGATATCCAGGAAATCCTGGATGCCTGCATTGCAGCCGATCAGGCAGCAAAGCTGGCAAAGATGAACGAAGTGTAGGAATCATCAGGACGATTGAAAAAAGCTGGATTTAATCAAAGGTATTAAATCTGGCTTTTTGCAAAATGGAGGATTTTATGATGGAACACGAGAATAAAAACAGAAATTCAAACGGTCTTCTCAGACGCATTGTTATTGCTGTCCTTCTGGTCATCATGATCGGCAGCGCTCTCAGCCTGGTAAAGGACTGGAGGGACGCCGCCGCGCAGCGCCGGCTGGAGGAGAGCCTGGCTGAGGCGGCAAAGCAAACGGAGACCGAACCGCCGGAAACAGAGAAAGAGACGGAAGCCGAGACCGAGGCGCCATATGTCTCACCCATTGATTTTACATCGCTTCTGGAAACGAACCCGGACACCATCGGCTGGATCCGTGTGCCGGACACCAAGATCGACTATCCGATCGTCCAGTCCCCGGATAACCAGTATTACCTCCACAAAGATTTTGAAGGGAACGACAGCGTATATGGGGCCATCTATCTGGATGCCGACAGCAAGTCGGACTTCAGCGGCTGGAACAACCCAATTTACGGCCACCACATGAAGGACGGCTCCATGTTCAAGGATGTGGTAAAGTTCAAGGACCAGGAGTTTTTTGAAAACCACAGGTACTTTGAAATCTACACCCCGGAGCGCACCATCCATTTAAAGACATTAGGCTGCTACTACAGTGACTCCAACGGCATTGTCCGCAAGACCACCTTCAAGTCCCAGGCATCCTTTGACAAATGGGTCAGTGAGCGCCTGGCACCATGCAGCTTCGCAGAAGCTCCAACGCAGCCCTTTGATTCCATGTTTGTCCTGATCACCTGCAGCTATGAAAAAAATGATGCCCGTACCCTGCTGTTTGCGGCAGAGGTGGATGAAGACGGCAACTTCCTCCCGGCCACCGGAAGAAATGTGCCGGATGGAAGTGCTGCCGGAACAGAAACATCTGCGGCCGATCCTGCAGAAACTCTCACAAATTAAAAAGGACCCCAGATTGCAATATTGGTGCATCTGTGGTATAGTACAAACTAGCTAAAACTGTCCGTATATATCGAAAAATCCGGGTGGTATTTTATGTATTCAAAAGGAGAAAGCTATGAAAGGTATCATTTTGGCAGGCGGCTCAGGCACCCGCCTGTATCCGCTGACAAAGGTAACATCCAAGCAGTTGCTTCCGATTTATGATAAGCCTATGATCTACTATCCGTTGTCCGTTCTTATGAACGCCGGCATCCGGGAGATCCTGATCATTTCTACTCCGGTAGACACGCCGCGATTTGAGGCGCTTCTGGGAGACGGCCATCAGTTTGGCGTGGAGCTGTCCTATGCGGTACAGCCGAGCCCGGACGGACTGGCACAGGCCTTTATCATCGGCGAGGAGTTCATCGGCGGAGAGCCGGTTGCCATGGTACTGGGAGACAACATCTTCCACGGCCAGGGCTTAAAGAAGCGCCTGCGCGCGGCAGCAGCCAAGGAAAAGGGCGCAACCGTATTTGGCTATTACGTAGACGATCCGGAGCGCTTCGGTATCGTAGAATTCGACGATCAGGGCAAGGCCGTTTCCATCGAGGAAAAGCCGGAGCATCCGAAGTCCAACTACTGCGTGACCGGCCTGTACTTCTACGATAACCGCGTAGTTGAGTATGCCAAGAGCTTAAAACCGTCTGCCCGCGGTGAACTGGAAATTACGGATTTAAACCGTATTTACCTGGAGAACGGCGAGCTGGATGTAACACTTCTGGGACAGGGCTTTACCTGGCTTGATACCGGAACCCATGAGTCCCTGGTGGAGGCTACCAATTTTGTAAAGACCGTCGAGACCCATCAGCACCGCAAGATCGCATGTCTGGAGGAAATTGCCTACTTAAACGGCTGGATCACGAAGGAGCAGGTTCTGGAGACCTACGAGGAGTTAAAGAAGAACCAGTATGGCCGCTACTTAAAAGATGTTCTGGACGGCAAATATATCGACAAGCTGCACGGCAACGATATGAAGTAAAAAGAAAAGAGGAACAGACCATGACTATCATCGTAACAGGCGGCGCCGGCTTTATCGGCTCCAACTTCGTTTACCATATGTTAAACAAGTATCCGGATTACCGGATCGTGTGCGTGGACTGCCTGACCTACGCAGGCAACTTATCCACCCTGGAAGAGGCATTAAAAAATCCGAACTTCCGTTTCTGCAAGATCAACATCTGCGACCGCGAAGCCATTTACAAGCTCTTTGAGGAGGAGCACCCGGATATCGTGGTGAACTTCGCGGCAGAGAGCCATGTAGACCGCTCCATTGAGAATCCGGAGATCTTCCTGGATACCAACATCAAGGGTACCGCAGTGATGATGGATGCCTGCCGCAAGTACGGCATCAAACGTTACCATCAGGTATCCACCGATGAAGTATACGGAGACCTTCCGTTAGACCGCCCGGACCTCTTCTTTACCGAGGAGACCCCGATCCATACCAGCAGCCCGTACAGCTCCTCCAAGGCAGGCGCTGACCTCCTGGTGCAGGCATACCACAGAACCTACGGTCTGCCGGTCACCATCAGCCGCTGCTCCAACAACTACGGTCCGTACCACTTCCCGGAGAAGCTGATCCCGCTTATGATCGCAAACGCGCTGGCAGACAAGCCGCTTCCGGTGTACGGCGAGGGCTTAAATGTCCGCGACTGGCTGTATGTAGAGGATCACTGCAAGGCCATCGACCTGATCATCCACAAGGGCCGTGTCGGTGAGGTTTACAACATCGGCGGCCACAACGAGATGAAGAATATCGATATCGTCAAGCTCATCTGTAAGGAGCTGGGCAAGCCGGAAAGCCTGATCACTCACGTTACTGACCGCAAGGGCCACGACATGCGTTATGCTATCGACCCGACCAAGATCCACAACGAGCTGGGCTGGCTGCCAGAAACCAAATTCGCAGACGGTATCAAGAAGACCATCAAGTGGTATCTGGAGAACCGTGAGTGGTGGGAGACCATCATCTCCGGCGAGTATCAGAATTATTATGAGAAAATGTACGGCAACCGCGAGGAAGTATAATCCTGCGGCAGTCATATTCAGAAAGAGGAAACAGCATGAAGGTTCTGGTAACAGGAGCAAAAGGCCAGCTTGGAACTGACCTGATGAACGAACTGGCAAAGCGCGGCATTGAAGGTATTGGCGTAGATGTCCAGGAGATGGATATCACCGACGCGGAAGCCTGCAGACGTGTGATCAAAAATTCCGGCGCAGACGCAGTTATCCACTGTGCCGCATATACTGCAGTAGATGCCGCAGAAGATAACGCAGACCTCTGCCGCCGTATCAACGGCGAGGGCACGCGCAACGTGGCACAGGCCTGCAAAGAGGCAGATACGAAGCTTATGTACATCAGCACAGACTATGTGTTTGACGGCCAGGGCACCCGCCCGTGGGAGCCGGACGACGAGCGTCATCCGTTAAATGTATACGGTCAGACCAAGTACGAGGGAGAGCTGGCAGTAGAAGAGCTGTCCGACAAATACTTTATCGTACGAATTGCCTGGGTATTCGGCGTGGCAGGAAAGAACTTTATTAAGACTATGCTGCGTCTCGGCAAAGAGCGCGGGGCAGTCAGCGTGGTAGATGACCAGATTGGTTCCCCGACCTACACCTATGATCTGGCAAGACTTCTGGTCGACATGATCCAGACCGACAAGTACGGCCGCTATCACGCCACCAACGAGGGTCTGTGCAGCTGGTACGAGTTCGCCAAAGAGATTTTTCGCCAGGCAGGCATGGATGTGCCGGTTACTCCGGTCAGCAGCGACCAGTTCCCGGCAAAGGCAGCACGTCCGTCCAACAGCCGTCTGAGCAAAGAGAAACTCAGCGAGAATGGATTCGAGCGTCTTCCGGCATGGCAGGACGCGCTGGGCCGCTTCTTAAAAGAAATCGAATATTAAAATACAAAAGGTTCCCGGCGGCGCAGGTGTGCCTGCCGGGAATTTCAGGTTTCAATCTGAAAAGAGGAGAGCAGAGCAATGGGAAAATATTTTGGAACTGACGGTTTCCGCGGGGAAGCAAATGTCAATTTAACGGTAGAGCATGCCTACAAGGTAGGCCGTTTCCTGGGCTGGTATTATGGACAGCGCGCGAAAAAGACCGCAGACAATCCGGAGGGCCGCTGCCGCGTAGCCATCGGAAAGGATACCAGACGAAGCAGCTACATGTTTGAGTACTCCCTGGTAGCAGGTCTCACCGCTTCTGGCGCGGATGTTTATCTGCTTCATGTCACCACCACCCCGAGTGTATCCTATGTGGTGCGCACGGAAGAGTTCGACTGCGGCATCATGATCTCTGCCAGCCACAACCCATACTATGACAACGGCATCAAGGTCATCAACGGCAAGGGCGAGAAGCTGGAAGAGGACGTTATCGTAGAAATCGAGCGCTACTTAGACGGGGAGATGGAAGAGATTCCGTTTGCCTTAAAGGATGCCATCGGCCGCACCACCGATTATGCAGCCGGCCGAAACCGCTACATCGGTTACCTGATCTCCATTGCCACCCGTTCCTTCAAGGGCAAAAAAGTGGCTCTGGACTGCGCAAACGGCAGCGCATCTGCCATTGCGAAGAACGTGTTCGATGCTCTGGGAGCAGAGACCCATGTCATCAACAACCATCCGAACGGTTTAAACATCAACACCGACTGTGGCTCCACCCACATCCATGTCCTGCAGGAGTATGTAAAGGAATCCGGCTGTGACGTAGGCTTTGCTTACGACGGTGACGCAGACCGCTGCATCGCGGTAGATGAGAACGGCAGCGTGGTAGACGGTGATCTGATCCTCTACATCTGCGGCAAGTACATGAAGGAGATTGGCACCCTGCGCAACAATACCGTAGTTACCACCATCATGTCCAACTTCGGTCTTTACAAGGCATTTGACCGGGAAGGCATCTCCTATGAGAAGACCGCAGTCGGTGACAAATACGTGTACGAGAACATGTCCCAGTACGGCAACTGTCTGGGAGGTGAGCAGTCCGGCCACATCATCTTCAGCAAGCACGCCACCACCGGAGACGGCATCCTGACCTCCTTAAAGGTGATGGAGGTTATGCTGGAGAAGAAGGAAACTCTGGGCAAGCTGGCCTCTGAGGTGGAGATTTTGCCGCAGGTACTGAAAAATGTCCGCGTCAAAGACAAAAAGGCAGCGCAGAATGACCCGGCAGTCCAGGCAGAAGTGGCAAAGGTCACTGAGACTCTGGGCGCAGACGGCCGTATCCTGCTCCGTCAGTCCGGCACGGAGCCGGTTGTGCGTGTCATGGTAGAAGCGCCGACTACCGGGCAGTGCGAGATGCTGGTAGACCAGGTGATCGAGGTTATGAAGGCACAGGGACACGTGCTGTAAAAAGCGAGAGTTGCGAGAGAAGAACGCGTGGAATTCATAAACAATGTTTGATGAATTTCATGCGTTTTTGTTTAAATTGATTTGAATCAAATTGATTTGAATAAAGTTTCGGCTGTACATGGGTTCTTGTCACATCTGGAAAAATATGCTATTATATGGATTAACGTATCAAATTTTTCAAGAAAAGGAATGATGAAAGATGGGGCTGAATCGATAGGATCAGTATTGTTCATTGTCCGCTTTTACGGCGTGATCGAGCGACTGCCCGTCATGGGCTGAGCACGAAATCACCGTAATACGAAAATATCGCAGCATATAACAGGACAACGGACAAATTGGAGGAAATGAATTATGTTAAACATCGCTAAGTACAAAAGAAACCCGGTCGTACACTACTCGGAGCGCGAGTGGCCAGACAAGGAAATCGAAAAAGCGCCGATCTGGTGCAGCGTCGACTTACGTGACGGCAACCAGGCACTGGTAGAGCCTATGGTAGTAGAAGAGAAGATCGAGTTCTTCAATATGTTAGTCAAGCTGGGCTTCAAGGAGATCGAGATCGGTTTCCCGGCAGCATCCCAGATCGAATATGACTTTTTAAGACAGCTGGTAGAGCGCCGTCTCATTCCGGATGATGTCCGCGTGCAGGTTCTGGTACAGTGCCGCGAGCATCTTATCAAGAGAACCTTCGAGGCTATCCAGGGTATCAAAAAGGTAGTGGTACATATCTACAATTCCACCTCTACCCTGCAGCGGGATGTTGTTTTCCACAAGAATATGGAAGAGATCAAGCAGATCGCTATCGAAGGTACCGAGCTAGTCAAAAAATATGCCAAGGATTATGACGGCGACTTAATGTTAGAGTACTCCCCGGAGAGCTTTACCGGCACCGAGCTTGAGTACGCAATGGAAGTCTGCACCGCAGTCCAGGATACCTGGGGCGAGGCAACTCCGGAGAAGCCGATCATCTTTAACCTGCCATCTACCGTGGAGATGAACACTCCGAACGTATACGCAGACCAGATCGAGTGGATGCACAAGCACTTCAAGAACCGCGAGAGCGTGATCTTAAGTGTACATCCGCACAATGACCGCGGCACCGGCGTGGCAGCAACCGAGCTGGCACTTCTTGCAGGCGCAGACCGTGTCGAGGGAACTTTGTTCGGCAACGGTGAGCGTACCGGTAACGTGGATATCTTAAACATTGCTTACAATATGTTCTCCCAGGGCATCGATCCGAAGCTGGACATTGAGAACGTCCGTGAGATCGCAGAGGTGTACGAGCGCTGCACCAAGATGACCATCGATCCGCGTCATCCGTATGCAGGAAAACTGGTATTTACTGCATTCTCCGGCTCCCATCAGGATGCCATCAACAAAGGCTTACAGGCTCTCCATGAGAGAAACAGCCAGTACTGGGAGGTTCCGTACCTTCCGATCGATCCGTCCGATATTGGCAGACAGTACGAGCCGATCGTCCGCATCAACAGCCAGTCCGGAAAGGGCGGCGTAGCCTTCGTTATGGATACCTTCTACGGCTTCAAGCTGCCGAAGGGCATGCACAAAGAATTCGCGGATGTCATCCAGAAGATTTCCGAGCAGCAGGGTGAGGTTGCTCCGGAGCAGATCATGGAAGAGTTCCGCAAGAATTACCTGGACAAGAAAGAGCCGATCCACTTCCGCAAGTGCCAGATCACCGATACCGAGTCTGCAGACGGCGAGTTTGCAACCCTTGCCAAGGTTACCTATACCGATCACGGCATGGAGAAAACCTTCGAGGGCGTCGGCAACGGCCCGATCGATGCGGTACAGCGCGGCCTGGAAGAAGCACTCGGCGTCCAGATCAAGGTACTGGACTACAACGAGCACGCTCTGAACTCCGGCTCCAACGCACAGGCAGCATCCTACATCCACTTAATGGACAAGGACAGCGGCAAGGTGACCTACGGTGTCGGCGTAAGCTCCAACATCACCCGGTCTTCCATCCGCGGTATCTTCAGTGCCGTGAACAGACTGTTCTTCTCATAACTGAACTGAAAACAAAAATGGGGCTGTCGCACTAGCAAATATTTTTTGCTGGGCGGCAGCCCTGCTTTATGCCCAAA
>NZ_QUIV01000029.1 GCF_003480315.1 Clostridium sp. AM33-3 | reverse complement strand
TTATTCTGTATGGTCTGACCGAACCTTCGGACTCTATTAGTTATTCTTTAAATTTTTATTTCCTGCATGGAAACAGCTTTTCTGTCGGTATCTGCACCAGCAGCACCGCTGCGAATACCAGTGCGCATCCAAAGAGCTCTCTTCCGGAAAGCTTCTGTCCCAGGATCACCCATCCGGCCAGAACAGAGAACACGGATTCCAGACTTAACAGAAGGGAGGCTATAGTCGGATCCACACCATTCTGGGCTACGACCTGCAGGGTATAGCCGACACCGCAGGACATCACGCCTGCATAAAGGATCGGTGCTGCTGCCGCAATGACTGCAGACATAGATGGATGCTCAAATAGCAGCATCAGCACGCAGGCAAGTACGCCTGCGGTGAAAAACTGCACACAGGAAATCACCACGCCATCTGCTTTTGGAGAAAAGTAATCGATCACCAGAATGTGCACGGAAAATACCACGGAACACATCAGCACCAGCCGGTCTCCCGCTCCGATGGAGAAGGATTCCGTAATGCACAGAAAATACATCCCCACAGCCGCGATCACTGCACTGATCCAGATATTAATGCCGGCCTTTTTCTTTAAAAACAGGCCCATAAACGGCACGATGATGATATACAGAGTCGTGATAAATCCGGCCTTTCCCACCGTAGTCTGCCCAATACCAAACTGCTGCAGACAGCTTGCCAGGCAAAGCACACAGCCACAGCAGATGCCGCCGATGATGCCCATACGGGTCTGCTCTTTCTTTTCTTTTTCAGACAATGTCTGCCATATACTGTCTTTTCTTCCATGCATGAAAAAAATACACGGGATCAGTACTGCTCCGCCAAGAAGAAACCGGCAGGTATTAAAGGTAAAGGTTTCTACATAATTCAGTCCCTCACTTTGGGCTACAAAGGCAATCCCCCAGACCAGGGCCGCAAGGAGCAGCATTGCGCTGTGTCCTGCTGTTTTTCTTGTTTTTGCTTCCATATTTTATTGTCCTCGACTTTTCATTCCCTCATGTATGTTTTCTGTATTTCCGAAGCATCACTGACTCACATAAGCACCAAAGCCACTGCTCTCCATCTCCGTTCCATCCGGAAACACCCACAGTGCCTCCACACCATCCTGCGCCTCGATAAATGCCCTTCCTTCCTCCGGGTCCATGTTAAAAACTGCCGTGGAAAGCGCATCTGCCAGTGCGCTGTCCCCGCAGAGAATACTCACAGAATCATACTTGTTCCATGGCATCAGCGTATCCGGATTGATGATGTGATGATACCGCACACCGTCTACCTCATAATAACGCTGATAAGTCCCGCTGGTCACCAGGCAGCTGTCATTCAGATTCACAACCTTCAGATATGACTGTGCTGCGCTGGTATCCGGATTCTGAACCCCAACGCGCCATGGCTTTCCATCCGCCTTGGTCCCGATGGTTTCCACATTGCCGCCAAGGCTTAACAGCGCAGACGTCACCCCTGCTTCCTCAAGTGTCTCTGCCAGTCGTTTTGTGGCATATCCCTTTGCGATGGCTCCCACATCCAGGCTCATTTCCTGATCCGGCAGATACACCGTTGAGGCCTGCGGATCAATCTGTACCTGTTCCAGATCTGTATGCTGTGCCGCCTGCTGAAGCTTCTGCATATCCGGGATCTGTGCCCGGGAAGGGTCTTTCAGGCCTGCTTCCCGGTATTCGTGCCAGATGGAAAGCACACTTCCCATTGCCACATTGACCCTTCCGCCGGTTTTCTCATACTCCTGTCTGGAAAATTCCAGCAGACTGATAAGCTCTGGATCTACCGTAACCGGCGCGATCCCCGCGTTGTCATTGATGGTTTTGATATTGCTGACACCATCATAATTATCATAAATATCAAACAGCTCATGATACTTTTTCATGGTGTCTTCTGCCAGGCTTTTATATTGTTCAAACTCTGCTTCATTCTTTGCGTAGATCGTGATGCTGGTTACCGTATCAAAATAATCCAGATACTGGGCATCGTACGCTGTCATCTGCTGGCCGCTGCCTGAACAGCCGGACAGAACAACTGCCGAAGCCAATGCAAGAAGAAACGTTTTTTTTCCGTGATTCATGTTTTCTGACCTTTCTTATTTTTTTGAACAGACCAGTTCATCATAGCACAAAAAAAGAATGTTGGAAACCCAGCATTCTTTTTTCAGTATCTATTTTATGTTGTTACAGCTTCTCCATCAGTTCTTTCAGGTGCGCTGTCAGCTTTGTGTTTTCCGCATAATCCACCGGGCAGTCAATGATAACCGGAACATTCTGCTCGAATGCCTTTTCAAGGGTTGGCACCAGCTCTTCTGCTTTTGTGATGCGGTAACCAATTGCCCCCATACTTTCCGCAAACTTCACAAAATCCGGATTCGTAAAATCTACACAGCAGCTCTTTCCGTACTGGTCCATCTGTTTCCATTTGATGAGGCCATAGCTGGAATCGTTGAAGATCAGGGTGACAAAGGGTGCCTTTACCCGCAAGGCCGTCTCAAATTCCTGGCAGTTCATCATGAATCCTCCGTCCCCGCACACAGCCAGAATTTTTTTCTCCGGATATACCAGCTTTGCCCCGATCGCGCCTGGCACGGAAATTCCCATAGTCGCGAAACCATTGGAAATAATACAGGTATTCGGCTCGTAGCAGTTGTAATGACGGGCAATCCACATCTTGTGGGCACCTACATCTGAGATTACGATATCCTCACGACCCATGACCCTGCGTACATCACTTAAGATCCTCTGCGGTTTCATCGGGAAAGAATCATCAGAAGCATAAGATTCATGCTCCTCTACCATCATCTGCTTGATTTCCAGGGCACGCTCCGGTTCCTGACGTCTGGAGGTTCTTCTTCCAATCTGTACCAGGGCATCTGCAATATCCCCTACCACTTCCACCTCCGGCTGATACAGCTTATTGATATGAGCCGGGCGCATATCAACGTGAACAATATCAATCTTTCCTTCCGGATTCCACTTGGCCGGCGCGTATTCTACGATATCATAGCCCACAGCGATAACCAGGTCTGCTTCTTCCATGATCTTGTTCTGATAATCCTTCTGGGGGATGCCTATGGTCCACATGGAATACGGATTGTCAAACGGGATCACGCCCTTTGCCATCATGGTATTGATGACTGGAATCTTCAGCTTTGTGGCAAACTCTGTCAGTTCCTTTGATGCATGTCCTCTTACTACGCCGCTTCCAGCCAGGATCACCGGATTCTTTGCCTGGAAGATCATACCTGCCGCATCCTGCACGGTATCCAGCTCCGCGTATTCCTTCGGTGCGGTCTTTTTGTGAAGTGGCTTTTCGCCTTCCGGAACCGGCATTTTCGCTACATTCACTGGCAAATCAATGTGGGTTGCTCCCGGCTTTTCACTCTCTGCGTATTTGAACGCCAGACGTACTATCTCGCCCACGGTATCCGGGCGTACCACCATCTTGGTACGCTTGGTGATCGGTTCAAACATCTTTGTCAGATCCAGGAACTGATGTCCGGTAATGTGCATGCGCTCCGTTCCCACCTGTCCGGTAATAGCCACTAATGGCGCTCCATCACCGTCTGCATCTGCCACACCGGTTACCAGGTTGGTTGCGCCAGGTCCCAGCGTAGCCAGACAAACCCCCGCCTTACCAGTCAGTCTTCCATATACATCTGCCATAAACGCAGCCCCCTGCTCATGGCGTGTGGTAATAAACCGGATCGGGGACTGATCGATCGCATTCATCACTGCCAGGTTCTCTTCGCCTGGGATTCCGAATATGTATTCCACACCTTCCTCCTGCAGACATTCCACAAGTAAATCTGCCGCATTTCTCTGATGTTTTTCTTTCTGCTGAAGCACATTTTCGCTCTGCTGTTTTTCCATGATGACATCCTCCCTTGTGCAGCTTTTATGATTTTGTAATATAGCGCGTGTTTTTCACAATTACAATCACCATTTTCATTGCCTGTTTCACAATCATTTTCTTGTGGTTACCGGTTTTCATTATTTTCGAAAGCATATTTTGAACAAAATAAAGTGACGGTTCTCTGTCAGACAAACATTCCGACAGAAGAACCGTCATATTGAAAGAATTATAAATACTTATATTTTTTCATTTTTTTGGAATCCGACCGTGGCCAGGAACCGTCCAAATGCCTCGCGGCCCTCCGGCGTGCACTTGTAGACACCGGCATCCTCCAGAACCCGGGCAAATATCTTTCCGACTTCTTCTTTTAAGATATCGTCCACATTTTCTCTCGTAATGGACGCGTAATGAGGCTTAAACTCGTCCACCCAGTCTGCATGCTTTGCCAGCATCTCATCGGCACGGATATCACTGCCCTCTATGATCGCATCGGCCAGCCTCGCCAGCTCATCCTTTAAGCGGGACGGAAGCACCGCAAGTCCCATCACCTCGATCAGACCAATATTTTCCTTCTTGATGTGATGCAGCTCCTGGTGCGGATGGTAGACGCCCAGCGGGAATTCTTCCGTTGTGATGTTATTGCGCAGCACCAGATCCAGCTCGTAGCAGTTTCCGTTTTTGCGCGCAATTGGAGTAATGGTGTTGTGCGGCTCTCCGTTTGTCTCTGCATAGACAAACGCTGCCTCATCAGTGTAACCGCGCCATGCTGTCAGCACCTTTTCGCCCAGATCGATCAGGCGGTCCGGATTCTCACCGCTAAGACGAAGAACAGACATCGGCCAGTGCACGATTCCTGCCTCCACATCCTCAAAGCCCGGCATGGTAAACTTCTGTTCCATGCCGGCCCGCGCCATGGCAAAGGTATAATGACCTCCCTGAAAATGATCATGACTCAGAATGGAGCCGCCAACGATCGGCAGGTCGGCATTGGATCCCAGGAAATAATGCGGGAATTGTTTTACAAAATCAAACAGCTTCACAAACGCAGAGCGGTCAATCTTCATCGGGGTATGCTGCCCGTTAAAGACAATACAATGCTCATTATAATATACATATGGGGAATACTGAAATCCCCAGCGGCTCTCATTCACCGTGATGCGGATAATACGGTGATTGTTTCTGGCCGGATGGTTCAGACGACCTGCGTAGCCCTCATTCTCCATGCAAAGCAGACATTTCGGGTAGCCGCTCTGCTTTGCCAGCTTGGCAGCCGCGATAGCCTTCGGATCTTTCTCCGGCTTTGATAAATTAATGGTGATATCCAGATCTCCATACGGTGTGCTGGTCACCCATTTCTGATCCTTGCAGACCCGGTATCTGCGGATATAGTCAGAATCCTGACTGAGTTTATAAAAATAATTGGTAGCCGCCTCCGGACCGCCCTCCTGATAGCGGTTCCAGAAAATCTGTTCCACCTCGGACGGACGCGGCATCAGACAGTTCATCAGCTTCGCGTCAAACAGATCACGATAGGCAATGCTGTCTTCGATCAGACCCTGCTCACAGGCATAGTCCAGAAGTTCTCTCAGGATTTCCTCCAGGCTTCCTGTTTCTACCGGATCTTCCGGTTCCTCATAGGCTTCCAGTTTTAATGCCTCCAAAAGCTGATTTGTTGCATAAATACGGTCTGTTTCTGTGATCAGACCGGTCTCCAGACCATACTGCACCAGTTTCTTGATTGCTGTGTAAACCATATATAACCTCCCCATTCCCCATGTTTTTATATATTTCTTTCAGTATAATCCGTTTTTGTCTGCAGTTCCATAGAATAATCTTTGTCCTGTCTACAATTTTTTATGCCGACGCTGCAGATTTACTGGCGCATGCGCTGAATGACCGGCGCAATACGTTCTGTCACCAGGCCGCCAAGCAGGCCAATGACTCCTCCCGTGATGACACCGGTCACCAGAAGCACCGGCAGATATGTAAATACCCCCGCTGTCCCTGTGATCCAGGCTGCCATGGAAAGCTGTCCAATATTATGAAACACACCGCCAAGAATGCTGACTCCGGTTTTCTCAAACCAATCCATTTTTTTTGCAAGCGCCATAACCGCAAGACTTAGGATGCCGCCCGCAAGTGCATACAGCATACTGCCCGGATTACTGAACGTAAAGCCCACCATCACAATACGAAGGAGCCCGACCACCAGGGTTCCTGCGGCCCCCACTGTATATAGCCCCACTACATTCACCAGGTTTGCAAGGCCCAGCTTGATACCGGGCACCGGAACCGGAAGCGGGATCAGCGCCTCCACATAGCTGAATATAAAAGCCAGGGCAATAAGCAGGCCATATAAGGCGGCTTTATCCGCATGGCCCCGTATTCTGCGCTTCTGACCAGGTTTTCTGTTTTCCAATTTGACATCTCCCTGCTTCTATGCTATAGTTCAAACACGAAAAAGCTCTGACTTCTGTCCGGATTATCCAGTTCAGAATCTTTAACCATTATATCATTATCCTATCATTTTAGAAAGAGAGATCCCATGACAAAAAAAAAGCGGGAAATCATTCTGGTCCTGATCCTTCTTGCGGCTGCCTCCGCCGGATTTCTGATTAATCAGGCCATGCACAGGCAGCCGGCCGCCCGGGTCGAAATCACCGTAGACGGCCACCTTGTCCAGACACTGGACTTAAATCAGGATGCTGATCTCATCATAGACGGCGCAAACGGCGGCACCAACCATCTGATCATCCAGAATGGTGCTGCATGGGTCAGTGAAGCTTCCTGTCCCGACAAGGTGTGCGTGCATCAGGGCAAAGTCTCCATGAACGGAGAACTGATCGTCTGTTTGCCAAATCGTATGATTGCCAAGATCGTAGCTCCGGAATCATAAAAAATCAAAAACAGGCAAGGACCGGAAAATCCGCCGCAGCGGACTTCCGGTCCTTTCTATTGTCGTATATTTTCTATTACAGATATGCCTTCAGAACATCCACCTTGTCCAGTTTCTCCCACGGAAGATCCAGATCCGTACGACCGAAGTGGCCATATGCTGCGGTCTGCTTGTAGATCGGACGGCGCAGATCAAGCATCTTGATGATACCGGCCGGTCTTAAATCAAAGTTTGCGCGGATGATCTCAACCAGCTTCTCATTTGAGAGCTTACCGGTTCCAAAGGTGTCTGCCATGATGGAAGTCGGATGGGCCACGCCGATTGCGTAGGAAAGCTGGATCTCACACTTATCAGCCAGTCCTGCCGCAACAATGTTCTTTGCAACATAACGTGCTGCATACGCTGCGGAACGGTCTACCTTGGTGCAGTCCTTACCGGAAAATGCGCCGCCGCCGTGACGTGCGTAGCCGCCATAGGTGTCTACGATGATCTTACGTCCGGTCAGGCCGCTGTCTCCGTGCGGTCCGCCGATCACGAAACGTCCGGTCGGATTGATGAAAAACTTGGTCTCAGCGTCTACCATCTCTGCCGGAAGGATCTCATCAAATACATATTTCTTAATGTCTGCATGAATCTGTTCCTGGGTTACTTCCTCATCATGCTGGGTAGAAAGAACTACTGCATCCAGACGCTTTGCCTTGCCGTTCTCATCGTACTCTACGGTAACCTGGGTCTTTCCATCCGGGCGAAGGTAACGGAGAGTTCCATCCTTGCGGACCTTGGTCAGCTGACGTGACAGCTTGTGTGCCAGGGCAATCGGATACGGCATGTACTCCTCGGTCTCATTGGTTGCGAAACCGAACATCATACCCTGGTCACCTGCACCGATGGCATCCAGTGCGTCATCGTCCATGGTGTTCTCTTTTTTCTCCAGTGCGGTATCCACACCCAGTGCAATATCCTTGGACTGCTCATCCAGCGCTACGATCACGCCGCAGGTATCGCAGTCAAATCCATATTTCGCGCGGTCATAACCAATTTCACGTACGGTCTCGCGCACGATCTTCTGAATGTCAACATACGCGTTGGTGGTAATCTCACCCATGACCATAACCAGGCCGGTGGTGGTGCAGGTCTCACATGCAACACGGCTCATCGGGTCTTTTTCCATCAGCGCATCCAGAATTGCATCAGAAATTGCATCGCACATTTTATCCGGATGTCCCTCGGTAACAGACTCGGAAGTAAACAGTAACTTTTCCATGAAAATCCTCCTTAGAATAATAATAAATAAACAAAAGAAAAGTCCGTAGCAACGCTGCGGACTTGATTTCTGATTCGATCAAATCCTCTTATTGCTCGATTTCTCGCTCAGGTTGGCACCTTCCGCACGCTCCTGCCAGTAGCATTTCGTATGGGGTTGCCGTGACTTCACAGATCCTTTGTATCTCCATCACTCTGAATAAGGGATTACGCACTTTTCAATTTATCAGCGGACGCGCCAGAGGCGCTTCCCCGATCTGAATGGTAACAAAAACACGCAGCTATAGATCACAGCTGCGTGTCATATCTTAACAGATTCCCTGTCCACTGTCAAGGACTTTCCTGCTTTTTGATCTTTTTTATCTGGTCTTGCCCTTTACCCATATACCAGAGGCATTGACATAGTAGCCATCCGGAGTCCAGGTATTGGTCAGCATGTTGCCGTTGGTCAGGTCGCAGTAGTAGTAATTTCCGTCTCCTGCCTGGATCCAGCCTGTACGCATATAGCCCACACTGTCAAAGCAGTACCACTGGCCGTTGATCTGCAGCCAGCCGTTTGTCGGGTAAGTGCCGTCAGCAAAGCGATACCACCAGCCTACGCTGTCCTTGACCCAGGCTGCCTGCTGGGTGCTTCCGCCCGGAGTATTGGCCGTACTGCCGGAAGAGGTATTGCCGGTTGTATAGTTGCCGGCCTTGATGTTTGCAAGCATCTCCTCATCCACATAGATGTAATCAGATTCGTACCAGTCTCCTTTTTTGCTGTTGCTGTTTACTGCGCGAACCTTGAAGTAATACTCACCCTCTCTGGTAATACTGGAAGCAAAGTTGTAATACTCGCTGCTGGTAGTGACTGCACTGCCTACCGAGCTGCTGCCGCGGTATAAACGCACCTGATAGCTGACTGCTCCTGAGGTAGTTTCCCAGGTTGCAATCGGAGAATTGTCATTTTCCCAGGATACATTATCAATCTCCATGGTTCCTTCCAGATCATCCAGCTTCACAGTGATGATCAGGGTAGAGCTGGAATCTTCTCTTCTGGAAGAAACATAGGTTGCCTTATCTCCCTTTAAAGAAACCTTGGATTTCGCCATGGAAGCAAAATAATAATCGCTGTCTGCTTCCAGAGTAATCTCAACTCTCGGAACATCTCCGTCGACCCACTCGCCATCGTCATTTACAATGTCAACATCGGTTACATCATAATTGCTGCCGTTTGCGGTAGCAGTAACACTTCCGCCGCTGTCTCCTACTGCGATGTCAGAATCAATGGTAATGCTGACACTGGTAATTTTGGTCCTGCTCTCTGCTGCCAGGGCAGTTCCTGCAGCAAGTGCTGTAAGCAGCGCTGCGCCGATCAGACCGGCTAAACTTTTTTTCCATAACTTCATACTGATATCATCCTCCTTTTGCATCCTTCGGATTTACTGATCCATATATCACGATTTCTTATCTGATTACTTACAGGTTACCAGAAAAACGTGTACAGTTTGTGTCCGGAACCTAACAATTTCCCTACAGAATTTAACGATTTGCTTACAATTCTTACCAAATTGCTCCAGATCGATCCGTATAGAGCAAAACAGGCTGTCCGTTCATCCTATCCTGATAAAACAGACAGCCTGCAGCAATTATCCAATCTTTAAGCGGAACTTCTGTGCTTCTTTCTCAGAATCCACCATCTCGATGGCTGCACCAAGTCCCTGAAGCTTCTCCTCAAATTTTTCATATCCGCGCTGGATGTAGCCAATCTCATCCACCACGGTATATCCTTCTGCCGAGAGACCTGCGAGTACCAGTGCCGCTCCGGCGCGAAGATCCGGAGACTCCACGCGTGCCCCGGTAAAGCCCCTTACGCCATCAATGACAGCTACATTGCCCTCTACCTTGATGTTTCCGCCCATACGTGCCAGTTCATCCACATATTTGAAGCGGTTCTCAAAAATGCTCTCAGTGATCATGCTGGTTCCCTCTGCCAAAGCCAGCGTCACAGCCATCTGAGGCTGCATATCGGTCGGGAAGCCCGGATATGGCAGTGTCTTGATATTGGTTGAGCACTGCTTCGGCCGTCCGACCACGCGTACCTCGTCATCTCCCTCGATCACCTCACAGCCGATCTCGATCAGCTTTGCGGAAATTGCTTCAAGATGCTTCGGAATCACGTTTTTTACGGTAATATCACCCCGGGTCACAGCTGCCGCACACATAAACGTGCCGGCCTCGATCTGATCCGGAATGATAGAATAATCGGTCCCGTGCAGAGTTCTGACACCGCGGATACGGATGACATCCGTACCGGCTCCCTTGATATTGGCTCCCATGCTGTTTAAGAAGTTCGCCACGTCTACGACATGAGGCTCTTTTGCCGCATTTTCAAGGATGGTCATGCCCTCTGCCATGGCTGCTGCCATCATGATGTTGATGGTCGCGCCCACAGAAACCATATCCAGATAAATATGGGCACCTACCAAATCAATCGCATGTGCATGAACAGCTCCACGTTCAATCTCGATTCTGGCTCCCAATGCCCGAAAGCCCTTCAAATGCTGGTCGATCGGTCTGCTGCCGATATCACAGCCTCCCGGAAGCGGTACCTGGGCACTCTTGTACTTGCCGAGAAGCGCACCGATAAAATAATAGGAAGCACGGATGCGGCGGATGTATTCGTCATCTACCGATACCTCATGGATGGTAGATCCGTTGATCTTTACGGTATGACGATCGATACGGTCAACCTGCGCTCCAATCTCCTGGATTGCCTCCAGAAGCACATTGATATCACGTACATCCGGAAGATTTTCGATGACAACCTCCTCATCTGTCATAATGGAAGCTGCCAGAATACCAAGCGCGGCATTCTTTGCTCCGCTGATCACAACATCTCCTACCAGCGGATTGCCGCCTTTCATAATATACTGATTCATTACACACCTCTATAGGAAAAGTAAAACTTTACATTTTTATTAAATCTTAATGATTATACCACAGATTCCCGTTTTGTAAAGGAAAAACGCATTACCGGAGGTTCACCGCGCAGATGAAATCATTTCCCCTCACGCGGAAGTACTCGGTACTGTCATTCAATCCTGCTTTGTAAAGTTCCCCGCTCTGCGGATCAAACACGGTTACATTGTACTGGTCAAAACCGCAGAGGATCAGATACTGTCCTTCCCCCATATAACCGGCCACCGGAATTCCCTGATCGATAAAATACAGCATCTGTGCCAGGCTGCTTCCGCGGGCATTCAGGACCACCAGGTTTTCATTCTCATAAACCTGACTCTCCGTGAAGGTATCCAGATGACGTGCCAGCGGAGCAAAGGCAGACTGCGGGTCACGGATATTCCGGATATTACCGCGCTTGACACGGTTCCACAGTATATTGCGGTCCTTATCTGTGACAACCCCCATCTGATCATATGCCAGCTGCAGTGCCTCGGAAAAATCGGATGTCACCTTTAACAGATGGCCGCTTCCGTATGCGTAAAACTCCATATCGGAAAGCTGGGCATTGGACTTTAACTCAAGACGGTCAGACTGCTCGAAGCTTACCCGTTTCGGAGCCTGGAAACGGATACTGCGCCCACCCTTCAGCTCCTGCGCCAGTTCCACAAAGTAAACACGTTCTTTTTCCGGTGATGCATACCATCCAATTCCTTCCAGTTTTCCATGTCCAAGGTCCACATTGCAGACGATGGTATCCTCCGGACTGTCTGCATAGGTGTGCGGTCCGGTTTTCGTGACACGTTTTAAATGAATACGGCTTTCATCTACCGTAACCTCAGAAATGTAGGTTCCGGATTTACCGTAGCTGGTTTCCTCCTCCATCTGGTCATTGATGATGCGGACACTGTACATAGGAAGGTTCTCAGTCCGGCCATTCACCAGCCAGATGTCATCCTCCCTGGATGTGCCATACACCAGATCCCGTCCTACAAAGCCAAGAGTACGGACATATTCTCCATCTGAAGCGCGAACCTCACGGTTTTCACCTGTCTCTAAATCCATCAGATGCAAAATACGGGACTCATAGAGCGTTCCCTCCTGCCATGCGATCCGCTTCTTATCCGTACTGACAGCAAAGGTTCCATCCGTGAGTGAATCTGCAACGACCATATTCTCCCGGCTGTTCATGTCGATCCCGTAAATGGCATGATCCACATACAGATACAGCATGCCGCCGGCGGTCTGAGTAGCCAGACAGTCAAGATCTGCCGCCAGCTGCTCATAGGATCCGGAATACGGAATAAAATATCGTTCTTCCAGTGCATTACCGGCTGCCGTATAATGGTATCCGGCAATCCCATTCTCACCCTCATGATTTCCACGGTTCATATAACCATATACCAGAAAATCTACATCGCCGTCATCTTCCACGGAAAGGATCCTGACATCATGATGGTCGTAGTTGCTCCGCACATCTGTGCTGTCATCATCGCGGAAGGAAAAAATCCTCACGGCACGACGGTCTTCCGGCTCAAAGCTCCAGAGATCCCGGTTCACCCGGTACGCCAGGGTCTTTCCGCCGGCGCTCTTTACCAGCTCTACGCGGTCATCCTGCGTGATGCCAAGAAGGATACGCTTTCCGGAATACTCACTGCGATCACCTGCAAAAATCTGATTTACTGTCCGGTCATACTGCATCATGTAAATGCGAAGCTCATTCCATTTCAGGGTAAAATCTTCCTCGACCTCATACGTTTCCTCTGCGCCATCTCCCTGCCGCTTTGCCTGATAGGAAAGCTGTACGCCGCACATCACGCCATCCAGTTCTTTTAAGCGGATCTCCACATTGCCTTCCGGCTGCATATTCAGCTTTCCCCAGGTCAGCTGGGAAAAGCTGGAATGAATGGAGGTATGTCCAAAGGTACTGTTATCCTCCGACGGACTGGTCTCAAGATATGTGGTCAGGCTTTTGGCCTGCTCATAATCAAAGGTCTTGATGGAAAAATCTGCTGCCAGATCAACCATATCCCTGGCATGCTGCGCAGAATCTGTCCAGAGGATCCTGGTGTAGTAATACACAGAGCCATAATTTTCTGTATCAAGCTGAATTATCAGCTGGTATTCCCGTTCCTTTGTGAGAAGATTCTGAATCGGCAGAGTAGCTGCAATTCCCTGCTGGGTCTGCTGCCAGTCCGACACCTCTGTGCGCTCCACCAGGCGTGCGCGGTCCATGCTGCGGACCTCGTAGCTGATCCCGGTAACTCCACCGCCGGTAATATCCACCGTCAGTGCACGATCCTCAGGAAGGATCGTCAGATTCTCTCCGGCAGCCGTTGTGTTCATCTCCTGACGGTATCCATACAGCCGGTTCATATCACGGCCAAGCATCTGCACGGTGATGCTGGGAAGCGATGCCGCTTCCATATCCATATATACGGCCTGGTCCTGGCCGCTGTTCCATCGGTTATTCGCCAAAAAAAAGACGCAGAGCGCCGCAGCAAATACACCGGTTAAAATTCCGATTCGTTTTACAATATGATTCATATTCTGATAATTCCTTACTTTTTTCATGGCCATGCACAATGGCCGGAACACTCTCTGACATTCCATCAAATATTGTACCCTGTTTTCCACTTCCCCACAAGGAAATGTTTTCTTAAATTTCGCTTGCTATCACGCAGGGTATCCCTTATAATGAAACTACCATTTCCATAATTTCATGATAAATTTCTGTTTTTCCAAACATTCTTTATCATCTGTTTTATTTCCATTTTTGTTACATATTATCTATATTTATATTTCTGCAGTTTTTTTGTGTACCCGTTCGGGAAACCTGCAGAAACAGTCAACGGAGGTATTCTATGGTATACGAAACTTTTCTTGAAACAGTGACCAGTCAGCTTCAGGAGGCTCTGGGTGATTCCTATCAGTTCATGCTCCGGCCTCTCCCTAAAAATAACGGTGTTACCCTGGACGGTCTGACGATCCAGAGTCCTGACTGTTCCGTTGCCCCCACGATCTATCTGAATCCCTATTATGAACAGTATCAGCGCGGCACGGATATTCACGAGATTGTCCACGACATTTTACGTCTCTACCGCGCTACTCCTACTCCATCGTTTCTCCAGACAGATGCTCTGGACCATTTCTCCAAGCTCCGCTCCCGGATCATGTTCCGGCTCATTCACACCGCATCCAATCAGGTGCTCTTAAAGGATCTGCCTCATCTTCCCTATCTTGACCTTTCCATCGTATTTTTTATTTCCCTGGAACGCAATGAGGCCGGTCAGATGACCGCCCTCATTCATCAGGAACATATGAAACGCTGGAATATTTCCGTAAACGATTTATGGGAAGCTGCAAGCCACAACACACCGTTGGAATACCCCGCCGAGATCCAGAGCATGTCAGATCTGCTGCGGGAGATCGCGCGCAAAAACATGGGAGAACATTATGATCCGGAGCTGATCAATAAACTCCTCGAATCTGAAGATGCTGCTCCACTGTATGTGCTCAGCAACAGCAACGGTCTGTACGGCGCCAGCTGTCTCGTCTACCAGAACGTACTGAAGGACTTCGCAGACCACCTTCAGGCAGACTTAATCCTGCTGCCATCCAGTGTCCACGAAGTCCTTCTGACTCCGAATCTTCCGGACACTTCTTATGAAGCGCTCAGTTCCATGGTCACTTCCATCAACCGGCAGGAGGTATCCCCGGAGGAACAGCTTTCCAACCAGGTCTATCTTTTTTCCCGCAAGGACGGAAGCCTGAAAATTGTATCCAACGCACCGGAGCTGGTGGGAACCGCTGTCCTCTCTTAAAGGATATGGCTTCCGATCTGAAAGATCAGAACGGCAAATCCCCAGGCCAGCGCAAGCTGGAACAGAACCATCTGCATCGTGAATCTTAATGACCCGGTTTCACGCCGGATCGTTCCCACTGCAGCCACACACGGGGAATACAGCAGGCAGAACACCAGCAGCGCATAGGCATTTGCCATTCCAAATCCGGCAATTCCCAGTACCCTGGAAAGCTCAGCCATTCCCATCGCAGAGTTGATGTTGCTGATGCCATAGAGCACGGAAAAGCTGGACACCACCACCTCTTTCGCAGACAGGCCGGAAATCAAAGCTACTGCGATCTGCCATGTACCAAGACCTGCAGGCCTCAGGATCGGAACCAGGAGTCGTCCCAGGGCCGCCGCAAAGCTCCTGGTCACATCCGTTTCATAACCATGAATGCCAAAGTTTAAGACAAACCAGAGCACAATGGATGCCACAAAAATGGTGGTTCCGGCTTTGGTCAGATAATCTTTCACCTTGTCCCATACATAGATGGTCACGGTTCTTGCATTCGGTGTCTTGTATTCCGGAAGCTCGATCAGCAGCGTGTCCTCGTCCTTATTCTTTTCTCGTTTATGCAGGATAAACGCAATGGTAATCGCTACAAAAAGTCCGATCACATACAAGGAATAAGCCGCCATCATAGCATGCTCTTTAAAAAACATCTCCGAAAAAAGTACATAAATCGGAAGTCTTGCCGAGCAGGACATGAACGGTGTAATGAGAATGGTGCGGCGGCGGTCCCGCTCGGTTGCCAGCGCACGGGATGCCATGACGGCCGGAACCGTACAGCCAAAGCCCAGAAGCATCGGCAGAAAAGCCTTTCCGGAGAGCCCCACACGGCCCATGATCTCATTCATAACATAGGCAACTCTGGCCATGTATCCGCTGTCTTCCAGGAACGCCAGAGCCAGAAACAGGATAAAGATGTTCGGCAGGAAGGTTAAAATGCCGCCTACACCTGCTACGATTCCGTCTACTACCAGGGAAATCAGCCAGTCAGATGCCTGCACATGCTGCATAGCCGCAAGCACCGCTCCGGAAAGCCATTCCAGGCCGGTTTCAAAGTATCCCTTCAGAAAATCTCCCACCGTGAACGTCAGGAAAAAGACCAGCGCCATAATTCCGAGAAAGATCGGTACACCAAACACCGGATGGGTAAGCCAGGAATCGATGCGGTCTGTGGATGCTGATTTTTCCTCGCGTCCCATCATGCATTCGTCCATGACTTCCTCTATATAATTATACTTCTCATTGATGATATCTTTTTCGTAGTTTTTTTCCGCAATATGACTGATATCCACCGGATGGTCTTTCATCACTTCCGGGTCCTGCTCCAGAAGCTTAACCGCATGCCAGCGCATATTTTCCATTTCGCCGTATTTTGCCCTCAGGATCACCTCGATCTGGCTGATCTTTTCTTCCAGTGCATCATCATAACGCACCACAACGCCCTGCGGTCCCTCCTCGTAATGATGGACCACCGCGTGCATCAGCACATCCAGTCCGGTACGCTTTCTTGCGGAAACCGGGACCACCGGAATACCTCCCAGCATTTCCGGCAGACGGTGCAGGTCAATCTCCATTCCCCGCTCTTCTACAATATCCATCATATTCAGTGCCAGGATGACCGGTTTTTTCAGCTCCAGCAGCTGCAGGGTCAGATACAGATTTCGTTCCAGGGAAGATGCATCAACTACGTTAATGATCACATCCACCTCACCGTCCTCAATGCAGCGCCTTGTCACGATTTCCTCGATGGTATAGGAAGTCAGGCTGTAGATGCCCGGAAGGTCAATCACCTTGATGGAACGGCCTTTATAGCTGGTATGCCCCTCCACACGTTCCACCGTAACCCCGGGCCAGTTTGCGACTTTTAAATTGGCTCCGGTAAATGCATTGAACAGGGTTGTTTTTCCGCAGTTCGGGTTACCGACAAAGCCAACCCGTATTTCACGAAGATTCTGTCCGGTCTGCTTCTTTTCCGTCTTCAGTCCGGCCGGTCTTTGCTTCTGCTCCGTCTGTATTCTGTCCTCAGCCATGGTTCTCCACCTCCATCTCTGAAATTTCAATGCCGTCACTGATGCGTTTGCCCACAGCCAGTCTGGTTCCGCGTACCTTAAAGATCACAGAACCGCTTCCTTTTTTATTTAAAAGAGTTACCGGAGTCATGCTGTTGACTCCAAGAGCCTCCAGACGTCTGGTAATAGTCTCGTTTACGGCCACGCCTTCCACACGATAGGTGTGACCTATGATGCCCTCATTTAATTTCATAAATATTCTCCTTCTGCTTAGCAGTTCGTAGCTTATGTAAAAAAAATATACCCTTATTGATAATTTTTGTCAATAAGGGTACATTTTTATCGGAATATTTTTCAAAAACTGCAGACATTGCCTGTAAACGGTAAACTCAGGCTTCCAGATCCAGCAATGCCTTCTTCACCTCCAGCATCCGGTCACGCAGCACGGCTGCCTCCTCGAAATTTAACTCCGCAGCTGCCTGATGCATCTTCTTCTGGATTTCCTTTACCAGCTTGTTCAGTTCCTTTGCGCTCATGGATTCCAGATCTTTTTCATCTGCGGAAGGTGCTTTCTCTGCCGCCCTGGAAATTGCGATCAGGTCACGCACGGCCTTTTTAATGGTAGTCGGCGTGATGCCATGTTCCTCATTGTAGGCCTGCTGGAGCTGGCGGCGTCGGCTAGTCTCATCAATGGCCGCCCGCATGGAATCGGTGACGGTGTCTGCATACATGATCACATGACCCTCAGCATTTCGTGCTGCACGGCCAATCGTCTGGATCAGGGAAGTTTCCGAACGAAGGAAACCTTCCTTATCTGCATCCAGAATGGCTACCAGCGTGATCTCCGGAATATCCAGACCTTCTCGCAGAAGGTTGATACCCACCAGAACATCAAATACATCCAGCCGCATGTCGCGAATAATTTCCGCCCGCTCCAGCGTATCAATATCAGAATGCAGGTACTTAACCCGGATGCCAAGCTCCTTCATATAGTCTGTCAGATCCTCAGCCATCCGCTTGGTCAGGGTAGTGATCAGCACTTTATGATGAGCTGCTGTTTCTTTATTGACCTCGCTCACCAGATCATCAATCTGACCCTCTACCGGCCGAACAAAAATCTCCGGATCCAGAAGTCCTGTCGGGCGGATGATCTGTTCTGTCCGCATAAGCTCATGCTCTGCCTCATAAGGGCCAGGCGTTGCGGATACAAACATCATCTGATCGATCTTACTCTCAAATTCCGTAAAGTTTAACGGCCGGTTATCCAGCGCAGAAGGAAGCCGGAAGCCGTAATCCACCAGCGTGGTCTTGCGGGAGCGGTCACCCGCATACATGCCGCGTACCTGCGGCAGCGTGATATGGGACTCATCCACGATGATCAGAAAATCATCCGGGAAATAGTCGATCAGCGTCCACGGCGGCTCTCCGGGCTTTCCGAAGTTTAAGTGGCGGGAATAGTTCTCAATGCCGGAACAAAAGCCAGTCTCCCGCATCATCTCCACATCAAAGTTGGTACGCTCGGAAATACGCTGCGCCTCCAGCAGCTTATCTTCACTCTTAAAAAAAGTCACCCGCTCCTTTAGCTCTTCCAGAATATTTTCTGTGGCAAGCTGCATCTTCTCCTTCGGCACGACATAATGAGAAGCCGGAAAAATAGCAATGTGATTCAACTGCAGCTTTGCCTCGCCGGTCAGCGTGTCAATCTCCATTATGCGGTCAATCTCGTCTCCGAAAAACTCCACCCGGTAGGCCACACTGTCAGAATAGGCCGGAAAGATCTCCAGGACATCTCCCCGCACCCGGAAGGTACCGCGGTGAAAGTCCATGTCATTGCGGGCATACTGAATATCGATCAGCTTGTGAATCACCTCATCCCGGTCTTTCTCCATGCCCGGACGAAGAGAAATGACCATCTCCTGATAGTCGATCGGAGAGCCCAGACCATAAATGCAGGAAACCGAAGCCACTATGATCACATCCTTCCGCTCGGAAAGAGCTGCCGTAGCGGAGTGGCGAAGCTTATCAATCTCGTCATTGATGGCGGAATCTTTCTCAATATAGGTGTCCGTGGAGGGCACATAGGCCTCCGGCTGGTAATAATCATAATAGCTGACAAAATATTCTACGGCATTTTCCGGAAAAAATTCCTTCATCTCCCCATAAAGCTGTGCCGCCAGCGTTTTGTTGTGGGCAATGATCAGAGTAGGCTTGTTCAATGCCTGAATGACATTGGCCATGGTAAAAGTCTTACCGGAACCGGTAACTCCAAGCAGCGTCTCAAACTGATTGCCCTCCCGGAAGCCCTCCACAAGTTCGGCAATGGCCTGGGGCTGGTCACCGGTTGGGGCGTATTCAGATACTAGTTTAAAATGGTCCATAATGATTCCTCCGAAATCATAGCTACAGGTAATAAATAGGACATTGACCGAAACGGCCTTCCTCAACCTACTATAGCACATGGGCAATAAAAAGTATAGCATTTGCGAACGCATGTTCTTCCTAATATTGTATATCTATTTTCAAAACACCATCTGTACCTCTTCATTTCTGTGACATTGTCTGGAAATACAAAACAATTTCCATTTTCCTTAATAATTTGATAAGATTTTTCATATTTTTTTATTTTTTAAACACAATTTGGTCACATTTTCCCTTTATAGTATGTGTTTGTTCGAGAGGAATCCCGGACAGAGGAGGAAAAAATTATGATGAAGAAAGTATTTAACAAATCCATGATCGCTGTTGTAGCTGCTGCTATGGTAGCTATGGGAATCACCGCTTGCGGCGGTACCAAAGAGGAGACCACTGCTGCAGAGACTACTGTAGCTGAGACCACTGCTGAAGAGACTACCGTTAAAGAGTCCACCGAGGCCGAGGAATCTTCCGAGGAGGCAAAAGACGAGTCTGTTGAGTCCGATGAAGCATCTGAGGCTGAGGAGTCTTCCGAGGAGGCTGAAGAGTCTTCTGACGAGGCTGAGTCCACTGAGGAAGCAGCTGAGGAGACTACTGCTGCAAACTAATCTGCAGACAGCATCATCTTTCACATAAGAAAATACCGAATGAACACAAAAACCGGCAGACCAGTTTTCGCGACTGACCTGCCGATTTTGTGTTTTATGCAGACATGACATTTTATCTGCTATATGCTGTTACTTCTTACCCCCACACTTCCTCTGCAATCTCTTTTACCAGTTTCAATTTTGCCCACTGCTCTTCCACGGTCAGCTTGTTGCCGATCTCGCAGGAAGCGAATCCGCACTGCGGGCTTAAGTACAGACGGTCTAACGGTACATACTTTGCCGCCTCATGGATGCGCGCGATCACAGCGTTCTTATCCTCCAGCTTCGGGGATTTTGTTGTGATCAGGCCCAGAACAACCTTTTTATCTTCGGAAGCATGCTTCAGGCACTCAAATCCGCCGGAACGCGCATCGTCAAACTCCAGATACAGGGCATTGACGTTTTCCTTTCCAAATACCAGCTCCGCAATCTTGTCATAAGCACCAGTGCAGGCCCAGGTAGAATGGAAGTTTCCGCGGCAGATGTGGGTGTTGATGACCAGATTCTCCGGCTGTCCCTCGATCACCAGATTGTTGATTTCCAGGAATTCCTTCTGCAGTTTTTCCAGTCCTGCATCATCGGTTCCAAAGAACATTCTTGCCTTCGGGTCCACAAAGCAGCCCCAGGTACAGTCATCCAGCTGGATGTTTCTGCAGCCTGCCGCATAGAGATCCGCGATGACTTTTCTATATCCGGCTACCAGATCTGCAATAAGTTCCTCATCATTCGGATAAATCTTTCTGGTATCCTCAATGTTCATCGGCATTACCAGCTGCTCGAAAAACTGGGCCGGTGCCGGGATGGTCTGCTTTGCTACGGTATTCTCATCCTCCAGTGCCTTCACAAATTTGTAATGCTCCACAAATGGATGATGTCCCACAGAAATCTTTCCGGTCAGAAAGGTATCATCAATCTTGGCTGCCTCATCGTGAAACGGCAGTCCTTCTTCAGTGGCGCTGTGACCCACACCGTTGAATCCCCACATGAAATCCAGGTGCCAGGTAGCGCGGCGGAACTCACCGTCGGTGATCACATGGTAACCAGCTTTCTTCTGCTTCTCCACCAGGTCGGTGATGGCTGCGTCTTCTGCCTTCTTTAATTCTTCTGCGGTGATGGTTCCTGTCTCATACTCAGCGCGTGCCTTCTTTAACTGCTCCGGTCTTAAAAAGCTTCCTACATAATCATAACGAAACGGGGTATTTTTGCTCATGTTGTTGTCTCCTTATCTGATGTTGTGCGCAGCCATTCCATGCTTCTCTGGCCGCCCCTGTCATATCTGCTATTCATGGCTCTTATGATACCCGCATTTTCATTCCCTGTAAAATATCGAAAAAAAGCGGTTTGCCATAGTTTTAGTCTATCGCGAACCGCTTCAGTGCTTCTATATAATGAGCAGCAAATTTCCCCGGCACCACCTGTTTATGCGTGATATATCCGATTTCCATATAATCATCTGCCTCCAGCGGCACCGCTACAATGTCCCTGCCATTCAGGGTTTCATTGATCACACCACTGCAGATGGTATAGCCATTCAGGCCGATCAGCAAGTTAAACAATGTTGCCCGGTCACAGACCCGGATGTCTTTCCGGCTCTCCAGCGTACTTAAAATCTCCTCGGAAAAATAGAACGCATTGTGATCTCCCTGCTCGTAGGAAAGCCTCGGATATGGCTCCAGATCCTGCAGGGTGATTTTTTCCCGCTTGGCCAGCGGATTTCCCGATCCGACAAACACATGAGGCTTTGCCCGAAACAGCCGTTCAAATTTCAGATTATGTTCCTTGAAGGTTTTTCGCAGAACATTCTCGTTGAACTGGTTTAAATAGAGCACCCCAATCTCACTTTTCAGCTTTGCCACATCCTCAATGATTTCATAGGTCTGGGTCTCCCGGATCCGGAAATCGTAAGTCTCACCTCCGTAAGTCTTCAGCAGCTCCACAAAGGCCTCCACCGCAAAGGAATAATGCTGGGTAGAGACACAAAACTGATGACGCACCGGGGCCACACCGGAATAACGTTCCTCCATAAGGCTTGTCTGGGTGATGACCTGTCTGGCATAACCGAGAAATTCCTCCCCCTCGGAAGTCAGCAGAATTCCCTTGTTGGTCCTCTGGAAGATGGTAATGCCAAACTCATGCTCCAGTTCCCGAATGGCCGCCGTCAGACTGGGCTGAGAAATATACAGCTTCTCCGCCGCCCTGCTGATGGTCCCGGCCTCTGCAGTCTCTACAATGTATTTTAATTGTGTCAGTGTCATATGTGCTTTCTCTTTCGTACGCTGTATGGTTTCATTACTTCGTCATCTTATCATGTCTGCGGATCAAAATCCATATGGATGGCCACCGCCCCGATCGGACAGATCTCATAACAGATCCCGCAGCCATCGCAAAAACGTAAATCGATCCGATAATGTCCCTGACGCGGCACCAGCGCATGAAGCGGGCATTTCTGAGCGCATCGCCCGCAGCGGGTACAGCTGTCCAGGATATAATATACTGCTTTTTCCTTGTGGGATTCCATTTCGTTTGTCATTTCTCCGCTCCTTCCTGCAATTTCTTTTCCGTATCCATCCATTCCTGCGCGGTATATTCTTCCACCGCTGTCGCTGTCACCCGTTTTATATGTTTTTCCTTCAGCCGCAGATACACAACTTCCCTGAAAACAGTATAACAAACGGATGCAAGCGGAATAAAGATGAGCATCCCCGCAATTCCCATAAGATTTCCGCCGATGGTAACTGCAGCAAGGACCCAGATGGACGGAAGTCCGACGGAACCTCCGACCACATGCGGATAGATCAGATTCCCTTCAATCTGCTGAAGCAGCAGAAATACAAGGATAAACAGCATTGCCTGTTTCGGACTTACCATAAAAATCAGGAAACAGCCCAATGCGCATCCGATAAACGCGCCAAAGATTGGGATCAATGCAGTAAAGGCGATCAGGGTTCCGATCAGCAGTGCATAGGGCATTTTCAAAATGCTTAACGTGACGGCAAACATGCTTCCGAGGATCACAGCCTCTAAGCACTGTCCTGTAAGGAAATTGGCAAATGTCCGATAAATCAGGGAACAGATTTTAAGGAGTGCATTTGCTTTCTGTTTGGAAAGAAACGCAAAACATACCTTTCTTATCTGTATGTGCAATTGTTCTTTCTGAAAAAGAATATAGCAGGCAAAGGAAAACGCAATGAAAAAGGTGGCAAGTCCGCTGACGATCGAGCTCACTGCTGACATGGTCGTACTCATCATATTTCCCGCTCCGCTGCCAAGAATGCTGATCCCCCACTGAATGGCCTGATCTGGCTGAAACTGGATCTGATTTACATAATTCATAATATCCTGGTTATTATGTGAAAAATCCCGAATCCAGCTTTGCATCTGCGGAATAAAATCAGCAATGCTCATCATCAGAGTTCCCATAGTACGAGTGAGCTGCGGGATCACGCCAAACATCACCAGTACCATGACACCGACAGCCAGTATCATAGTCAGAAGAAGGCTTACCGGTCTGGCAAGCTTTTTACTTTTTTTCTTTCCGGCTTTGATCTTCCCAAAGATCATCTTTTCCAGAAAGCTCATCGGCACGTTGATGACAAAAGCAATTGCGCCTCCCAGTGCAAAGGGGAATATGATTCCCCATATTGTTTTCAGCACATCGATCACAACTTCAAATTTCCACAACGCAGCTGCCAGCAGTGCTGTGAAAATGATCAGTTCCCGAATTTTTTTCATAGATAGCTTACTGAAATCCATTATCTTTCTCCACTTTTTCCTAATTTCGTACGAATCCACTTCAGCAATTGAATGATCGGAAGACTGGCAAAGGCATACAGATATACGCAGCCGAGCTGTCCCGGATTGAGAGTCTCCACCTGAAATATACGATGAAGGCCGGGAACGGTCAATACTGCGGTGATCAGTACTGCGCCGAGCATAAAGGCTCCCTGCAGCCATGGATTGTTAAAGAACCGTTTTGTAAAGATAACCGGATGATCCGACTTACAGTTAAATCCATGGAACAGGCGTGCTAGGCAAAGTGTTCCGAAAGCATACGTACTGCCAAGCAGTGCGCCATCCTGGTGATATCCTGTCAAAAATGCGATCATTGTCATCGCACCGATCACAAAGCCCTCCAGACCGATTTTGCCGAGGAAATCTTTTGTCAGTATTGATTCGTCCGCAGATCTTGGTTTCTCATTCATCACATCACTGTCAGAAGGCTCCACGCCAAGTGCGATGGCCGGAAGGCTATCCGTCAGAAGATTAATAAACAACAGGTGTACCGGTGCGAACGGAACCGGAAGTCCTGCGACTGATGCATACAGAACCGCTAAAATTGCTCCAAAATTTCCCGACAAAAGGAACTGGATCGCATACTGAATGTTTCGATATAAATTTCGTCCATTTTCTACTGCTTTTACAATGGTGGCAAAATTGTCATCGGTAAGCACCATGGCGGCAGCATCCTTTGCCACCTCGGTCCCGGTGATTCCCATTGCAACACCGATGTCCGCCTGCTTCAACGCCGGAGCATCATTCACACCGTCTCCGGTCATTGCAACGATCATTCCTTTTTCCTGCCATGCACGGACGATACGGATTTTATGCTCCGGGGAAACCCTTGCATACACAGATATATCCGGGACAAAATCCTTCAGCTCCTCATCACTCATTTTCTCGATATCCGCACCCTCGCAGGCTTCCGATAAATCATGCAGGATTCCAATTCTTTTTGCTATGGCCGCTGCCGTAATTTTATGATCTCCTGTGATCATGACCGGCCGGATTCCTGCTTTGATGCATTCTGCGACGGCGGCCTTTGATTCTTCTCTCGGCGGATCCATCATGGCAATGAGGCCAAGAAATACGAGATGAGCCTCATCCTTTGCTGTTAATACATGCTCCTTTGGAATTTCGCGATAGGTAAATGCCAGTACACGCAGGCCTTCCATTGAAAAATCACGGTTCTGCTGCTGTATGGTTTCTTTATCTGCTTCTGTGATTTCGCGGATTCCGTCTTTTGTCCAAATCCGTTCCGTCAGCTCCAGCAGACGGTCGACTGCTCCTTTTACGATCATCCGGTTTTCACCGTTTATCCTGTGAAGTGTTGACATCATCTTGCGGTCACTGTCAAACGGAAGCTCTCCTTCCCTCGGATAGCGGTTCCGTACGCTTGCGGCCTCGATTCCGCACCGGCTTCCCAAATTGATCAATGCGGTTTCTGTCGGATCCCCGATCTCCACTCCGTTTTCATTCGTCGAATCATTACATAAAATACTGCACTCCAGAAGATAATTCTGTGCCGGATCTGCTATGTCAATCTCTGCTGCCGGGATTCGTTTTCCTTCTACATAGTAATCCTCAACCGTCATTTTATTCTGTGTCAGTGTTCCTGTTTTATCCGAGCAGATAACGGAAACACTTCCAAGACCTTCCACTGCCTGCAGTTTTCGGATGATCGCATGCTCCTTTGCCATCTTCTGTGTTCCGAAAGAAAGGACAATGGTTACGATCGAGCTTAACGCTTCCGGAATTGCCGCAACCGCCAGTGCTACGGCAAACATGAATGCACTGCTGATCTTTTCACCGCGAAATACGTTGATCGCAAATAACATCCCGCAGAATACCAGGATCAAAACGGATAATTTCTTTCCAAACTCTTCCAGGCTCACCTGTAACGGAGTCTGCTTTTCGGAAGTTGACTTCAAAAGTCCTGCAATCTTTCCAACCTCCGTCTGCATTCCTATGTCCGTTACTACCGCCTTTCCGCGTCCATATGTCACAAAGCTGCCGGAAAAGAGCATATTGGTCCGATCTCCCAGCGGAGCCTCTGCCAAAATAGCCTCTAAGCTCTTTTCGACCGCAAGGCTCTCTCCGGTAAGAGCACTCTCATCAACCTTAAGACTTGCATTTTCAATCAGCCTTGCGTCCGCCGGGATCATGTCGCCTGCTTCCACCAGGATCACGTCTCCAACCACCAGCTCTCTTGCCGGAAGCTGGATCGTGGAACCATCACGCAGTACCTTGGCCTGCGGTCCTGCAAGCTTCTTTAAGCTCTGCAGAGACTGCTCCGCTTTTATGGTCTGCACAGTGCCCAGGATCGCATTGATCGTGATCACGATCAAGATCACGGCCGCGCTTTCCTCATCGCCAAGCATACCGGATATAATGGCCGATGCAATTAAGATCAGTACCAGAAAATCCTTATACTGTTCCAGGAAAATCTGCGGGATACTTTTCTTTTTCCCCTCTGCAAGTTCATTCCAGCCACACCTTTCCCGGGATTTTCCGGCCTGCTCACTGGTGAGGCCTGTCTCTCTGCTTTCCACACGGTCCAGAACCTCTTTCACCGTTTGCTGATAAAATTCTTTCATCACTTCTGCCTCCTCTGTCTAAGCATTTATCAACTGTATTTCTTATGCAATGAAGGTTTTTCAATAAAAAAGAGACCTTTATTGCACAATAATAATGCAATAAAAGTCTCACCGTTTCTTTGTGACACCGGATGCTTCCATCGTACTGACGACATCACAAACGCAGATTACCAGCGTAGGTTACTCCCCTTTATTAAATTCATCATATACCAAAAACCGTGCGGATGTCAAGATGCTTTTTCATAGGTTCCATCCGCCAGCAGCTTCTGATATGCATTGTAGGCATCTTCCAGACTGTCATATTTTTTGCCGGATGTATAAGGGGAAAAGTCTGCAATATGATCCGCAATTGCAACGTACGTCTTTCCGTCCTTCTTTCTTGCAGCTGTTGTCGTTTCAGAAATATAAAAACCACCATCTACTTTGCTGACTATGACCGGAATTTTTTTTCCTGCACCAACCTGATTGGTATCCATAGATGTCCAGAACAAATACCGACTGGATGCATTTTTCGGACTTCCCATATAGGCCCATGTTCCGGTTCCCAGCAGACTGCTGCTGCCTTCCTTCCGGATTTCCTCATTAACTCTTGTCAGCATATCAGACTTTGGACACTTAGAATCTATTTCAAAATAAGTCTTATTCTGGTTTTTCAGCTCATCCAGTATACCGGTTCTGTCGAGTGCTCCATGCAGATCATCGTTATACGGAAAAGGAAGCGGTGTATCATTTCCGCCTGCTCCGCTCCATATTACCTTCATTCCGAAATCCGGAATATATGACAGCGTACATTTTCCATTCTCAACAGGGATCCCGATCCAGTGCTCCGTATTACCCTCATCCCTGGAATGCGTGATCCCAGCAACCGTAACGGGATCATAGGCATTCCAGTTATCCCGTTTCTGTTTCAATTTTACTGTCCTGGAGTAATTTGCTGTATCCTCAGTCATCACAGCCGTCATCACTTCCGAGTAAGCGGAGCGCACATTGGCAAGATCAACCGTCTCACGGCTTTTCTCCAGATGTCCTGCAAAAACAGGCATGGATATCGCCACAAGAACTCCGATGACCGCAACGACGATCAAAAGCTCCGCAAGCGTAAAGCCGTTGTTCCCAGTCTTTTGTTTTTTCATGATTTTACGCTCTCCTTATGCCATTCTTTCGTACCGTTTTATTGTACTGCATTCTTTTTCGTTTGGCAATGATTGAGAGCTTTCCTGATTGTTCAGATTACGGAACATATTTTTCCATACATCTCAGGACGTCTGTCCCGGAACAGTCCCCAGGAAAGACGGTCTTCCATCAGCCGGTCCAGATCAAAGTCTGCTGTGATAAAGCCCTCTTCCTCGCTTCCCATGGCTTCCTGTATTTCCCCGCAGCCGTCCCTGAAATTGGTATAAAAAAACAGGTGACGGCATATTCCATCACCTGCTGTAGCTGTTTTTGTCTTTAAATGTCTCTGTCCCTTTGACAGGCAGAAAAACGGTGACCTTAATCCCCAGTTTTCTGCTCTGCTTTTGCCAGAAGCTCTTATTGACCGTTTCACAAGTGACGTGCCTTTTGCACTGATAACATACGCATGTAGCGTATCGACTTATAAAATTTGGGCTCCTAACCCAATCAATAATGTGGTTTCCCACTTTCAGCTTCTGACCCGCCTGTCCGTCTGGGCTTAACTCAATATCTGAGTGGTCACGTATTTTAAATTAGCATAATCTTTATGACCTATCAAGAAATTTTCTCAATTCTATTTTACACCTCGTCTGCTTCCTTATCCTTTCCAAGCCGTCTCAGCATGGTCTTCTTCACTGCGCGGAAGATATTCTCGTATCCGGTGCAGCGGCACAAGTGGCCGGACAGGAGTTTGCGGATCTCGTCATCGGAATATTCCTTTCCGGACTGTAAAAGCTCCGTTGCGCTCATGATAAAGCCCGGGGTACAGAATCCGCACTGGACAGCGGCCTCATCAATGAAGGTCTGCTGGATGTCGGACATCTCGCCGTTCGGGCCTGCCAGGCCCTCCAGGGTCAGGATTTCCTTGCCCTCGGCCCACACAGCCAGGTAAATGCAGGAATTGAAACACTCGCCGTCGATCAGGACGTTGCAGGCTCCGCACTCTCCTACCTCACAGCCCTTCTTGACGCTGGTAAGGCGGAAATCATCCCGCAGCACATCGGTTAGGGACGCGCGCACATCGATCATTTTTTCTACTTTCTTTCCGTTAATGGTGCAGGAAAGCAGCTTATACTGTTTACTCATGGACTTCACCTCCAGCCAGACGGATGGATTCGCACAGGGCGCGCTCTGCCAGTACCGTCGCGATATGTTCACGGAAATCTTTCGCAGCTCGCCAGCTGTCCCGCGGATTGATATCCTCAAGAACTGCCTGGGCAAACTCTTTGACTGCCGCTCTGCCCGTCTCTTTTCCACGGATCTTTGCTTCCGCGGAAGGGGCACGCATCGGTACCGGACCGGCTACGCCGTAAGCAATCCGGGCATCCAGAATTGTTTTTTTATCTTCGGAAAGCTTTACATTCACCGAGCATCCTGTAGTGGCGATATCCATGGCGTTGCGCATTGCATACTTGATATAATGTCCGAAATAGCCCTCGTAAGCTTTCTTCGGAATGATGATCGCAGTCTGCAGCTCGCCCGGTCTCAAATCCACCTTGCCTGCCTTGATGTAAAAATCGTGGATCGGAAGCCGGCGTACTCCTTCCGGTCCGGTGATCTCCACGATCGCGTCCCATGCATAGAGGGTTGAGGCAGAGTCAGCGGAAGTCACGCCGTTGCAGGTGTTTCCTCCGATGGTACCGATGTTGCGGATCTGGGGGCCGCCCACCATGTCTACTGCCTCGCCGAGTACGTTGATATATTTCTGGATGATCGGATCCTTGGTAATATGGGAAAAGCTGGTCAGGGAGCCGATGCGGATGGCACCGTCCTCCTCAAAGGATACGCCTCGCATGGCGTCGATCCCGTAAATGCTGACAAGCTCTTTTCCTGCGCGTTTTCCCTCGCGCATCTGCACCAGCACATCACTGCCTCCGGCAATGATCTGCGCTTCCGGATGTTCCATCAGGAGCGCTACTGCGTGCTCTACACTCTCCGCTTCGTAAAGCGCCTTTAAATCATACATAATGTAACCTCCTTAGAACAAACCTTCTTCTTTAAACCGTTTAAACAGAATGTGCGGGTTCACCGGCGCGTCATTGACTGCCACTCCGGTGGCCTGATAAACCGCGTTGCGGATGGCCGGAGCAACCGGACAGGTCGGCGGCTCACCCAGGGATTTTGTTCCGAAGGCACTGGTCGGCTCCGGATTTTCCACGAAGTAAGCACGCAGTCTCGGATGGTCCATAAAGGTGGACAGCTTGTAGTCCAGCAGGTTATTATTTAACGCGCGCCCGGTCTTCGGATCAAACAGCAGCTTCTCGGACAGGCCAAAGCCGATGCCCATGCTCATGCCGCCGTGTACCTGTGCCTCGGCCAGTGCCGGATTGATCAGGGTTCCGACATCATGCACGTTTACAATGTCAAGCAGCTTCACCTTGCACATCGGGATGTCTACCTCTACCTCCGCAAAACAGCATCCAAACGAGTAGGCGTTGGACTTGATCTGGGCGGTACTCTCTGCGGTAATGTGCTGGCTGTGCGTTACGCTGTACAGAGCCTCAGTAGCCAGCTCACCCACGCTCATCAGCACGCGTCCGTCGGTCACGCGGACAACGTTGCCCTCCACAAGATCCAGATTGTACGGAGGCATACGGGTCAGCTCATGGGCATAGTTCAAAATGCGCTCTTTCAGCAGCAGTCCGGTCTGGCGGATGGAGAAGCCTGCGGTGTAAATCTGACGGGACGCGTAAGCGCCGGTGCCAAACGGGGTCACATCGGTATCCTGGCAGGAAACCACATGCACCTGATCCAGGCGGACGCCTACAACATCCGCTGCCATCTGGGTATAGGCAGTGTCAGCACCCTGACCGATCTCTGTCTCACCCAGCTGTACCTGCAGGGAACCATCCTGATTCAATACCATACGGCAGGAAGAGGTTTCCAGGGAGATCGGCCATACTGCCGTGTTGTACCAGAATACGGACATGCCGATACCGCGGCGGATATCGCCGGTCTGATTCTGGTATTCCTTATATTTACGCTCGTAATCCATAGCTGCCATGCCCTTGTCCATACACTGGTTAAAGGTATCGCTGTACAGCTCATTCTTGGAAAATTCATCCTTAAAGCCAACCGGCATCAGGTTCTTTCTGCGAAACGCGATCGGGTCCATGCCGATCTTTGCCGCAACATCATCGGTGTGGCATTCAACAGCCCACATAGCCTGCGGAATACCGTATCCGCGCATGGCTCCGGCAGCCGGCTTATTGGTAAATACCGTATAGCCATCTGCCTCAATATTGTCACACGGGTAAAGCTGCGGGAATGCACCAACACCCTTTGCACAGATGCTGTGTCCGTGGGATGCGTACGCTCCCTGGTCGGAGAATGCCTCAAGCTTTCTTGCCGCAAAGGTTCCGTCCGGACGAACCCAGGATACGATATGGCTGCGGATCGCATGGCGTACACGGTTGGAAACGAAGGTTTCCTCCCGCGGCACATCCAGCTTAACCAGATGACCGCCCAGGTTCATGCAGACCCATGCGCAAAGCGGCTCATACAGAACGTCCTGCTTGTTGCCGAAGCCGCCGCCGATGTAAGGCTTGATAATCTGCACACGGCCCCAGTCAATTCCCAGTGCCTGTCCCACCACGCGGCGGACAATGTGCGGGATCTGGGTGGAGCTGAGCATACGGATGCGCTCGCCCTCCATCTGTGCAGTACAGATAAAGTTCTCGATATGGCAGTGCTGCACGGTCGGCGTGCTGTACCAGCCCTCTACCTTGATAAGGCCCGGCTCCCTGATGGCTTCCTCATAATTACCCTTGCGGATCGTGGTGTGCTTTAACACATTGCCCGGGTAATTTTCATGGATCTGCGGAGCATCCTCCTTCATGGCATCCTGTACATCCATAACGAACGGATACTCCTCATACTCTACTTTGATGGCCCGCAGTGCCTGGGCTGCTGCCACCTCATCCTCTGCTACGACTGCACCGATGTCATCGCCGTAGAAGCGGACACGGTCTGTCATGATCAGACGGTCTGCCACGTCCTGATGAGACGGGTCCGTAGACCACGGATGGCCTGCAGTCGGAAAATAGTGCTTTTCCTTCAGATCGAAGCAGGTGAAGATTTTTACGACTCCCGGAATCTTCTCCGCCTCAGATGTATCAATTGAAATAACCCGCCCATTCGCGATCGTGGAATGCAATACACGAATGATGTATGCGCTCTTGTCGCACAGATCATCGGTATAACGGGTTCTGCCCATTGCTTTATCATGAGCATCTACACGTGTTACCTTCTTTCCTACATACATTTGCTTACCCCTCCATTTGAAATCAGCGCCTGTAAAAATCCAATGCGCGATTTTTACCTTCTTTTGTTCAGGCGCGCCTTACGATCTGCCTTCGATACACTGTTCTATTGCCATCTGGCTGCGGGTCTGTTTCAGGCTGCAAGTGTTGTCAGCGCGACCACGCTGACCCGATACTGCCGCATTCCGGCAAAGCTCTCCTGCCTGAATAAAAGTTTGTCCCGCCGCCACTTCCATAGTGAACATGTAATTTTTAACTTTTTCTGTACAATTCTGAAACAACAGTTCCATCGCACTGCGTTTTGCCATTGGCAATTTCTGAAAAATATCCACGGGCACATCCTCCTATAGCATCATTGTAACCGCATTGTCTGCCGGAAAGAAAGGTCACATGACTTCTTTCTCAATAAAAATTATAAAATTTTCCGGCCTGCCACATATTTTCCGGCCACCTCCCGCTCATCACCGAGATAAATGACACGCTCCAGTCGCTGCTTTACCTCAAGTGACTGCGGATGCTCCAGCCTTGTGTCATCCAGAATTACCGCATCAAACTCATACCCCGGCTCAAAGCTTCCAACCTTACCAAAGAAGGCTCCGCCTCCCTTAGAAGCCAGATAAAAAACCTCCTCAACCGTAAGCGCCTTTAACCCCTGGTCACTCAGGCGCCAGCGGAGCTTGCTTGCCTGAATGGCATGGCGCATGGCCGCAAACAGGTTCTCCGTCGTACCTCCTGCCACATCACTTCCGAGTCCCACCGGAATCTGCTCATCTAAATACCGGCGTACCGGCGCGATACCGGAAGAAAGGTTGGTATTGGACTCCGGACAATGGGCAATAAAAACTCCATTCTCCTTCATCCTGCGGATTTCCGCTTCACCGGAGTAAACACAATGAGCCATGATGGTGCGGCATTTCCCGCCAAACATGCCGAAATGGTCGTAGGCATCTCCGTAAAATTCTGCCCACGGACAGAGCTCCTGCACCCAGGCAATCTCTCCCAGATTCTCCGATAAATGAGACTGCACCGGAAGCCCGGTTTCTTTCTGGATATCATGCAAAAGCTCCATTAATTCGTCACTGCAGCTTGGCGTAAACCGCGGAGTCAGGATTGGCTGCACACGCTCATAATGCCGTTCTGCCACGGCCCGGATCCATTCCCTGGTTGCCTTTGCAGATGCCTCTGCCGAAGCCTCCCGCAGATAGTCCGGACTGTTGCGGTCCATATTCACCTTGCCCACCATCGCCGCAATTCCTGCCTCTTCCAGCCGGTCCATCAGAAGAAGGGTTGCTTCGTTGTGAATGGTGGCAAACACACAGGCTCTTGTAGTAGCGCCGTGTGTTAAATTCTTTACAAAAATATCATATGCCTTCCTTGCGTATTCCGGATCCCGGTACTTGCTCTCCTCCGGAAAGGTGTTGGTATTCAGCCAGTCCAGAAGCTCCAGATCCATGCCTAGTCCCCGGAACGAATACTGCGGTGCATGAACGTGAAGATCCGTAAGCCCGGGGATGATGATCCGGTCTCCCATATCTTCTACCGGAATGCCGCAAAACTGTTGGGGAAGTTCTGGATAGATTCCCTGCACCCTTCCGTCCGCACAGACCAGATACTGATGCTCAAGGATTTCCATTGTTCCGATTTTTTTTGTGTATACAAGATTGCCTCTCAGGGCAAAGGTCTGTTTCATATTTATTCATCCTTTCCTATATGTTCCTTATCCCCATACATTGTACTGAAAACAAAAAAGAGAATTCCGCGCTCATGCGAAATTCTCTGCTGGTTTTTTCTTTCCGGAGTAGCACACAGTCGCATGAAACTCCCGGGGTTCCCCGGTTCATGTAACTATGTAGTCAACTCTTTACGGCAGTTGGTAGAAACTCTGGACCCATCTCCAGAATATACATATCGTCACCTGTTTTATGAAGTTGTTGTTATTATAGACTTTGGAATATGGAAAGTATACGGACAAAGCTTCTCAAAAAGCCGGCATATTTTCGGCACTATTACCGATTTTTACATGTCATATGTCCTTTTTCCATACAATTTTAACATCTTGTTTCAAAAAAGTCAAATGTCCTTTTCTATTTTATTCTGGATTTTCAGTTCCATCTGACATGCACATCAAGCGCAGCTTTCAGCTGCTCCATTGCCTTCACGACCGTGGTTCGCGGACAGGCGAGATTGAAACGCTCAAACTGTGCTGTTTCCGGTCCGAATACCTTGCCAGAGTCCAGCCACAGCTTTGCCTCCTCTACCATCAGATGCTCGAGCTCTTCATCGGTGAAGCCATAGCCGGAAAAATCTACCCAGGTCAGATAGGTACCCTCCGGCTCCACAAAATGCGCCTTCGGGAAGTTCTCCTTCACAAATGTGCGCATATATTCCATGTTTCCGGTCAGATACTCCAAAAGCTCATCCACCCACCGCGCGCCTTTGGTATACACGGTTTTCACGGCAACCTGCCCCATAATGTTTCCCTGACTGTAGCCCGCTGCCGCATTTGCTTTCCGGTAAGCTTTCCGGAGCTTCTGGTTCTGGATGATGATGTTTGCCGGCTGAAATCCTGCCACGTTAAAGGTTTTGCTTGGTGAAGTATACAGCACCAGGCTGTCCTGGTATTTCGCGTCCAGAGTCTGGAAGCTGGTAAAATGACTTCCCGGAACGGATAATATACCGGCTGCTGGATGAGGATCGCATCGCCCTCCTTTGTAAATGCCTTTACGCCGGTGGCAAGGCCGTATACCACGCCGCAGCCCACTGTCACCGTTTCCCGATCTACATGGTAGCCATGACGCGTGAAGAACCAGTGATCCAGCGCATCAAAGTATTCCTGGTCCGGATCCGTGTAGCCAAAAATCCCATGATCGATCCGCGACCGGAAGTCCGCGAGGATCTCCTCCTAAAGCTGAAAATCCATATCTGCCACTCACAGCGGTAAGAGATCATCACGTCCTTTGCGCTCTGCCTTATGCTTTTCCATTCCATTCACTGAGCCTGTTTAAAGCCTCCTTGCTTCCGGAAATATAGGCAATATCACCTTTCTTAAACGCATAATCCGGTGTAATGGTCTCGATCAGCTTTCCATCATTCTCCACCGCAATGATGTTGACACCAAACCGTCCGCGCAGATTGGCCTCCACCACGGTTTTTCCTACGCTGCGCTCCGGCATGATCATCTTGGAGATATTCAGTTTTTCACTCAGCTGGATAAAGTCCAGCATGCGGACTGCCTCCAGCCGGTGTGCCAGACGCACTGCCATGTCGCGCTCCGGGTAAACCACCTGGGCCCCGATCTTTTCCAGAATTTCCCCATGCTCCATACTGGAGGCCTTGGAGATGACAGTCGGTATCCCAAGGCTCACCAAATTCAGTGTAGTCAGGATGGAGATATCCAGCTGTTCACCGATACAGACCACCGCCACATCGCAGTTCTGCACACCGGTCTCCGACAGTGTCTTTTTATCCAGCGCATGCACTACGTAAGCATTTTCCGTATACTCCCGCAGTTCCCGCACCTTTTCTTCTTCTTTATCCAGTACCACAAGCTCTGCTCCCGCCGCTGCCAGCTCCAGAGCCAGCGCATGTCCGAAACGGCCAAGACCAACGATTCCGTAAGTGTTTTTTTCATTACTCTTCTTTTTGAACATTGCTTTCCTCCATGCCCTTTTCCAATTTTTATCCAATCGCGATATTTCCTTCCGGATAGCTTACCCGCTCACCCTTGGTAAAATACCAGAGGGAGGCGATCGTCAGCGGTCCCAGCCTTCCAATAAACATGATCAGAATGGTCAGGATTTTTGCCGCATCGCAAAGTCCCGCAGAAATTCCGGTCGAAAGTCCGGCAGTACCAAAGGCACTGCTCATTTCAAACAGCGCATCCAGAAACGGTACGCCCGGCTCTAAAATCACCAGAATATAAGTTCCGGACAGCACAATACCGATGGCCAGCAGTGTGATCACTGCCGCCTTGCGGAACGCGTCAGCCGGGACCGCATAGCGGAATGCCTTCTCCGATGTATTTGTTGCTGAAGAACGTATTCCCTCAAGCAGCACATAACAGGTCGTAGTCTTGATACCACCTCCGGTAGAACCCGGAGAAGCGCCGATCACCATCAGCACAATGACCGTCAGAAGTCCTGCGCCGGAAAAAGATCCCAGCGGAAATGTAGAAAATCCGGCGGTTCTTGCGGATACACTGGTAAAGAAAGCTCCCATCCAGGTAATATCCTCTGTCAGCTTTAAAAGCACTGTGCCGGCTGCCGTCAGCACCAGGCTCATAAACAGCACCACCTTGGCGTGCATGGAAAGCTTTTTCCATCGGAACCGTTTTGCAATGACCTCACGGATCACCAAAAAGCCGATGCCGCCAAAAATAACCAGGGCGCAGGTCACCACATTCAAAAGTACATCATCCTGGTACGGAATCAGGTTCTGACCGCCGCCCAGAATGTCAAATCCGGAGTTATTGAAGGAAGCCACCGAATGAAACAGGCTGACTCCGGCCGCCTTTAACGGTGGAAAGTTTTTTCGAAATACCAGAAAGCTCAATGCTGCTCCGGCCAGTTCGAATGTAACCGTAGTCAGAAATACCAGCCGGATAAAACGGATCACGCCCTTTCCGGAATCCAGATTGCCAGCCTCCCGGATCAGGTTTCTGGCCTTCAGGTTGATCTTCTTTCCCATGGCCAGGATCACACCGGTTCCCACCGCTGTCACCCCAAGACCGCCGACCTGGATCAGCATACCCAGAAAGAACTGGCCAAGCGGCGTAAACGTATCCCCTGCATCTACAGTGAGAAGTCCTGTTACACACACCGCACTGGTAGACATATAAAGGGCATCAATGTAACGCAGCGTAACTCCGTCCCGTATGCTGCAGGGCAGACTTAAAAGCACCGATCCGATCAGGATCACCAGCGCAAAGCCCAGCGAAATAATCCGCACCGGGGACTGTTTCTTTAGAAAATTCATAGCTTCGCCTTTCTGTCAGATAAATTTACAAATTAACATTGATTATACCATAACCGTTTTGTTTATGGGATTAATTTTTCATCAATGGTTTTCTTCCTCGGACGCAAAGATGATGAACTGCTCCATTTCCCGCGTTCTGAACTTATTTTTGTGGTAAAAGATCTGACGGTACATGGATATTTCCACGTCATCCACCTCCACAGCAGCAAGTGTTCCCTCCCAGATCTGCTTCTGCACCGCAAACAGCGGGAGAAACGAAAGACCGCGGCTCTGCTCCAGCATCTGGATGATAAAGGCTGTATCACTGATTTCCAGAACCGGGGACAGGCAGCAGTGGCAGGAGGCAAGGTGCTGGTCCAGTGCCTGGCGGTAATTTGCATTTTTCTCTGTTAAAAAAAATGGTTCCTGTAAAATCTGGTCCAATGTTATCTGCCGAACCGATATTTCTTCCTGCCCAACTGTTTTTGTGCTCCATTTCACTGTGCCGTTCTTCTCGCATTCTGCGTATTTTTGTGCCCAGAATGCCGGGGATGCCACAAATACGACCGGCTCTGCCACTTCCATGGCCTTCACCCAGCTTTCACTCCACCGGGGCGCATCCAAAATATAAATGATATCCAGCTGATCGTGCTCCATCATGCGAATCAGCTCTTCCGGGGTTCCCACCGTGATCTGAAGCTTTACCTGTGGATGATGTTCCCGGAACCGGCTCACAATAGCCGGAAATTTGGCCGCACACAGCGATTCGATCGTGCCGATGTGAAGCGGATTTTTCAGTTCCTCATCCTCATGCATGGACAGGCGTGTACGGTTTACCTCGTAGAGGATCGTGTTCGCGTGCATCAAAAATTTCTGTCCCTGCGGTGTCAATACCACCTGCTTTCCCATCCGGTCAAACAGGCGCGTTCCAAGCTCCTTTTCCAGCATGCGGATCTGGACCGTCACTGCCGACTGCGAATAACCAAGCTGAACTGCCGCCCTGGAAAAGCTCTGAAGCTGTGCAGCCTGAATAAAGGTCTGAAGCTGGCGAAATTCCATAAAACGCCTCCCTATGATTGAATTATTTTCAACATACTCATGAAAACTATGAATTTGATTCATTTATGTTACCATGATATAATGCTCCTGCGAAGACGTCAACCGCTATTTTTTATGGAATCTGTATATAATTGCTGCAGATTTCAGCAAGTGATTCACATTTTTGTTATTGGAGGGAATTTACAAATGGAAAAAAAGAAATTCAAAATGGGGCTTGTACCAAAGCTGATCCTGGCGATCATCCTCGGTATCTTATTCGGTCAGTTTCTGCCGGAGGGCTTTTGCCGTCTTGTTGTCACACTGTCCGGATTTTTCAGTAACTTTTTAAAATTCGTCATCCCGCTCATGATCCTGGCTTACGTTACCATGGGTATCGCAGACCTGTCCCAAGGCGCAGGAAAACTCCTGCTCATCACCGTGGCCCTGGCTTACGGCTCAACCCTGATCGCAGGTTCCGCATCTTTCCTGGTTGCGGAAAGCCTGTTTCCGAGCTTTATGAGTGCTGACGCGCTGGACCAGATTGCTGCTACCGCAGAGGTTTCTCTGTCCCCGTACTTCACCATCGCCATCCAGCCGGTCATGGACACCTTGTCCGCAGTGGTCCTGGCTTTCGTCCTGGGCCTGTGCCTCTCTTCCATGCGTGGAAAAGAGATCGGTGATACCCTGTACAATGCAATGAAGGATTTCTCCTCCATCATTGACAAAGTACTCCACAATGTTATCATCCCGCTGCTGCCGCTTTACATCTGCGGCACCTTCACGGATATGACCATTTCCGGCAAGACCTTTGCAATTCTTGGCATCCTCTGGAAGGTATTCCTGGTTGTCATTGCCATGCACCTGATCTGCATCACCATTCAATTCATCGTTGCCGGAACCATCAGCAAGAAGAACCCGTTAACCCTGATCAAAAATCAGCTTCCGGGATACGCAACCGCACTGGGAACCCAGTCCTCCGCTGCCACCATCCCGGTTAACTTACAGTGCGCAGCCAACGACGGTGTCTGCGAGCAGATCCGTAACTTCGTGGTTCCGCTGTGCGCCAATATCCATATGGCAGGTTCCATGATCACCATCACAGCCTGCGCTACCGCAGTCTGCCTGATGAACCAGCTGCCCATCAGCCTGGCTACCGTTGTTCCGTTCATCATGACCCTCGGTGTTGCCATGGTTGCTTCCCCGGGTGCTCCGGGCGGATCCATTATGACCGCGCTTCCGTTCCTCTATATGGTATTCGGCACCACTGCCGGAGATCCGAACGGTCCGATCTGCGCGATCATGGTTGCCCTTTACATCACCCAGGATTCCTTTGGAACTGCCTGCAACATTTCCGGCGATAACGCCATCGGCGTCATTGTAGATACCATTTATCACAAATTCATCATCAAAGAAACTCAGGAGGCTTAACATGTCATTTATCAGTGTTTTCGATGTGCTCGGACCAAACATGATCGGCCCGTCCAGTTCCCACACAGCAGGTGCGGCCCGCATCGGTTTTCTGGCTCAGAAAATGATCGGCGGAAACGTTGTCCGGGCTGATTTTACGCTTTATGGTTCCTTCGCCAAAACCTATCACGGTCACGGAACCGACCGGGCGCTCCTCGGCGGCATCATGGGATTTTCCACCGACGATATGCGCATCCGTAATTCCTTCGAGATTGCGCAGGAAACCGGCCTGGCTTATACCTTCACCCCGAATGAGATCGAAACCGAGATCCATCCGAACACTGTGGATATCTCCATGACCAATAAAAACGGCCAGACCATGACCATCCGCGGCGAATCCTTAGGCGGCGGCAAGGTCCGCATCGTTCGCATCAATGGCGTAAAGGTAGACTTTACCGGAGAGTACAGTGCCATTATCGTGGTACAGCAGGACAAACCTGGCGTTGTTGCCCACATCACCAAAGTTTTAAGCGACCGCGGCGTCAACATCGCGTTCATGCGACTGTTCCGCGAAGCAAAAGGACACACCGCTTACACGATCGTAGAATCCGATGGAAAGCTTCCGGAGGATGTAACAGAGAACCTGAAAGACAATGTCAACGTACGCGATGTCATGGTCGTACAGATCTAAAGAAAGGGAGGACAACAGACAATGGATTTTAAAAACGCGAAAGAACTTTTAGAATTATGTCAGAATCAAAATCTCCCGATTTCTGAGATCATGCTCCGAAGAGAAATGACCGAGGGCGAGATGCCGGAAGAGGAAGCCAGCAGACGCATGGCGCGTGCTCTTGCAATTATGAAGGAATCCGCGCATACTCCGATTCAGACTCCGGTTCGCTCCATGGGCGGCCTCATCGGCGGCGAAGCTGAAAAGCTGGCTTCCCACCAGGCAGCCGGTCGCGGTATCTGCGGCGATGTGCTGGAAAAGGCCATCACCTACGCGGTAGCTGTTCTGGAAACCAACGCTTCCATGGGCCTCATCGTGGCTGCTCCGACCGCCGGTTCCGCCGGTGTGGTCCCGGGTATGCTGCTGGCACTGCAGGAATGTCACAGTTTTTCTGATAATGACCTCACCAAAGCCCTGTTCAATGCCGGCGCTATCGGTTACCTGGCTATGAGAAACGCGACCGTAGCCGGTGCCGTGGGCGGCTGTCAGGCCGAGGTCGGTATTGCATCTGCCATGGCGGCTTCCGCCGCCGTAGAGCTCTTCGGCGGAAGTCCGAAGCAGTGCCTCGATGCAGCCACCATCGTACTCATGAATATGCTGGGTCTTGTCTGCGATCCGGTCGGCGGCCTGGTCGAGTACCCATGCCAGAACCGTAACGCCGCAGGCGTAGCCAACGCCCTGATCGCAGCGGAGATGGCTCTTGCAGGTCTCTCCCAGCTCATCCCGTTTGATGAAATGTTAGAGACCATGTACACCGTAGGCAAACGCCTTCCGGCGGAACTGCGCGAAACCGCCATGGGCGGATGTGCCACCGCACCATCTGCCTGCGCCGCATGCCATATGTGCAGCTAGAAAATAGCAATTTAAGGGAATAGCACGAAAGGGTCCGAAGTTCCGGGGAGGGCCTACAGA
>NZ_QUIV01000028.1 GCF_003480315.1 Clostridium sp. AM33-3 | reverse complement strand
ATTCTGTATGGTCTGACCGAACCTTCGGACTCTATTGATTATTCATTATATTGTTATTTTACATAGAGATGCATACGCATATCCAATTATGGATAATATACAGATGTCGGACAAACTGATTTAATGAAATAAGACTGTGGCTACAGATATGGCGGCTACGGGATTTGGAAATCAGGGGGGACGGACATGATAAATTATGATCCGCTTTGGGAGACCATGAAAACGCGTGGTGTTTCCCAGTACCGGCTGATCAAGAATTATGGTGTCAGCTCCGGACAGATTAACCGACTAAAGAAAAACGCGTATGTATCCACGCATACGATTGAGATGCTATGCGAGATTTTGGGTTGCAGGGTGGAAGATATCATGCAGTATGAGAGAGAGGAAAATGAAGAGCAGGAATAGATAGAAAGAGAGCATGAAAGTGTTCTCTTTTTTGATATTGCAGGAAGGACAGTACATTTACTTTTTTTTCTACCTATGTTATAGTAGACAGGAATAAAACTCGCTTTTCTTTTGTAAGGAGCTGAGATAAAATACGTTTTCGCGTATTCTAAGGAGGATATATTGTTATGAAATTAGGTATCGTGGGTCTGCCGAACGTCGGCAAGAGTACCCTGTTCAACTCTCTGACCAAGGCTGGCGCAGAGTCTGCCAACTATCCGTTCTGTACCATTGACCCGAATGTGGGTGTGGTTGCAGTTCCGGATAACCGTCTGAAGCTGCTTGGGGATCTGTACCATTCTAAAAAGGTAACCCCGGCGGTTATTGAGTTTGTAGATATTGCAGGTCTGGTAAAGGGCGCTTCCAAGGGTGAGGGCCTGGGCAACCAGTTTCTGGCTAATATCCGTGAGGTAGATGCCATCGTTCATGTGGTACGCTGCTTTGAGGATCCGAATGTGATCCACGTAGAGGGCAGTGTAGATCCGATCCGTGATATTGAGACCATCAACCTGGAGCTGATCTTCTCTGATATCGAGATTCTGGAGCGCCGTATCGCAAAGACTTCCAAGTCCGCGTTCAATGACAAGTCTCTGGCAAAAGAAGTTGAAATCTTAAAAGAGTTGAAGGCTATTCTGGAGGAAGGCAAGCTGGCTTCCACTTACGAGAATGATGACGAAGACGTTATGGCTTTTGTGAATTCTCTGAACCTGTTAACCTGCAAACCGGTTATCTTTGCTGCCAACGTAGGTGAGGATGATCTGGCCGATGATGGTGCATCTAACCCTCATGTTGCAGCGGTCCGCAAGTACGCCGCTGAGAATAACTGTGAGGTATTCGTGATCAGTGCTCAGATCGAGCAGGAAATCGCAGAGCTGGATGATGATGAGAAGCAGGAGTATTTAGAGGCACTGGGCCTGACGGAGTCCGGTCTGGACAAGCTGATCGCGGCAAGCTATCGCCTGCTGGGACTGATCAGTTATCTGACCTCCGGTGAGGATGAGACCCGTGCATGGACCATCAAGGTTGGCACCAAGGCTCCGCAGGCAGCCGGTAAGATCCACTCCGATTTCGAGCGAGGATTCATTCGTGCCGAGGTCGTAAACTACCAGGATCTGTTAGACTGCGGTACTTACGCAAAGGCGAAGGAGAAGGGCCTGGTTGGCCTGGAGGGAAAAGATTATGTTGTCAAAGATGGCGATGTGATCCTGTTCCGTTTCAATGTATAAATCTGCATAATAGCTTTCGAATGAAAAGAGCGTATGAATCTGCTGAATGATATGAGGATTCATACGCTCTTTTTATTTCATTCTGGCAAACGGAGAAAGCTTCTGTTAAGACCGGCCAAGATAGCGGCTTACGCACTGCTTTGCCTCTGCGGTGATCTTCTCCTCGTCAACGCCGGTGAGGCGTCCTTCGCAGACAACAACTCTGCCGTTTACAACCGTGTAATCTACATTGCCTTTATATCCAACGGTGCCAAGCATGGAGCTGACATCAAACTGTGCTCCGGTCAGGGACAGGCGGTCCATGTTGATCAGGAAGAAGTCTGCGGCCATGCCTTCGGCAATCTGTCCAATGTCATCGCGTCCGAGGATCGATGCGCTTCCGCGGGTGGCAATCTTTAACATATCGTAGCCGGTCGGTGCGGCACTGCTGGAATTTAAGCGGTGGAGCAGGAAGCCGGTGCGCAGCTCCTCGAGAAGATCAGAGCCGTCGTTGCTGGCAGAACCGTCTACAGCCAGTCCGACACGGACACCGAGTTTTAACATCTCCGGGATGCGGGCAATGCCGGAAGAAAGCTTCATGTTGGAAATCGGGCAGTGGGCTACACCGGTTCCGGTTTCGGCCAGACGTTTTAACTCTGCATCATTAAAGTGGATGCCATGTGCGTACCAGACGTCCGGTCCGATCCAGCCAAGGCTTTCCATGTATTCCAGTGGGCGCATACCGAAGCGCTCCAGTGTATAATTTTCCTCGTCCTTTGTCTCAGCCAGATGGGTGTGCAGTCGCACATGGAGTTTGCGGGCCAGTTTTGCGGATTCTTTTAAGAGCTCAGAGGAGACGCTGAACGGGGAACACGGTGCCAGCGCAACCTGATGCATGCTGTAGCGGGATGCATCATGATATTTGCGTACCGCATCCTCGGAATCTTTCATGATCTCATCTACAGTCTGGACTACAGAATCTGGAGGAAGCCCTCCGTCCTTGACACTTAAGTCCATGCTGCCCCGGGTTGCGTGGAAACGCATGCCGAGGGCGTCGGCGGCAGCAAACTGGGAATCCAGAAGGTCCATGCCGGTGCCGGCCGGAAATACGTAGTGGTGGTCCAGACAACAGGTACATCCTGTTTTTAAAAGCTCGCCCATTCCGGTTAAAGAGCTGTAATAGACGGTATCCGGATTTAAATTCTTCCAGATTTCGTATAAAGTTTTAAGCCATGGGAATAATTCCATGTTCTGAACTTCGGGTAAGTTTCGACTGAATGTCTGATATAAGTGATGGTGGGTATTGATCAACCCCGGATACATCACCATATGAGACCCATCGATCACATCATCCGCTGTCTGGACGTCGGCTCCGATGGATTTGATGATTCCATCTTCGACAAAAACATTCACCTCCTTCAGTACGCGGTTATCATCGTCACAGGTAACCAGATACGTTATATTTTTGATCAGCAGTGTCATAAATAAATACCTCCTACATGACATACTCCCCCAGTCTTCTCAGATGCCGGGGGGGACCCCTGCATATGATATAAGTCTGGTATACTGCCTGATCAAGGCTATGTTTTAAACAGCTTATAATATGATATCAAGGTACATTTGTTTGTTACGCGTTTAACTTTAACATGGGAGTCCTGGAAAGACAATGTCAAAAAGCACAAAAAAGTTGATGAAAAAATATGAAAAATACACAAAGGAATAAGGATATGTGAGGGAAATGGAAAGAAAAACACAAAAAGCTTCGGCTCCACACACCCAGGAACCGAAGCTTTTTTGTGTTATTTATAATATTCCAGTCTTATGATTAAGCCATTGCGTTTACAGCTTTAGAGAGGCGGGAAACCTTTCTGGAAGCGGTATTCTTGTGGTATACACCCTTGGTGCAAGCCTTATTGATCTCGGAAATAGCAGCAACTAAAGCGGTCTGTGCAGCAGCTTTATCAGCAGCGGTCACAGCAGCCTCTACCTTCTTGCAGGCAGTTTTTACTTTAGAACGGATTGCTTTGTTTCTTGCAGCCTTGGTCTCGTTTACTAAGATTCTCTTTTTAGCAGATTTAATGTTAGCCAATCTGGGCACCTCCAATTAAACAAATATGATTTATAGTCTTTGGTTTGCATCAAAGTCTGGACACGGACAGTTCAATGTAAACATACTATTGCATTCTACCTAATCCGGCACAAAATGTCAATACATAAATTGCGTATTTTTGCGAAAAAATAAGGGGAGTGCAGCAGAGAGAAAGCAAAAATACAGGAAACAGAAAATGCCGACAGGAAGGACAGAGAGGCTATGAGAAAGAAAGAGAGCGAATGGAAAAGACAGCTGCCGGGCGGTGCTCCGGATTTTGAAGTCCGTACAGATCTTGCAGTCGAGGAGGGGGAGCGCTTCCCGGGAGATGGCGGGGAGATTTCCGGTGTTTCACTGCGAAAATGGCGGGAAAGCAATTCGGATATCTGTATGACAGAGGTGAAGATCCTGAATGAGCATGGTGCCGGGATTATGGGAAAGCCGGTTGGCACTTATCTGACCCTGGAGGCAGATGCTCTGGCGAAACAGGATGAGAGCTATCATGAAGAGGTCTCCGGGGAGCTGGCAGGCTGTCTGCGTGCGCTTATTCGGCAGCTGACAGGAAAAAAGGAATCAGAATTGAAAATTTTGTCTGTGGGTCTCGGAAACGAGGATGTGACTCCCGATGCGTTAGGACCGAAGGTCCTTAAAAATCTGCAGATGACCCGGCATCTGCAGGGCGAATATGGGGAAGAGTTCTGTAAAGCGCACGGCCTTCCCGTGTTAAGCGGTATCGCTCCCGGAGTCCTGGCCCAGACCGGTATGGAGACAGCAGAGATTTTAAAGGGCGTGATACGAGAGACAAAACCCGATCTTCTGATCGCGGTAGATGCGCTGGCGGCCCGCAGCCTCCGGCGTCTTGGAACAACCATTCAGCTTACCGATACCGGAATCCATCCCGGCTCTGGCGTGGGCAATCACCGGCAGAGCCTGACAAAGGAAAGTCTGGGAGTTCCGGTACTGGCAGTCGGAGTACCGACGGTGGTGAGCGCAGCGGCCATTGTGTACGATACGGTTGATGCCATGACCGGGGCGTTAAAAAAGAACCGGGTGACACGCGGGCTCGGAAGGTATGTGGAAGGACTGGATCCGGAGGAACAGTATCATCTGATCCGGGAGCTTCTGGCACCGGAGTTTGGGAATCTCTATGTTACACCGCCGGACATGGATGAGCGGATCCGGAATCTGAGCTATACCATTTCAGAAGCCATCCATAAAGCTGTATTTTCCGAAAAAAACAGAAAACAGGATAATTGTTAACTAAAACACAAAAATAGTTGACAATCAAACCGGGGATTGCTATACTGGGATCGTTTTTAGCAGGAAATGCACAGGAGTGGAAGGGAGCAGAGAACATGAGGCAGGAACGGCTTATGATACTGGAAAAAGTACTTTCTGAACTGCCGGGGTACCTGGGGTGGATGATCGGATCATGTCGCTTTTCCTTTGGAAAAGAAGCGGGTGGGAACACACCCGGACAGATGCAGCACAGCTGTGACCTTACGGTGCTGCGTTCGGATGCCAGGCTTGCGGAGGTGGAGATCCGAAATCTGACAACAGAGGATCAGCTCCGGGTGATGCTTGTCAATGCAGCATCCGGAACGGAAACAGACCGAGAAACAACAGGAAAGCAGCATCGGGATATCAGGCTGCCATCATCGCAGAAAGAGAGCGAAGCATTTCTTGTGACACGGGAGGCAATTGATACTTATCTGAAGGAATCCCGGGATGGGAATCTCATCCATCGTGGGGAAGCGGCAGTCGTTCCCGGATTTCTTATGGTGAACCGCATCCTGGAAGGATATGGTGGCTGTGACGCGGCATCCGTCCGTTTTTATCTCCCTCTCCGGTGTGGGGAAACGGCAAGACTGGTGGAACAGAAAACAGGAGAGCATAGCCGGACTGTAGAGCTTTTCACAGACCAGGGACGCATCCTGCAGATGAAGCTGCAGGAGAAGAACGAAGGAGGAACAGAATGATGAATACGGCAACAAGAACAGCAGCAAAGAAAAAAACGATCTGGAGTACATTCGGAATTACAACCATGGCACTGATGACGACCATGCTGATCGTTTCTACCTACATAAAGATCCCGCTCCCATTTTCCTCTGCCAGCATTACGGCGCAGACGCTGGTGGTTAATCTGATCGGTATGCTGTTTGCTCCGCTTCAGATTGTGGCAATTATGGTGAGCTGGCTTCTCTTGAGCGTGATGGGGATCGGTGGTTCTCTTGGAAAGCTTCTTGGACCGGCCGGAGGATATCGCTACGGCAATGCAGTGGCAGCGATCCTGATCGCACTGTTCTGCCGCAAGGTAAAGAATTTAAAGGCCCAGACCGCGTTTCTGATCTTTGTGGGAATTCCGGTCATTTACCTGTTTGGCGCAGTTCAGATGAAGGTTGTGACAAAACAGCCGTGGCCGGCCATCATGGTACAGGCGGTGCTTCCGTTTATTCCGCTGGATGTTGTAAAGTGTTTTGTGGCAGCCGGCCTCGCAAAGATCCTGCGCCGTGTTGTGCCGCAGTTTTAAAGTATGTAAATGGAGAATGGGCATGGAAAAGGTTTGGATCCTTGGAGGAATGCGAAGCTTTATCGGTGTGAAGGACCGGATGTACCGGAATGTACCTGCGGAGGTCCTGGGGGCGGAGGTGCTCAGGGCTGTCATCAGAAAATACCGGCTTGCGGAGCAGGATATTGATTTTATCCTTGGAGGAAACGCGGTGGGCGGGGGTGGAAATATGACCCGCCTTGCGGCCCTGACTGCAGGAATTGACCGGGAGGTTCCGGCTGTGACTCTGGATCTGCAGTGTGGTTCCGCCCTGGAGGCAGTCACACAGGCAGCAGCAAAGATCGAGAGTGGTCTGGCAGAACTGGTGCTTGCCGGCGGACTGGAAAGCTCATCCACCCAGCCACTCAGAATGTGGAATCCGAACCATCCGGATTATGAGAAGGATAAGGTCTGGACGGTCGCACGGTTTGCTCCCGGACAGCATGGAGAGCAGATCATGCTGGAGGGAGCAGAGCGCACTGCGATATCGGAACACGTGACAAAAGAAGAACAGGATTTCTGGGTACTGGAGAGCCACCATCGGGCAGCAAAGGCTGCGCAGGAGGGCCTTTTATCGGACATCCAGGTTTCGGTGGCGGGAAGCTGCAAGGATGAGGGAATCCGTGCTTCCATGAGCCAGAAGCTGATGGACCGTTTGCCGTATCTTCTGCCGGGCGGTTGCGCGATCAACGCAGCCAATGCCTGTCTGATGCATGATGGCGCGGCTTTTGTGGCACTCTGTTCGGAGGAGTATGGAAAACGTCATAACCTGATTCCGGCGGCGGTGCTGCGTTTTGGGACCGCTGTGGGCGGCGACCCGCTCATGAGTCCGAAAACAGCAGTTCTGGCAGTGAAACAGCTGTTGAAAAAGACCGGACTTATTTATGACCAGGTGGATGCTTTTGAGGTGAATGAAGCCTTTGCGGTGATCGATGTACTGTTTGACCGGGCTTTTCCGGGAATGCGGGAACGCTACAACCGGTTTGGAGGCGCGCTGGCCTATGGACATCCTTATGGAGCTTCAGGAGCACTGCTTATCCTGCATCTTTTAAAATCCCTGGAATCCTGCGGAGGGCACTATGGCATCTGTGCTGCAGCGGCAGCCGGAGGCATTGGCAGCGCAATTTTGCTGGAACGCAGATAAAGCCGGCAGACCTGGAAGAAGGAAAAGTAAATGATGAAAAATTATCTGGAAATGGTGCAGTCGGTGGAGCGGGACCGGGAGGCCCTGATTTTTTCTGACCATGTTTATACCTACGGAAATCTTGTGGATCTGGCGTTGGAACAACAAAGGCGGTTCCGCTTGGAGGGAGGGAAACAACAGCTTGCTGTAATCCGGAAAACCTCCATTCTGGAGCAGCTTGTGTCGTTTCTGGCCTGTCAGGGAACCGAGGCGGTGCCGCTTATTGTTCCGGCGGATACCGCAGTGCCGGATGCTTTTTTTGAGACAGAAATTCCGGACAATGCCTGCATGGCGGTCATGACATCCGGAACAACCGGCAACGGAAAGCTTTTGTTCCGAACATTTGAGAGCTGGTATGGATATTTTGAAACCCAGAACCGGATTTTTGGCATAAGCGGAGAAAGCCGTCTGTTTGCGCAGGGAAGCCTGGCATTTACCGGGAATCTGAACCTGTATCTGGCGCAGCTTTCTGCAGGAGCTGCAGTGATTGCCTGTGATCTGTTTGATCCGAGACTCTGGAAGCATCAGCTGGAAGCATACCGGGCAGATGGAATCTACCTGATCCCGGCAAAGCTGCGTGCGCTAAAGCAGGTGTATGAGCGGGAGCGTGAGCCGGAAAAACAGACAAACCGGCATGTCAGGCTGGTCCTGAGCGGCTCCCAGAGCTTTGGCGGCACAGAGGCGCAGGCAGTTCAGCGTATATTCCCGGAGGCGGATCTGATCCTGTACTACGGTGCAAGCGAACTGAACTATGTAAGCTATGTCCATGGCCGGGATATGGGGGAGGATAAAACCCTGATCGGCAGAAATTTCCCGGGTGTAGACATCTGCCTGAAGGATGGCAGGATCCATGTGACAACGCCATACGGAGTGGTGGGGGCTGGCGCGGATACCTTCGTGGGGGACTATGGCCACTGGGATGAAAATGGAAATCTTTATTTTGATGGCCGCAGAGATGATATCTGTAATATTAATGGAAGGAAAGTTTCATCCATCCGGGTGGAAAATGCGCTGTTGGATGTGCCGGAGGTGAAGGAGGCAGCGGTCAAAGCAGATTCCCGGGGCGATCATGATATGCTGACGGCCTGGGTGGTCCTGGAGCCGCTGATGATCGGAGCAGGTACAAAAGCAGAGCGGCAGCAGGAGGAACAGGAGATGAAGCGAAGACTGCGTGCGCAGCTGGCCGGACAACTCTCTGCCGGTGAGATCCCGCAGGAAATCAGATTTCTGGAAACGCTCCCGAAGAATGAGAGCGGAAAAGTCCGGAAACGCGATCTGATATAGAAATACAAAAAAATACAGACTATTGGTAACTTGTAATGCCGCGGATTCTATGTTATATTGATATCTGTGGCATTTTGTCAATTTTTAGCGCTTGCTATTAGAAAAGAGAACGTATTTATGTTACAGTATCTGATCGTATGCCCGCTGGTGTTTCTGGCGGGATTTGTTGACTCCATAGCAGGAGGTGGAGGACTGATCTCTCTTCCGGCCTATATCATTGCCGGGGTTCCGGCTCATTTCGCCATTGGAACCAATAAACTATCATCAACTCTCGGAACCAGCATATCCACCTGGCGGTATCTGAAACAGGGATATCTGAAGGGAAAACAGCTGATTCTGCCAGTCGTGTGTGCCTGCTTTACGGCTCTGGCCGGCTCCTATCTTGGCTCCAGCTTTTCCATGATGGTAAGCGATACGGTGCTAAAGCATATGATGATGGTGGTGCTCCCGATCGTGGCATTTTATGTGCTTCGCAATAAGAACATGGGGGCGGAAACGGAGCAGCAGGCGCTGCCGGTCAGGGCTATGCTTTGCATCAGTATGGCGGTAGCCTTTGTGATCGGTATGTATGATGGCTTTTACGGACCTGGAACCGGTACGTTTTATCTTCTCATTCTGACCGGAATTGCGCATTTGAATGTGCATCAGGCATCGGCTATGACAAAGATACTGAATTTGACGTCAAATCTGGTGGCATTGATCAATTTCCTGCTTAACGGAACGGCCTATTACGGCCTGGGAATGGCAGCGGCCGTGTTCTGTATTGCCGGAAATTATATCGGCTCCGGTCTTGTAGTGAGCAACGGACAGAAGATCGTCCGTCCGCTGATTCTGATTGTATTGGTTATTTTGTTTGTCAAAATTGTAACAGGAATCTGACAGGAAAGACATTTATATAAAGAAAAAAGGAGAGTATCTATGAAGTGGACCAAATTTACCTTAAAGACCACGACGGAGGCCGTTGACCTGATCAGCAGCATGCTGGACGAGATCGGCATTGAGGGAATTGAGATCGAGGATAACGTACCACTGTCTGACGCAGACACCAAGGGGATGTTCATCGACATTCTTCCGGAGCTTCCGCCGGATGACGGTACCGCGAAGGTAAGCTTTTATGTGGAAGATTTAAGCAACCTGGAGAATATCATGCATCAGGTCAATGCAGGACTCGATGAGATCGCAGAGTTTGTGAATGTGGGTGAGCGCACCTTAAGCGTATCCGAAACGGAGGACAAGGACTGGATCAATAACTGGAAGCAGTACTTCAAGCCCTTTACCGTTGATGATATCTTGATTAAACCAACCTGGGAAACGATCCCGGAGGAGCATAAGGACAAGCTGCTCATTCAGATCGATCCAGGTACCGCGTTTGGTACCGGCATGCATGAGACTACACAGTTGTGTATCCGTCAGCTTCGTAAGTATGTGAATGCGGATTCTGAAATCATCGACGTGGGAACCGGAAGCGGCATTCTCGGCATCGCAGCTTTAAAGCTGGGCGCAAAGAGCGTGTTTGGTACTGATCTGGACGAGAACGCTATTGTGGCTGTAGGTGAGAATCTGGAATCCAACCATATTCCGGCAGACCGTTTCCATGTGGTCCAGGGTAATATCATTGATGACAAGGCAGTTCAGGACGAGGCCGGATATGAGTGCTATGACATCGCGGTAGCCAATATTCTGGCACCGGTTATCATCATGCTGCAGGGCGAGATCTGCAGACACATCAAGCATGGTGGTATGTTCATCACCTCCGGCATCATAAATACCAAGGAGCAGGATGTCAAAGATGCCATGAACGCCAATCCGGAGCTTGAGATCGTGGAGACCACTTACCAGGGCGACTGGGTATCGATCACCGCCCGCAGAAAATAAGGAGCAGAAGCGTGTATCATTTTTTTGTAACACCGGCGCAGATCGCGGACGGTTATGCCGTGATCACCGGTCAGGACGTGAATCATATCCGCAATGTCCTGCGGATGAAGGCAGGAGAGCAGGTGGGGATCCGTGATGGCATTTCCCGCAGCTACATCTGTGAACTGGAGAACATCGGAGGGGAGGAAATCCGGGCCAGAATCCTGGAGGAGGACACTAACTTAAGTGAGCTTCCGGCAGAGCTGTATCTGTTTCAGGGCCTGCCAAAGAGTGATAAGATGGAGCTTATCATTCAGAAAGCCGTGGAGCTGGGCGTGCATGAGGTTATTCCGGTGGCAACCCGCCGGGCCGTGGTAAAGCTGGACCGGAAAAAAGAAGAATCCAAGTTAAAACGCTGGAATGCCATTGCGGAGAGTGCGGCCAAGCAGTCCGGCCGTATGATGATCCCCCAGGTTCACAGTGTGCTGACAATGAAGGAAGCGTTTGCCTATGCAAAAGGCTTCGAGGTAAATCTGATCCCGTATGAACTGGCAGAGGGCATGAAAGAGACCAGGGCTATTCTGGAACAGGTTAAGCCCGGTATGCGTGTGGGAATCTTTATCGGGCCGGAAGGCGGATTTGATGTAGAAGAAGTGGAGTCAGCTATGGCGGAAGGCATTCATCCCATTACCCTGGGCCGGCGCATCCTGCGGACCGAGACTGCAGGCATGACCATGCTTTCCATCCTGATGTTCCAGCTAGAGCAGTAAATTACGATAGGAGATAGAATGGAAGCATATTTTGATAATTCAGCAACCACAAGAGTTCTGGACAGCGTGAAGGATATTGTGGTAAAAACAATGACAGAGGACTATGGCAATCCGGCTTCCAAGCACCGCAAGGGCATGGAAGCAGAGCAGTATATCCGCGAGGCAAGAAAAATCATCGCGGACAGCATGAAGGTACAGGAAAAGGAAATCCTGTTTACCTCCGGCGGCTCTGAGTCCAATAATATGGCCCTGATCTGTACGGCATGGGCAAATCAGAGAGCCGGTAAGCATATCATCAGCACGGCAATTGAGCATCCGTCTGTATACAATCCGCTGGGTGTGCTGGAAGAGCTTGGCTTTGAAGTGACCATTCTTCCGGTAGACCATGACGGGCACATCAGCCTGAAGGAACTTGAAGAGGCAATCCGTCCGGACACCATTCTGGTTTCTACCATGTATGTAAACAATGAGGTGGGCGCTGTGGAGCCGGTAGAGGAAATCTCCAGGGTCATCAAGGCAAAGAATCCGTCTGCGCTGTACCATGTGGATGCCATTCAGGCATACGGAAAATATGTGATCCGTCCGAAAAAGCAGGGTATTGACCTGCTTTCTGTCAGCAGCCATAAGATTCACGGACCGAAGGGAGTTGGATTTTTATACATCCGGAGTGGCGTGAAGATTAAACCTCTGATCTATGGAGGCGGCCAGCAGGCCGGCATGCGTTCCGGTACCGAGAATGTTCCGGGTGTGGCAGGGTTCGGAGCTGCCGTAAAGGAGATGTACACGGACCATGCGGAAAAGATACAGAAGCTGATCGGGCTGAAGGATTACATGATCGATCGTCTTGGAGAAATCGAAGGAACCGTGATCAACAGCAAAAAGGGAGAGGCAAGTGCACCGCAGATCGTCAGTGTCAGCTTTGAGGGTGTGCGCAGTGAGGTGCTGCTGCACGCACTGGAAGATAAAGGTATTTATGTTTCTTCCGGTTCTGCGTGTTCCTCAAACCATCCGGGCATCAGCGGAACCTTAAAGGGGATCGGTGTGGCCCAGAAGCTTCTGGATTCCACCATTCGCATAAGCTTTAGCATCTTCAACACGAAAGAAGAAGTTGATTACACCATTGATGTATTAAAGGAGCTGGTTCCGGTCCTGCGCCGTTACCAGAGAGGTTAAGAAAGGATAAAAGGGAAAATATGGTATATCAGTCATTTTTGATTAAGTACGCAGAAATCGGTACCAAGGGAAAAAACCGTTACCTTTTTGAGGACGCGCTGATCAAGCAGATCAAGAACGCGCTGAAAAAGGTGGAGGGTTCCTTTATCGCTTCCAAGGAGTCCGGCCGTATTTACGTGCAGGCTCTCAGCGAGTATGATTACGATGAGGTGATCGAGGCTTTGAAGCAGGTTTTCGGCATTGCATGGATCTGTCCGATGCTGCAGCTTGAGGATAAGGATTATGAAAATCTGAAGAAGGTCGTTGTGGATTACATCGACCAGGTTTACCCGGATAAGCACTTCACCTTTAAGGTGGATTCCAGACGCGCGGATAAGAACTATCCGGTCCGCTCCGAGCAGATGAACTGTGACTTTGGTGAGGTGATCTTAAACGCCTTCCCAGAGACCTCTGTAGATGTGCATCATCCGGATGTTCTGGTGCATGTGGAGATCCGTAAGGTTGTTAATATTTACTCTCTGATGATCCCGGGCCCGGGCGGTATGCCGGTTGGAACCAACGGAAAGGCAACGCTGCTCTTATCCGGTGGTATTGACAGCCCGGTGGCAGGCTACATGATCGCAAAGCGCGGTGTCAAGATTGATGCAGTTTACTTCCATGCTCCGCCATACACCAGCGACCGCGCAAAGCAGAAGGTTGTGGATCTGGCCAAGCTGGTTGCACGCTATTCCGGCCCGATTCCGCTTCATGTCGTAAACTTTACCGATATCCAGCTCTACATTTACGAGCAGTGTCCGCATGAGGAGCTTACCATCATTATGCGCCGTTACATGATGAAGATTGCGGAGGAAATCGCGAAGAAGAGTGATTCCCTGGCTCTTATCACCGGCGAGAGCATCGGTCAGGTGGCATCTCAGACGGTTCAGTCCCTGGCAGCGACCAACGAGGTCTGCACTATGCCGGTATTCCGTCCTCTGATCGGTTTTGACAAGCAGGAGATCATTGACATTTCCGAGAAGATCGGAACATTTGAGACTTCGATTCAGCCGTTTGAGGACTGCTGCACCATTTTCGTGGCAAAGCATCCGGTAACAAAGCCGAACTTAAATATCATCCACAAATCGGAGACCAAGCTGGAAGAGAAGATCGACGAGATGGTCAGGACAGCATTGGAGACCGAGGAAGTCATCTGGTGCGATTAAGCTTTTGAAATGAAAAAAAGGATACTCCGATTGGAGTATCCTTATTAAAAATCATAGAAACGATTGTTTATTTGATGATGTATGGGGAAAGTGTCTCCAGAATCTCATCGATACCAGCCTCAGCGTGGATGTTTAAGTCGATCGGCTTGGAAAGATCCAGGCTGAAGATACCCATGATGGATTTTGCATCGATGACATATCTGCCGGATACGAGATCAAAGTCAACATCGAATTTGGTTAAGTCGTTTACGAAAGACTTTACTTTATCAATAGAATTTAAAGAAATACGAACTGTTTTCATGTGAGAAACCTCCTTAAATGGTTACCTTTTTAATCTTGGCGTATGGATGAAAAACTCTTTCGCCTTATGATAAATTTTACAAAGATATCGGGGGAAAGTCAATAGGGAGTTTCCATGAAAACAGGTTAAATGTATGTTAGAAATTAAGGAGAAAAAATATGAGAACGGCAGCATTGCATAATCTGGGCTGTAAAGTGAATTCCTACGAAACGGAAGCCATGCAGCAGCTTCTGGAAGAGGCCGGATATGAGATCGTGTCCTTCCACGAAAAAGCCGATGTTTATATTATCAATACCTGCTCAGTGACCAATATCGCGGACCGTAAGTCCAGACAGATGCTGCATCGGGCAAAAAAACAGAATCCGGAGGCGGTCGTAGTTGCTGCCGGCTGTTATGTCCAGTCTGCAGCAGAGGAGCTGAAAGCGGATCTGGCGGTAGATGTCATCATCGGAAACAACAAAAAGCAGGATCTGGTTCCGATCCTGGAAGAGTATTTTAAAGACCGTACGGACAGCAGCCATGTGATCGAGATCAATGAGACTCATGAGTACGAGCGCCTTTCCATTCATAAAATAGCCGATCATACACGCGCATTCTTAAAGGTTCAGGATGGATGCAACCAGTTCTGCAGCTACTGCATCATCCCCTATACCCGCGGGCGTGTCCGCAGCCGCAGACCGGAGGAGGTTGTGGCAGAGGTGCGGGAACTTGCGGCAGCAGGCTATCAGGAGGTTGTCCTGACAGGGATTCACTTAAGCTCCTACGGTGTGGATTTTAAGGAAGAAGAGAATGAGAACCTGTTAAGCCTGATCCGGCAGGTACATGAGGTGGAGGGGATCCGCCGCATCCGCCTGGGATCCCTGGAGCCGCGCATCATTACCGATGATTTCGCAAAGGCGCTGGCTTCCATGCCGAAGTTCTGCCCGCATTTTCATCTGTCCTTACAGAGTGGCTGTGATGAAACCTTAAAGCGGATGAACCGCCATTACACTACGGAGGAATATGCAGCAGGCTGCGATATCCTGCGCAGATATTTTGACAATCCGGCAATCACCACGGACGTGATCGTGGGCTTTTCGGGTGAGACTGAGGAAGAGTTTGAAGCGACAAAGGCATTTTTAGAGCGGATCGGCTTCTACGAGATGCACATCTTCAAGTACTCCAGACGCGCCGGAACACGTGCGGACCGCATGCCGGAGCAGGTGCCGGAGCAGATAAAAAATGTTCGCAGTGAGGCACTGCTATTGCTGGAAAAACAGATGTCAAAGGCCTACCGCGAGAGCTTCCTAGGCAAGAAAAAAACGGTGCTTCTGGAAGAAAAAACCGAGATCGAAGGCCGTGCGTACATGATCGGCCATACCATGGAATATGTAAAAGCTGTGGTCCCATATGCGGATGATCTGAAAAATAAAATGACCGAAGGTGTCCTGAAAGAGGCATTAAATGATGAAGTCCTCTTACTTGACGAATCCTGGAAAGTAGTATAGAATATAAAAGAATAGTTAAAGGACGTGAAGAACATGGGCGAAATTCATAACACACAGTTTTTTAAAGCAGTACAGGAGAACAAAATGGATGTCAGCCAGGTTTTGGAACAGGTGTATGTGGCGCTGACGGAGAAAGGTTATAATCCGGTAAACCAGATCGTAGGATATATTATGTCCGGAGACCCGACCTATATTACCAGCCATAAGGGCGCCAGAAGCCTGATCATGAAGGTAGAACGTGATGAAATTCTGGAAGAACTGATGTCTGTTTACATTGACGCAAGGTTAAAGTAACAAGCCTGTGCAGATATAACGAAAGATGCCTGCCAGCCATATCCGTCCGGAGAGGCTGGCAGTTTTGTGTTACCATGTATCAAAGCAAAGGAAATATTTTATGAGAATTTTAGGACTGGACTATGGCTCCAAAACAGTAGGGGTAGCAGTCTGCGATCCGCTGGGCATGACCGCCCAGGGGGTGGAGACCATTACCCGGAAAGAGGAGAATAAACTGCGCAAGACTCTTGCCCGGATCGAGGCTCTGGTGGAAGAATACCAGGTTGAAACCATCGTTTTGGGATATCCTAAAAATATGGATGATTCTATTGGGGAACGTGCACAGAAAACGGAAGAATTTCGCGATATGCTGGTACGCAGGACCGGTCTGCCGGTCGTTCTGTGGGACGAGCGCCTGACAACTATTGAAGCAAATGAGATTCTGATAGAAAGCGGAGTACGCAGAGAAGACCGGAAAAAGGTGATCGACAAGATCGCGGCAACCCTGATCCTGCAGTCTTATCTGGGCTCCCTGAAGTAAATGGACAGGAGAGAGACCGTGATGGAAGAGAAAATTACCCTGCAGACTGATACCGGGGAAGCTGTGGATTTTTTTGTCCTGGAGGAAACCCGTATCAATGGCATGAATTATCTTCTGGTAACTGATTCAGAAGAAGAGGAAGACGGTGAATGTTATATTTTAAAAGATGTGTCCAAAGCAGAGGACAGTGAAGCCGTATATGAATTCGTCGAGAACGATGACGAGATGGATTATCTTTTTAAGATTTTTACCGAACTGATGGAAGATATGGAAGTAGAGCTTCAGAAGTAAGCTTTAATGGACAATAAATTTGGAGGAAAATATTGAGCATGGAGAATCAGAACAATCAGAACGATAAGCCGGCTGACGGATATGTGCAGGCACCTCAGCAGGAAGCAAAATCCGTGCTGGCTGAACTGGCAGAGTTTGTTTCCAGAAAAAAAGTGGCAGAGCAGAATGTGGCTGCTCCGGCTGTGGAAGCAAAGCAGGATGCGCAGCAGAATGCGGAAAAAGAACGGAATACAGCAGGTATCGGAAACGAAGCGGGCGGCGCTCCGGTAAATGATGGAGCAAAAGAAGAAAAGAGTGAACGCCCGGCACGAAATAACCGCAGCAGAGGACTGAGAAGACCGAGAACTGCAGCACCGAAGCGGGCGGAGGGCGCTGAATCCTCTGAGAATGAGAAAACGCAGGAAGAAAGAAAACCGAAAACTCCGAGAGGTACCCGCAGCACAGCAGCCAGAGCGGAAAAAACAGAGAAACCGGCTCGGACAGAGCGTGCAGACAGAGCAGAAAAAACGGTCAGAGCAGAGCGTTCGGCCAAAAACGAGAAACCGGCAAGAACTCCCAAGGCAAAGAATGTGCTGGCAGATATCAGCTCCAAGCCGAAGGTACGCATTATCCCGTTAGGCGGTCTGGAGCAGATCGGTATGAATATCACCGCCTTTGAATATGAAGATACCATTGTAGTTGTGGACTGCGGTCTTGCATTCCCAACGGATGACATGCTCGGAATCGATCTGGTTATCCCGGATGTCACCTATCTGGAGCGCAATATCGACAAGGTCAAGGGCTTCGTGATCACCCACGGACATGAGGATCACATCGGCGCCCTGCCTTACATTTTACAGAAGATCAATGTTCCGGTATACGGAACCAAGCTGACTATTGCCCTGATCGAGAATAAGTTAAAAGAGCATAACCTGATGAAGAGCACTAAGCGCAAGGTGGTAAAGCACGGCCAGTCTGTGAACCTTGGCTGCTTCCGCGTGGAGTTCATCAAGACCAACCACAGCATCGCGGATTCCGCGGCACTGGCATTGTTCACTCCGGCCGGCATCATCGTGCATACCGGAGACTTCAAGGTTGATTACACTCCGGTATTCGGCGATGCCTTTGATCTGGCACGTTTTGCCGAACTGGGAAGAAAGGGCGTTCTGGCACTTTTAAGCGACAGCACCAACGCCATCCGCAAGGGCTTTACTGCTTCTGAGCGTACGGTAGGAAAGACCTTCGATGCCATCTTTGCGGAGCATAAGAACAACCGTATCATTGTTGCAACCTTTGCTTCCAATGTAGACCGTGTGCAGCAGATCATCTTTACTGCTGAGAAGTACGGACGTAAGGTTGTGGTAGAAGGACGAAGCATGGTCAATGTTATCGGAACAGCCAATGAACTGGGCTATATCAACATTTCCGATGGCACCCTGATCGAGATTGACCAGTTAAAGAATTATCCGGATGAGCAGACAGTCCTGATCACCACAGGAAGCCAGGGTGAGTCCATGGCGGCGCTGTCTCGTATGGCATCCGGCATGCACCGCAAGGTATCCATCAAGCCGAACGATGTCGTCATCATGAGCTCCACCCCGATCCCGGGCAATGAGAAGCAGGTAGCCAAGGTCATCAACGAACTGGCTATGCGCGGTGTTGAGGTGATCACCGAAGATACCCATGTATCCGGCCATGCCTGCCAGGAGGAGATCAAGCTGATCTACTCCCTGCTGCATCCGAAGTTTGCGCTTCCGGTACACGGTGAGTACCGCCATCTTGTAGCGAACCGCTCCATCGCAACGGCGATCGGCGTTCCGAAGGAGAATGTACTCATTATGTCCTCCGGTGATGTTGTGGAAATCTGCGAGGATTCCTGCAAGGTTGTGGATCATGTACAGCACGGCGGCATCCTGGTAGACGGTCTTGGTGTGGGCGATGTCGGAAACATCGTGCTGCGTGACCGCCAGAATCTGGCCCAGAACGGTATCATCATCGTCGTTCTGACCCTGGAGCGTTACAGCAACCAGCTGCTGGCCGGACCGGATATCGTATCCCGCGGTTTTGTATATGTGAGAGAATCTGAGGACCTTATGGATGAGGCAAAGCGTGTGGTAGATGACGCTGTTGCAGACTGCCTGAGCCGCCATGTGACCGACTGGGGCAAGTTAAAGAATATGATCCGCGACAGCTTAAGCGACTTTATGTGGAAGCGTATGAAGCGGAATCCGATGATTCTGCCGATCATTATGGAGGTTGAGTAGGCCAAAGATGAGCCATATCACCAGAGATATCAATAAGGTGACCGGAACGGTCATCGGAATTTCGGGAAAGCTGATCCTTTATGCCCTTGTGATCCTTCTGCTTGCGGAGGGCATCACAAGAGGCTATGCCTTTGGCCATTCCCTGTTTTATGAAAGTTCGGTGGAGCAGGCGCCGGGCCGCGACATTACAGTCACGATACCGGACGGGCAGAAGGATTCTGACACGATCCACAAACTGAAAAAAGACGGACTGATCGACAACGAGCTTGCCATGCGGGTCCAGATGAAGTTTTATGATTATGAAATCCAGCCGGGAACCTATACGTTGAACACCTCCATGTCATCAAAAAAGATGCTTCAGATCCTGAATGAGAAAACAGAAGAAGAGGGGGACAAGACGTCATGATGGACCAGGATCGGATCACCCAGTATATCCATTCCCTGGATCAGGGGCATGGCGCGTTCTGTGACCGGATCGCGAAAGACGCACGGGCGGGCCGTGTACCCATTATCCGGAAGGAAACGGCAAGTTTTCTGCAGGCCATGGTGGCGGCAAAACAGCCGGAGCACATTCTGGAGGTTGGAACAGCCGTAGGCTATTCTGCCATTCTGATGGCGCAGGTCATGCCGGAGGGAACGGATATCATAACCATTGAAAAATATGAGCCGCGCATTCCGGTGGCACGCCGTCACTTTGAGGAGGCGGGACTTTCTGACCGCATTACCCTGCTTGAGGGTGATGCAGGGGAAATCTTAAAAAAGCTTGAAGGTCCGTTTGATTTTATCTTCATGGATGCGGCGAAGGGGCAGTATATCCACTGGCTGCCGGATATTCTCCGGCTGTTGTCTGCAAACGGTGTGCTGTTTTCCGATAATGTGCTGCAGGACGGAGATATCATTGAGTCCCGGTTTGCGGTGGAGCGCCGGAACCGTACGATCCACGCGCGCATGCGGGAGTATCTGTACACCCTGACCCATATGCCGGAGCTTCAGACCAGCGTGGTGCCGATCGGAGATGGTGTGGCACTGAGTGTGAAGCGATAAAAAACTGAAATAGGAAAAATAGTATGAGAGACACAGAATTATTAATTCCGGCAGGCAGCCTGGATGTGTTGAAAACAGCAGTCATCTATGGTGCCGATGCCGTATATCTGGGCGGTGAGGCCTTCGGTCTCAGAGCCAAGGCAAAGAATTTTACTAACGAAGAGATCAAGGAAGGCATTGCCTTTGCCCATGAGAGGGGCGTTAAGGTTTATATCACTGCCAATATCCTGGCGCACAATGATGACCTGGCCGGTGTGGAGCAGTATTTTGAGGAGTTAAAGGATATCCGTCCGGATGCCCTCATCATTTCTGATCCGGGTGTGTTCGCCATTGCAAAGCGCGTGCTTCCGGATATGGAACTGCATGTCAGCACCCAGGCAAACAATACCAACTACGGAACCTATTTGTTCTGGCACCAGCTTGGCGCAAAGCGTGTGGTATCCGCGCGAGAGCTTTCCTTACAGGAAATCCGAGAGATCCGTGCCCATATTCCGGAGGATATGCAGATTGAGAGCTTTATCCACGGAGCAATGTGTATTTCTTATTCCGGCCGCTGCCTGCTGAGCAACTTCCTGGTAGGAAGAGACGCCAATCAGGGAGCCTGTACGCATCCGTGCCGTTGGAAGTACTCTGTTGTGGAGGAGACCAGACCGGGCGAGTATATGCCGGTTTATGAGAATGAGCGCGGAACCTATATCTTCAACTCCAAGGACCTGTGCATGATCGAGCATATCCCGGAGCTTGTAGATGCCGGCATCGACAGCTTCAAGATCGAGGGCCGCATGAAGACCGCTCTCTATGTGGCTACCGTAGCCCGCACCTACCGCAAGGCAATCGACGATTACAAGAAGGATCCGGCTCTGTACCGGAAAAATATGGAGTGGTACAAGGAAGAAATCGGCAAATGCACGTATCGTGAATTTACCACCGGTTTTTACTTCGGAAAGCCGACGACCGACAGCCAGATTTATGACAGCAATACCTACGTCAAGAACTATACCTATCTTGGCACGGTAGAGGAAGTCCGGGAGGACGGCTGCTGCCGCATTGAGCAGAAGAACAAGTTCTCTGTGGGCGAGCAGATCGAGATCATGAAGCCGGATGGCCGTAATGTACTGGTCACCGTAAAAGGCATCACCGATGAGGACGGAAACGCCATGGAGAGCGCACCGCATCCGAAGCAGGTCTTATGGGTAGATCTTGGAAGCGAGGTCAGCCCGTATGATATTTTGCGGAGAAGTGAAATGGAATAAATCTAGAAGAAGCCCTGGCGAAAGCCGGGGCTTTTGCGAATAATTTTTGATACATGTCGACTTTAACACGTTGACGTGCTATACTGGAACACAACTGATGAAACTATTTTGCAATATCAGATATCATCGGAACTGGCATGACCAGATAAGGCAGAAATAAACGTTAAGACAGGAAGGACTGTGTAGCATGAAGATTATTGTATGTATGAAACAGGTTCCGGCAAGCTCCAGGGTTGACATCGATCCGGAGACCGGCAACCTTAAGAGGGGAAGCGCGGGACAGCGTACCAATCCGTATGATCTCTACGCACTGGAGTGCGCGCTGCAGATCCGTGAAAAAACCGGAGGTACCGTTACGGTGCTGACTATGGGACCTGGACAGGCAGAGAGCATGATCCGTGACGCCTACAGTATGGGAGCTGATGAAGGTGTTATTTTAAGTGACCGCAAGTTTGCCGGTTCGGATGTGCTGGCAACTTCGTATACATTATCTCAGGGCATTGAGCTGTTGGGAGGCGCAGATCTGATCCTTTGCGGACGTCAGACCACAGATGGTGATACTGCCCAGATCGGTCCGGCCATCGCTGAACATTTGCATATCCCGCACTGCGCGTGGGTATCTGCTATTGAGGAAGCAGATGCGGAGCAGATTACGTTAAAACAGGATTTTGGAAGCGTGACCCAGATTTCCCGGATGCATTATCCATGCCTGGTTACTGTGGACAAGGATATTTGCGTTCCGAGACTTCCATCCTGGCGTCTGACCAAAGAGACGAAGGACCGACCGGTGCGTGTGGTAACCTTTGATGATCTTCCAAGACCGGATCTGACCCGTTTTGGCGTAGTCGGCTCTCCGACCCGGGTTGAGCGCATCTTTGCGCCGGAGGCAGGGGCAGCCAGTGTGGTACTGGAAGGAACCGCAGCGAAAAAGGCAGAGCAGCTGACAAAGCTGCTTGCAGAGCGAAAATACATCTGAGCCTGACAGGCCGGAATAGAAAAATCGGAGGAAAAACATATGAAGTTATTACGGTTTGATCCGCAGCTCTGCACCCTTTGCGGAGCCTGCATCGATAAATGTCCGTTTGGCGCCATTACCATGGAAAAAACAGGAATTACCTTAAATGAAAACTGCCGCATGTGCGGCGTCTGCGTGAGACAGTGCCAGAGCAAGGCACTCTATTTTGAACAGAAAGCCGGCGGTGAGGATAAGAGCACCTGGAATGGCATCCTGGTATACGCAGAGCAGGAGCGCGGCAAGATGCATCCGGTGGTCTTCGAGCTGATCGGAGAAGCCAGAAAGCTGGCAAAGAAGGTTGGCTATAAGGTTTATGCGGTTATGGTGGGAACTGCCAGAACTGCGGAGAACGCGAAGGAGCTTCTGCCCTACGGCGTAGATGAAGTGTTCGTCTATGAGCATGAGGGCTTCGCCGGATTTAAGGCAGACTGTTACGCAGATGCTGTGGCTGACTGCATCTCCAAGCTGCGCCCGTCGGTCGTGTTAGTTGGCGGAACTTCCCTGGGGCGCTCCCTGGCACCGCGCCTTTCCACCCGCTTCCACACCGGCCTGACTGCTGACTGCACGAAGCTGGAGATGAAATCCAATACAGATCTGGTACAGATCCGCCCGGCATTTGGCGGAAATATCATGGCCCAGATCGTCATTAGTGAGTCTCGTCCGCAGTTTGCCACAGTCCGCTATAAAGTGATGGACCGCGCGGAAAAGGTAGAAAAACCATCCGGTAAGATAACCGTCTGTCCTGTGTCAGAGGACATGGTCCGCTCCCGCATTGAGGTACTCTCTGCAAAGGTACTGGAGCATGTGCGCTCCATTGAGGAGGAAGATGTGCTGGTGGTTGCGGGACGCGGCGCAGGCAAAGCACTGGATCAGTTAAAAGAGCTGGCAGAGCTTCTGGGGGGCCAGCTGTGCTTTACCCGCCCGATGATCGAGGACGGATATGGAGACACCGCGCACCAGATCGGTCTGTCTGGACGAACGGTAAAACCGAAGCTGATCCTGACTTTTGGCGTATCCGGTGCGATCCAGTTTACCGCCTGCATGAACAGTGCCGAGTGCATTGTGGCGGTCAACAATGACCTGGAGGCGCCGATCTTTAACATCGCGGATATTGCCATCAGGGACGATCTGTACGCGGTGCTGCCGGAGCTTTTGAACGATGTAAAAAACAGAAAGGATGGTGAGTGATATGCCGTTTCCATACAAAAAAATGACTGAAGAGGATTTCGCTTACCTTCGCAGTGTGACTGCGCCGGAGCGTGTCTGGGTCGGCGATGAGATCGCGAGAGAATATTACCACGATGAGATGCCGGAGTATGGCGTATTTCCTCCGGAACTTTATGTGGAAGTGCTGGATAAGCAGGAAGTCAGCAAGATCATGAAATACGCCTGGGAGCAGAATATCCCGGTGGTGGTCCGCGGAGCCGGTACCGGTCTTGCGGGCGGCGCAAACTGTAAGTACGGCGGCATTCTGCTGTCTGTTATGAAAATGAACAGGATGATCTGTCTGGACAAGGCCAACATGACCATGACTGTTCAGCCTGGCATGCTTTTAACCGAAGTGGCCGCAGCCGCAGCGGCAGAAGGCTTGTTCTATCCGCCGGATCCGGGTGAAAAAACAGCGTCCATCGGAGGAAATGTTATTACGAATGCAGGTGGAATGCGGGCTGTCCGCTATGGCCTGACCCGCGATTTTGTACGCTGTATCGAGGCCGTGCTGCCGGATGGCGAGATTGTCCAGTTTTCCTCCAATGTCGTGAAGAACACCACCGGTTACGATGTCAAAGACCTGGTGATCGGTTCCGAGGGAACTCTGTGCATTCTCACGGAAGTGACCTTAAAGCTGATGCCTGCACCGAAATTTACCCGTACCCTGGTGATGCCGTTTGAAAGTCTGGAAAGCTGCATCGACATGGTGCCGTGCCTTCTACAGATGGCAGCTGTGCCGACCGCTATTGAGTTTCTGGAGCGGGAGCTGATTGACATTGTGGAGCGCAATCTTCATAAGTTGCTGCCGGTGAAAGAAGGTGACGCGGTGCTGATCGTCATGTATGACGCGGGAAGCGAGCAGGAGCTTTTATCTGCCTGCACCGAAGCGTCGGATGCGGCACTGGAGGCCGGAGCCATCGACGTTTACATTGCCGATACGCCGGAGCGTATTGCGTCTGTGTGGTCTGTGCGCGGCGCAATCCTTGAGGGCATGAAGGCCGAGAGTGTGGCGCAGGAGGAGTGCGATGTGGTCGTACCGCGGGCAAAGATCGCGGAATATGTACGCCTTGCAAAAAGCATCGGTGCCAAGTACGGTATCCGCGTAGAGCCGTGCGGCCATGCCGGTGACGGAAACATTCATACCGAGATGCTGCGCGACGCCTCCATGAGCGACGAAGACTGGATCAGAGGAACTAGAGCCTGCCTCACCGAACTTTACGGTGTCTCCAAACAGTTTGGCGGTCAGTTGTCCGGCGAACACGGAATCGGAAACGGACGTCTTGAATACTTAAAGCCGTTCGTGGGAGACCGGATGTATAAGCTGTATCAGTCCATCAAGCTGGCGTTTGATGAGAAGCTGATCCTGAATCCGGGAAAGATCATTACCTTTGATGAATAAATCCATGAAAACAGCAGGAAGGATGAGGAGCAATCAGGTGAGGAAGCTTGTGTATGTGATCGGCATGGGGCCGGGGAATTTTGAGCAGATGACGTTTGAGGCGCGCAGGGCGCTGGAGCAGAGTGATGTGATCGTTGGCTATACCGTGTATGTGGATCTTTTGCGGGAACATTTCCCGGAGAAGCAGTTTCTGACCACGCCCATGCGCCAGGAGGTGGAACGCTGCCGCATGGCGTTTGAAGAGGCGAAGAAGGGCCAGACCGTGGCCATGGTCTGCAGCGGCGATGCCGGCGTGTATGGCATGTCCGGGCTGATCCTGGAATTACAGCAGGAGTATCCGGAGTGTGAGGTGGAAGTGGTCAGCGGCGTGACGGCAGCCCTGGCCGGCGGCGCAGTGCTTGGTGCTCCGCTGATGCATGATTTTGCAGTCATCAGTTTAAGTGATCTCTTAACGCCCTGGGAGAAGATTGAGACAAGACTTCGCTGTGCGGCGGAGGCGGATTTTTCCATCTGTATCTACAATCCGTCCAGTAAAAAACGGGCAGATTATTTAAAACGGGCCTGCGATATCATTCTGGGACAGACAAAGGAAGACCGGGTCTGCGGCATTGTGAGCAACATCGGCAGGGAAGGGCAGAACGCCCGGGTTCTGATGCTCAGTGAGCTTCGCGATACCCGGGTGGATATGTTTACCACGGTGTTTATCGGAAATTCCCAGACAAAAAGGATCGGGGAGCGGATGGTGACACCGCGGGGCTACCGGATCTGAAAAACGTAGAAAGTGAGACATAACATGGAACAATATCTGGAGAAGCAGCTTCACTGTCTCTGCCGCAGCGTGCGTGCCGCGGATGAGCGGGCAGTGGACGCGGCAAAGCGCCACTGGAACGGAATTGCCAAACCATTGTACGGGCTTGGCCGGTTTGAAGATCTTTTAACCAAAGTGGCAGGCATTCAGAATACGGAAGATATCAAAATAGACCGGAAAGCGGTTGTGGTATTCTGCGCGGACAACGGTGTGGTGGCTGAGGGTGTGACCCAGACGGATAGCAGCGTGACAGCGGTGGTTACAGAAAATTTTGCCCGGGGCATTGCCAGCGTAAACCGTATGGCATCGGTGGCCGGGGCAGATGTGATACCGGTGGATATTGGAGTTATGGGAGAGATTAAAGAGCCTGGGGTCCGCAACTGCCGCATTGCAAATGGGACTAGCAATCTGCGCCGGGAACCGGCCATGAGCCGGGAGCAGGCGCTGGAGGCACTTCATACCGGAATCCGTCTTGCGTCGGAGCTCAAAGATACCGGATATGATCTTCTGGCGGTGGGGGAGATGGGAATTGGCAATACCACCACCAGCAGCGCGGTGGCCAGCGTACTTTTGCAGGCACCGGTGGAAATTGTGACCGGGCGTGGAGCCGGGCTCTCCAACGCAGGACTGGAAAAGAAAATAGAGGTGATCAAAGAGGCTATTGCGCTGCACCATCCGGATCCGGAGGACCCGCTGGCGGTCCTGGAAGCTGTGGGCGGCTTTGATATTGCAGGTATGTGCGGTCTGATGCTGGGCGGGGCTATTTACCGGATCCCGGTGGTACTGGATGGCCTGATCTCGTTGATGGCAGCGCTTCTGGCCCGGAAATTCTGTCCGCTGGTTACGGACTTTCTGCTTCCGTCCCATATGGGAAAGGAACCGGCCTGCGGCATGGCAATGGAAACGCTTGGGCTGGAGGCAAGTATTTATGGAAACCTGGCACTGGGCGAGGGAACCGGAGCCGTGATGCTGTTTCCGCTGCTTGATATGGCGGAGGCTGTGTACCGGGAGAACAGTACCTTTGAAAACATTCACGTTGACGCATATCAGAATTTTGAGGAGGAACAGGTATGATTTATTTTATCGGAGCCGGACCGGGAGATCCGGAATTGATCACCGTGAAGGGAAAACGTCTGATCGATGAGGCAGACATCATCATTTATGCCGGTTCCCTGGTGAACCCCCAGGTGCTTTCCGGGGCAAGGCCGGAAGCGGAGATTTACAACAGCGCCACCATGAACCTGGAAGAGGTACTGGATGTGATGAAGCGCGGCGTGGCGGCAGGAAAAAAAGTTGTCCGCGTCCATACCGGAGATCCGTCTATTTACGGCGCCCACCGGGAACAGATGGTGGAACTGGAAAAAATGGGAATTCCTTATGAGATCGTGCCGGGAGTCAGTTCCTTCCTGGCGGCTGCAGCCAGCTTAAAGCGGGAGTACACGCTGCCGGGAGTCAGCCAGACCGTGATCTTAACCCGCATGGAAGGACGCACTGCAGTGCCGGAGCGGGAACAGATTGAAGCGCTGGCAGTGCATCAGGCTACCATGGTGATTTTCTTAAGTGTAGGTGAGATTGAGACATTAAGCACACGGCTGCAGGCCGGTGGTTATCCGGAAGATACTCCGGCCGCTGTGGTCTATAAGGCATCCTGGGAGGATCAGAAGATCGTCAAGGGAACGCTGACGGATATTGCGCAGAAGGTAAAGGAAGCAGGCATCCGTAAGACAGCACTGGTAACCGTAGGCAGGTTCCTTGGTGATACCTTTGAACTTTCCAGACTGTACGATGCGCATTTTACAACGGAATTCCGCAAGGGGGTTTAGAAATGGCAAAGAAGATCATGATCCAGGGCACCATGTCCAATTCCGGAAAGAGCTTCGTGGCGGCGGCCCTGTGCCGGATCTTAAGGCAGGATGGTTACTCCGTAGCACCGTTTAAATCCCAGAATATGGCCCTGAACTCTTACATTACCAAAGATGGACTGGAAATCGGGCGGGCCCAGGCCATGCAGGCGGAGGCGGCTGGAATCGCGCCTACCGTGGACATGAACCCGATCCTGCTAAAGCCGACCAGCCAGATGGGAAGCCAGGTGATCGTAAACGGCGAGGTGTTCGGAAATTTAAAAGCCATGGATTATTACCGCCGCAAAACGGAATTTATTCCGGCAGTCCAGGAGGCGTTCGAGAGGCTGGAAAGCCAGTTTGATGCCATTGTCCTGGAGGGTGCCGGAAGTCCGGCAGAGATTAATCTGCGGGACAATGATATCGTGAATATGGGGATGGCAAAGATTGCGAATGCGCCGGTGCTTCTGGTGGGAGATATTGACCGGGGCGGCGTGTTTGCATCATTATATGGAACCGTCAGTCTGCTGGAGCCGGAGGAGCGGGCCCGCATCAAGGGTCTCGTCATCAATAAATTCCGTGGTGATGTTAAGATTCTGGAGCCGGGACTCCGCATGATCGAGGAGCGGCTTCACATTCCGGTGGTGGGCGTGATCCCCATGGAGCAGATCGATCTGGATGATGAGGACAGCCTGTCCGACCGTCTGGTGCGGACTAAGGCGCAGGACGGCCTGGATGTGGCGGTGATCCATCTGCCGCATATCTCCAATTTTACGGACTTCAATGCGCTGGAACATTATGATGGCGTTTCTCTGCGCTATGTGGACCGGCCGGCACATCTGGGACAGCCGGATCTGATCCTTCTGCCGGGAACGAAAAATACCATGGCTGACTTAAAATGGCTGCGGGAGAGCGGACTGGAGGCCATGATCTGGCGGCTGGTGGAGGAACAGAAAGTTCCGGTGATCGGAATCTGCGGCGGTTATCAGATGCTTGGTGAACAGCTTTCTGATCCGCATGGTGTGGAAGGGGAACCGGGCAGTACCATGCGGGGCATGGGACTTCTGGCGGCAGAGACCATCTTTGCGGCAGAGAAAACCAGAACCCGGACAGAAGGAATGGTGATGGCAGCAGCTGGAGTTTATGGCCAGGTGACCGGGCAGAGCGTGAAGGGGTATGAGATCCATATGGGAGAGACGTTTCCGGCTGAGGCAGGGTCGGGCTTGAATGGCTCGCAGCAGGCGGGTGCAGGACAGCAGCCAGGAAATGCCTCCCGGGCAGATCACAGTGTTACTCCGGCAATCTGCCTTGCAGACGGCCGCATGGACGGTTTTGTCCGGGCCGATGGCCTGGTGTTCGGAAGCTATCTCCACGGCCTGTTTGATAATCTGGAGTTTACCGGAGCGATTCTGACTAGGCTGGCAGAAAAGAAAGGCATCAGCCTGACTGCAAAGGCACAAAGTATGGAAGAATATAAGGAAAGCCAGTATGATAAGCTGGCAGACCTGGTGCGCCAGTCTCTGGATATGGAGGCGGTCTATAAGATTATGGAAGAGTACGAGTCCTAAAGACAGACAGGAACCTGGTATGAAGCCGGGAATGCATGTGGACAATCTGCATGTTGAAAGAACATCCAGGTTTGAACAGGAAAAAAATGGAAAGGATAACATTATGATAGAAACAATGCAGTGGGTTCGGCCGGAGGAGATCGAGGCCCGCAGTATGGCCATCATCGAAGCTGAGATGCCGGAAGGAAACTGGACACCGGGTGAGCTGGCCGTGGTGAAGCGTTGTATCCATACCGCGGCGGATTTTGATTATGCCAGCAATCTCTATTTTTCTGATGGAGCGGTGGAGCTGGCAGTAAATCTGATGAAGAGCGGCAGGGGCTTTACCATCGTGACGGATACCAACATGGCGCTGGCCGGTGTAAACAAGGCGGCACTCAAACAGCTAAACGGAACGGTCCGCTGCTTTATGGCAGATCCGGATGTGGCGGCTGAGGCGAAGGAGCGGGGCGTGACAAGGGCTATCGTCAGTATGGAACGCGCGGCAACGCTTGCCGGACCGGTCATCTTTGCCATCGGCAACGCGCCGACGGCCCTTATTCGATTGTATGAGATGATGCAGAAGGGTGAGATCCATCCGGATTTTATCATCGGAACCCCGGTGGGCTTTGTAAATGTAGTAGAGTCGAAGGAGCTCATCTGTCAGTCGAGTGTGCCATGCATCGTGGCGCGCGGAAGAAAAGGCGGAAGTAATATTGCGGCAGCTGTGTGCAATGCGCTGATGTATCAGGTCACCAGGACGCAGAAATCGGGCAAATAGCTTAAAACTAAGCCTTCGGGACGTAATGCTTGCATTTTCCGACAAAAAATTTTATAATGTGTTAATATATTATCTTCAAAAAGGTGGCTTTTTCTATGGCGAATGAACAGACGGAGAAGAAAATGGACATTGAGCTGGAGAATCCCGCAGATTTTACCAGCCCGGAAGAATTGTATAAGGACCTGATCCGCAGTATCCGGAAGTATCATCCTTCAGATGATATCTCCCTGATCGAGAAAGCGTACAAGGTTGCCCATGAGGCACACAAGGATCAGAAACGAAAATCGGGTGAACCCTATATCATTCACCCTCTTTGTGTTGCCATCATTCTGGCAGACCTTGAGATGGATAAGGAGACCATTGCGGCAGGCATTCTTCATGATGTCGTGGAAGACACCGTCATGACGCTGGATGAGCTTTCTAAGGAGTTTGGTCCGGAGGTAGCGCTCCTGGTAGACGGCGTCACGAAACTGACCCAGCTGTCCTGGTCCAAGGACAAGGTGGAGATGCAGGCAGAGAACCTGCGCAAGATGTTCCTCGCCATGGCAAAAGATATCCGTGTCATCCTGATCAAGCTGGCCGACCGTCTGCACAATATGCGTACGCTGCAGTACATGAAGCCGGAGAAGCAGAAAGAAAAAGCCCGTGAGACCATGGAAATCTACGCGCCCATCGCCCATCGTCTCGGTATTTCCAAGATCAAGGTGGAACTGGATGATCTCTCATTAAAATATCTGCAGCCAGATGTCTACTATGACCTGGCGGAAAAGATTTCCCTTGGTAAGGATGCCAGGGAGGAGTTTGTCAAGAGCATTGTTGATGAGGTTTCCACCCACATGAAGGAGGCCGGCATTGAGGCCAAGGTTGACGGACGCGTGAAGCATTTCTTCAGCATCTACCGAAAGATGGTCAACCAGCACAAGACGCTGGATCAGATTTATGATCTGTTTGCAGTGCGCATCATTGTAGATACGGTAAAGGACTGTTACGCTGCCCTGGGTGTTATCCATGAGCTGTACAAGCCGATCCCGGGCCGGTTCAAGGACTATATTGCCATGCCGAAGCCGAATATGTACCAGTCTCTGCACACCACGCTGATCGGCAGCAACGGCCAGCCGTTTGAGATCCAGATCCGGACCTTTGAGATGCACCGTACCGCAGAATACGGTATTGCGGCGCACTGGAAGTATAAAGAGAGCGGAAGCGGCAAGGTTGCTGCAGGCGATGAAGCTGCAAAGCTGTCCTGGCTGCGCCAGATCCTGGAGTGGCAGAAGGACACCAGTGACTCCAAAGAGTTCCTGAGCATGGTAAAGGGAGATCTGGATTTATTCTCCGAGAATGTGTACTGCTTCACTCCGTCAGGAGATGTCAAGACACTGCCGAGCGGTTCTACAACCATTGATTTTGCGTATTCCATCCACAGTGCGGTGGGCAACAAGATGGTCGGAGCAAGGGTGAACGGCAAACTGGTGCCGATCGAGTATGTGATCCAGAATGGCGACCGCATTGAGGTCATCACATCCCAGAACTCCAAAGGCCCGAGCCGTGACTGGCTGGCTCTGGTGAAGAGTACCCAGGCCAAGAACAAGATCAACCAGTGGTTTAAGAGTGAATTAAAAGAAGATAACATCGTCCGCGGCAAGGATCTCATCGATCGTTACTGTAAGACCAAGGGCATCAATTTTGGCGATTTAAATAAGCCGGAGTTTCAGGAGAAGGTCATGCAGCGTTATGCCTTCCGTGACTGGGATTCTGTTCTGGCTTCCATTGGCCATGGTGGCTTAAAAGAAGGCCAGGTCATCAATAAGATGATCGAGGAACGGGAGAAGAAGACCCGCAAGGAGGTTACCGATACCAACATTCTGGATGGTCTCAGCGAGATGTCTGGAAACAAAGCCGAGGTCAGCAAGAAGACCAAGGGCGGAATTATGGTAAAGGGCATCCATGATGTGGCAGTCCGTTTCTCACGCTGCTGCAGTCCGGTGCCGGGCGACGAGATCGTGGGCTATGTGACCCGCGGCCGCGGCGTATCCATTCACCGGACAGACTGTGTGAATATTATCAACCTTCCGTCGGAGGAGCGCACCCGTCTCATTGAGGCCGAGTGGCAGCAGCCGGAGGATGACAGCAGCACCAAGGAGCGCTACACTACGGAGATCCAGATTTACGCCAATAACCGCATCGGCATGTTTGTCGATATTTCCAAGGTGTTTACGGAGCGCCAGATCGATATCACCTCGATGAATGTGCGCACCAGCAAGCAGGGCAAGGCCACGATCATTATGACGTTTGACATTCACGGAATCGAAGAACTGAACCGGCTGACGGACAAGTTAAGACAGATCGATGGCGTGATCGATATAGAAAGGACTGCGGGATAGTTGTTCCGCAGTTTTTCTGTGTTTCGGATATAGAAAAGGAGCAGATTATGAGTGATTTTCGAATTAAAACCTATGTGCTGGGCGGTGTCAGCACAAACTGTTACCTCGTGTTCCGTGAGGGCGAAAAAACAGCCGTGATCATCGATCCGGCAGACAATGCGGATTACTTAAAGAACAAATGCCGGGAATTTGGCGTGAAACCTGAGGCAGTCCTTCTTACTCATGCGCATTTTGATCATATGCTGGCTGCGGATGATATTCGCAAAGCTTACGGATGCAAGGTTTATGTCCATATGGACGATGAGCGGATGCTGAATGACCCGTTTCTGAATCTTTCCGGAACCATGGGAACAGAGCAGACCGGTATCAGCGCAGACCATCTGCTGCGGGATGGAGATGTACTCCATTTCTTAAACAGGGAGTGGAAGGTTATGGCCACACCGGGCCATACAGCAGGTTCTGTCTGTTATTACCTGCCGGAGGAGAAGGTGCTGTTCAGCGGAGATACCCTGTTTGCGGAGTCTCTGGGACGGACGGATCTTCCGACCGGAAGCATGTCTGCCATTGTTCATTCCATCGCAGAGAAGCTTCTGGTGCTGCCGGATGATATCATGGTCTATCCGGGACATGGTGATGCTACTACCATTGGTTATGAGAAGCAGTATAATCCGGTGGCAGCTTATGTGAGAAAGCGAGGCATGCAGGCATGATCGGAATTTTGTTAAATGACAGCGCTTACGAGCAGGATATCCGGGAGCTTCTGATGGCATTTTACCCGGGACAGACCTTTGCGCATGAAATGCAGGAGGATCTGGACTTTTTTGTGGAAGGAACGGTAAATGAAGATCGTACGGAGTTTACGTTATGTCTGGGATATTTCGGAAGCTCCTGCTTCCATCTGCTGTCCATGGAGAAACTGGAGCCGGAGATCCGGGCCGAATTTCAGGCGGCGGCGGAGAACAGTGTTCTGAAAGTAAATTACGAAAATCGCTTTGAGACAAAGAATAAGATTAAACGCAGACTCTATGTGCTTCTCATGCAGCAGACGGGAAAGCAGCTCCCGTGGGGAACCTTAACAGGCATTCGTCCGACCAAGATTGCCATGACAAAGCTTGCGGAAGGCGAAACGGAAGATCAGATTTTCCGCCACATGAAGGATACCTATTTCACCAGCGATGAGAAGATTCACTTAAGCATCGAAATTGCCCAGAGAGAACGCAAGCTGCTTTCGACCATTGATTATAAGGAAGGCTACAGCTTGTATGTGGGCATTCCGTTCTGCCCGACCACCTGCCTGTATTGTTCCTTTACCTCTTATCCGATCGGAAAGTGGAAGGACCGCACTCACGAGTATCTGGATGCGCTGTTCAAAGAACTGGATTATGTGGCAGAAAAGAAGAAGGGCTGCACGCTGGACACCGTTTATTTTGGCGGAGGAACCCCGACTTCTCTTTCTCCGGAAGATCTGGACAGGCTGATCACAAAACTAAAGGGGACCTTTGATTTCTCTGCCGTTCAGGAGTTTACCGTGGAAGCAGGACGTCCGGACAGCATCACCCGGGAGAAGCTGGAGGTGCTTAAGAAACATGGCGTGGGCCGCATTTCCATCAATCCACAGACTATGAAGCAGGATACTCTGCGTCTCATCGGACGCCGCCACACAGTGGAGGATGTGGTGGACCGTTTCAAGCTTGCCCGTGAGGTTGGCTTTGACAACATCAATATGGATCTCATCATCGGACTGCCGGAGGAAACTCTGGAGGATGTACAGGCCACCATGGAGGCAGTGAAGGCCCTGGCACCGGACAGCGTTACCGTGCATTCCCTGGCCATTAAGCGCGCGGCACGCTTAAACACCATGAAGGAAGTTTATAAGGATTTAAAGATCGAGAATACGCAGGAGATGATCGATCTGACTGCCCGCTATGCCCGTGAGATGGGCCTGGAGCCGTACTATCTGTATCGCCAGAAAAATATGGCAGGCAATTTTGAGAACGTGGGCTATGCGGCACCGGGAAAGGCCTGCATCTATAACGTGCTCATCATGGAGGAACAGCAGACCATCATCGGCTGCGGCGCGGGAACCACCACCAAGCGCCTGTTCGCCGAGGAGAACCGCATCGAGCGCTGCGAGAATGTGAAGGATGTAGAGCAGTACATCAGCCGCGTGGAGGAAATGATCGAGCGAAAAGAAAAATTGCTGTCAGATGCGCAGTAACTGTAACAAGTTGAACGCTTACGATTGCAATTTGTTCCTTAGAATAGTATAATTTGTAAACGAGTATGTGATTTTCAGGAAGACTTAGAAACATAGAAAACGGAGAATAAATATGGCATTAAAAAAGAAGCCGGTTACCGGCATGCGTGATATCCTGCCGGCAGAGATGCAGGTGCGGGAATATGTGATGAACCAGATCCGTGAAACCTACCGCAGTTTCGGATTTACCCAGGTGGAGACTCCGTGTGTGGAGCACATCGAAAACCTGACTAGCAAGCAAGGCGGAGACAACGAGAAGCTGATCTTCAAGATCTTAAAGCGCGGAGAAAAATTAAACCTCGAGACCGCTGAAACCGAGAACGATTTAACCGACAGTGGACTTCGCTATGACCTGACCCTGCCGCTGTCCCGTTATTATTCCAATAACGGAGCACAGCTCCCGAGTCCGTTCAAGGCTCTTCAGATGGGCAGCGTGTGGCGTGCGGACCGTCCGCAGCGCGGCCGTTTCCGTCAGTTCACCCAGTGCGATATCGACATCCTGGGTGACGCAACCAACATGGCAGAGATTGAACTGATCCTGGCTACCACCACTGCTCTTGGCAAGATCTGCCCGAAGAACGCGTTTACCGTCCGCATCAATGACCGCGGCATTTTAAAGGGCATGGCTCTTTACTGCGGATTCCCAGAGGATGGCCTGGATCAGGTATTCATTACCCTGGATAAGATGGACAAGATCGGTCTGGATGGCGTAAAGGCAGAGCTTCTGGAGCTTGGTTACGCAGCGGAGAGCGTAGAAAAGTATGCAGAACTGTTATCCGGCCTTGGCGAGGACGCCGCAGCAGTCCGTGGTCTTGGCGAGACCTTAGCCGGTGTGCTGGATACAAAGACCGCAGAGAATCTGGCCAATATCATGGATACCGTAACCGAGGTAGCCGAGACCGACTTTAAGCTGGCCTTTGACCCGACTCTGGTGCGCGGCATGTCCTACTACACCGGAACCATCTTCGAGGTTTCCATGGAAGGCTTTGGCGGTTCCGTTGCAGGCGGCGGAAGATACGACAAGATGATCGGCAAGTTTACCGGTCAGGATACTCCGGCCTGCGGCTTCTCTATCGGCTTTGAGCGTATCGTTACCATCCTTATGGAGCAGGGCGGCGAAATCGAAAATGCGGCTCCGAAGAAGGCTTATCTTATCGAGAAGGGCATGGATCCGGCACGCTACGGACAGATCATGAAGCAGGCTATGGGCGAGCGCAAAGCCGGTGTCCAGGTGCTTGTTTCCATGATGAACAAGAATAAGAAGTTCCAGAAGGAGCAGTTAAACAAAGAGGGCTATAACGAATTTGTAGAGTTTTATAAAGAAGCCCTGAAATAAGAGCTTTGAAATAAGATCATTGAATCAAAGGAGATAAATCATGGCAGAATCAATGCTGGGACTGAAGCGGTCCCATCGGTGTACAGAAGTCACCACAGCAAACATCGGTCAGGAAGTGACCGTTATGGGCTGGGTGCAGAAGAGCAGAAACAAGGGCGGAATCATTTTCGTGGATTTACGTGACCGTTCCGGTATCCTGCAGATCATCTTTGAGGAGAGCGACTGTGGTGCAGAGAGCTTCGCAAAGGCAGAGAAGTTAAGAAGTGAGTATGTCATTGCTGTAACCGGCCGCGTGGAGGCACGTTCCGGCGCAGTCAACGAGAACCTGGCAACCGGTGCCATTGAGGTGCGCGCCAACAGCCTGCGCATCTTATCTGAGTCCGAGACTCCGCCATTCCCGATCGAGGAGAACTCCAAGACCAAAGAGGAGCTGCGTTTAAAATACCGTTTCCTGGATTTAAGAAGACCGGATATGCAGCGCAACCTGCTGTTAAGAAGCAAGATTGCCATTCTCACCAGACAGTTCCTGGCAGAGGAAGGCTTCCTGGAGATTGAGACTCCGACCCTCATCAAGAGCACCCCGGAGGGCGCAAGAGACTACCTCGTACCGAGCCGTGTACATCCGGGTTCCTTCTATGCGCTTCCGCAGTCTCCGCAGCTCTTTAAGCAGCTGTTAATGTGCTCCGGTTATGACCGTTATTTCCAGCTGGCACGCTGCTACCGCGATGAGGATCTGCGTGCAGACCGTCAGCCGGAGTTCACCCAGATCGATATGGAGCTGTCCTTTGTAGACGTGGATGATGTCATCGATGTCAACGAGCGCCTGCTTCACAAGCTGTTCAAGGAAATCTTAAACGTCGAGATCCCGCAGCCGATCCCGCGCATGACCTGGCAGGAGGCTATGGACCGCTTCGGTTCCGATAAGCCGGACCTTCGTTTCGGCATGGAGTTAAAGAATGTATCTGATGTAGTCAAAGACTGCGAGTTCGTTGTATTCAAGGGTGCTCTGGAAAACGGCGGCACCGTTCGCGGTATCAACGCTGAGGGACAGGGTCATATGCCGCGTAAGAAAATCGATGCGCTGGTTGAGTTTGCAAAGGGATACGGAGCAAAGGGTCTTGCCTACGTTGCGATCCAGGAGGATGGCAGCTACAAGTCCTCCTTCGCGAAATTCATGACCGAGGAGCAGATGGCAGCCCTGATCTCTGCTATGGATGGTAAGCCGGGTGACCTGCTGTTGTTTGCAGCGGATAAGAATAAAGTTGTATGGGATGTTCTGGGCAATCTGCGTCTGGAGATCGCGCGTCAGCTTGACCTCTTAAAGAAAGACGATTACAAGTTCCTGTGGGTAACCGAGTTCCCGTTACTGGAGTACTCCGAGGAGCAGGGACGTTTCGTGGCAATGCATCACCCATTTACCATGCCGATGGATGAGGACTGGCATTTAATCGATTCCGATCCGGGCGCAGTACGCGCGAAGGCATACGATATCGTATTAAACGGTACCGAGATCGGCGGTGGTTCCGTCCGTATCCACCAGAGCGACATCCAGTCCAAGATGTTTGAGGTACTGGGCTTCACTCCGGAAAAGGCACAGGAGCAGTTCGGTTTCCTGCTTGAAGCCTTCAAGTACGGAGTTCCGCCGCACGCTGGCCTGGCATACGGCCTTGACCGTGTGGTAATGCTGATGGGCGGCTGCGACAGCATCCGTGAAGTCATTGCCTTCCCGAAGGTAAAGGACGCATCCTGCCTGATGACCGAGGCGCCGACTCCGGTAGATCCAAAGCAGTTAGAAGAGCTTGGCATTGAGGTATGCGAAGAGACTGAGACAACTGAAGAATAAGTCATGATATGTCAGGGACAGAGATCTGCGAAAACAGAGATTCTGTCCCTGTTTTCTGTATGTGTGAAATCTCTGTGAAAATGTGGAAAAGCAAAAAAAACTCTGCTAAAATGGGGAAAAGATGAAAGAAACACAAAGAGAATCAAAAGCAGAGAGGAGACGATACATATGGAATCGTTGAAGATATTAGTAGTAGATGATGAAGCCAGAATGCGCAAGCTGGTGAAGGATTTCCTGACCATCAAGGGCTTTACCGTGATCGAGGCGGAAGATGGCGAACAGGCTGTAGATATGTTCTTTAAGCAGAAAGACATTTCCCTTATCATCCTCGATGTCATGATGCCGAAGATGGATGGCTGGGAGGTTTTAAAGACCGTACGCCAGTATTCCCAGGTGCCGGTCATTATGCTGACCGCCCGCGGCGAGGAGCGGGATGAGCTTCAGGGCTTTAAGCTTGGTGTGGACGAATACATTTCCAAGCCCTTTAGCCCGAAGATTCTGGTGGCCCGGGTCGAGGCCATTCTGCGCCGTTCCAACGTAGCGGTCAGTGAGACCACGGAGGTAGGCGGTATCCGAATCGACAAGGCAGCGCACCAGGTCGAGATTGACGGAAAACCAATTGATTTAAGCTACAAGGAATTTGAACTGCTGACCTATTTTGTAGAAAACCAGGGCATCGCTCTTTCCAGAGAGAAGATCCTCAACAATGTCTGGAATTATGATTACTTTGGTGATGCCCGCACCATTGATACCCATGTCAAAAAGCTGCGCAGCAAGATGGGCGAGAAGGGCAATTATATCAAGACCATCTGGGGCATGGGCTATAAGTTCGAGGTAGACTGATGAAGCACAAAAAGATTTTTCGGTTTCATTCTATCCGTCATCGCATCATGCTGATCTTCGTGGGTCTTATGGCGGCCATGCTTCTGGCCATCTGGGGTGTGAATACCTGGTGGCTGGAGGGCTACTATGTGGACCAGAAGCTGAAGGTGATGGAGCAGGCCTACACGGATATTGACAGTGCCATCCAGGAAAAGGTTGGCGAGAATGAGAACATCGGTGATGTGCTGCGGGAGGAACTGGAGCAGGAGTGGGATATCTGGAAACAGACGGCAAAGGGAGATACCGGTTCTGACAGCGAGGAAGAACCGTCCGGGACCGATGAGGCAGAACCGTCCGAGCAGACGGATGAGGACATCCCGGAAGCTCTTCCGGAAGACATTCCGCAAGAGCAGGGAACCCTGCTTGGAACGATCCGCACCTACAGCGAGCAGAACAACATTGCGATTACCCTCATTGACAGTGACACTGGAAAGGCGCTGGTCAGCTCCGGCCGTGACAGCGACTTTCTGACCCAGAAGCTGCAGCGATATGTGCTGGGCATGGGACACAAGCACATGGAGATATTAAAGCAGCATGATAATTATGTGGTGGAGAAGAATCGGGACTTCCGTTCCAGCAGTACCTATATGGAGAGCTGGGGGTATTTTTCGGATAACCGGACCATGTTCATCATGTCCATGCCTCTTGCCAGCATTCGGGAGAGCGTGGCGCTTTCCAACCGGTTTATCACCTGGGTCGGCTTGATCGTGCTGGTGTTCGGAAGCATTATGATGTGCTTTGTCACGAACCGCATCACCAAACCGATCATGAAACTGTCGGCCCTTTCCGAAGAAATGTCAAAACTGAATTTTGATGTTGCTTACGAGGATGATGCGGAGGATGAGGTGGGTGTTCTGGGTCGGAGCATGAATTCTCTTTCCCACAGCTTAAAGGATGCCATTGGTGCCTTGCAGGATGCCAACAAACAGCTGCAGCACGACATTGACGAGAAGATCCAGATCGATGAGATGCGAAAAGAGTTCATTGCCAATGTCTCCCATGAACTGAAAACTCCGATTGCCCTGATCCAGGGCTATGCGGAGGGGTTATGCGACGGCATGTGCGAGGACGAAGAAAGCCGCAGTTATTACTGTGAGGTCATCATGGATGAGGCCAACAAGATGAACAAGATGGTACGCCAGCTTCTGACCCTGACGGCCCTGGAATTTGGAAACGACACGCCGAGCATTGCAGCTTTTGATGTCACGGAGCTGGTGCATGACCTGATCAATTCCTCCGGCATCCTCATTCAGCAGAATGCGGCAAAGGTGAGCGTAGATATGCCGGAAACCCTGGTGGTTATGGGGGATGAATTCAAGATCGAGGAAGTTGTGACCAATTATCTGACCAACGCCATGAATCATCTTGGCGGCGACCATAACATCCGTATCTGGAGTGAAACACTGGATGGGGTGGCAAAGATTCATGTATATAATAATGGAACTCCAATCCCGGAGGAAGACCTGCCGAATCTTTGGACGAAGTTCTACAAGGTAGACAAGGCCCGCACCCGTGCTTACGGCGGCAGCGGCATCGGACTTTCTATTGTCAAAGCCATCATGGAAGCCCATCACCAGCAGTACGGTGTGGCCAATCACAAGGATGGCGTAGAGTTCTGGTTTACCCTGGCGCTGGCACCGGAGAAGTCGGAAGAGGAAGAACAGCGGGAAGAGAACAGCTGACGAAAAAAATCAACCGTTGTCAGAATACAGAAGTTTGCAATCGAATGCGAAGAACGAAAGAATGTTAAGCGAAAAAAATAATTGACAATATCCCGATGTGGAAGTAAAATAAAAAAATTCAATAAAACATTGCTTGAAACCGTTGAAGCGGAGATAAAAACAAATCGTGCACTTACAGAGAGACGGATGGCTGGAAAAATCCGGTTAAGATCCGGCAGATCATAGAAAATGTCCATGCATTTGTTCCATTGAAAACAGAATTATGATACAATAAGAGACATCTGGCGCAGCTGGGTGTCTTTATGTTTTTCAGGGAAATTACCTCCTGTGAAACGAAAAATGCTCTCCAGGGAAACGCGCTGTTTACATCAGGAGGAGACATATGGAAATCAGAAATGACCACAACTGGAAAGAGGATATTCCTGCTTTCAGGGAAAAAACGGCAGCCTTTTATGCAGGAGAACTCAGCAAAGATGCCTACAAGGGCTTTTCCGGACTGTACGGAAGCTACGCGCAGAAGGGCGGAAAGGCAAGCATGCTGCGTCTGCGCATGACAGGCGGTTGTGTGACAAAGGAAAAACTGAAATTTATTGCAGATACCATTCGAACATATAATCTGAAAAAAGCTCATTTTACCACCTGCCAGACAATCCAGCTTCATGATCTGGACGGCAGCATTGTGGCGGATATTATGGAGCAGGCTATGGATGTGGGGATCATCACTATGGGCGGAGGCGGAGATTTCCCGCGCAATGTCACCTGCAGCCCACTTTCCGGCGTGGAGAAGGACGAATACTTTAACGTGCTCCCATGGGCAAAGGCAGCAGGTGAGTATCTGATGGGGTTTATCCGTGCAGAGAAGATGCCACGTAAGCTAAAGGTGGCATTTTCCAGCTCTCCGAGCAACCTGTCCCATGCCACTTATCGTGATCTCGGATTCGCGGCGCGTCCGGATGGCTGCTTTGATGTATACAGTGCAGGCGGTCTGGGCAGCAATCCCCGTTTTGGTGTTCTGATCGCGGAAGCGGTAAAACCGGAGGATATCTGTTATTATATTAAGACTATGTGGCTGACCTTCCGTGCGTATGGAAACTATGAGAACCGTGGCAAGGCTCGCAGCCGCTACATGCAGGAAAGTCTTGGCGGTGCTGAAAATTATAAGAAAGCATTTCTGGAGAAGCTGAATGAGGTATATGCTTCCGGTGAGGATTTAAAAATCAGCACGGATTCTCTGCCTGTATTAAAACGTGGGGATGGCAGGAATATTACCGGTCCGCGTGTTCTGGAACAGAAGCAGCCGGGACTTTATACTGTATCCTGGCATCCGGTGGGCGGACAGCCCGATCTTTCTGTTCTGTGTGCTTTAAGTGATGCGATTCAGAGCATGGAAGGTGTGGAGCTGCGCCTGGCACCGGATGAAACAGCGTATGTGATCAATCTGACCGCAGCAGAGGCAGAGCGAGTTCTGGATATTACGGAGAATAATACGGCAAAAACAGAATTTGAAGGATCAGTCAGCTGCATTGGAGCAGCAGTATGTCAGGTTGGTGTGCGGGATTCCCAGTCACTCCTCCGAGCCTGTGTGGAGGCTGTGCAGAAGGCTGGACTTCCGGCTGATGCGCTGCCTAAAATCCATATTTCCGGATGTCCTTCCTCCTGCGGTACCCATCAGACCGGTGTTATGGGATTTCGCGGAGCAGCCAAGAAAGTAAATGGAAAGGCAGAGTCTGCGTTCCTTCTGTTCTTAAATGGATGCGATATACAGGGAAAAGAAAAAATGGGGGAAGAACTGGGAACCATTCTGGAAAGTCAGATTCCGGACTTCCTGCTTTCTCTTGGTAAAGCTGTGGCTGCAGCAGGTGTAAGCTTTGCGGAGTGGAATGCCAGAAATCCACAGGGAGTAAAAGAAATCGCGGCTCCATTTATTGCAGCAGAGCAGGCGCGATAGTTTCGTTGAATTGCAGCTGTTTTCTGTGAAAAATAAAAAAATGAAAAAAGTTGAAAAATACTGTTGACTTTTGCCGTGACATTTGATATTATAATCCTCGCCCCGTGAGAACGGGGCAGGAAATCAAAAAGATTTCCAAAATAAATGAAAAAGTTGTTGACAAAGCGAAAACGATGTGATATGATATTGAACGTTGCCGCTGAGAACAGCAACAACATGAACCTTGAAAATGAAAGATTGAA
>NZ_QUIV01000027.1:27167-44795 GCF_003480315.1 Clostridium sp. AM33-3 | reverse complement strand
ACTATTCACAAATCTTATATCAGTTTTTAACGTTTACACAAAACTTGAAACGGTCTCAATTTGACTAATTATTGTGTTTTAATGATTCTATAAACTACCCCCAATTGAGCAGGGTATGTTTCTTGAATCATTCCATTAAACCATATTGTAACGATATCTCCCACCTGAACATCTTCCGCTAAATTTTCTGCCGATACATAATACTCTCCATCATTCATCTGACAAAAGCCTTCAGCTGTACTCACATGCGTTACAAGAAGTTCTCCTTCATCGGTAATTTCTTTTACTTTTGCATTAAAATTGATAACCTCTATTGGAATAGACGTATCATCTTTTTCAATATCTCTAAATATGATTCGTTCGTCATCAATGACAACTATGAGCTGACCTTCAGAACTCCTTTGATAATGATATCCGCTTCCGAAATTTGATTGATTATTTTCAGATGGTAACTCTGTCCCTGCCACTGTTGACACAATTTCTCCATCCATTGTTCCACAACCAGGCATTGACGCTACATATCCTGTGTCTTTATATATAACACCATTAACCATAACACATGGAGGATATGAGCCAGTATCTGCTGTTTGCTCATTTTGTACTACATCATCATTTTCTTTATTTTCTATTTCTACGGACACATTTCCAGACACAGGTTCTTTATTTTCTTGATTCGTTCCACATCCAGCCATTCCCAGCACCATACATAATACAAGCAGATAGATTACTTTTTTCATAATACATGCCTCCTTAACTTATATTTTTTAACTCTATAAACCGGAATTTTATCAGCAACCTTCTTTTTTATCTTTTATATCGTCTTTTAACGATTTAATTTCTTCCAGAATGAGTTCAGTACAAACGACTAAAAGACCTGAAAGAAGAATAATTCCACCATAAATCGGATAAATAAAAGATTCTTGGACTCCACCGCCAATGATGCCAGACAAGAGTTGCCACACACCACTGAACGGCCAAACAACTAATGCGAATACCACAATCATCGTAATAATAGCTTTTTTCATTGCTCTTTACCTCCGTAACTCCCGATTGAGATTTCACCTGTTTTAAGAAATTTAATAACTGTTATATTTTATTATTAAATTCTTCGCAACCCCTTGAAAACACTGGATTTGTCGCAGGTGAGCTTTCCCTTATTATTTCCCTTGTGTTATATCGTCCCATCAGTGTTTATGCACTCTGATAAGGGCAAATACAAGGGCAAGAAAAATCTATAAGACAGTATAACACAAAATAAAAGTGACATGGTGAACTGATTGAAATGCTTCTTAATTTTTGCTACTACTGATTGATTAAATGATAAGGAGATGGGATACGATGAGAACAATATTTGCAGAATACAATCCACAGTGCAACAGCATTGATGTATATACTAATACGGGCTATATACTCCGTATTGATTGTTGGGAAGCAGAAAAAAATTTAAGAACCACACCTGGATCTGATTGTGCTTTGACATCGCTTGCAATCGATGAGCCATTAGAATATGCAAGGTTATATCTTGATGGGAATTTACAGATGTGGGTAGATGCTGAAGATTCATTAGAGTTATGATTATTCCAATCAAAATCTACTAGAATTTATTAAAAATTAGCTTCATAATTTTAAAAGGACAGCCCTATTGCTATGAGGCTGTCCTTAAAAATACAATAGATAAACCTAGATTATTCTTGCTACTATCTGATTGTTAAATTTTCTGTATTCCATATTGCAAATCTCCCTTTTCGCAATATTTTATTAGTATGAATGCCAGAATCGCTGAAAAAACACGTGCCAATACCGTACTCCACCATATCATAATCTGTCCACCAAATAAAGGTGGTAAAACAAGCATAAATATCAGCATCAATACTGGTTCAATGAATGTAAGAATGTATGACAATCCACTTTTTTCAGTAGCATAAAATCCAGCTGTCGCTATTCTGGTAATCGCAACAAATGGTAATGACACTAAAAATATAGGTACAATTTTAGAAATCTCAATACTTACTTCATAAGAAGCTCCGAAAACCCCTCCAATATTTGCTCTGTTTACATACATGATAATTCCACCACAAACAGCAAGAATTATTGCAAAAATGTATGCCATTCTCTGAACTCCTCTCAGGCTTTCTTGATCCTTCTCACCATAAAAACGGCTCATTAAAGGTTGACTTCCATCACCTACGCCCTGCAATATGAGATATATGATACAGATAATATAGGATACACATGCATAAGTTGCAATAGCTTTTTCTCCCCCATAAGAAGCGGAGAATCGGTTTATAAACACCAATGAAATATTAGGAGTCAATGCTAGCCCAAATGGTGCAAGACCTACTCTGAATATAGCGCCACACATTTCTTTTACATTTTTTAAGGATACATACACATAAAACTTTTTATTATATAATGCGTATATGATTGCAATTGCTGCAGTCACACCCTGTCCGGCTATTGTAGCTGTGGCTGCACCTTTCATGCCCATTTCATATATCCATACAAAGATAAAATCCAGAACAATATTGGTTATGAATCCACCAACCATCGCAAACATTGACCAGAAAGAGTTTCCATAATTTCTAATGAATGGCATCATTCCAGTTCCAAGAATCTGCAATATTGCTCCAAGTGCTATAATTTTGATATAATCTGTCGCATTTGTTAATATAATTCCATCTGCTCCAAGCAATCCTAAAATTTTAGACGAAAAGGAGTAAATAATTATGGTACTGATAACACTTACTATTACAAGAAGCCACCAGCTTGTAGCAATAAATTCTTCTGCCCGTTTTCCTTTCTTTTCTGCTGCATTAATTGAGTAATAAACAGCTCCTCCCATACCAATTCCTGTTCCAAGAGCCTGAATCAAAGCCTCAATCGGATATGCAATATTAATAGCCGAAAGTCCAGCATCTCCTATGGTATTGCCTACAAAATATCCATCCACTATCGCATATATTCCTGATAATGCAAATGCTATAATAGATGGAATAACATATTTAAAAAATAATGATTTATGATTCATTTTTCTTACAATCTCCTTCCTTGAAAAGTCTGATAAACAGCTCTGTATTATCATTAAGACTTTCTATATTCTCTAATCCCATTTTTTCGATTACACATATTTCTTTTGAGTGCAGTTTTTCTATGATATCTTTCGTATATTCCATTCCTGATTCTGTGAGGCATATCAGCTTATTTCTCTTGTCTGAATCATCAGATACCATATTGATGTATCCTTTTTTCTGAAAATCTTTTAGTATCGTATTTACCGTTTGCTTAGGTATATTCCATTTTTCACTTATCATTTTCTGCGTGCATCTTCCATTACTTTCATAAAATGAATGCAAAGCAAAAACTCCATTTGAAGACAGTCCCTGATCCTTTGACCATTCCTCATACATTGCTGTACATTCTTTCCATAAAGCATAATATCGTTGCAACTGTATTATCATATTATTATCTTTTCTCATCTTTTTCCTCCTTAAATTAGTACGAATCCGGACTTTTGTATTATAGTCCGAGTTCGTACTAATTGTCAAGATTTATTTATATACTTTTTCTTTATATAAACAATCAATAGTCCCTTACTAAGGACAGGAAGATTATGAAATTTCCCTGTCCTCTTTTAATAATATCCTCGTTCTTCCATCCAGTCTTTCACATAACATCTGATTCCAATATAAATAATATGCGACAGTAATAGCAATACAATAAGATTTATCGGATTAGCGTTTTTAATCCATTCTCCAAAGTAAATTACAACAGCTGTACTCGTTATCGCTACCACGATACTGATGATATCCCAACAATATTTCCGGTAGATTTTTCCTACCTGATAACCAATCCCGATTATCAGCCACCCGGTTATTACGAATAAAATTGCCATGACAGTACCGGCAATCAGCCAGTACACAATCCCGGAAAGAATACTGTTAGGTATTCCACTGCTTAACTGTCCGAAAGAGTCTGCACCTGTCACAAACTCCCGAAATAAACTTCCCATTCCTTTTCCTAACGCACCGAAAAAGACGATACAGTCGTTAAGGAAAACCGGCGAAAGAATCGCAGTAAACAGTGTTGTTGTTATGCTGTACCATGCCAGTAGAAACAAGATACTTTCATAACCAATCGTCATATTTTTATATTTCTTTTCTAACTGGCTTTTACGGCTATCGCATTTTTCTTTTGCTTTCCGGTAAGCAGTACGGTCACATTTTTCACATTTCTCATAAGGCACTTTTTTCTCAACAGCTACCTCTACCGTCTTTTGGTGTGTCTGTGCATAAAGTTTTTCCTGCTCTGCTTTTTCATACTTAAATTTCCATGCCACGGCTTCTGCGTCGGCTCTTTTCCTGCTGTCTGTCTCGCTGGTCAATCGTTCCTCTGTTTGCCTTAATCTTGTCCGCAATGCTTCGATATTCTCGGCTCTGTTTTCGCTGTTCAATTTCTCGTTCAAGGTCAGCGATTCGCTTAGCTGCCTGTTTAGTTCCTGGATTGTCTGGTCTTTCTGATCCAGTTCGTCCTGCATCTGTTCGGTCATCAGCAGAAGTTCTTCCACCTGCCCGACGTTCTCTAAGTTTCTGCATTCGCTCATCGATCTCCCTCGCTTTCTCTATCTGCTGTTTAAGGTCAGCAATTCGCTGTTCTGTTTCTGCAATAAGCTGTTCTCGTTGTTCAGCTTCTGCGTTAATTCCTGCCATTGCTGATTCTCGTTTTCCAACTGTTCGATTCTGGTTTTCTGTTGCTCGATCTGTGAGAGCAGTTCTTCTGTATCTGGCAAAAGATTTAGCAGCCTGGATAATTCGCTGTTTAAGCTTTTTAAACTCTGGTTCTGCTCCTGAAAAGACAGGAGCTGCCTGTCCCGTTCCTGCAATTCCTGTACCATCTCTGCCATAAGATTCTGCTGTTCCTCGATCTGGTTTATCATTGTCTCCATCATGGGAATGACTTCCCGGCTTTCTTCTAATGTCACGCAATCGCTCCTTCCATTGTGTTAATGCACTGGATACTTTTCCAAAAGAAATCTGTATTTTATCCAGCAGTGCATTTTGTCTTTTTATGATCTGGTTTTCCTCTACTTTCCATGAAGTAGAGGATGTCTGTCCGTTTTGAAATTTCTCGTCAATTTTTCTGGCATCTGCGCCCTCATGGATCGTCGGTATCTCTAATTTTCCCTGCCTTGCATAAGAACGATGGTCAATGTGATTTTCCGTTTTCAAATGTGCATTACAGACGTTTGCCCATTCGCTCCGCCATAGCTCACAATTTTTCGGATTGTTCCACCCGGTAGCATCGGTTAATACACGTTTCCACTGTTTGCGGTTCCTTGTCCCGACTTTCTGGACTCCATTTTCATCAAGTACGGGGATTCGGATTCCATGACGGTCAGGGTTCTTTTTATCCTGCCACCAGTCCGGATGGGATTCATCCACCACAATATTTCCATTTTCATCTCTGACAAACTCCCAATCCTTGATTTCTTTGTTACCCCATGAGTGGTCTGAATTGAATGGTCGCAACGTCACCAATAAATGCACATGGGGATTACCATCTCCTTTATCGTGGATACTCCAATCCGCACACATTCCCTTATCTACAAAGGTCTTTTGAATATATTCAGTTGTATAATCAATCTGTTCCTGTCGGCTCCATTCTTTCGGAAGTGAGAACTCAAATGACCTGCCGAGTTGTGCATCTGAACTTTTTTCTATCCTCAAGACTTCATTCCATAAACGCTGCTTCTGAAAAGTAAGTTTGAATTTTTCCAGTGCAGCATTTTGGTTATCTGCCCTTTTATATCGGACAGATTTCTGGAACCGTCTGATATTTTCAGCAGGTACATTCTGCCATTCCTGTGGTGCATTTTCACACATCAGCAGGCTGGTATAAACGACTTCTTTTTTTGAAGTATAGTAGCTGATCCTGCCTGTTTCTTCATTTTTCATCACATCGCCATTGAGATAAGCAGACGCCGATATGATGGATTTTCCTTTGCTGCGTCCAACAATCTTTACTGTATAATGAAAAATCGCCATGCTCCGTTTCCCCCATTCTGCCGTATCCGGCTTTGATTTCCGGCAGGTAACGTTTTTCCTAAAAGAAAATGGTATCTGCCGGAGCACCCTCTGCGTAAGAGTGCCCTGTGCATAACAGCCTGCATGGAATGTGCCCCTCTGGCGAAGAGTGCCTCCTGCGGCATGAGCAGGTCTGGCTGAAAGCCCCGCCGACGGAACGAGCCCGGCAAGCGTAAGCGCAGACCGGTTGCCACCTGTGGCAAACTTATACGGACGACCTCTGGTTGTCCATAAGTGCGCCCTTCATAAAAAAGCAATGAAGGGAATGGAAACTCCACTCCCTCCGGCATTACACTTCCTCCGTATTTGCAACTGGCTCTTTCTGCATTGCCTTTGAGAAGAATTTCCCATTTGCTTCCTGCCTTTTTAAGAAGCCGATCAGCTTTGGGATATCATCTTCCTCAATCGCAGAACCCAGTACCGATTCCACTGCACCGCCAATCTGGCAGAGCCTGTGTGTCCGTTTTTTGGTTTCCACATCTTTCTGACGTTTCTTCAGTTCCCGTTTCTGTGCTGCATACTGTTTTGCTTTCTCAAGGCTTTCCTGTTCTTTCTTTTCCAACTGGAGCATACGCTCCTCATAACTCTTTGTTGATCTTGCCATAAATATCATCGTCCTTTCTTTTTTTCCAAACATAAGTTTCCTGTTGTCTGTCAGACGAAGTACATGGTATAATCTGCTTGCGTGTAGGTATATCATGACTCCGGTCTGATAGAACCTTTGGCGGTTTCTTCGGGAACCGCTTTTTTAAGTTGAACCGTTTCTTGTGACTGCTTTCACATTTCCCTTATCCCTCAAGTCCCTGCCCTCGTTGGCTTCCATAAAAAGTTCCAGCATATCCGTTTTGATCAGGACTTTTCTCCCAACCTTCAATACCGGAAGTTTCTTCCACTCTACCAACTTTCGCAGGGTGTTCCTGCCAATTCCCGTATAATCAGCAGCTTCCTCAATAGATAAGGCAATCTTTCTTTGCGTCATATGACCACCTCCTTTCGAATTGCATTATGCAATTTCATTTGTGCTGTCAGTATAGCGTGTTTATATTGCTTTGTCAAGCATTATGAAATTTTTCTGCTTTTCTTAAAATTGCATATTGCAATATGTTTTGTTGCGTGGTATAGTAATGACATACCGAAAAAGGAGGCACATCAGCATGAAAGATAAAGAACTACGCAAGCTGATTGGCAGCAGGGCAAAACAGCGCCGTCTGGAATTAAATCTGACACAGCCTTATGTCGCAGAGAAGATGGGAGTTACCGCTTCCACAATCCTGCGTTATGAGAATGGTTCGATTGACAATACCAAAAAGATGGTACTGGAAGGTCTTTCGGAAGCACTTCATGTATCGATTGAATGGCTCAAAGGGGAAACCGATGAATATGAAACTGATATTACGGATAAGAAAGAATTGCAGATTCGTGATGCGATGGGCGACATTCTCAAACAGTTTCCTCTTGACCTCAATAAAACAGAAGACGCTTTTTCTAAAGACTTACTGCTGTTAATGTTAAAGCAATATGAACTGTTTCTGGATTCGTTTCAGTTCGCCTGTAAAAATTACAAAGGCAGTACCAAAGATGCGGACATTGCCAAAGTAATGGGATTTGAATCGAAAGATGAATATAATGAGATTATGTTTCTCAGGGAGATCACACATACTGTCAACGCATTTAATGATATGGCAGATGTTGTAAGGCTCTATTCAAAGAAACCGGAAGCGGCAGAACAAAGGCTTGCAAATCTTTTATCCGAAGTTATGTATGACGATTCTGAATCGGTATAGTAAGATAATCGGAGTTATGATACAATGAGCGCAAGCGAGTCAAGCTGTTTACAGATTTGACGAGCGGCGAATTGGCTTATGGACTTGTCCATAAGATGCCTACACGCAAGAAGCATTTCAGCAGTTCCGATTGTCTGATATCGAAAGGAGACATACGATTATGGCAAAAGGATCTGTTAGAAAAAAAGGAAAAAAATGGTACTATCGTTTCTATGTAGAAGATGCAAGCGGTAAAATGGTTCAGAAAGAATACGCCGGAACCGAAAGTAAAAGTGAGACGGAAAAGCTTCTCCGCAAGGCACTGGAAGACTACGAAGATAAGAAGTTTGTTGCAAAGGCAGATAATCTTACCGTAGGGGAACTTCTGGATATGTGGGCAGAAGAAGAACTGAAAACTGGGACACTCAGCAACGGTACAGTGGAAAATTATCTTGGTGCAATCCGATGTATCAAAAAACACCCGATTGCAGACCGCAAACTGAAAACAGTTACTGCCGAACATTTACAGGCATTTCTTGATCTGCTTACATTCGGTGGTGAGTTTCCAGACGGGAAAGTAAAAAAGGGATACAGCAAAGATTATATCCATTCTTTTTCCGCAGTGTTACAGCAGTCATTCCGTTTTGCAGTATTTCCAAAACAGTTAATCAGTTTCAATCCGATGCAGTATATTAAGCTGAAAAAGCAGGCAGAGGAAGTTGACCTCTTTTCCGATGATGAAGTGGAAGAAGGTACACAGCCGATTTCACATGAGGATTATGAACGGCTTATCCAATATCTGGAAAAGAAAAATCCACCTGCTATTCTTCCGATTCAAATTGCGTATTATGCCGGGCTCCGTATCGGGGAAACCTGTGGTCTTACATGGCAGGACATTAACCTTGAGGAACAATGCCTGACCATAAAACGCAGTATCCGCTACGACGGCATGAAACACAAAAATATTATCGGACCAACGAAACGGAAAAAAGTAAGGATTGTTGATTTTGGAGATACGCTGACTGAAATACTGAAAGCTGCCAGAAAAGAACAGCTCAAAAACCGGATGCAGTATGGCGAATTATATCACCGCAATTACTACAAAGAAGTGCATGTGAAAAACAGGGTATATTATGAATACTATCATCTTGACGGAACACAGGAAGTCCCGACAGATTACAAAGAAATCTCCTTTGTCTGCCTGCGACCAGATGGCTCTTTGGAACTGCCGAGTACACTCAGCATTGTATGCAGATCAGTGGCAAAGAAGCTGGAAGGATTTGAAGATTTCCATTTTCACCAGTTGCGTCACACTTATACCAGCAATCTGCTTTCCAATGGAGCTGCACCGAAAGATGTACAGGAACTGTTAGGACACTCTGATGTCAGTACCACAATGAATATTTACGCTCACTCAACAAGAAAAGCAAAACGGGATTCCGCAAGACTTCTTGATAAAGTAGCGAGCAATGCTTAACTAAAAATTTCCCTTATTTCCCTTGCGGATTCCGCATAAGGGCAAAAATAAGGGAAAATACATATCATTTCACTATTTAATGGGCTGAAAAGCCTGTAAAATAAGGAAAGTTCAGGAAATCTCTCCACAAATTCCGATTTTTCGTTCTCTGTGACTTCCCAATAAACGGGAAGTTATGGCTTTAACTTCCTACAAATAATCAGCTTTAGGATAATACATACGACCACCACAACAGCCACCAAGGCACCACCCAATAGCAACTCTGTGTACCACGGTGCAGACTGCATGGCATATAAATTTGGATAGGTTTTAAAGTGCCAGAACTTATAAATTCCGAACCCAATGAAAACTCCTATGAATGAACCAATAACGATGTTAAAAAAGGAATTCAACTTTTTCAGCATAGCAGTGCACCCCTTTCCAACTTCCGATTTATCCAGTTAAGAAAACTGGAATTTAACTCTCCCATCTTGCAATTCTGATTCCCAAAACTCGAAATTCACCATATACAAATGCATCGCCATTTGTCAGATGATATGTTTGTGAAAATCCTAAACTTCCATAATCAGCAATTTCATCCGCAGTTTGTGTGCTTCCAAGTGTTATAAGCGGACATTTTCCTGGGTCAGTGCTTCCAATCAAACGAAATCCCTCAATAGCAACAAAAATCCCCCAACAAATAAGAATACCTAAAACTGCTTTTAAAATTTTCTTTTTCATATTCACCACCCCACAAATACCGATTTGTCAATTTTATTTTATCATATTTCATCATCGTATTTCAACTGCACGTTCTATCAGTATAGTGAACTCTCCTTTCAAAATTTCCTCACCGTGAGGAAATTACAAAATTGCTCGTCAGCGATTTCGTTTTTGTTGCACTGTTTGTGAGATAATCGTTTTGCAAAATGTTATGGCTGGGGGTATTAGGGGGCAGTGCCCCAGTGTAGCGGCTAACAAGTGGGAAAATGGCACGAGTGTCTATATTTTCCCTATGCTTGCTATAGCAAGTATAGGGAGAATATTTGACAGCGAGTGTATATAATTTCCCCATGCTTGCTATATGCAAGTATGAGGGAATGTATATATTTTCCCCCTGCTTGCTAATAATGTTGACCTACGGATTTTCGGTGTCAAGTAATGTGTCAAGCTGCGATTTCCACGCCATAATATTTTCAACTTCTTTTTCAAAAACATAGGATTCTTTTTGAAGTTTTCGTTCCAAAAATTTATTCCAATAATAATCCTTTTCTTTTTGTAAATCATTGATGTACTCTTGTATTTCGTTCCGTTCCTCAGCGGAATATTCTTCGGCATCAGCGGTCATTTCTTCCATTTCTTTTTTATTGCTTTCAAGTTCATCCATCAAATCAATATAATCGTCCAAATCGCCCCACAGCAGCAAGAATTTCAGAAATGTATCATCCGAAAACATGGCGAACCAACAACGCTGATACCACTGTTCCGCATACATCCGTTCATCACTTCCGTTGGAATACGTTCCGTCTACTAAATCCCCGATGAAGTTCTCCAACAGTTCTGAAATCGTCAGACCGCCCTCACCTGATTTTTCGGCAAGGCGTCTCACATCTGCATCGGAAAGATTCACTGTTATGGTTCTTGGTTTTATAGTTTCAATTTCTTCTCTTTGTAAACTATAGTCTCTCATTACGTCCTCCCGTTTTATTCTGCTTATTGTCCATAAATCAAACCAACATACAACACCAGAATATATTTAATTATTCTCCTTTAAGCTATTAAGCAATTCCAAAATCATTCTTAATTGTTCCAGTTTATCTGCATCAAAATTATCTGCTGATTCTAAACGTATTAAATGGTTTTCTATATTGCACAACTGACTTTTCACTTCACTTATTAAGCGTATATTTCCATAACAAACAACTTTCTGATGCATTAGTGACTGAATACAAAATTCTTGTTTCAACAGACCAGATAGTGCCGCTCTTTGATTTATTTGCTCTCGCTCATCTTCGGTAACTCTCATATTGAAAATAATTTTACGCTTACGTCCCTTAGCATCTTGCTTTTTAACTTCTGTTTCATTTTTTGAATCAGCTCTCTTAAACATTCTCATCATCCCCTGTCAAATTTATTTTTTCACTAGCTCTAGTCCTATCTTCCGATAGTTTCTCTGCAAGCTCATACTGTTTTGATGGATACAAGTGTGCGTACATATATGTGATTGATATTCCTTTATGTCCTAGCCGCTCCGCTATCGCAACTGGTGAAAATCCCAATTCAATTAAATGTGCGGCATGAGAATGTCGCAAATCATGAATCCTAATTCTTTTTACACCGCTCTCTTTACAACCTCTATCCATTTCATGATGTAAGTAACTTTTAGTAACATTAAAAATCCTCATATTGGGTGTTATCCCATAAAGAGAAGCTATAAAATCTTGGATTTCTTCGCACAAAAAATCCGGCAATGAAATAGTCCGATTGCTCTGCTCCGTTTTAGGATCAGTAATCATATCTTTCTGTCCAATACGTTGATAGCTTTTATTGATAATTAACTGTTTCGTAACAAAATTAAAATCGCTTGGTGTCAATGCCAGAAGCTCTCCCTCTCTAATTCCAGTCCAATACAATATCTCAAATGCGTAATATGACACAGGTTTGACCTTCATATACTCGATAAATTGTAAAAACTCGTCTTGTGTCCAGAAATTCATTTCTTTGGCATTTTGTCGCCCCATTTTCCCTGCTTGTGCAGATGGATTGACCGGTAACGAATAAAATCTTCTGGCATGGTTAAAAATTGCACTTAATTGATTCTGGATAGTACGCAGATATGTCGGGGAGTATGCATTTCCATCTTCATCTCTGGCGTTCAGCAACTCATTCTGCCATTGGATAATATCCGATGCTTTTATAGATGCTAATGAGCGTGAGCCGAAGTAAGGAATAAGTTTATTATCAATGATATAACGCTTATTCTCCATTGTGCTTTCCCTAATGCGTGGCTTCATATCATTCATATAAATCTCTGCAAATGCCTTAAAACTCATATTCATATCCTTAGACTGCGACTGTAGAAAGTCCCGCTCCCATGCCAAAGCCTCTTTCTTTGTCTGAAATCCACGTTTAGTTTTAATCTGCTTGTTCCCCATCCAATCTATATATCGAATATACACCTTCCAAGTTCCTCTTTTTGTATCCTTGCTTGCACTCAAAGTTAATCCTCCTAATACCTAATCGTCCAAGTATATATGGCATACATATATATGCGTCTATTTTTTAGACTTGAACTGTCGTCTATTTTTTAGATGAGTACAGGGTCTATTTTTTAGACGACAACGTTTTTCACTGTTTTCTTGTCGTCTGATTTTTAGACGCCACTCTCGTCTAATTTTTAGACTCGTAAAATTCTTTTATTTGTTTTCCGTTATTTTCTTTGTGGTTGCTTTCTTTTGCTCTTAGCATTTTTACAGATACGTTCATCTGTAAACCAATCTCTCCTTTTGCTATGGTAATTCTTCCATTCCGCACTAAATTCAAACTTCGACGGAGAATATGCATTTGACGCCAATTGTTTTATTAAACCATTATCTATCAATTCTTTTTTCACTTTCAAAAATGTTTGGCGGCTTATAGATGCATCTTTTATTGCATTCTCATACGTGTAAGTGAATACTTTGTTTCCTTTCGCTCTGAACTTCATGTACGTAAATACCCTATAACTATTTGCAGATAAATCCATCACAGCATCCGAATGAAATTGAGTATTAGCAAGTCTGACATAACCGCTTTCTATACCGTTATTCGTTATTGTTTCATAAAACTCAAACTTCCTTATCGTACTCTTTCTAGATTTTCCCATGACCACGTTTCTCCTTGATTATCATATAAAAACGCGGTACAATTTATTAAACGAAATAAATATCCGCACTTTCTAACCGCTCTTCCTTTGCCGAGGGAGGGCTGTTTTATTCTTTAGTCATGCCGTAAATCTTTTTTTCATAATAAGCCTTTGGAATACGTCCGCAAATAGTTGTATAACCTTGCTCTTTCAGTTCTTCATTCCAACCTGCAATCATGCGATACGCAAAAGGTCTGGAAATCTGTAAATCATGCATCACCGTTTCTACTCTCACAAAAAGCTGTTCACTTTTTAATTTTTTTGATGTACTCATTATTCGCAACCTCCATTTTGTTCTCTTTTTTGTTATTTGGTGACCATTTTGTTCCCCTGCATTCATATCATCTCATGTGATACTTTTTGTCAATCTTTATTGTGTATTGGTTCTCATTTTGTTCTTGACAATGTATGTACAATGTATTAGAATAAAAAAATATGATTGGAGATATTATTATGAATGTCAGTGAAAAAATCAGATATTATAGAGAACTCCGTGGGTTAACTCAACAACAACTTGCGGATTTTTCTGGTATTCCTCTGGGTACACTAAAAAAATATGAAACAGGTAATAGAAATCCCAAACAAGAACCTTTACAACGCATTGCTGATGCCTTACATATTAGTATCACCTCTTTTCAAGACATTCATTTAGAAACCATCGGAGAAGTTGCACCTTATCTATTTGCCATCTCCAAAGTTGGCAAAGTTCAGTTTCATGGTAACAAAGATGCTGATGGAAAATTTGACCTAAATACTCTGACCATATCCTTTGATTCTCCTGTATTAAAGCATTTTCTAAAGGAATGGGCAGATAGTAAAGTTATCATCGACCATTTAAGAGATGAAGCTCAATTTTCTCCAGATGAAACGACAAAAGCATTTTTACTTAACCGTGCTGATGAAATTGAGCAAGAATTGGAACTCCGAATGGTTGATTCTCAAATGCTCATACAAAGTGCAAAAAAATAAGGAGCCTTATCGGCTCCTCGCTTATTTATTCGTTGCATTGTCCTCAAACTGCAAGCATTTTGCAAGCACAAAGCCCAGAAACCTTTGATTTATAAGGCTTCTGGGCTTTATTATACTATTAAAACTCCCTGCAACTATAACATAATCGTTAAATATATAATTGTCTTTTGCGGATTTTTATATTTATAATATCCAAATTTCACGCCTTATTCATAGTTTCCGTTCAAACAGGTATCATACGGGTATCACGAATATTTCTCCTTAATTGCTCTATCTACATGGTGCTAGCACCATGTAATATAACCCCAAAGACTCCTTTACTCATCATTCTCATCTGACGATTTATCTACCAACTTAAGCTCTTTTTTATCAAGCCTTTCAAACCTTTTTGTTGCATAGATTAGTTCTTGCATAACCTTTATAACTTTCTTTGTCTTTAAAATATTTATGATTACATTTTCCAATTCATTTTTTGTTTCATATTCAATTATATAATTAGCATTTTCTTTCTTAAATATTTCATCTGCAATCCCTTGTTCAAGAACAATTTTGACTGGATACATTCCAATGCCATATTCAAAAAACAAAATCCTATATTTGTAGTTTTCAATTTTAGGTGCCGTCAAAAAAAATTCAAATTTAAAATTCTGATATCCTATCGCTCCAAGATTATCCTGAATATCTTTGTGTATTACTGAAGTTCCCAATGCAGAGGCAATTGACGCAAAAGCTGATAGCTGATCATAAGATTCAATAGGCCCTTCATATTCCCTTACTACACCTTTGACAAATCCATTCGTAGCTTCTTCTAACTGTTTTCCCAATTCTGATATAATTGTATCTGGAGACACCGCCTGATCATCATCGTAGTTTAGAAGTCCATCAAGGTTAAAATCATGACTCATATATTTTCCTCCTTTATCTCAAAAACAATCGGCAAATGATCGCTAATATCCTTTCGAGGATGTCTAAATTTATCAACTAAAGAATACTCCTGGATTTTCACAAGAATTTTTAAACTGTTATCAACGAACCATTTCCTCATGCTTGGACGGATCATTACTTGATCATAAATATTCCAAAAAGAATTGCTAGGCTCGCTCCCATTATGATAGTATGTCCCTGGTGGATATCTGAAGTCTCCAAAAAGGTTCCACATGGGATTATAAAACATTTTAAATGTTTTACTCATAACTGTTCGACTTCCTTTTTCTGCATCCGCTCCACTAGATATACCATGAAATTTTGTTGCATTTAAACATCCTACATCATAAGGATTTTCATTTACATCTCCTAATATAATAGTATTTTCTATTTTCAATTTCATCTCTAATTCATTAATGTCTTCGACAATCCTGTCTATTACAATATTCCTTCTCTCTTGGTGATCCGAATAAATTCTACTCGGCAAATGCATTCCGCACAAAATACACTTTTTATCAATAATTTGTATTGAATAGTATTTGTTTTGATTTGCGGGCATTACTTTTTGAATAGAGCCAAACATCATAATACGATCACAACCGGAAGTCAAATATTTCTCCATGTATATACCCTTTTGAGTTAGTTCATCAATCAACTTCTGTTCATTATCTTTATATTCTGCCAACACGATTATATCTAATTCATTTTCATATATAAGATCAACAATATAATGATTTATAACCGGATTTTGATGTACATTCCAAAAAGCAAACTTCACATGTATTACTCTCTTTCATTTTTTAATCTGAATTTTAAAAACTCCTATAAGCGGCCAAGGGCAGGCGTTACCTGCCCCTATGCTTCTCTTTCCTTTTCTGCTGTTTCAGTTCAAACTGCCGCTGTTTCTCTGCTTCCCGTTGTTCCCGGCTCACAGCTTTACGTTCAGTTTTCAACTGCTCCTGCTGTAATTTCAAAGCCTGTTGCGACTTCGTTCCTATCCCGGTATTCTGTACCTGTTTCCGCACTTCTCTCTGTACCCGTTTCGGATTGCGGCCAGCTTCTTTTACATCAGTTGCCACAGCCGGACTAAATTTCAGTCGATAATAATTTCTCAAAACAAAATCGTATACCTCATAATCTTTCGGCTCCGCCCCAAACGTAACCTTGCATACAGATAATTTTCCCTCCGATATGCGCTCAAACACACCTATCCAGAATGGTTCCTCAAAAAATACTGTCAATCTGCCCGATACTTTGTCCATGACAATTCCTCCTTAAATGATTGTATGAACAAAGAATGGACGACCCTAAAGAGGGAGGGTTACTTACACCAGATGATGCGGCCGGGCTACCTACCGGCTCTGTAAGGGATTTTCTCTTACGTTGCGTTTTTATCTTTGCTCCTTGATTTTAGCATACCATTAGCAATTTTTCCACAATAAATAAGGGACACAGCCGCCGCCATGCCCCAAATCCCTACCGTTCCAATGCTCTCTCGATTTTCTGCTTCTGCCCTTTCAAATCATTCTGCTTCTCATACAAGCTCTCACGTTCTTTACAGAGTGACTTCATGTGCTCCAACTGCGTCCGCACTCCCTCCCGGCAATCCGGCTCTATCCGCTTATATTCCCCGGTTATACTTCGTATCTCGTTATTGTTTGATTTTATCTGCTCCGACACACATATCCAGTCAATTAGATTGCGTACTTCCATATCTGTATCATACAAATCTGTTTCTGAAAGGATTTTCGCACACAGCCGAACCATAACTTTTTTCTCCATATCTGTCATTCTATCAATCCCCCCTATCTGCTCACATCAAATACACGTTTCGGACGTTTATTTTCCTTTTCTGCCCATTCCAGGGCCTTAGACCGCTCAACTATCGACTGCACCTGTTCTCTGCCGAAATAGCGTTCCAAACGCCCCAAATCTGCCGTTTTCTCCTGCAATCGGTCAATAATGTCGCTCTGCTCCATGACCTTATCTGTCAAGCGACTGATCTGCTGCTCCTGCCGGGTAACTTTTTCTTTTAGTTTCTTTCCCTGTTCTGCAAGCTGGACGCATTTAATTGTCAGTGCTTTTATCGTTTCTTTCAATTTCTCCACAAGCGGAAAAGCTTTTTTATCCTTATAAGCCTTTGCAGACATCAACGCCGCCGGTTCAGGCAGCTGCCACTTCTCGTCCTCGTCATAAGCGTGTATGTTCCGTTCCATAACCGCCTTAGACTGAACCATTTTCTCAATATCTTGTTGCAATTTCTTCTGTTGCTTCTCCAATTTCACATTATCAGACAGCAGCTTTTTCTTGTCCTCTGCCAGCGTTGTCGCCTGCTCCTTCAGCAAATCACTTGTTTCCGAAAGTTCCGACACTTCCTGCCGGATTGCTTCGCCCTTCTTCCGTATCTGCTCTGTTTCCTGCACTGCTTTTCTATGCTGAATCTGAATATCTGATAATCGCTCTTTTCCGTCAGAAATAGATTGCTCCAATTCTGCGACTTCCTTTGCCCGCTCCTTTTTCTCAAAGTCCAAA
>NZ_QUIV01000027.1:348-27157 GCF_003480315.1 Clostridium sp. AM33-3 | reverse complement strand
CTGCGACTTCCTTTGCCCGCTCCTTTTTCTCAAAGTCCAAAACAGATAAATGCTTTTCATGTGTGCCTTTCTTCTCCCACTCAATCCCATGTTCCAGCATGACGGCGGCAAGCTGTTCTTTCTCATAAGCCACCCACTGATTTAATTCCGTTTCCCGCCTTGTACCGCCTTTAAATCCGAGAGCAGATAACGCCTGTTTCAAAGAAACTCTTGTATCAAGTCCCCGTTTGCTTCCTGTCGTATACGGTACAAAATCTATATGCAAGTGGGGCGTTGCTTCGTCCATATGAAGATAGGCATTAAATACTCTTAACGTAGGATTTCGCCGCTGGAAATCCCGCATATATTTATCCAGCACCTTTACCGCAAGCTGTCCGTTCTCTGTCTTTGCCCCCATGTTGTCCTTATCCCCGATTTGCAAAATAATTTCATGGAATGGCTTTTCCTGCTTGCCGGAACGGATTTTCTCATAATAATCGTCAATCCGGCGGTCACTTCTGGTCTGCTTCTCATTGTACCAGGCGAGTGCTTCATCAAATAATTCGTGATATACGTCCTTAACATTTTCATTGCAGTATTCCACGTTCAGACAGCTTCGCTCCGAGTCAGTATTCTTTGCATGGAATTTTCTGCTATTATGGTTGACAGAGCCTTTTCCTGTCATAAAGCTGATAGTTCGCTTCAATCAATATCCTTTCTCCCTTTCCGGGCAATCAGCGCCGGATACGGCGCATAAGCTTTGTTACTTTCGTCGAAAGTAACGCAAAAGCACTTTTGACAGCCGTTCCATCCATCAAAAGCTGCCTTTGCGCCCTGCCGGGGGCTTTTCCGTCCTACGGACGGGGCGGCTGTTGCCGCCGCTTTACTTCCGCCGCTATAGCTTTTCGGATAGCCGAAAGTACATTTTCTATCGTATATTCATCCCATCCGGCAAGCCATATCAGCATCCGCATTTCTGCCTCAGTCAATTCTATATCTCCGAATATTTCATTGAGTTCGGCAATCCTCCGGGCTTCACTCTCGTAAAAATATTTGTTCACATTCCGGGTTCCCCATTCTGGCTGTCGTATCATAATCGCCCTCCTTTTCAAGGCCGCAACAATGCAGGGTCTATATCTTTTGCAACCTTACAGACACAAGCCCGTAAATTCCATATGCTCTGCATTGTTGCGCTGTTGCCTTACTCCGGTCTGATTTTATCCAACTCCCAATACCACGAATTGTTTATCCGCTTTGCTCTGATACTCAATTCTTTTTTCGCATTTTCAAGCGTCCGTCTGGATATACCCTGTTCCTCTGCAAGATTGAAAATCTCATTGCTCTGCATGGCATTGTTTGTTTCTGCCACTTCCCGGAGCAGACGCTTCGCCTGTTCCAGCTTATTCGCTTTCGGAGCGATACCGCCCAACACTTCATCAGCGGTAATCTCATAATCTCCGAGCCAGTGAAAACCGTCCTCCGACAACTCAAAAGCTTTCGGGTGCCCAAACGCCGCCAGATTGTTTTTTATCTGGACTACCGCCCTTATATTCGCTTCGCCCTCCACTCTGCCGACCAGCAGGACGCTCCTTGCCACCGCAAAGAAATCAATGGAACCCATGCCCCGATATGCTGCCTTATTTCCTGCCGCTTTATTCATGTGTCCGACAAGCACAATGGCGCATTGGTATTTCTCCGCCAGAGCCGCCAGCTTCTTTGTCATATCCCTCGCTTCATTTGCCCGGTTCATATCCATACCTCCGCCCAGATACGCCTGTATCGGGTCTAAAATCAGCAGTTTCGCTTTCGTCCTTATAACCGCTTCTTCCAGACGTTCATCTATCATAGAAAGTGATTTTATACTTTCGTCAATGACGGAAATATTTTCGCATTCTGCGCCTGCCGCTTCCAGACGGGGCTTGACCGTATCCGCAAGCCCGTCCTCCGCACTCTGGTAAATCACATTCAATGGCTCTGTCAGCTTCATTTCGCTGTCCAGACCTTCGCCTTTTGACAGCTTCGCCGCTATGTTCAGCACAAGCGTTGTCTTACCGTCCCCCGGATCGCCTTGCACAATCGTCAGCTTTCCATAAGGGATAAACGGAAACCACAGCCACGCCACCTCCTGCGACTGTATCTCCGACATTTTAATCATCTGTAATTCTGTTCTCATTTCTGCCATAATGTCCTCCGTTTTTGAAAAATCTCATTGCCGCCGGAAGAAACCTCTGCTATACTTGAATTGTGATTGTTGATAACAGAGGTTTTCCAGTTATCACAGCCCTAACAGTTGCCGCTGTCGGGGCTTTTTTCTTCATCTTGCCACAGATACCTTGCACCATCCAACATCCAGAGAATTGCTTTCAGCATATCTTCATAGGCTTCCTGCAACTCTCTGATTTCTTCGGAAGTAATCTCCGGCTCTTTGCTATCAATTTGTTCTGCCAACTCCACCAGACGATTTTCCATTTGCTGCAATCGTTCTACAATCTGATAGACTGTTTCTTTCTTGCCTACCACGCACACCCGGTTATAAATGCAGGAACGGACAAAATAATCTTTTTTCTTCATACCGCTTGCGAAAATCTTTGCTTCGATTTCTTCCCGTTCTCTGGGAGAGATACGAAAACTGATTGTTGGATATTTGTGTGTACCGCTCATTCCTCTGCGCCCTCCTTAAATTCCTCGTTCAGCAATTTTGCCATTTGTGTCTGTTCCGTCGGGAACATATGAGCATAGCGATAAGTAATATCCACGCTTTCATGCCCCACCCTGTTTCCGATTGATACCGCCGAAAATCCCATGCTGATAAGCAGCGATACATGAGAATGTCTCAAATCATGGATTCTAATGCGTTTCACTCCCGCTTTTTCCGCCCCTCTTGTCATTTCATGGTGCAGAAAGCTTTTTGTCAGATGAAAGATACGGTCAGTGGGAAGAATCCCGTACAATCTGCCGATATAATCTTTCAGTTCTTCACATAAGAAATCCGGCATACTTACATTTCGTTTGCTTTTCGGAGTCTTTGGGTCTGTAATTACATCTTTACCCTCCAATCGCTGATAAGATTTTGTTACCCGAATGACTTTGTTATCAAAATCAATATCCTGCGGCGTGAGAGCTAACAGTTCGCCCACCCGTAATCCGCACCAATACAGTATCTGAAACGCATGATAGGAATATGGTTTGTCCTTTACCGCTTCAATGAATTTCAGATATTCCTCTTTTGTCCAGAACAGCATTTCCTCCGCTTTTCCCTTTCCCAGCGGCCCCGCCTTTACAACAGGATTGCTTTTCAGTTCATAGAACCGTACCGCATGATTAAACAGTGCGCTCAATTCTGATTGCAGCGTTTTCAAATAAGTCGGAGCATAGGGCTTTCCTTTTTCATCACGATAGGAAATCTGTTCATTCTGCCACTGGATAATATCTTTCGGACGAATATCACGCATTTTCTTATCCTTGAAATAGGGCAGTAGCTTTGTCCTCAAGATATGCTCTTTCGTCAGCCAGGTATTGTGTTTCAGTTTCGGCTTCATATCTCTTGTGTATGCCTGAACAAATTCCTCAAAAGTCATATCCAAGTCAGCCGCTTCTTTCATACGGAAATGCCGTTCCCACTCTGTTGCTTCCCGTTTGGTCTTAAATCCCCTCTTAACTTTCCGGCAATTCTTACCAGTCCAGTCATAATAGTGAAAGGACACATACCATGTTCCCCGCTGTTCGTCTTTGTACGCCGCCATAATCTCACTCCTTTCCTAATTCGCCTGTGCCATGCCATAAAATTTTTCTTCATAGTATTTTCTGCTCACTCGTCCGGCGATTGTGATAAAACCTTTTGCTTCCAGTTCTTCGTTCATCTGCCGCACCAGCTTATAAGCAAATGGTTTGGAAATGCCTAAGTCCTGCGCCACTTCTCCGGCTGTTACAAATAAATCATTTTTCAAATACACGTCCTCCTTTTGGATTTTTAACTTTTTTGTTAAGTTCTGCATTTTTAGTATACTTAACATTTTTGCTATTGTCAATAGCTTTTTTGTTAAGTTTATCTTTTTTATTAAATTTAGCATTTCTGATAAGTTTTTGTTGCCGTATTATTTTAGGTATGCTACAATGTAGGAAACGGGATAACTATTTTCACAGGAGGGCTTTATGGAATACACGATACGAGAAATGATGGTAATGGAATATCCTCTATTGAATGAATTTCTATACGAAGCTATTTTTATTCCAGACGGTATAAAGCCGCCACCGAAAAATATTATCGCTTCTCCCGAATTACAAATTTATGTTGACCGCTTCGGGGCATCAAAAGCTGATTTCGCATTAGTCGCAGAAGTTGAACAAAAAATCGTTGGTGCTGTCTGGGTACGCATTATACACGATTACGGACATATTGATGATGAAACGCCCTCTCTTGCCATCTCTCTATACAAAGAATACCGGGGACAGGGGATAGGAACCGATATGATGAAAGAAATGCTATCTTTGTTGAAAACACATGGTTATAAACGTGTTTCACTTTCTGTTCAAAAGGCTAATTATGCGGCTGAAATGTATCGAAAAATCGGTTTTGATATTGTACGGGAAAACGAAGAAGAATGGATTATGGTGTGTAATTTGTAAAGTTTAAGGAAAGGACACAAAATTATGATACTGGGAGAGCGAATTAAGAGAATCCGCACATTTCGGGGATTAACACAACGAGAACTAGGATTGAAGCTGGGATATGAGGAGCGCAACGCTGATGTTCGTGTGGCACAATATGAATCCGGCTATCGTGTTCCCAAAAAAGATACTCTCATGGAAATTGCCAGGATTTTGAATGTCAACTATATCAATTTTATTATAGAAGCCCCCGGCTGCGCTGAGGACATTATGCAGACTTTTTTCTGGCTTGACGAGGACAACCGCAATACCTTTCATCTGTTTCAGCTTGTCCGCAATCCCGGCAAGTGCAACGTTTCTGATGATAAGTCTGTTCGCTATAATGATAGTGACGAATGGCCTGCTCATGCTCCTGTCGCTATGTGGATTGATTACGGTCTTGTAAATGAATTTCTACGTGAATGGTGTCTGCGGAAAGAACAGCTAAAAAGCGGAGAAATTTCAGAGGACGAATATTTTGAATGGAAAATCAACTGGCCTGCTTCCAGCAGTAGCGTTGATGAAAAGGGAAATGACAAGAAAAATAACAGTTATCAGTGGAGAATTCAATAATGGATAAATTACAATACGACAGTTTTTATAAATTTATCGTTTCAGTTGGTATTGTTTTAATTGTTGCGCCATTATTTTGCTTGCATTATTTAGTTTCTGGTTCATATGATATTATCATGACACAAGAAGAAGCAAACAATTTATCAGAAATTTCTTCTGACTTTTTAAGTATCAAAATACAATACGTTCAAAATATATTTAAATACTTACCCATCATTTGTATTGTGTTTATTATTATTGGTGTAATTTTTACTTTCTGGGGATGTTTAAAATGGCTTCAAATACAAAAAACTTTAGATCAAATAACTAAATTGGATTTAGAAGAAAAAGAATTGCATATTCAAAGTATGTCTGCTCAAGAAATTGCTGAAAAGGTCATAAATGAAGACATTGAGAACCATGAAAACTCAAACTCTGATTCTCAAATAACCCCTTCTAATTCAACAGCTTCCTCTCGAATCAGAAAAGCTTTTGAAATAGAAGATGCCTGCTATAGTTATCTGAAGAATAAACTCAAACGCAAGTATAATGTCCATCAAAATGTCAAAGTTGGTAATTGCGATTATGATATTATTGCATCTTCAAAATATAATAACATTGATTTATTATATGAAATCAAATACTGGAATAATCCTGTTTCAAAGGCTACACTTGCCCGACTAGTTAATCAAATTGAAAAGCGTGGTATTTCATACGAAAATACTGCTCACAGAAATTTTCGTTTTATTATCTTAATTATATCTCAAGAAGATTGTTTTTCAGAGACTACGGATTATTTAAACAACCTAATTTCGCATAAAAATCTATCGTTTATCTCTATTGAGTCTATGAAAGAAGAACAACTATTCTCTGAATAGGTATCAAAAAGGTATCACAACACATACTAAGAGCCGGAAAGTCCGCTGTTTATGCGGCTTCCCGGCTCCCTGTTTATTATTCAAACTCGGCGTGTCCCTCGTTGTTATTAACTGTATTTGTTTAAGTTTTATGCAAATACACACCGATTTTTACTTCGATTACATCATTTATTCTGGCTTGCTGATTTTCTGTTGCCAAAATGTTGCCACGCCTTTATTATAGCAAATCTTCGCAGATTGACAATACATTTTTGAAATGTTACGCAATAGAAGCCCGTTTTCGAGGATATAGGCATAAAGTATCACACCCTCTCCCACAGCGTTTGAAATTCCTTACAAAACAAGCATTTCAGAATGTCTAAAACGTAACATTACCATTAAATACTCTTTTCATCAATCATTAGTCTGTCATCTACAATTTCGTCAATTTTGTTCGATTGTTTAATCCTATTTACAAAATCGTAATTGAGTAATTCTTCATTCCAAAGACGTACAATATTTTTCTCCGCACAATACTGTAAACTTTTTATAATTCGAGAAATTTTATATAGATAACCTCCCTCATCATACATGGAATCTTCATTTTCCCATTCTTCCATCTGCCCCGAATACTGAATAGTCGGTAAATTATGCACAGATTCTTTTTCAAGCCTCAAATAATTATTAGCCATTAACTTGCAACTATCATGTGCTTGCAGTAAAGCCTTAAAATCTTTGTATACAATTCTTGATTTTACATCATAAGCAAAATATGGTGTCACTTTCCCATCTATCGGATTAACAAACAAATGACAATATGAAAATCCTTCTAATTCATTAGGTCTTTCTACATCAACAATGCAACCATGTATCTTTCCAGAACCGCCAAGATGTTTGATAAATTCGGAAATTCTCTGTTGATCTCCCACGTACCTGTATAGTAGTTGATTTACATTTTCCACATATTTTTTGAGGTTATCATAATAATAAGCTAAATCCTCTATCCTATTTCGTCCTAATCTCCCCAACTTTCCACCATTCATAAGATATAGTGATTTTCCTCTTGAACGTTTGGAGTATTCACAGTATATCAAAAATAAATATATACTATTTCTTTTTAGCATATAAATTGTTCCATCTTCCCTTTTAAATGACATGGAAACCAATTTCCCTCTGTTAAAATCAATATACTGCTCCCGTGTTATTTCATGTATTCCGTCTTGATAATAAGCAAATATATCATAATTATTATCACAATAGAAATATTTTAACCCAATATTCTTTGTTCTATATCCAATTTGGTTATCAGCATATATAGTTCTTCTATCGCTCACTTCATAAAAGTTTTGGTGATTGTGCCCATTCAAATATATCCAATACGGATTATGTGGTTCAGTATTCCAGTCTCCTTTTTTGACGTGTGTAAGGACAATAACTCTGCTTTTGTCTAAGCTTTTTAATATTTTGGTGTATATCGTATTAAAACGAATTGCCTCTTGTATATCTTTCCTCAAAGCTGCTTCTCTTGATAATTCATCAAAACTTTTCCCATATCGAATATTTGAGGCATTGAATTTTTCATTTAAACCACTAAATCCTATTCCACCCAAAATAATGACCGAACAACATTGAGACTTGCTCCTTATTTCTTCTTCACTCATTTTCAATATTTCTACTTCACTGAATATCTCACATTTTTTCCTATCTTCTACACACATTAAATCATTTTGTAAAAATATTATACCTAAATCATCAAAAAATTTCCTATATATTTCTATATTATCTTCCATGTCAATACAAGGATCCCATAATTCGTGATTACCAGGCACAACCACTATCTGATTTGGATTCCACCACTGTATAAGTTCGTTATAAAAAATAGCGGCAAACTCAAAAATAGATGAAGTATCTCCTGCAATCAGCAAATAGCTATTATATGGCCTGGTTCCAATGGAAGAAACCATACTTCTTGCTAAATACTTTATATATGAGCGTATTTCTTCTTTTGTTGCCTTATCCTTAAATTTATTGCAAACTCGATGTGCTAAGTGAATGTCACTAATATAAAAAAACGGAATATGACTAATATCAAATCGCTCATGTTCATCATCATCTATAGGTTTGGGATAACAAAATTCATTAGGTATCATAATCTCATTACTTCCCATAAATTCATCTGAATCTGTTTCCAAAATCTTTTTAATAGATGAAAAATATGTCCCGTCATATAATCCTTGTAATTGCAATATTTCACTATTGATAGTAGCACCATCAATATTATATTGCTTTAAATCTATTCCTTTAAAATCAAAATTTCTTAATTCTGCATCAAAAAGATCTCCATCTAAAAAGCTATAAAACTTGTCAAAGTCTCCAAATTCCATCACAACACAATATGATTCTTCTATCATCTCATTTTCATCAAATATTGAGGCATGTTGTCCACATACAACCTTAATTTTTACACAAAATTTTCCTTCTTCGGAATTATAATACTTGTGTATAAAATGTAATTTTCCTTTCGTTTTTTGATAGTTCAGAATATCATCAGCAATTTTTATCTGCTCTGGCATATACTGTGCAACAGAAAAATCTTCTTCCATACAACTTATACAAAACGCCCTCACATCTGGGCGGTTAGGCATATACATTAACCATTTAGAATTATGCTCTACAACCTTTTTAATTAAATCAATTTCTGTGTTATTGTCAAACAATTCATATCTTTTTTCTCGTGATACATATGATAAAGTACTTACATCTTTTTTAATAGCATTTATACAAATTCTCAATGTCCTAAAATTCTCTGGTACATTATTCAAAAGTTCCGGGTCTGCCTCAACTGCCAATTCGCACATTTTCCTCGTAATAAATTGACTAGGAACATACCGAAATGCCTGTCCATCCTTTTTTACCGCTGCTAAGCACATTTTTGAATCCAAACATTTTCTGGACACAAATTGTAAAGCTAAAGGATTCTGTCTAATAGCCATTTTGCAAATATCTATCGTTTGTTCCTTTTTAGGAATCTTTTTTAGTAACATACCATCCTTTTTTAATTCCTTTGTAATATCCATTCTCCCTTAACCTTTCTTCAGCCTTTATATTTTAATTATAACTTCTTCGTTTGAAAGAGTAAATGGAAATAGCAAATCCCCACCAGCCAGTCAAGAGTAAATTAACGGCTACGCCACTCTTGACTAACTGGCGGGGATTCGCTTCATGCAGCTAAGAGGTCTTTAAGCAGCCCTCCGCCTGTCAGCGGGCTTCCCGATTATGTTTTCTCCTTGCAGCCCGTTTCTGCTCGGCTTCTATCTGTTCCTGCTGCTTTACCCGGTCAATCACAGCATTAACCTGTTCAGAGCCGACCACAGCTTTTATACGCCCAAAATCTTCCACCACTATCCTCAATTCCCGGTTTTCCTCCAAAACTTCTTCCAGCCTGTTTGTCAGTCGCTCGTTTCCGCTCCGTTCCCTGTTATACGCCGCTTGCAGCTTTGTAAACTTATTTGAAATATCCAGATATGCCGAATAAACGGAGCGCATAACTTGTACAATTTTCTTTACCAGCGGTTTTGCTTTCTTTTCCCGATACGACTTTGCAGATTCCATAACCGCCGCTTCTGGAAGCGTCTGCTCCGGATCTGCGGAAAAGTCTGCCGCCAGCTTTTCCATGTTCTTTACCATAGGAGCAAGTTCATTCATGCGCTTCTGATATTTGTCCGCCTGTTTCTGTGCTTTCTCTGCTTCCTGCCGGGACTCCTGCAAATCTTCCTGTAAGGAACGAATCTCATCATCAACCTGTAACAACTGTTCATGCAAATCTTCGTTGATTTCTTGAAAAGTAGCGTTTTCTTCCTGCAATTCCGCTTTTTTCGTTTCCAGTTCTGCAACTTCCTTTGCCCGCTCCTTTTTTTCAAAATCCAAGACAGATAAATGCTTTTCATGTGTGCCTTTCTTCTCCCACTCAATCCCATGTTCCAGCATGACAGCGGCAAGCTGTTCTTTCTCATAAGCCACCCACTGATTTAATTCCGTTTCCCGTCTTGCGCCGCCTTTAAATCCGAGAGCAGATAACGCCTGTTTCAAAGAAACTCTTGTATCAAGTCCCCGCTTGCTTCCTGTCGTATACGGTACAAAATCTATATGCAAGTGGGGCGTTGCTTCGTCCATATGAAGATAGGCACTGAACACCCTCAACGTAGGATTTCGTTGCTGAAAGTCCTGCATATATTTATCCAACACTTTTACCGCAAGCTGTCCGTTCTCCGTTTTCGCTCCCATGTTGTCCTTATCCCCGATTTGCAGGATAATCTCATGGAATGGTTTTTCCTGCTTGCCGGAACAGATTTTCCCATAATAATCATCAATCCGGCGGTCACTTCTAGTCTGCTTCTCATTGTACCGGGCGAGTGCTTCATCAAACAATTCGTGATATACATCCTTAATATTTTCGTTGCAGTATTCCACGTTCAGACAGCTTCTTTCCGGGTCAGTATTCTTTGCATGAAATTTTCTGCTGTTATGGTTGACAGAGCCTTTTCCTGTCATAAAGCTGATTGTTCGCTTCAATCAATATCCTTTCTCCCTGTTCAGGTAATCAGCGCCGGATACGGCGCATAAGCTTTGTTACTTTCGCCGAAAGTAACGCAAAAGCACTTTTGACAGCCGTTCCGTCCATCAAAAGCTGCCTTTGCGCTCTGCCGAGGGCTTTTCCGTCCTACGGACGGGCGGCTGTTCCCGCCGCTTTGCTTCCGCCATAGCTTTTCGGATAGCCGAAAGTACGTTTTCTACTGTACATTCCTCCCACCCACACAGCCATACCAGCGTCCGCATTTCTGCCGCAGTCAGTTCCACATCTCCAAAGATTTCATTGAATGCGGCAATCCTACGGGCTTCATTTTCGTAAAAATATTTGTTCACGTTCCGGGTACCCCATTCCGGCTGAATTATCATCAAATCACACCTTTCTCGTTATCTGCTATCCACAGGAGCGTGACACGCTCCTGTCTGTTATCATCAAAGGAAAACTACCAGCGGAAGCTATCCGGCACTCCACGTTTTTCCAGATATTCCTGTCTGGCATTTTCCCGTTCTTCCTGTGTGGGCGCAGTCTTATATTTCGCATATAATTCATGGCGCACCAGAGAATCCAATTTCTGCTCCAATCCCTGCCGGATTTCATTCAGACAATCATCATCTTCCATTAGATGATAGCGGAGCAGAGATACAAACAATTCATAAGGAATTTGCACGTTTTTCATCACTTAATCCTTTCTGCGTCGGTTTGCGTCGATAGCGTCAATATTTTCTATACCAGCCCACTGTAAAAAATACCGTCGCAACCGACGCATATCGTCGCTTTTACTCTCTCGGCTCAAGCCGTTTCAGAACAATCTTCCTTTCATGCCCTCGCTTATTGTCATAGAAAATTCCATAGTTATTAAGCAACTGACTATTGACTACATTCAATTTTCTGGAAAGCACGTTTGCCTGTATCTGCATATCCGGCAACTGGCTCACAAGTTCTGTTGCTGTCCCCTCCCATTCCGGCTTATCCTCTGTCAGAAAATTGTTGATTGCTTCCAGCAGAGGATTCGGCGGTTGTTTCCACAGTTCCGTCTCCGCCTTTTTAAATTTCCAGACGCAGCACTCCCGGTCAAACTCTATGGTCAGTTCCTGATCCGGCTGGTCACGCCCCACAATATCCAGCACCGCCTCATTGTCAGTACGCTTTTTCTTGTGCATGATAAACGCCCCGTCTGCCGCTCCAAGCAACCCATTTGTGCCGGAAATCATATCAAAGCTGTCCTCGGATTCCAGCTTGCGTGTGTGATGAACCACCAGCAGGCAGATACCGTATTTATCGCTGAACGATTTTAACTTTGTCACAATCTCGTAATCACTGGAATAGCTGTACCTGTCCCCGCCAACCTCACGCACTTTCTGGAGTGTGTCAATGATAATCAGCCTTGCGTCTGTATGCTCTTTCAGAAATTCCTCTAATTGCCTGTCTAATCCCTCATTCAAGGTCTTTGCCTGTGTCGCAAAGTACAGGTTATCCGCACATTCCACACCGAACATACCGGAGAGTCGGCGCTGAAGCCTTGCGTAATCATCTTCCAGTGCCAGATACAGCACCGTCCCCTTTCGGACGGGATAATCCCACAGTGGAAGCCCCATTGCCACATGGTAGGCAAGCTGCCCCATAAAGAACGATTTTCCAACTTTCGGCGCACCTACAAAGAGGTAAGTACCGCCGTAGAGAAACCCGTCCACAACCGGTGTTCTCGGTGGATATACGGTATCATACAGTTCCGTCATGGAAACGATTTGAAGCCCGCCGCTCCTGGATTTCTCCGGGTTTTGTGCGGCTTGCAGATTGATTTGTGCTGTTTCATTTGCTATAATTTCTTTGTGATTTTTTGTATTCGGCTGTTCCCTATCTGCGCCAACAGATAATACGGGAGCAGTCGTTTTTATTTTTTCTGTCATTCATCTTCTCCTTTCAGACCGTATAATGTGATTCCGATTACCTGTAACGTATAGAGCAGTTCGTCATTGTCCGGGCTTAATGCTTCCAGCCGCTTCAATTCCTCGTAGATAGCCGCCATTTGATTTTTCAGAGCCTTATACACCCTCGGATTACCCTGTACCACCACGTCCCGGCACAGCAGCCGCCTTGTGATGTAGTCCTGCTTCGTCAATCCCGACAGTGCCACCAAATCGTTAAGCAGATTCGCTTCCTCGTTCGATACCCGGAACGCTACTGTATGATTGCGCCACCGCCCTTTGTAATCAAGTGTTCTTTCCATTTGTATCCTCCTTTGTCATTCGCTCCATTTCCAATTTTTCTGCCATTTCCGTCTGCACCGTAGGGAATAAATGAGCATAGCGGTAAGTGATTTTCTCCGCTTCATGCCCCATGCGCTCCCCAATCGCCAACACCGAAAATCCCATGTCGATTAACAGAGAAACCGCACTATGACGAATATCATGCACACGAATCTTTTTCACTCCTGCCTGCTTCGCCCCTCGCTCCATCTCATGGTTGAGATAGGATTTCGTGACCGTAAACAACCGCTCGTCTGGCTGAATGTCGTAAAGCATTTTGATATATTCCCGTATTTCCTCACAGAGAAATGGCGGCATTTTGATTGTACGGTTACTCTTTTTTGTTTTCGGACTTGTGATAATATCCCGCCCTTTAGATCGGTGAAACGTCTTGCTGATTGTGACTGTCTGCTTCTGAAAATCAAAATCAGCCGGAGTGAGTGCCAGCAGTTCGCCGGAGCGGATTCCGCACCAGTAAAGCATTTCAAAGGCATAATAGGAACGGGGCTTATCCATCATGGCTTCGGAGAATTTCAGATATTCCTCTTTCGTCCAGAAGTCCATTTCTTTCGGAACCTCATTTCCCATTGTGCCGGCCCGCCTTGCCGGATTGTAGGGCAGGTTATAGAAGTTCACAGCATGGTTGAAAATTGCTGTAAGCTGGGCGTGTATGGTTTTCAAATAATCCGCCGAATAAGGCTTCCCTTTCTCGTCCCGGTACGCCATGAGTTCATTCTGCCATGCGATAATGTCTTTTGCTTCAATCTCCGCTATCTTCCGATTTCCGAAATACGGTAAAATCTTTGTGCGGATTACATGGCTTTTGGATTCCCATGTGCTTTCCTTGACACGCTGTTTCTTGTCGGCTTCGTAAACCTCAAAGAAGCTGGCAAATGTCATATCCAGCTTTGCACCTTGTTTCAGCATGGCTTCATGTTCCCACGCCTGTGCTTCCCTCTTCGTAGCAAATCCTCGTTTCTGGGTCTGCTTCCGCTCCCCTTTCCAATTCGTGAAACGATAGATTACCCGCCACGTTCCTGTAGCATTGTCTTTGTATACAGCCATTCAAATCATCTCCTTTCCGCTTAATCGCTGTAACAGACCTTTTTATGAAAAAATGTAGCGTTCACACGACCAGCCACCGTCAGATAGCCCTGTTTCTGTAATTCTGCGTTTAGTTCCCGCACAATCTGGTAGGCTTTTGACTTTGACACCCGCAGTTCCGCTGCCACTTCCTCCACAGTCATAAATGATTTTTCTGCCATTCAGTTATCCTCTCCTTTCTTTATTTAACTGTTTTTGTTTAAGTTATATCCATGATACTAAATAAATTCCGTTAAGTCAAGTGGTTTGCAGAAAAATCTTAACTTTTTTTATTTAAGTTCCTCTTGCTATTCCTATTGCACAATGTTATACTAACTTCAACAGAAATGTTTAAGTCAAGAATGGTTGTATCACTATAACTACAACGGAGGTTTTATTATGGCAATCGGCAAACGAATCCGCTTTTTCCGTAATCGGAAAGGCATGACGCAAAAGCAGTTAGGCGAAATCCTCGGTTTTCTCGGAAAGACCTCTGATGTCCGTATGGCACAGTATGAATCAGAAGCCAGAACGCCGAAGCAAGACCTTGTAAAAGAAATGGCAAATATCTTTGATGTCAGCCCACGAGCAATCACAGTCCCGGAGATTGACAGCTATATCGGGCTTATGCACACACTTTTTGCGCTGGAAGATATGTATGGACTGAAAATCGGAGAGATTGACGGGGAAGTGTGTCTGCGGCTGGACAAGTCCGACTGTTCCACCTATTCCTCCATGTTCAAAATGTTCCACGCATGGCAGGAACAATCTGCCAAGCTGGAACAGGGCGAGATTAGCAGAGAAGAATACGACCAGTGGCGATACAAGTACCCAGAACTTGACACCTCTGGACATTGGGGGAGTGTTCCCTCGCAGGCGGTCAGTGATATGCTTGCCAAAGAATTTCAGGAAATCGAGAAAGAAGAAAAGAAAGCGTCTAAAAAGAAAAAGCAGAAATAAGCATAAAAAGACCTTGCCGATGTTCAGTTTCCATATCTGAAAATCAGCAAGGTTTTTCTCTTATTGAAGTATTCTGTTATTTAGTGAGTGATACCCGAAATGTTGCCAAATCGTTGCCAGTGCTTAAACAAATTTGCTTGAATCCCGCATAAATAAAGGCTTTTTCAAGTTCATATCATCACTCAAACTCTACAAAGACTAACGCTTTTTGTTTAGGAATTATTCTCTGTAATGTTTCTCGTTCTTTTGATTATTTGATATATCCATATTATCCTGCCTATACGAGCTAATGTTATCATTTTGTTATCGGCATTGATAACACCTACTCGATAACTGTGGATAATAACTATATGTAGCATGTCAAATTATAAGCTATTTTGCTTAGAGATTCAACACAAAACTGAAATTTTACTTTTCCTTATATTCATCTGGTATTGCTATTTGAAATGTTTCACACAACAGCATCACATCATGCACATCATTTTTATCGTGTTCATATCCCAAATGAAGCATTACCTGACTCAATGGTTCAATACAAGAAACAGTTATATCTCCAACTTTTCCAATACCGGAAAAAGTTTTTGATGGAAATATATCTCCCTCATAAACAATTCCGTCATCTGTAAATTCAAAACAATGTAAATCAATGATTCTTTGTTTATCATCTTTCCAGACAGTATGACCATCCGTTGTATAATCAGTATTTACTTCCTCAAATCCATGCTGCTTAATCACATAAATATAATCATGATAATGTTTCAGTTCAACAAACAAATCAATATCATTGTGTATTCTTGATTCTCTTTTAAGAAGTGCATCAACACCCCATCCGCCATCTAAATATACTTTAATTTCGTTTTGCAAAGCATATTTTATAATTTCACATGCATCTTCTGTACGTACCATAATCTATCCTCCAAATTCAAATCTTTGTATGCTTTCCAACTCACTAAAAGCCTGAAATTTGTCAGTCTTTCATCCTTTTTGTTATCAATCACCAATTAGCTGTAATCCATTAGGATTTAGCTGATATATTTTATCGCACACCTCTTCAATATACTTTCTATCGTGAGAAATGCTAATGACAGCCCCCGGAAATTCTCGGAGCATTTTTCTTATTACCGGACCGGACAATGGTGAAAAATTTCTTGTCGGTTCATCCAGAATAAGAACATTTGCACCACTTAAGCTCATCCTCAAGAGAAGCACTTTCGCCTTTTGTCCGCCTGATAACTCCCGAATCGGATGCTCCATTTCATCTGGTGTGTATTTAAGTGAACCAAGGTATGTTCTAATTCTTGTACGCTCTTCTTTATCTCCTGTTTTATCAAGGTAATCAACCGGTGTAACATCCAAATCCAGCAGGTCTTCATAAGTTTGAGGCATATATTCTGCTTTAATGTCATTCCGATTTAGGAGTTCTTCCGCTATCTTTTTTAGAAGAGTCGTTTTTCCTGCCCCGTTGGCTCCTATCATACAGATTTTTTCTGAACCTTTTATTTTTAAATGAATTCCTTCTGCTAAAATTCTTTTGCCATCCGGAGTCACAAGCTTTGAAAGTTCATATTCTATGACCGTTTTTCCTGCGGGAATGTGTGAGTTTTCATCCCCTAATTTGACAAAGATTGCTTCTTCCTGTTCCGGCATCTGAGTCATATTTTCATCTTCTTTTTCAAATCTTCGTTCCATTGCCTTAACCGTATGCATTTTGTCCTTTAAGTTTTTGGCAACAGACGGTGCTTGTCTGGTACAACTTCTTAATGCACCTTGTACACTCTGCATAACTCTTTGATATTTTTCATCGCGAATCTTTTTCTCCCTACGGTCACTCAGTGCCCGCTGTTTTTGGATTTCAAATTTATGAAGCCGTTCTTCCACATAGCGTCTATAGGGAAGCTTTGCCACGGTATATCTCGCCTTTGTTTTTCGTATAATCTGCTCGATATGTATCACCATGTTGGCAGTACGCTCTATCAGCGTTTCATCGTGTGAAATAAAAAGCACAATGTGCTTCCAGTCATTTATGATTTTTTCCAGTAATGTAAGCGTCGCAATGTCGATGTCATTGGAAGGTTCGTCCAACAACAGCACAGAAACATCGCGAATGAAAAGCCTCATAAGTTGTGTCTTGACTTTTTCGCCTCCTGAAAGACTACCCATTGTCTGGTTACTGTAGAAAAAATCATTTTTCATTCCAAATTTTCCCGCAATAACAGACAATTCTTTAGGCGTTTTCTCCCAGAATATTTCCTCTTCAGAAAAATATTCGTATATTGTTTTTTCCTTATCTTCATCGAGCATCTCCTGCGGAAGATAACCAAGACGTTCGTGTCCCATTATCCTTTCCCCATCTGCTTCTATATAGTTTTCTACAAGCGACGGATTGTATATCCACTTCATTAATGTCGATTTCCCATTTCCCTCTTCTCCAATAATAACTGCCTTATCTCCATCATTTAGCACAAGGTTGAAATCATTAAGAATTATTCTCAGGTCTTTTTTATGTGTTAAATTTAATTTTTTTATCTGCAACATTAAAGTTTCTCCTTTTCGAAGTCTGAGCCAATTATTATTTTGAACACACAAAAACGAGTCTTTTTTGCATACGCAAAAATAGACTCGCTAAATAGACCCTTATTTCTTTTCCAAAAGGAAAACAAAGGAAATGCCTCTTGCGATAATCCAACTTAAGCGTACACAAAACAAACCTATTCTCTACAGGCTCAATAACTATATGTGTCTTACTTAAATCAAATTATCTATTAATCATTTCCTCACCTTACACAAAATGTGCCTTTCTTTCTTCTAATGGCAATACTATCATACTGTATTTTTTGTGTCAATACATTTCACCTTATGGAAGTGCAAATTAAAATTTTCACTTCCTAATTATACATCCAACCATTACGAAATTCAATCTTTCACAACCTCTTTACAACCACAACCACAGCACTCCAGCAAACGCAGGAGCACCATACCGTAAAACGCTTATGTGTAAATCAACTCCGTTCCTACAACTTCCCTCACACAAGCCTGAATATTATTCATTCTTCCAATCCATTCGTAGGGATTATCTTTCTTTAATTGTTCCGTCACATCTTGTCTGTCGGCATATTCCTTTACCAGTCGAAGAAACATATCCTCTGCTTGCTTATCGACTTCTGCAAGATAACTATGCAGCTTTCCGCTTGTCAGCAGGTTCATATATAACACTTTATAGTGTTCCTTTAAATGCCTTGCATGTCGTTTCCCCCATAAACCAATCGGCTCTATTTCTTCTTCGGCTGGTACTGTGATGTTCGGCAATAAATAATCACCCACCTGTCTATAAGTTCCGCCCATTTCTTCAAAAATTGTCTTTGTCATTTTCCTTTTCCTCCTGTGATTTTTGTCTATCGTGATCGTGTATTATCACGCTTGCGACCTTTAACTGTTCTTGCCTGCTCCAACAAATCATCTATCTGTTTGCGACCAAAAACCTTACGGAGCAGGCTGTAATCTTTATTTTCTGCTTTTAGGATTTTGTTTTCTTCGGTCAATCTTTCATTGACTTTCTCCAAACGCTGATTGGTGCGGTATAACTGTGCATTCGCTGTATTCAGCCTATGATAGTTGTCCCACCCCTCAAAGCAGCGGGCAAGCACCGTTTTGACAAGTTGCTTCAATTTCCTTACAACCGGCTCTGCCATTTTGGTTTTATATGCCTTTGCAGTCATAAATTTCTCTGGTTCTGGCAACTGATATTTCGGTGCAGTATCAAGCTCTATTTCAAGATTTGACAGCTCGTCTTTTGCCTTATCATAGTTCAATACTCGTTCCGACAACACATCAAATTCAATCTGTTTCTGCTCGATTTTCGCACCTAATGCCGCCACTTCTTTTTCTCTTTCCTGCTTTTTATAATCCAAAACAGAAAGATGTTTTTCGTGTGTGCCTAAATGTTCCCACTCAATCCCATAACGTTCCATCACCGCCGCAAGCTGTTCTTTTTCGGACTGTATCCATTGCGACCACTCCGTATCGCCACGACTGCCGCCCTTAAAACCTTGCGTTGCAAGAGCCTGCTTTAGTGACACTCTTGTATCAAGTCCACGCTTGCTGCCTGTGGTAAAAGGTACAAAATCTATGTGCAGATGTGGTGTAGCTTCATCCATATGCAGATGAGCCGAGAACACCCGAAGCTGTGGATTTCGCTCCTGAAAACCCTGATAGTATTCATCTAAAATCTGCTTTGCCAGTTCTCCGTTTTCCGTATCGGCGTTCATATTTCCCTTACCGCCCACCTGTAAAATGATTTCGTGGAACGGTTTTTCCTGCTTGGAACTTCGGATTTTTTCATAATAATCTTTTATCTTTCGGTCTGACCTTATCTGCTTGGCATTGTATCTTTCCAATGCTTCATCAAACAATTCGTGATAAACTGTCTTTATATTTTCATTGCAGTAGTCGATATTGAGATGAGTACGAGTTCCGTCTACATTTTCTGCTCGGAACTTTCGGCTATTGTGATTGACCGAGCCTTTACCGACCATTGCACTTATCGTTCTCTGCATTTTTTCATCTCCCATCTGTAAATTTCAACATTCTCAGGTTTTGTTACTTTTGTCAAAAGTAACGCAAAAGCACTTTTGACGGGTACACCCATCAAAAATGCGACCTGTAAACAGGTTTTGCGTTCTCCGAAGGCTCTCCGAGGGGTGAGCGTGTGCCGGTGGCACACACGCCTGCGAACCGACCGAGCCAGCAGGCGAGACCAAAGAGCCGCCTTTGAAAAGGCACTCTCTGCACACTCCCCTAAACTTTATCCGGTGTCAAAGTGTGACGATGGTGACAATGTTTTTCACAGCGTGCTGCTCTCAAAAACATTGACACCTTTGACACCGTTTGTCACGCCGTCTGCTCGGTTTCTTTCCAAAGTGAAACCTTTCTTCCGTCGTGTGTGCGGCTGTTCTGATAACGGATACCGTAATCACGAAACAGCCTGCTTGCGTTGATACTGAGCCTTAAAGAAAGTACATTCGGCTTTATATCCACCGCAAGCCTTTCGCAAAGTTCCGAAGCAGTTCCTTCCCATCTGTCACTTTCCGAAAAGAGCGTATCCGCTATCTTCTCAAGCAGAGGTTCGGGCGGTTCTTTCCACATCTCCGTTTCCGATTTTGCAAAGTTCCACACCAATCGCTCGCTGTCCCTTACAAGATGGATTTTCATATCCTGCTGGTCTCTGCCAGCAACATCAAGTGTGGCATTGTTGGAAGTACGCTTGTCCTTACTGAGAACAAATGCACCGTCTGCCGCACCCATCAGACCATTCGTGCCTGAAATCATATCGAATATATCTTCCGATTTTTGTTTGCGTGTATGATGAACAATAAGCATTGAAACCTTGTAACTGTCTGCCAACGCTTTCAGCCTTGCCACAACATCATAATCACTTGCGTAGCTGTAATCTGCTCCGCCTGCTTCACGCACACGCTTTAAGGTGTCTATGATAATCAAGCCTGTGTCTGGGTGTTCCCTCATAAACCCTCTTATCTGTTCTTCCAGTCCGCCATTGACCGTTTTACATTCCGTTGCGAAATACAGATTGCCTGTCTCCTTTGCACCGAACATCTGAAACAATCGCTTCTGCAAACGTGGGTAATCATCTTCAAGGGCAAAATAAAGCACCGTTGCCTTACGCACCTTATACTCCCAAAGCGGTGTGCCTGTGCTGATATGATAGGCAAGCTGTGCCATCATAAAGCTCTTTCCCACTTTCGGGGAACCTACGAAAAGGTAAGTTCCCCTTTGGAGCAGACCGTCGATAAGTGGTGTCTGAACCTCAAACACCGTATCATACAGCGTTGTCATTGATACTGTTTTCAGATAGGAAGGGTCTAACTGTCTGAGTATTTCCCTTTGCATTTCTTCAAAAGATTGCTCGTACCCCTTGAAATCCGTATCCTGATTGACTATACTATTGTCAGTACATTTGGAAAGTGACTGTTCCGCATCTGTTGCCGCAGATACATTTGGAATAGTCATTTCTTTTTTATTCTCCATTCGCATCCTCTCCTTTCAAACCGCCGAGAATAATGGAAATCAGTTCTATTACACTCAGCAGTTCATCATCCACACCTTTTCCTGCTTCAATCCTTTTCAGTTCCGCAAGGACTGTGGCAAATTCCGTTTTCAACGCCTTATACACTCTCGGATTGCCCTGTACCACCACATCCTGATTTAAGCAACGGCGGTAACAATACTCCTGTTTTGGCAATCCTGATAGAGCTACAGCTCTGTTAATGAGTTCGTTTTCTTCGGGCGATACTCGAAACCCTACTGTGATATTCCTCCAACGATTTTTGTTATCTCTGTTCTTAGCTGACATTTTCAAAATCTCCTTTCCCTAAATCATCTAATTTTTCTGCCATCTCAATCTGCTTTGACGGAAAGAGGTGTGCGTACTGATAAGTAATATCAATACTTTCGTGACCAACTCGGTCAGCAATCGCCACCGCAGAAAAGCCCATATCAATCAAGAGTGAAATGTGGCTGTGACGGAGATCGTGAATGCGGATACGCTTCACGCCTGCCGCCTTTGCCCCTCTGTCCATCTCGTGATGAAGATAGCTTTTCGTCACCGTAAAGATACGGTCTTTCTTCTTCAATCCGTAAAGCATACCGAGATATTCTTTCATTTCCTCACACAGAAACTTCGGCATTTTAATCGTGCGGTTGCTCTTTTTCGTTTTCGGAGAAGTAATCACATCCTGCCCTTTCAAACGCTGATAGGATTTATTGATTGTGACTGTTTCCTTATCAAAGTTGAAATCTGCCGGAGTCAAAGCTAACAGCTCGCCCTCTCGGATACCGCACCAGTAAAGCATTTCAAACGCATAAAAGGAAACAGGCTTGTCCATCATCTCAAAAGAGAATTTCTTGTATTCTTCCTTTGTCCAGAACAGCATTTCCTTGTGTTCCTCACGTCCCATATTTCCCACCTTTGCCGCAGGATTGGAACGCAGTTCATAGTAGCGGACAGCGTGATTGAAAATGGCGGACAACTGATTGTGCAGCGTTTTCAGATACGTCTGTGAATAAGGCTTTTTCTTCTCATCACGATAGGCAAGCATTTCATTCTGCCAAGTAATAATCTCCTTTGTGGAAATCTCGCTGATTTTCAGTTTCCCGAAATACGGAAGTATCTTTGTGCGTATGATATGCTCTTTGGTAAGCCACGTGTTTTCCTTCAAACGGTTCTTCACATCATTGATATAAAGCTCCGTAAAGGCTTCAAAACTCATATCAAGGTCTGAAGAAGTCTGCAATTTGAACATTCTTTCCCATTCCTGTGCTTCTCGTTTGGTAGCAAAGCCACGCTTGCATTTCTGCTTGCGTTCCCCTTTCCAGTTCACATACCTTGCCATCACATACCAAGTACCGTTATCTTCATTCTTAAATACCGGCATTTACATTTCCCCCTTTCCTGCTCCGTAGAGCCTTTCGTAAAAATACTGGCGATTTACACGCCCTGCAATCGTAATAAAGCCCTTTGCTTTCAATTCCTCATTTAATTGTCTGATGAGTTTATATGCATAAGGTTTTGATACGTTTAGTTCCTGAGCCACATCTTCGGCTCGGATAAATCTGTTTTCCATATCCTTTTTCTTCCTTTCTTAAAATAATTTTTTGCTTGCCGCTTTCTCCGTGTTAAAGTTCCAACAGGCACTCCTGCTTGTCGGCAGGCGCTGTGCTGTCCCAATGCACCGCAGTACATCAGGCGCTCGCTCGTATAGGGGTTCCCGAAAAGTCGGAGACTTTTGGGGAAGAGGAGGAGCAGTGCAGCGAATGAGCTTTTGTGCTTGCACACAAGCGAACGATACGGAACTTGCTCCGACGAGGTCTTGGCGGTTTGGCTTTTCGGACGGTCATTCAGTTGTCGCATTAAGCATATTTGTTTAATTCGTAATTTATTTTACTAAACATATTTGCTATTGTCAAGTGGTTGCAAAGAAAATATTAAACATTTTTGTTTCGGTTTTTCTTGACTTCCACTAAACATTTCTGCTATACTTATTTCACTAAATATAAAAGGAGCGTATCATTATGGCTATCAGCGAAAGAATACATTTTTTCAGACTAATGCGTGGTATGACACAAAAGTATCTCGGTACAGCAATCGGTTTTCCAGAAAAGAGTGCTGATGTGCGTTTGGCACAGTACGAAACTGGTACACGCAAACCGAAAGCAGACCTTACAAATGCATTGGCACAGGTGCTTGATGTTTCTCCACAGGCTCTTGATGTTCCTGACATAGACAGCTATATCGGTCTTATGCACACTCTGTTTACCCTTGAAGATATTTACGGTCTTACTGTCAGTGAAGCAGACGGAGAGGTATGCTTAAAGGTCAACAAGGACAAAGGCAGAGAAGCATATGAACTCCTCAAAATGCTGTATGCTTGGAAAGAACAGGCAGACAAGCTATCTTCCGAAGAAATCAACAGAGAAGAATACGATAACTGGCGTTACCATTATCCAGAGTTCGACACCACACAGCGTTGGGCAAAAGTTCCATCACAGGAATTAAGTGACGCTCTCGTGGAAGCATTCAAAGACCACTTGAAAGATAAATAAGCACCTACAGGACCTGCCACTGGCAGCTCCCTACAGATGCTTTGGCAACGACAAAAAAGCCCTTAACTATGGTTATTAACCACAGCTAAGGGCTTAGTTTATAATATGGAATTTGTTCAGAGCCAAGCTCCGAACTTTAGTCTGCAAGCCACCTGTTAATTGTTCCGTTACCCATAAACCACTGGATAACAAGAATAATGGCACTTGCTATGACTGTTATCAATTTGTTATCAAAAGACTAATCGAAATCGCTGAAACCCGCATAAACACTGGCTTTTTTAAGCAACTCGATTTATTCAAACTCAATCGTTGCCGGCGGCTTACCAGTGCAGTCATACAGTACTCTGTTTACATGCTTCACTTCATTCACGATTCTGCTGGATACTTTTCCAAGCACCTCCCACGGAATCTCGGCTGCTTCTGCAGTCATGAAGTCAATGGTGTTCACTGCTCTTAATGCGATGGCATAGTCATATGTTCTCTCATCACCCATAACGCCTACAGAACGCATGTTGGTCAGCGCTGCGAAGTACTGGCCGATGCTGCGGTCAAGACCTGCTTTTGCGATTTCTTCACGGTAAATAGCATCTGCCTCCTGCACCATTTTTACTTTTTCAGCGGTTACTTCGCCGATGATACGGATTCCGAGGCCCGGTCCCGGGAACGGCTGACGGTATACCAGTTTTTCCGGAATTCCAAGCTCCAGACCTGCCTTGCGGACCTCGTCCTTAAACAGATCGCGCAGCGGCTCAATAATCTCCTTGAAATCAACATAGTCAGGAAGTCCTCCGACATTATGGTGAGACTTGATGACAGCTGACTCACCACCCAGACCGCTTTCTACTACATCCGGGTAGATGGTTCCCTGTACCAGAAAATCTACAGTGCCGATTTTCTTTGCTTCTTCCTCAAATACACGGATAAACTCCTCGCCAATAATCTTACGTTTGCGTTCCGGCTCCTCTACTCCTTTTAATTTTGCGTAGAAACGATCCTGTGCGTTGACACGGATAAAGTTTAAGTTGTATGGGCCATTTGGTCCAAATACTTCCTCGACCTCATCGCCCTCATTCTTGCGGAGCAGGCCATGATCTACAAATACGCAGGTCAGCTGGTCACCAACTGCTTTTGCAAGCATAACAGCTGCTACAGAGGAATCTACTCCACCGGACAATGCACAGAGCACTTTACCTTTGCCGACTTTCTCACGAACTGCCTTGATGGTATTTTCTACGAAGGCATCCATCTTCCAGTCACCTGCACAGCCACAGACTTCATATACGAAGTTGGACAGCATTTTAGTTCCTTCCACGGTATGCAGTACTTCTGGATGGAACTGGATTGCATAAAGATTTTTCTCCTCGCACTCTGCAGCTGCAACCGGACAGTCTGAAGTGTGAGCAATGATCTTAAAGCCCGGTGCTTCTTTCTCAATATAGTCATTATGGCTCATCCAGCAGATGGTCTTCTCAGATACGTTGCCAAACAGTTTACTGGATTTGTCCACAGTTACTTCAATCTTTCCATACTCACGAACAGGAGCCTTGCAGACATGACCGCCTAATACATGACTCATGAGCTGCGCACCGTAGCACAGTCCCAGCACCGGAATGCCAAGCTCAAACAGTTCTTTGCTGCAGGTAGCAGCTCCTTCCTCATACACACTATTCGGGCCGCCGGTCAGGATAATGCCCTTTGGATTCATTTCTTTGATCTTTTCGATATCAGTCTTGTAAGAATAAATCTCACAATAAACATTGCATTCACGCACGCGGCGGGCAACCAGCTGGTTGTACTGACCGCCGAAGTCGATTACAACAATCTTCTCTCTGTTCACGAGTCTTCCTCCCTATTTTTTGTGATAAAACCGAAATATCCCAGTATTATCTTGATGTATCTCACGTTATTATACCTAAAATCAGCACACTATACAAGTATGTTCCACAAAATTGGCAAAATCCACAACCACTGCTGTTTCACACCTGTTTTTCCGTTCAGAAGTTCCTGTTTCCGAGTTAGCGCCGCTTTTCTGCTTTCTTACAATTCACTTGACAACTGCTTAAGATTCCCCCAAATGCCTTGTTTTATCCCGTAAATATGGGATAATGAAGACAAAGAAAGGAGGTTCTGATTATGACGAAAACCCTGTTTTCAAAATATTCAAAGCAAAGTATCCGACACATCATGCTTACTTCATCCGTTTTCCTTGCACTGGCTTCTGCCTCACTGACCGGCTGTGGAGCAGCATCGGCTTCATCCTACAAATCAGAGACGGCAGCTGCTTATGATACGTCAGCCGGCATGCCTGCCAGCCTTTACAAATCTTCTACAGGTTTCAGTAACGATGCAGAGGCTGAGACATACGCTGCCGCCGGAAACCATGAAGCCGCTCCGGAAGATTTCTCCGCTGATTCCGGTTCTGCAGAACTTTCTCAGGAAGCCATACTTTCTCAAGAAGTCTCCAATCCGGGAACTGATCCGGCCAGAACCTCGGATGAAACTTCTCCTGCACCTGTCGAACGCAAACTGATCCGCAATGTAAGTATGAATCTGGAAACACGGGAATTTGACGCACTCACAAAATCTATTTCGGATGCTGTTACTTTCTTTGGCGGCTACATGGAACAAGCCGATGTCTCCGGCAACAGCCTTTACTGGTCCGGTGAGCGTTCCAGCCGCTATTCCAACATCACAGCCCGTATCCCGGAAAACAAGCTGGATGCTTTTCTCACCGAAGTGTCCAGTCAGGGAAATGTCACCTACAAAAATGAAAGTGTTCAGGATGTTACCTTGCAATACACCGACATCACCAGCCGGAAAAAAACTCTGCAGATGGAACAGGAACGGTTATGGGAACTTCTGGAAAAAGCAGAGTCCGTCGATGCCGTTATTGCACTGGAAGCCCGTCTTTCCGAAGTCCGCTACCAGCTGGAATCCATAGAATCCCAGCTTCGCACCCTGAATAACCAGATCGTATACAGCACGGTTTACCTCTCCATTCAGGAAGTTCAGGTTCTGACCTCCACTGACCCGGACACCATCCCAGTCCGCATCCAGAAAGGTCTCAGCCGCAGTTTTAATACGTTGAAGATATCTTCGGTTGATTTTCTTGTATGGTTCATCTCCAGTCTCCCGATTCTGGCTGTATTCGCCGTATTGGTTTTCATTGCAGTTATCATTCTTAAAAAACCATTAAAAAGGCGCAAAACCAGAAAACAAAAAGGAATGGATAAAACTGAAGCAACGAATGCTCAGACAGAATCAAAGGAAGAACACAAATA
>NZ_QUIV01000027.1:0-338 GCF_003480315.1 Clostridium sp. AM33-3 | reverse complement strand
AGATTGCGAAGACCGCGAAGAAATATCCAAGAAAAGCGGGAGTGCCGTCAAAAGAGCCAATTGGAAAGTAATTGCAATTTAAGGGAATAGCACGAAAGGGTCCGAAGTTCCGGGGAGGGCCTACAGAACCGCAGATGCGGTGGAATTTTGTACTTCATTCGCTCCGCCGCCTATTGTTTCCCCTGCGACCCAAACTCACTCACTGCGCTCGTTCAGACAAGGGTCTCCGGGGAAACGCTATGCTCGCTCATGAAGAAAATTCCAATGCATCTGCGGTTCTGTAGGCCCTCCCCGAAACTTCTGCTTTACTGACTATTCTACGATAATGAATAACGCAG
>NZ_QUIV01000026.1 GCF_003480315.1 Clostridium sp. AM33-3 | reverse complement strand
AACGATATGTGAAAATCCCGGAAAGCGGTCTCATTCACTTCCGGACCTTTATTCGTTCCATGCTATAATTGCTAGTTTGTTTCACCTGCCGGCTTGGTCCCCAGTGTGATCTGGACGGTACGTTCTACATACTGTCCGTTCTCCAGGGACTGGACGGTTAAGTTCACGGTGTCGCCGCCTTTGTAGTAGGTCAGCATATCTTTTAGATCTGCCATGGTGCGGACGGTCTGGCCGTCAAACTTGGTGATGATATCCTTTTCTCTTAAATCAGACTTGGAAGCAGCACTGTCTTCTACGATCTTGTATACATAGATACCTCTCGGCATGCCATACATGCTTGCTGCGGTCTCATCAATATTCTGACCCTGGATTCCCAGATAGCCCTGGTCTGCCTCATCGACTGCGACACGGGTCTTCTTGTTCATCAGCTCATTGATGATATCCTGTGCCTGTGAGATTGGGATCGCGTAGCCCATGCCCTCTACCTCAGTAGAAGAATATTTGGCTGCATTGATGCCGATCACCTCGCCCTTCATATTTAACAGAGCACCGCCGCTGTTGCCAGGGTTGATGGCTGCATCGGTCTGGAGCAGGGTGCGGGAAGTCTGGTCCTCAGCCTTCACCTCACGATTTAAAGCGCTGACATAACCAACGGTTACGGACTGTCCGTAGCCAAGGGCATTGCCAATGGCAATAACGCCCTGGCCTACCTTTAACGCATCGGAATCACCGAGGGTTGCAACCTTGATCTGGCTCATGGTGTCAGACGGGATGTCCTTTAACGGGATGGCAATAACAGCCAGGTCGGTCTCGGAGTCCGTGCCCTTAATTGCCGCACTCACCTGGGAATTATCAATGAAGGTAACCGTCAGTTCCTTGGAATCCTCGACCACATGATTGTTGGTCACGATCAGAAGCTCCTCATCGTTCTGGCCCACAATAATACCGGAACCGCTGCTCGGAACCTCTACGGTCTGACTCGGTCCGAACCAGGTCTGCTGCTGCATGACCATAGTGTTGTTGATGGCAACAACAGATGGCATTGCCTTTTCAACGATGGAGGAAACATCGGTCTGGATTGCGGAAGTAACCGGTGCACCGGAGGTCGTGCTGCTACCGTCATCTGACGGTTCTACCTTTACCTGTGCCTGGGTCTCAGTCTGGCCGATGGTCGTATACTGCCCTTTCAGGTACTCACCTGTGGTATTTACCGCAAACATCGTACCTCCGGCAACGGTGCCAAACAGAACGGCTGCTGCGGTAACACCGGCAATTTTTCCTGCCATGCTGCGTCCGCTGCGTTTTGCATGTTCCGGTTTCTGATGGGACTCATGAGAAAATTCCGGCCTGCGCCAAGCCCAGCCTCCGGTTGTATGATGCTGGTCCTGGTTCTGGGAATCTGCCTGCTGGCCGCCTCCCTGAGCGGAAGCCTGTGCATTCCAGGAAGCTGTGCTGCCCTGGCTGCTGTTCTGCGGAGCGGACTGCCATGCATTTGTGCCCTGACTTTCATTCTGTGCAGCAGACTGCCATGTGCTGTTGCTCTGGCTGCCTCCCTGTGATGCGGACTGCCATGTGCTGCCCTGGCTGGTCTGTGCGTTCACACCGGCTGCTTTCTGCCATGCTCCGTTATCGCCACTGCCCTGGCTGCTTTCTCCGGCTGCGCTCCGCCATGTTTCACTGCTACTCTGGCCGCTCTCCGCAGCGAAATGCTGCTCTCTTCTGACCTCCTGGGTTTCTGTGTTCCGGGATTCGTTGCTGCGGTATTCCATATGTTCATCGTTGCGGTCATTGTAACCGGCTTCCGAATTATTTCTGTTTTCTCTGTCTTCTTCGTACATCATGATGATCTCCTTTCTGTACTTCTTTTCCTTAACTCTGTAAAGAACTATAACAGAGAAATGTGTTGCAATTGTGTTCCCTTTGCAATTTAATTGTGAACATCTGCCATAAGTGAAAATAATAGAAAAAGGATCGAAAACCGGCAGCTTCTGAACTGCTGATTTTCGATCCTTGTCTTTCTTTCGCATTTCGCGCTCTATACCGCGCTTACTGTCCCGGTGCTGATACTGGTCCGGATCCGGATGAAGAGCTGCTTCCGTTTCCGCTTCCGGACGGTCCTCCGGATGAAATATTTCCGGAGCCTGCGCCGGTCGGCGTTGTGGAACTGCTTCCCGGATGAGAAGCTGCGCTAGTCGGTGCCGTACTGCTTCCCGGATGAGATGCTGCTGTCGGTACCGTACTGCCGGAACCGGATGTCATACTCTCGCCGGTGCTGCCCGGATGCGCTGCTGGCGTAGTCGGCGTTGTACTGCTTCCCGGATGAGATGCTGCGCTTGTCGGTGTCGTAGTGCCTGTATGGCCTGAGGAGGTGGTCTCCGTACTGCTTCCCGGATGGGATGCAGAGCTGCTTTCCGTGGTACTTCCCGGCCGGTCTGTCACCTTGGTATCCGCGATACCGGATTCACTGGCGGAGGTCTCGTTGTTCTTATGGTTATTGCGGCTTTCCGTTTCTACCGGATTGCCATTTGCATCCGTCTCCACTGCAGTCGTGGAAGCGTGACTGCTGGAAATCGTCTCATCCTTTACCAGGAAGCCGTCTGCATCGGTCTCGTATTTTACATACTTGCCATCCGCATCGGTTTCCAACTTAAGCTTCCTGCTGACCTTCTTGCCGTTTTTGTCGTACTCGTATACCGTCTGATAACCTTCCTCGTCTTTCGACTTTTCAGAAGACTTCTTGGAAGCTGCCGTGGTTTTCTGCGGCTGCACCACACCGTCGCCGGTTCCTACATTACCGACAAACTGGCCTTCCTTATAGATACCAGTGTCGGAAGAAATCTTTGCGCTGATCTTCTTGACGGTCTCAGATGGCGTGTAGCTTTCATCGCCGAACAAAAACTTGTGCAGCTCAATGACGTTGCTCTCCAGCGTTGCCGGAACAACCACGGCACCCTTCTTGCCCATGTTCGCGTCACCGCGGGCCTGCGGGAATCCGGTAGTCTCGCCCAGATGGAACTTGTTGATGTTCTTTGCGTTGCTTACCAGATCATCGACCCAGACACTGGTAGACACCTGCGGGAACACGGTTCCGATCAACGTATATAAGGTCTGGAAGTCAGCCTTTTTCGCTTTTTCAAAGGCCTGGGCAATGATCTTACGCTGACGCTCGGTACGCGCGTAGTCCGTATCCATCAGACGGAGACGTCCGTACGCTACAGCCTGGACACCATCCAGATGGTTCATGCCTGCGTGAGTCAGCTGGTGGGAACCGATACCGGTTGCTTTTACAGTTTCCGTAATAAAGGAGTTAATATAGTAGAACTCCGCCTTGCTCAGCTCAATGTCAACACCGCCCAGAACATCAATGGCATTGGCTACTGCCTTCCAGTTAAAGGTCATGTAATCCTGGATCTGCAGATCCAGGTTGCGGTTCAGGGCTTCGACGGCCTGCTTCGGTCCTCCTACAAAGTAAGCCTGGTTGATCTTGGTATAGGATCCCTTATCGTTGATATTTAAGTAAGAATCACGGTATACCGATACCAGCTTGATCTCGCCGGTATCCCGGTTGATGTTGCAGAGGATGATAACATCTGAGTTTGTAGATTTCTCGATTGCGTTGTCACGGGCATCCACACCGAAGATGGCAATGGTCCAGTAGCCCTTCATGTTCTCTTCCGCATCCATCGCAATGTCGTTTGTCTTGATCTCGCTGATCTTAAACTCCTCCGAGCGTTGGATCTGTGACATCATACGGGCCATGAACGCATAGCTGAAAATAGCCACCAGCGCGATACACTCTGCCACGATCATGGCAATGATACGGCGTCTGCGCTTTTTCTTTCCCTCGCTCTGTCCGAAATCAGAACGGCTGCTGCGCCGACCGTTTCCGCCGGTCGTCCTTCCGGCTGCTGCTTCCCGTACCGCACGGCTGCCTGCGGTTTCCCGCGCTGCACTGCTGCGCACATCCGGTCCCTTGCTCCGGCCGGATGTCTCCCGGGGCTCCTCCTGCTTTGGCTGCTTCGGGATCGCATGGATACGAGAATCTCCCATCACATCCAGCTCCCGCTCTGCTGCCTCCTGGCGTTTTCTCTGGCGGCTCTCCCAACGCTCCCGCTCGGACGCGTATCCGCCCTCCTGCCCGGACGAAGCACCGGCTGCCGTATCCCGCATGCGTGGGTTGCGTCTGCTTCTCCGCTCTGTACTGCGCTCTAACTCATCGTCAAAATCGTGACTCATGTTTTGTACCTCATTCTTATTCCTGCCTGCTCCGGCGACCGGGTCAATAGGCGTTCTTATTAATAAAGCCTTTGAAAAATGTCAGAAACAATATCTTAAAATCAAATCCCAAAGTCCAGTTTTCAATGTAATAAAGATCGTGCTCGATCCGCTTGGTGATGGATGTATCGCCACGGTAGCCATTCACCTGCGCCCACCCGGTCATACCCGGACGTACCTGATGCTTGATCATGTAACGCGGAATCTCTTCCTTGAAGCGTTCTACAAAATATGGACGCTCCGGCCTTGGTCCCACCAGGCTCATGCTGCCAAACAGCACGTTGAACAGCTGGGGCATCTCGTCGATGCTGGTCTTGCGGATCACCCGGCCGATGGGGGTCACCCTTGGGTCGCGCTTCGTGGTCCATTCACTCTTTTCTTTTTCCGGTGCCTGCACCTCCATGGAACGGAACTTGTACATCTTAAACGGACGGTTATGCAGTCCCACCCGCTCCTGGCAGTAGATCAGCGGCCCCGGGGAGGTCAGCTTGATCAGGATAGCCGTAAGAAGCATGATCGGCGAAAACAGGATCAGGGCCACAATGGCACCAAAAATGTCGATTGCCCGTTTCATGGCCGCATTCAGCGGATCATTCAGCGGGACACGACGGATGTTGATGACCGGAAGCCCCTGCAGATCCTCTGTATAAGGCTTTGTCGGGATCACCTTGTTGTAGTCCGGAATAAATTTGGTATGCACACCGGACTTTTCACAGACCGCTACGATCTGCTCCAGACCGCCGTACTCCTTCAGGCTTAAGGTAATGGCAATTTCATCCAGACGGTTCATGTCCAGGATCGGCTTTAAATCCTTCATGGTTCCGATCACCTTGATGCCGCGGTAGTCATAGCCCCACGGCTTGTGGTCATCCAGAATGCCCCGCACCCGGTAGCCCCACTCCGGATTGGCCAGCACGCGGTCAATATAGCCCTCCGCCGCGCGGCTGTAGCCTACCAAGATAATATGCTTCTGATTGTATCCCTTTGCGCGCATGGAGCGCAGCACGGTACGGATCAGATTTCGTTCCAGCGTCTCCGCTGTAATATTGGTCAGGAAGAAGCCGGCCATTAGTCTGGCTGAGAATTCCCTCAGGTATGGATTTTTTCTTCCTAAATAGAGGATTGTTCCAAAGAGGAACAATCCGATGATATTGGCCTTGCAGATGTTGGCAAATTCCTGTCGTCTGCCCTGCACCCGCTTTGGCGTAAACAGATGAAAGACGGTATACAAAAGCAGATAGACCGGTATGATCACCACCAGGACCCGCATGTAAAACCAGGTCGGCAGGATACCAGCCTCAGGATCTGCTCCGAACAATCCGCTCTTCAGTGTAATAAACCAGCTGAATACATAGGCGGCTGCGATCACCAGTGCATCCAGAAGCACATGCAGCCGGTTCAGTCTGGTCTGATTATCTTTTATCATATGGTCCACCTTTATCTCTGAAATACTGTTTTCAAAATTACCAAAACAGCAACGGATCTTGCCGGCTTCCCATTTCAGGATAGTCCCCCGGCAGTATAATGGAATCGTAACGATTATACACGAATTTTCTGGATCGAAATATTAAATTTCTCTTAACTTTTCGCCGGTCCGGCCATTTTTTTCCGGATCTGGCGTCTGGAAAACTCATAAATATAGAGCGCTGCTCCGTAGATCAGCTCCCATTCGATGGCAAGATAGTTGTGAAAATCCTCTTTCCGGTACGGAACCTTCCGGGTCTTTTTTACGGTTTTGATGCCCTCTAAAACTCCAGCCACGTAATCCTTCTCAAAGCCCAGCTTCTTAAAGAAGCAGTATTTCCCGGCAATCCCCGCGGCGATCGGGATGCTGTTGATCAGAAGCTGCGGTGCCGGCATGTTCTTGTAATTTAAGTACACGTTGTTGCGGGCAGCCAGCTTCACCTTAAAGGAATTGTACTTAGAGCCGCTGGTGCCGCTTCCCACATGGAACACCTTCGCAGACGGGCAGTATAAATTATAGTATCCCGCAATCTTGGCCCGGTATCCCACATCGATATCTTCCAGATACGCAAAATGCATCTCATCGAAATAACCGATTTTCTCAAAGACCTCCCGGCGGTAAATCGCTGCTCCGGCACAGGCAGAAAAGATGTGGCACGGACGGTCATAGCGTTCGATTTCCTGTCCCACGCCCCTCTGGTAAGCCCAACCCATGATGCTGTACATATCGCCGCCATCATCCATCAGCTCCTTATGGTAAAGCTGGATCATCTTCGGACTGACGGAAAAGATCTTCGGAGAAGCTTCTATGGCCTTTAACAGCTCGCCCACATACTCCGGCTCTGTCTCGGTATCGTTATTTAAGAGGATCACATAGGGTGTTTTTGCTGCCTTGATCCCCACATTCACCGCGCCGGAAAAGCCGGTATTGGTCTCCAGGAATATGGACGGAAGCCCGTGCTCCTTCAGCCATTCTACACTGCCGTCGGTGGAGCCATTGTCCACCACCAGCAGCTCAAAGTCACGGCAAAGCTGCTTATCCAGGGCAGCCATGCACGGCTCCATGAACTTTAAGCCGTTGTAATTCGGAATCACGATCGTTACTTTTTTCATGCGTCTTCCTCCAGCTTACTGCTCTTTGATCTCAGGCAGCTTGTACGGCTCGCCGATCTTCTCTTTTAAGAGATCCCGCAGGGAGAAATCGGACTTGCGCAGTGTCAGGTTCGGGTTGTAATACGGATCGCCGTTCTGTAAAATATCCGGCCAGCGCTTTGCCACCAGGGCCCACTCGCGGTTGAAGCGTGCCACCTTCTCCGGTGTATCCTCCAGTCCGCGGGACTTGGACTCGTAGTGATGCATCACCGCGTACGGCGCGTAAACCACCAGATAACCGGCCGCGCGCACCTTTAAGCAGAAATCCACATCATTGAAAGCCACGGCCAGCTCTTCGGTCAGACCGCCTACCTCTTCAAACACGGATTTTTTCACCATCAGGCAGGCTGCTGTCACGGCACTGTAATCCTGGGCGCACATAGCGCGGTGGAAATAGCTGTTCTCCGCCTCATGCAGACCGATAAAGGTATGGCCTGCCACGCCGCCAAAGCCGATCACCACACCGGCATGCTGGATGGTGTCGTCCTCGTAAAGCAGGCGCGCGCCCACAATACCGACCTCTTTTCGCTGGCAGAAGCCCAGCATTTCCTCAAACAGGCGCGGGGCAATAATCTCGGTATCGTTGTTTAACAGCATCAGGTATTCGCCCTTCGCAAAGGTCGCGCCAAAGTTGTTGATGGCGGAATAGTTGAACTCCCGCTCCCAGCGCACCACCCTCACCTGCGGAAACTCCTTCTGGATCTTCTCGTAATAGGCAAAGGTCTCCTGCTCGGTGCTGTTGTTCTCCACCACAATAAACTCCAGGTTTTTATAGGTAGCCCGCTCGATGATGGAACGGATGCACAGGTCCAGATCCACGCTGTGGTCCTTGTTCGGGATGATCACGGACACCAGCGGGTCGCCCTGGATTTTAAAGGTGGTATGGTAAATGCCGTAGTCCACACCCTTCTCCACCTTCTCTGCCGGAATGCCGCAGCGCTCATAATGGGCCATGATGGCTCTTGCACCTGCCTCAAAGGCGTACAGCTTGCTCTCCGGGTTGCTGGCCGTGGATTCCTGGTGACAGCGCCAGTGATACAGCACCTTCGGGATATGACAGATTTCCTTCGCGTTCTCGGTACAGCGGAAGATAAAGTCATAATCCTGCGCGCCGTCAAACTCATGGCGAAAGCCGCCCACCCGGTCTAACAGGGCTCGTTTTACCACAAATAAGTGACAGATATAGTTGACGCTGGTTAAGAGATCCGGGTTAAAATCCGGCTTAAAATGCGGGTCGAACAGCGCGCCTCCGTCCATATCCAGCTTATCCTCATCGGAATAGATCACATCGCAGTCCGGATGCCCGTTGATGGTCTTTGCCACCTCATAGAGCGCATGCTCCGGGATGGTGTCGTCATGGTCGGCCAGAATGATGAAATCTCCCTTCGCCATCCGGAGGGCCGCGTTGGTGTTGCCGGAAATACCAAGGTTATCTCCCAGCTCCGACACATGGAAGCGGCTGTCCTTTCTGGTGTACTCTGCCATGACGCGGCTCACAATAGCGCCCTCACCCTTCGGGCTTCCGTTGGCCACGCATACCTCCCAGTTTCTGTAGGTCTGGGCCAGAATGGAGTCCAGCATCTCCCGCAGATATTTCTCCGGTGTCCTGTAGGCCGGAATGACGATGGATAACAGCGGCTCATACGCGAATCTTGTCTCCCGCTGGGCGGCCAGCTCCTCCTCCTTCGGACGGGTCAGCTCATACCACTCGCCATAATCATAGTCGTTGTCCAGCCCCTGCAGCTTGTGACGGGATTTTAAGAGCAGAGCCTTTAAGCCGTGCTTCTTTCCAAACTCCAGTGCCACATGCACCGTCTCCATATTCATGAGATCTCTGATCTTTTCCATGCGCTTGTGCGCCACGCTGGCGCGCTTTGCGATCAGCTCCTCATTGTATTTCACCCGGGCGGTCCTGCCGTCGCAGCGGATGACCAGCCAGTAATCCGCGCCGCGCTCATATGGGAACTGAATGTCAAAGCCATAATCACGGTCATAGACCTGCTTGTAATAGATCTGGCTCACATCGTCCCGACGAGTTGCCACGCATTTGATCTCCAGCGGCTTTTTGTTCTGGTCCAGGACCTCAAATTCCGCTTTGGACTCCGGTGTTTTTCCGATGACCCATCCGTTTAGCTGAATGGAATTTTCCCGGATCCTTACCACATCAATCTTGTATTTCATGAAATTATTTCTCCTCGAAGTTCAGACGTTCTTCTTCCACAACAAGCGGACGGTGCATCACACGCTGGTTGATGGAAAGGACATACTCGCCCACCATACCGATAAAAAAGATCTGCACCGATCCCAGAAACAGCATTCCGATGAGCATCGGCGCCATGCCTGCCGGAAAACGGTCCCACCAGATCAGCTTCATGACCAGGTAAACGATGGCTACCACCATGCTTAAGAAGGCGCTGATGGCCCCCACAAAGGTTGCCAGGCGCAGACCTGCCTTCGTATAGGAGGTCACACTGAGCATGGCCGCATCGTACAGACGGTAGAAATTGTTGTGGGTCTTTCCTGCCCGGCGTTTCGGCTGCTCGTAAGGGATTTCCTTGCGCTTATAGCCAAGCTCTGCCACGATGCCCCGCAGAAACGGAGTCGGGTCATCCAGGTTCCGTAAAACCTCAATAAAGTCTCGGTCATAAAGCCCGGAGCCGGTAAAATGCTCGATCTGCTCCACGTCAGACAGCCGCTTGATGGTCTTATAATAAAAGCTTCTGAGGGCATACATGATCTTGTTTTCCTTGCTGCTGGTCTTAATGCCGATGACGATCTTGTAGCCCTCCTCCCAAGCCTTCACATATTTCGGGATCATATCCACCGGATCCTGGAAATCTGCCACCATCTCAATGACGCAGTCTCCGGTCACCTGCAGCATGCCGTAATACGGAGAATTGAACTGTCCGAAATTGCGGGCGTTGAAAATTGCCTTGATCTTCGGGTTCTCTGCGCAGAGCCTGCGCAGGATCGGGCGGGTTTCATCGGTTGAATCATTGTCGATGAACACCAACTCGTAGTCATACTGAGGCAGATCCCGTGTCAGGGTCTCCAGCACTGCCTTGCTGATGGCCTCTACATTTTCCTGTTCATTGTAGCAGGGGATCAGCACACTGATCTTTTTCATAATCATTTCCTTCCAAAGTTGTATATTGTTTTCTTATCCAAGCATCCGCCGGATCCCCTCCGCAAAGGAGATCTGCTCCTTCCAGGTTCCACCGGTCAGCCTCCTGAGGTTTTCATTGACCGGACAGATGGAGAGTGCCCCCTCCTTCGCCTGGACAAAGCTTCCGTATTCCAGATTTCCATTTCCACCGCAGAGACTGTGGATCTCCTCCACAAAATCCCGCAGCACCCGGGTATCCTCCGAAGCCACGTTCACCGCATGGCACTCGCCCCGGTGGCTGTCGCTGTAACGGTACAGCTCCACCACAGCGCGGGAGGCATCCTCAATGTCCATAAAATTCCAGCGGTGGCGGCAGGCGCTTAAGGAGACGGTCTTTCCCTCCGGCAGCTCCCGGGTCAGCGTGGAAATGATGGACCACGGATGATCTCCTTTTCCGTAAACACTGAAAAACCGCAGATGATAGTAAGTCAGCTGCAGCTCCCGGCATAACTGCTTCGCCTGTTCAAAGAAAGCCAGCTTTGCCTTTCCGTATTCATTGACCGGATGGCAGTCCATGGACTCCTCCATGGTGCCGTCGGCCGTGATCCCGTACTCCACACGGGAGCCGGCATCCATAAACACCTGACATCCCAGAAGTCCTGCCGCCTCCATGCAGCGCAGGGAGCCGTCAATGTTTAACTTCTGTACCGCGGGAGAATCGATCTCCTGGCGGTTCACGCCGCGCCACGCAAAATGTAAAAACGCGTCGGCATGGCCGATCTGCGGCACACACTCCACCGCCTGATCCATCTGTGCCGGGATCCGATGCAAATGCTCATGAACCGGAAGACAGTCTGTTTTCTGAGACTCCGGGCGCACCAGGCAGTATACCTCTGCGCCTGCCTCCAGAAAACGCTTCGCCACATGGCTTCCGATAAAACCGGTGGCTCCGGTCATCACGATCCGTTTCCCTGAAAGCTCTGTCATAGTTCCTCCATCCCTGCGTCCTCTCCGCGGCCTGGATCTGCCGCAGAGCTCCGCCTGTGCTTCTATAAGTGTTCGATCCGGTTGGTGCGGAGTGTCATAATCTCCACCTTTCCACCGAACCTTGTCTTTATGATTCCCGCAATCTCATCGGTATAACCCGGTGCCACAATGAGCACCGCATCCACCGGTTCCTCAAAATAATGATCCGGCGGCACGATCGGCACATGGGAGGCCGGCGCAAACCGCCCCTGCTTAAATGGGGCAGAATCAATGATATAGGCCAGATGCTTTCCAAGCTCCGAAGTCGATGCCAGGGTAAAGCCCTGATGGCTGGCACCCCACATGGCAAGACGTTTGCCTTCCCGGGCCAGACGCCCGGTCAGAGCGCGCACCTCGGCAGTTACAATCTCATGGCCTTCCATCAGAGGGGCGATGATGCCGGCATCTGCTCTGGCACAATCTGCCACAACTTTCCGGTCATCCGCACTTTCGGCAGATGCCTCTGGCATTGCCGTCTTGCGCACGATCATGGACAGGGTATCGCGGTTGATCATTTCCTCCTCGAGCACCGCAAAGCCGCAGTGGTTCAGCAGCGCCCGCAGCGTATCGAAGGTGTAATAGGCAATGTGGTCCCGGATCAGCTCGTAATAGCTGCCCTTCTCCAGGATATATTCCAGGCTCGGCACCGTCACAAGTCCCATGCCGTCCTCTGCCAGATTGTTCCAGATGGCCTTCAGCATGATATCCGGTCTTGGCTGATGCTCTAAAAAGTTAAAGGATAAAAATACATCAAAGGGCTTCTCCGGCACACTCCAGCCGCTCTCCGGCAGCATGGAGGCCTCCGGGGAATGACCGAAATGCTGATCCTCCCGCTCCGGAAATTCTCTCCAGACATGAAGTCCCTCCTTCTGCGCAGTCTCCACCAGATCTGCTCTGTACTCCATTCCGTAGATTTCCACCGGAAACTCCTGCAAGAATTTCAGGAACTCTCCCCGTCCGCAGCCGGCCTCAAAAAACGTTTTCCCCTCCAGATGGTAGGTCTCGATCAGGTGGCGGTACTGGGTGGTACGCAGCTCCCGCATGGTAGAAGACCCGCCGCCTGCCCGGATCACATCCCGGTAATAGGGCACCGGATCACAGTCAAACTGGACCAGACCGCAGCCGCTGCACTGGCGCAGCTGAAGGGTCACTCCCTTATCCTGCTGAACGGAAGCAGCATCCGGAATATCCTGGGCAGAAGCCGGGGCAGATGTCAGCTCAAAGAGGCTTGCTTCCGGCAGAAGCTTCCCGCAGGCTATGCAATGTTTCATAAATTCCCTCCGCAAATGTTCTGGCAGGCCGCCAGGAGGTTTCCTGCAGGATCCGGCTGATATCCGGCATCAGGTCTGCCGGTCCCTCCGCGTTCTGCGGACGCTCTCCATAGCTGTAGCTTCCACGATATCCGCACAGGGCATACATTTCTTCAATGTAGCTCCGAAGCGGCCGCGTATCGCTGCTGCCAATATTGTAGACACCGGCCGGGGCTTCCGTAAGCAGGGAAACCAGGGCCGCTGCCGCGTCATCGATATAAAGAAAATTCCAGTTCTGTGTACACTCCCCAAGCTTCATGCTGCCGCCCTCCTGCCAGGTGCGCAGGCAGGACTGCACCAGAGACCAGGGATGGTCCCCCGGACCGTACACACTGTATATCCTCGTATGAATATACTCCATATTCTTCTGTTTGCAAAGTATTTTTGCTTTTTCGCAAAAATCCACCTTTGCCTTGCCATATTCAGACACCGGATGACAGGGCGTATCCTCCGCCACTGTCCGGTGCCAGACTCCGTACTCTGCCTGAGAACCGGTAAATAAAAAGCGGTGGCAGCCAAGCGCTGCCGCTGCCTCCACCGCATCCAGGGCATAGGTAACATTGCGCTGCTGCACATCCCGCTTTGTGCGGTTGTCGCTGCCCGCGCCATCCCAGCCAATATGGACCCAGGCATCCGCCAAAAAGCCGTGAAGCGTCCGGATCTCTGCCAAATCCAGCGGGCAGATGCTAAGACTTCCCAGAGTATTTCCGGCTTCTATCGTTTCCAGATGCTTCATGTTAGACGAAGCGGGGCGGACCACCGCAAAAACCCGGTGCCCCGCCTCCATTAATTTTTCCACTGTTGCCGCGCCGATAAAGCTTGTTGCGCCTGTTACTACGACCTGCATTATTTCATCCTCGGAATGATCATCAGTTTGTCCATCTCCTCATCCGGAAGGAATGGGGAAAGATCCTCAAGCGGCGGAGATACTAACGTACCGTCCGGCAGACGCTTTGCGGAGGACTTCGGTTCAAAATTCTGGTCCATGGTAACAAAGAATTCGCAGATGACCGGCCCGTCCACAGCCAGGGTCTTTTCCACAGCCTCTGCCAGCTCCTCATTGTGATGTGCCGCAATATATGGATAGCCGTAAGCCCAGGCCAGCTTTTCCATATCCGGGAAGCTTAAGTCATGGCTGTCGGTACCGATTCCTACTAACGGCTCGCCAAAGAAGTTCTTCTGGGTCTGGCGGATGGAATGGTAGCCGCCGTTATTGATCAGGAAGATCTTGATCGGCATCCTGTGATGGATGATGGTCTGCAGCTCCTGCAGGTTCATCTGAATGCTTCCGTCACCGGTTACAAGAATAATATCATGGCGGCTGTAGCCGTCTCCCTCATGCTCCGGGTCGTGAGCTGCCATGCAGGCGCCGATCGCCGCAGGCAGGTCGTAGCCCATAGATGCGATCGCGGAATTGGATAAGAAGCGCTGTCCCTTTTTCATAATATAGCCATGTCCGCCGACCACACAGGCAGAACCATTGCCGACTACGGTGATCTGGTCCTCACTTAAGCGGCTGCTGATCGCCTCGATCACCGCGTAAACGTTCGCTTCATGATCCGGATCCGGCTTCAGCTGCTCCTTACGGATGGTAGGATATTTCTCCCGGTACATACGGCAGGTCTCACTCCAGGTCATGCCCGGCAGGCCCTCTCCGCCGTCAAATACCGGCTTTTTATCGTATTCCTCCCGAAGAACCGCTGCCATGGTTTCCATCAGATCCTTTGCGTCCGCATGGACCGGCATATCCACATGTACACTCGGCTTCTTTAATTCCTCCGGGTCTACATCATTCATGATCACATATGCCTCGCGGGCCCAGGTCTTGTAATTGTAGCCCACCTGGCGGATGCTTAAACGGCTTCCGACAGAAAATACCAGGTCACTGTTCTGGACCGCCAAATTGCCCGGCCGGTCACCCAGATTGCCCGGTCTGCCCACGTACCACGGACAGTCATCATACATACAGTCATTGGCATTCCAGCCTACTACTGCCGGGATCCCCAGTCCGTCTGCCACTTCCATAAACGCGTCAAACGCTCCTGCAATACGGATTCCGTTTCCGGCGTACAGAACCGGACGTTTTGCGTTTCGGATCTTCTCGATGATCTCTTTTGCCAGTTCTCTGGAAACCGGAGCCGGAAGTACCTGACGGTGCTCGCCCTTTCCGGCATAATCCTCCGCAATGGCGTGAGGCGGCTCTACCACACTGGTTCCCTCTGTTCCATGCACGCCTGCAAGGACCGCTTTCTTTTCTTTCTCCTCGGTTGCTCCCGCAAATACGGCTGCGCCAGAGGTATGATCCAGCCCTACGGTATGCAGGGCCCATCCGGTGCCGCCCGCCTCATAATCTGCGGCGTCAAAGCCGACCAGCTGTTCTGTGTCTACATATGCGCCCTGCACATCCAGCGGGATATCCAGCCAGGCCGGACCCGGACGTCCGGAGTAGGCCAGATAAATAGCCTTTTCCAGACAGTAGCGAATGCGCAGCGGGTCAATGACCATCTCGCTGTACTTTGTCATGCAGTCAATGGATTTCACAATATCAAATTCCTGGTCACCCATAGCGCGGATGCCCACGCCGGACCAGCGGGCCGTGGTGTCGTAACGGACCTGACCGGATAAGATCAGCATAGGAATGGAATCCAGCCAGCCGCCCACCACTCCGGTGATGGCATTGGTACCGCCGGGGCCTGTGGTCACACACAGCGCTCCGATCTTGTTGTGGATTCTGGCATATGCCTCTGCCGCAATGGCGCAGGCCTGCTCATGATGCTGATACAGGCAGTGCAGCCCTTCCTGATGCCCCAGTGCATCGTTTAAATGCATGGCACCTCCCCCCGTAACCGTAAAGACCTGATTGATGCCTGCCTCTACCAGTTTCCCGGCAATGTAGTTGGATACTTTGATCTTCATTGGGAATCTCCTCCTGTTGTGTTTTGTATGAATCCTATACGGCTCATATGCCGTTTTCTTTCTCTCCAATGCTACTAGTATACCATACATTCCCTTATCCTGCATCCCAAAATCTCGACTGGCAGAGCGTGGCTGGATTTCCAGTAACCCTCACTTTTCAAGCTGCATCAAATCCGCTATAATCACCACCGTAATGCAACTGCGGATCTTCGGCCAACGTTCCACAAGCAAAAAGGAGAAATAAAAATCATGAACAAACATTACAAATTACTGGCTGTATTATCCACCGCTGCGGCAATGTCAGCGGCAACCCCTGCACTCGCTCTTTCCATTCCGGGAAGCGTTTCCACCGTGCTGGCAGCAACCGCCGGCTGGCTGACCGAGGACGGCGAGCTCCGCTACAGAGACAGCGAGGGCTACTACCTGACCGATTCCTGGAAAAAGAAGGATGGCGAATGGTATTACTTAAACGAGGACGGCTACATTTCCCGTTCCTGCATGATCGATGAGTATTATGTAAATGAGGAAGGCCGCCGCGTGATCAACCAGTGGATCAGCGAAGCGAATGAGGACGAATGGGACTCTGAAGCTCCGGACACCTACTGGTACTACTACGGAAAAGACGGAAAAAGCGTTGTCTCCAAATGGCAGGAGATTGACGGAAAAAACTACTACTTTAATGAAGAGGGCCACATGCAGACCGGCATGCTGGAGTTAGACGGCGCCACCTACTACCTTGGTGAGGAAGGCGACGGCGCCATGAAAACCGGCTGGATCGAGCTGGAAAATGAGAACGAGGAGCTGGATCAGGATACCGTATGGCATTTCTTTGACAGCAACGGACGCATGGTCATGAACCAGATTGACCGTAAGATCAACGGTTCCTGCTACACCTTCCAGAACGGTATCCTGCAGACTGGATGGTTCCGCCTGCCGGAGACTGCCCAGGCATCTGCAGACGCGCAATCCGGTCCTGACGCTGAGACTGCAACCGGTTCCGACGCACAATCCGCTGAAATAAACAGCGCACTCCCGGCTATCGCCTCCTACCAGTTCTATGAGGAGGACGGCAAGCGCGGCAACGGCTGGTACCAGATGGAGGGAGCTCCGGAGATCAGCGAAGAGGGCGAAGCCTTCATCTTCTATATCAAGAAAGGACGCCCGTACTATGCGGCAGCCGGCGTACAGGTATTTACCGTAGACGGCAGACGCTTTGGCTTCAATGAGCGCGGAGAGCTGCAGACCGGCCTTCAGAGCGTGATCACCGAGGACGGACAGACCGCAAACTACTACTTTGGCGATGACGGTGTCATGAAGACCGGCAAGCAGACCATTTACGATGAGGATCTCGGTGAAAACCAGACCTGGTTCTTCTACACCGACGGCGGCAATAAGGGCCGTGGCTTCCACGGTGTCCGCGACAACAATGTCTATGTACAGGGACTTCGCCTGGATGCAGACCGGGACCTGCGCTATGCACCGGCACAGCTGGATGGCGTATCCTACCTGGTAGGCACCAACGGCGCCATCCAGAAAGCATCCTCCTCTTCCAAATCCGCCGCAAGACCGGAACTTGGAAACGGCTTCAAGGATGTGAAGGATTCCAACGATAAAATCTGGACCGTTGACGTAAACGGAATCATCCAGCAGTAACCCGCAAACATCATTTCATCCGTTCAAACCGGCACCGGAGCCGCTTCCCATCTGCTTTGGGCTGCGGTCCCGGTGCTTTCTTTCTATAAAAAACGCCGTTCATAACATTTTTCTTACGATTTCTCCGATTTCCTTACAATGCCTCCATGCCTCTTGTCAGCCTATACTTCGGCTGTTATAATAAATTTGCAGAGAGAGAAAGGATGATCACTATGAAGAAAAAAGCAGGACTCACCCTCATCTTAACCATCCTGTGTTTTCTGATGAGCGCATTCCCTGCCATGGCAGGTGAGTGGCACAAAACCGCAGAAGATCAATATCAATATATTAAGGACGACGGCACCAAGGCCACCGGGCTCCTGGAACTAAAGGACGGTACCTACTATCTCGACGATAAAGGCAACCGCAAAACCTCTTACTGGCTCCGCTATAAGGGCGACTGGTATTTCTTCGGTGAAGACGGACAGATGGTCACCGATTCCTGGGTTGACAATTATCATGTCAGTGAAGACGGACAGATGGATAAGATGCGTTAAGAGCAGACAAAAAACAAAACAAAAACAGCGGGTGCGCCCAGTGGCGTGCATCCGCTGTTTTTGTTTTCCCTGTTTATTTCTGAATATCAAAGGTCATGTAGGTATCTGCCGGAATATCGGTCTCGTACATCGGCTCACCCTTAGCTTCATAAGCACTCTTCTCATAAATCTTTAAGTGCGTCTCACGGTCCTGGAAAAATCCGCCGAAGGTGTCCGCACCGGACTCTCCGTAATTGTAATCCTGAACCGCTGCCTCATCGTTGATGCTCTTAAGCACAGCATCTGCATACTCTGCGGCGTCTTCCCCGCTGGTACCGTCCTTCACCACAATGGTCACATCGATCAGGGACTTGTCCTCATCGATCGTAAAGTCAATAGAATCTGCCATCGGGTAATCATTTTCATCCAGACAGATCTCATCCACCTCATCGCGGAACTGGTCCATATCCAGCTCGATGTTGTTATAAATGTTAAAATCCGGTGATTCCGCTTCACTGGCATCCGGCTGAACGATGTTGCTCTTGGTGCATCCGCATAAAAGCACCATGCAGCCTGCTGCTACAAGCAGTGCTCTTTTTCCCATTTTTATCATGATTGATTTCCTCCTGTAAAACATAAAGCAGGTATCATTATATACGAAAGCCGCCGGTTTGAACAGCAGCTTTCGAAAAATGTAATAAAAATGTGATAAAAAATTTCCTATCCAAGAACAATCAGACGTGCTACCGCCAGTGGATCATCCTCCGGGAAGGACTGCATGCACACTAGGATATCCCTGATCTGCTGTCCGTCCATACCAAGCATGGCAGCAATCTGATCGGCCGGGTGCCCGCCCGCCGAAAGCTCCCTGATCTGCTTCACCCGGTCTGCCATGCTCTCCAGCTGCTCCTTAAGTCCGTCTGCGCCAGCCAGTCCCTCCCGGTCTGCCTCTGCCGGTTCCTCCTCCAGGAAGTCTTCCAGCCGAAGCTCCTTTTTCCCGGTATCTTCTCTATAGTACTCCTCTGACAGTTCCCAGTCTTCTGCCTGGCCTGCTTTTTTCTGATTCTGCATTGTTTTTCCTCCTTACTATCCTTCCATCTGCCGCCCCAGAAATCCGGCCGCAGTGGAAACCAGCCGAAGCTCCGCTTCGCCCAGTCTGGCTTTCGGGTCCCGGCTTAAGAGCGCCACCGCCCCAATGGGATCTCCCTCGCAGATGATCGGCACGATCACCTCTGCCACCACGCCGTCCATCTCCTCACCTGCGACCGGAATAAATTCTCTTGTATCCTTCTCAGCCACCACAGCTTCCCGCTCATGGATCACCTGCTCCAGCTGCCTGCTGATCATCTTCTGCAGCATGTCCCGCTTCGGTCCGCCGGAAACAGCTATCACCTGGTCACGGTCCGTGATGCAGACCAGCATGCCGGTAGACTGCGCCATGGACTCCGCATACTGAGTGGCAAATGCCGCCAGCTCAACCATGGGAGAATATTTTTTCAGGATGATCTCTCCCTCCCGGTCTGTAAAAATTTCCAGCGGAGTACCCTCCCGCAGTCTCAGCGTTCTTCGTATCTCCTTCGGAATCACGACACGTCCAAGATCATCGATCCTTCTCACAATTCCTGTAGCTTTCATAATGCTCCTCCTGCATAATTTCCATATCGTGTGTCTTATGGATAGTATGCGGAGGGCTTCAAAATTTATGCACCGGAGCTGTCCCGAACTATTCACCGAGCTGAATGATCTGTCCCAGGATCGTCCGGGCAAGCTCCATCATGGCCTGGCAGTCCTTCTGTCTGTTTCTGCGGTCCACATACAGAAAATACGGCTGCTCTGCCATCACAAACCGGAGTTCATCTCCGTAGGAAGCAACCAGCTCCGGAATGCCGGCTGTGTTCAGCTTTGCATTCGGATACATGGTCAGGCGAATCTCCTGACGGTTGATGCGCACCTCCGTCACATAGGCTCTGTGAGCCATGGCCTTTAAAAGCGCTACCTGCAAAAGATTCGCCACTGCTTTCGGAATATCGCCAAAGCGGTCCATCAGCTCATCCTGCATATCCAGGTATTCTTCCTCATTCTCAATGCCGGAAATGCGCTTATATACATCCAGCTTCTGATACTCATTCTTAATGTAGGAAACCGGGATATAGGCATCCACATCGCACTCCACGGTGGACGCAAAATCCTCCGTCTCATCCCGGCGGCCCTGGATAGCCTGCACCGCCTGATTTAACAGCTTACAGTAAAGATCATAGCCGACCGCTTCCATATGCCCGTGCTGCTCTGCACCCAGTACGTTTCCCGCACCGCGGATCTCCAGATCCCGCATGGCAATCTTGACGCCAGAGCCCAGCTCCGTAAACTCACGGATGGCCTGCAGACGCTTCTCTGCCTCTTCCTTTAAAAGCTTGTCGCGCTTATACATCAGAAACGCATACGAGGTACGGCTGGAACGGCCCACACGGCCCCGCAGCTGATACAGCTGGGAAAGTCCCATGCGGTCCGCATCCTGAATGATCATGGTATTGGCATTGGGGATATCCAGCCCCGTCTCAATGATGGTGGTGGATACCAGCACATCAATGTCACCATTCACAAAATCCAGCAGAATCTGCTCCAGCCTGTGCTCCGGCATCTGCCCGTGGGCGTACACCACCGTAGCATCCGGTACCAGCTCCTGCACATGGTGCGCAACCTCCTCAATATCCTTCACGCGGTTGTATACATAGTAAACCTGACCGCCCCGGGCCAGCTCGCGGTTCACCGCCTCACGGACCATCTCATCGTTGTGCTCCATGACATAGGTCTGGATCGGGACACGGTCCACCGGCGGCTCCTCCAGCACGCTCATATCGCGGATGCCTACCAGACTCATATGAAGGGTCCGCGGGATCGGTGTTGCCGTCAGAGTCAGCACATCCACGTTTTCCTTCATCTGCTTGATCTTTTCCTTGTGGGCCACACCGAAGCGCTGCTCCTCATCAATGATCAGGAGCCCCAGATCTTTGAATTTCACATCCTTCGAAAGAACCCGGTGCGTACCGATGACAATATCCACCTGACCCTTCTTCAGATCTTCGATCGTCTTTTTGATCTGCCCCGGTGTGCGGAACCTTGACATCAGCTCAATCCGCACCGGAAAGTCCTTCATGCGCTGTACAAAGGTATTGTAATGCTGCTGCGCCAGAATGGTGGTCGGCACCAGGTAGACCACCTGCTTACTCTCCTGCACCGCCTTAAACGCTGCCCTCAGCGCAATCTCTGTCTTGCCGTAGCCCACGTCACCGCAGATCAGCCGGTCCATGATCCGGCGGCTTTCCATGTCCCGCTTGGTATCCTCAATCGCGGTGATCTGATCCTCCGTTTCATCGTAGGGGAACAATTCTTCAAACTCCTGCTGCCATACGGTATCTTCCCCGTACTGGTAGCCGCCCAGCTCCCGGCGCGCCGCATAGAGCCGCACCAGATCCTTCGCGATCTCTTTCACCGCAGTCTTCACCTTCGCCTTGGTCCGGTTCCACTGCTCACCGCCCAGCCTGTTCAGCTTCGGTGCCTTCGCGTCAGAGCCCGCATACTTCTGAATGCCGTCCAGACGAGTGGCCGGAAGGTAAAGACTTCCGTTGTCCGCGTACTCCACCTTCAGGTAATCCTTGATAACGCCGTCCCGCTCAATCTTCTCAATCCCACGGTAAATGCCAAGTCCGTGGTCCTCATGCACCACGTAGTCCCCCACCGACAGCTCGGAAAAGCTCTGAATCTTCCTTCCCTCATAGGAAGTCTTCTTACGCCTGCGCTTTTTCTTCTCTTTGCCGAACATATCACCTTCCGTGATGACCGCAAATTTGATCTGCGGATAGGCAAAGCCCCGGTGCAGATTACCGAAGGCAACCAGGATCTCTCCCGGCTGCACCTCCCGGCTCTCATCGTCCGTACAAAAGGCGCTCAGACCGTACTCCCGCAGATCTTCCGCCAGGCGGCTGGCACGGGTGCGGGAACCAGATAAGAGGATCACCCGGTATCCGTCCTTCTTCCAGCCTGTCAGGTCTTTGATCAGCATCTCAAAGCTGTTCTGATAAGAATTCATGTTCCTGACATCAAAGAAAAAACGCTTCTCCGTCGTCATGCCCGGAAGCTTCTGCTCCAGGCCGGTCAGATACACCGTATCCTTCCGCTGTGCCCTGGCCAGGATCTCCCGCACCGGGTACAGCAGTCCGGTCTGTCCGGGAAGCAGATAGCCCTTCTCAAGCCGGTGCTCCATACTCTCCCGAAACTCCAGCTCCACCGCCTCGCCCTGTTCCTTCAGGCGCAGCGGCTCATCCAGAAAAATCATGCTCCGCTCCGGATCAAAGTAATCCAGAAACGAAACAGTTTCTTTATTAAAATACGAAATCCAGGCATCCAGTCCAGTCTGTTTCCAGCCCTCCTCGATGCCCTCCGTCAGTTCCTTTACAATCCCGCTGATGCGGTATGCTTCCTCGGTATTCTGCTGTGCTCTCAGCTTCTCCGCAAAGGCCTTTGCCTCACCGCGGATCCGCTCAATGCCTTCCCTGGCCTGCTTCTTTGTCAGCACGATTTCGGTGGCCGGATAAATGTCAATCTCATCCAGCTGCTCAATGGAGCGCTGGCTCTCCAGGTCAAAGGTACGGATGGAATCCACCTCGGTGTCCCAAAGCTCAATACGCACCGGAAGCTCCTCTGTCAACGGATAGATGTCCAGAATACCACCCCGCACGGAGAACTGCCCCATACCGTCCACCTGCGGCATACGCTCATAGCCAAGCTCAGCCAGACGAAGCTTCCAGGCTTCCAGGTCCAGCTCCTGTCCCGTTTCCAGATGAAGCACCTGCTCCTGCATGCAGCGCAGCGGAAGCAGATGGTCCATCAGGCCGTCCATGGTGGTCACCACGACACCGTTTTGATCCTCCATCAGATGGCGCAGAACCTGCAGTCGCTCCCTGGTGAGCAGATTGCCGTGAATATCCGCACTGTAAAACAGCAGATCCTTCGCCGGATACAGCCAGACATTGTCCCGGAAGCAGCCGAAATCATCGTAAATCTCCCGTGCCCTGGCATCATCATATGTTACCACAAGCTTCCACGGCCGGTCTGCCACGGTTTCCTGCATCAGATGTACCTTCTGGGAATCCAGACAGCCGCTGACCTGCACCGGCCCTTTCTTCTTTTTCAGACACTCCAGAAGTTGTTCAAACTCCGCCAGCTCCGTAAGTGGATTTGCAAATACTCTGCTCATGATACCTACTCCGCTTTCTTTTTGGCATTATAATGATTCATGGCACGCTCCGCTCCGGTTGTCATCATCATGACCGCAGCCTCAGCCGCCTCGCCAAACGCCTCATCCATGATCTTCTGCTCCTCTGCTCCGAAACGGCTCAGCACATAATCTGCCAGATCCATCTTCGGCGGCTTCGCGCCCACGCCCACCTTGATGCGCGGAAACTCCTGGGTGCCCAGGTGCGCAATGATGTTCTTGATTCCATTATGCCCGCCGGCGCTTCCCTTTAACCGGATGCGCAGCTGTCCCGGCTCCAGACTGATATCATCGTAAATGACAATGATATCCTCCGGATCGATCTTATAATAATCTACCGCCTCGCGGATGCTCTCGCCGCTTAAGTTCATGAAGGTCTGAGGCTTTAAGAGAAGCACCTTCTCCCCCTCGATCACGCCCCTGCCGCACAGCGCCTTGTGCTTGCGGTCACTCACATCAATATTATATTTGTCCGCCAGCACATCGATCACCGAAAAGCCAACGTTATGTCTCGTTTTCTCATATTCCCGTGTGGGATTCCCAAGTCCTGCAATTAAATACATCTTTTTATCCTTCCTTTTCCTTAGACCACTCCTGTATCCGGGTGATATAAATCTCCCGCACCGCCCTATTCGGAATGGCCAGCCGGTAAACACTATTCACTGGTTTTCCGACCCATGTCAGATAACCGATTAGAAACAGCACACTCCATAAATTGTCAATGCTCTGATCAATCTCGTCATACGTTAATTCCAGACGTATTTCTTTTTCCACGGATTCCCCGGCAATCAGTCGTTCCATTTCATCACGCGTTGTCTTATCTGCCCTGTTCACAAACCGCTTCACCAGATCATTCCCGCTGGTATTGATCCCGTAGGATTGCGGCTGCGCCCCCGGTTCTCCGCGAAGCCTGTCCACATGATTGATCACATCCCATGGGCAATAAACATCTGCACCGCCAATATGATATCCATCGTACCATTCTTTTGTTTCCGCCTGATGTTCTTCCAGGTGATACGTCTCCAACAATTCTGACACTTCCTGTTCCGTAAAGCCAAATTGTTCATCAAAACGGGCATCCGTAATAGCGAGTACTTTAAAATTATTCAGTCCTGTAAAAATACTTTCCTTCGATACCCGCAGACATCCCGTCAATACCGCAAACTGCAGCGCATCATTGGTTTTTAAAGCCTGTCCGAATACTCCACGGATCAGGGAAACCATTTCCTTATAATAACCATGCTGGAATGCTTTGTCCAGTGGAACATCGTATTCATCTATCAATATTATGGTTTTCTGTCCGTAATGTCTGTATAAAAGCTGTGACAGTAGCTGCAGACTGGACACAAGAATTGTCTCATCCATAGTATAACGCCCATGGTCAAGCGAAATCAGGGCCTGATACCTGTTTTTTTCATTTTCAGAAAGCTTTTTGCTATCTGACAAAAATAAAAAGCGCTCCGCTTCCGCAGCAACCAGTTCTGTCAAGCGATACTTTGCATCTGCAAAAGTAAGACCATCCACATTCTTCAAAGAAAGAAACACCACCGGAAACCTTCCCATATAGGTATTGCAAAGTTCCTGATTCTTTGAAATGTCCAACCCGTCAAACAAAGAATGATCTGCTCCTATTTCAAAAAAGCAGCGAAGCATACTCATATTCAAAGTCTTTCCAAAACGGCGCGGCCTGGTAAACAGATTCACCTCTCCCCACTGTTCCAGAAGCTGCTCGATCAATGTGGTTTTATCCACATAATAAAATCCATCTTTCCGGATTTTCTCGAAGCTGTCTACCCCCACCGGCAATTTTAATAATGACGATTTCATGGCTCACATTCCCTTCTATGCTGCTTTCTGTAAACATGGTTTTTATGAATATAGAATAGCAAAATTCGGAATGTATTGCAATGAGAACGGCTCGACAAACTTTAGGATACCAGAAAAGCGCCGGGAGCATTTCGCTCCCGGCGCTTTCTCTGTAATTCTTATGGTTGAAAACGATTCCATTACTTATCGTCTTCGCGTTTCTTGGTCACTGCCACAAATGCTGCAAGCATCATGCTGGACAGGAAGAATACCAGTCCGTTTGTTCCGCTCTGGCCGGTCTTCGGAAGTGCTGCTAACGGCACATCCTCATCGTCGATCATAAGCAGATTGTCTGCTCCGTCTTCGTTCGGCAGGTTTGCTAACGGAACTGCATCCGGGTCAATGGTTACGGTTGTTGTTCCCGGGCCGCCGGAGGAAGATCCACCGTTGTCACGCGGGCCGGAAGAGCTTCCGCCGCCACCGCCACCGCTGTTGCCGCCACCCGTGGTTCTGGAATCAATGGCGATCGGATCGGTCTCATCTTCTCCAGTTACCTTGCCCTCCGGCTTTTTCGGGTTCTCGGTCTTTGCTGTTGCGGTTGCTTTGTTTGTAAAGCTTGTGTTGCCAAGATCTGCTGCTTTTACTGTGTAGGTTGCTTTCACATCAACCGAAGCACCTGCTGTTAATACAGCGATGGTTGCGGTTCCGTCTGCATTCACAGTATACTCACCTGTATTGGCAACAATGGTTGCACCGTTTAACTCGTCTTTTACAATTACGTCTTTCAGATCCGTATTACCAGTGTTGGTTACCTTAATGTTAAATTCCATCACATCGCCAAGCTCAAATACAGTCTTCGGTGCTGTCGGAGCCTTGACAGTCTTTTCAACTTCCAGTCCATCTTCATAGATGTGGAAGTCTGCCGGGATCCAGGTAATCTTATAGTTTGCATTTGCTGCTGCGTCAGTCTCCGTAACGGTAACTGCATCTTTGTAAGTACCTCTTGCCTCATCAGTGCCAGCACCCGGTCTGGTTACCTTGAAAGCAAGCTTATCACCCGCTACTACTTCACCGCTTGTTACGGTTGCGCCAAAAACAGTTTCCGGACGGATCCATCTCATAATTCTCGTCACAACACCAGGAGTAGAGATATAGTCTTCCGGATCAGCCTCACCAACATACTTGGATGCTTCATCTGCAGTAATGGTGATTTCTCTCGGATCTACCGTTAAGGTTCCCTCAACTGTGTCAATCTCGTAGTTCTTTTCCTTGATGCCATCATTCAGCGTGTAAGTAAAGGTGTTCTTACTATTTCCAGCATTGGTCTGGCTTCCGGTCACCTTGTAGGTTGCACCTTCGCCATCCGCAAATCCATCTCCGGATACTGCTACGGAATCGTTGGTTAATGCATTTCCGTCATAGGTCTTCTGATCGGTTGCACTGGTCAAGGTTACCTGTCTCTTTGCAATCTCCAGAGAACCATCGGTTACGTTGAAGATTACATTGCTGTAGTTTCCGTTGGTATTCGCAAAATCACTTGCCTTCAGCCCCATTGAGTAGGTTCCGGCATCAGTCTTAGACAGTGTGTCATTTCCCTTGAAGCTGAAATCGCCTTCTGTATAGGCTGGGTTGCTGATTGAAACATCATAACCGCTTACCGCCATTTCTGCTCCATCGTAGGTCTTGCTACCTGTATGACCGGTAATGGTTACAATAATTTCGCTTGCACTCGGAGATACGGTCAGCTTACCCTCTGTCTTGGTGATATTGTAGTTATCTTTGTTTGTGCCTTCATTCAGTGTGTACGTGAAAGTATTATCACTGCTTCCAGCTTCAGTCTGGCTTCCGGTTATATTGTAGCTTGCGCCTTCGCCATCTGCAAACTTATCACCGCCTACTGTTACAGTATCATTGGTTAATGCAGTTCCATCATAGGTCTTACTGTCGGTTCCACTGGTTAATGTCACATCTCGTTTCGCGATTTCTAACTTGCCATCCTTGATTGAGAAGCGAACATTGGTAAAGTTACCGTTGTTGTTGGTAAAATCACCTGCCAGCAATCCCATATCGTAAGAACCTGCATTGGTTGCAGCAACTGTCTTATGGGACGCATCTCCGCTGAAGCTGAAGTCACTTTCATGATACAGGTCATTGCTGATTTCGGTGACATCATAACCCTCCGCTTTGTGTTCCTTGCCGTCATACTTGGCAGAATTGCTATGCTCTGTGATAGTCACAACTACTTCATCAGTGATCGGTTTTATCTCTAAGCTACCTTTCTTCAGTGTGATGTTGTAGTTGTCTGCCTTTGTTCCCTCATTCAGTGTGTAGGTAAAGGTATTCGGTTCCGTACCAACATTGGTAATGGTTCCGGTTACATCGTAAGTTGCGCCGTCATTCTTTACGAATCCATCGCCACTTACCGTTACAGTGTCATTGGTCAATGCGGTTCCATCATAAACCTTTTCAGCATCTGCACTGGTCAGGGTAACATCACGTTTTGTGATCGTCAGCTTACCGTCTTCTTTCACTACAAACTCTACATTTGCAAAGTTGCCATTGCTGTTTGCGAAGTTTTCAGCTTTCAGACCCATATTGTAAGTGTCGGCATCCGTTCCCTTCGCCTCTGCATTGCCGCTGAAAGTAATATCCTTTTCCTTATACAGGCTGCCTGCCGGAATCGTTACATCATAACCAGTTACGCTGTGCTCATCTCCGTTGTACTTAACGGTGTCAGAGTGACCCTTGATAGTAACGGTAATCTTTTCAGTTACCGGAGTAACTTTCAGTTTGCCATAAACTGGTTCGATGTCGTAGTTTTTAAGCTTGGTATTTTCATTCAGATTGTAGGTGAATGTATTTTCACTCGTACCAACCTTTGTCTGGCTTCCGGTTACTTTGTAGGTTGCACCTTCGCCTTCTGCAAAGCCATCTCCGGCAGTTACGGTTACGGTCTGCGCTGTTAATGCTTCACCGTCATACACCTTGCTTGCATTTGCACTGGCCAGCGTCACTTTACGCTTTTCAATGGTCAAGTTACCATCCACAATCACGAATTTTACTTTTTCAAAGCTTGCATTTCTGTTATGGAAATCAGCTTCTTTCAATTCCATATCGTAAGTGCCAGCATCGGTTGCCTTCACCTCTGCATTGCCTGTAAACGTAAAATCTGCTTCGTGATAGAGAGGATTACTGATATTTGTTACTGTGTAACCAGCTACTGTATGCTCCGTACCATCGTACAAGAAGCTTCCGTTCTGTTCTGTGATAGTTACGACTACTTCATCTTCCGTAGCAGTTACAGTTAACTTACCTTCATGCTTACTGATCTCATAGTTATCTGCATTGGTTCCTGCGTTTAAAGTGTAATTAAAGGTATTATCACTGGTTCCGGCAGTTGTCTGTGTACCAGTTACCTCGTACGTTGCGCCCTCACCGTTTGCAAATCCATCTCCACCAACGGTTATCTCGCTGTTGGTCAGCGGCGTTCCATCATATACCTTGCTGTCAGTTGCACTGGTCAGAGTCACTGCACGTTTCTGAACTGTCAGCACAATATCATTCTGGATTACAAAGGTTACGTTTGCAAAGTTTTCGTTGGTATTCACAAAATCTGCTGCGTTTAATTTTGTTGTATAAGGACCAGCATCTTTACCGGTTGCAGAATCTTTCGCTCCATTAAACTGAACATTGGAAGTTTCATAAAGCTGGTTATCGGCAGCTATATCATAACCGCTTACGGTAAACTCGCTGCCATTATATTTCTCTAGGCCAACATGTCCTGTAATGGTTACGGTAACTGTCTCCGTTACCGCAGTAACAGTCAGATTTCCATAAACTTTGGTGATCGCATAGTTGGTGCTCTTTGTGCCCTCGTTCAGCTGATAGGTGAACGCGTTCTTACTTGTACCTTTGTTCAGCTGGCTGCCAGTAACATTGTAAGTTGCTCCATCGTTTCCTACAAATGCTCCCGCCGTTACGGTCACTTTGTTGTTGGTTAACTCAGTTCCATCGTAAACCTTTTCAGCATCTGCACTGGTCAGAGTAATCTCAACCGGTTTAATTACCAGTTCACCAGGATCTACCACATTAAAGGTTACATTGGTAAAGTTCTTGTTGATATTTTCAAACTGAGCCGCTTCAAGTTTACCTTTATATGTAGCTGCATCAGTTCCTTTGATCGTTGCATTGCCGGTAAACTTGATGGAAGAATCATTCAGCGGATAATTTGCATTATCAGCTGTTGCGGTATAACCCGTCACAGATTTTTCCGTTGCGTCGTAAGTTGCCTCAGCACGATTACCACGAATGGTTACAACTACCGGAGTCTCAATCGCACGAACGGTCAGGTCTCCAAGTGCTTCTTCAAATTCATAGTTATCTGCGTTGGTTCCCTGAGTCAGGCTGTAACGGAAATGGTTTTTACTGCTTCCGCTTTCAGTCTGAGAACCATATACATCGTAGGTTGCGCCTTCGCCATTTGCAAAACCATCACCACTTACGGTCACATTTTTTGCTGTCAGCGGAGTACCGTCATAATCCTTGCTTGCAGAATCACTGGTCAGAGTTACTTTACGTTTTTCAATGGTAAGCTTGCCATCTACAATCTTAAACGTTACTTTCGTGAAGTTCTTATTCGTATTCCAGAAATCAGCAGGGGTCAGTTCCATGTCATAGCTTCCGGCATTGGTTCCCTTAACCTCTGCGTTTCCGCTAAAAGTGAAGTCTTTTTCCGTATACAGCTTACTGCTGATAGACTGAACAGTATAACCGGTTACGGTTTTCTCCGTTCCATCGTAGGTTTTTGTACCACTGTTTTCCTTAATGGTTACTACAACTTCATCTGCAGTTGCTGTAATTGTCAGCTTGCCTTCCACTACGCTGATCTCATAGTTGTCCTTGCTGGTATTGCTCTTCAGCGTATAGGTAAAGGTATTATCCGTTTCACCAACCTCAGTCCGGCTCGCAAAATTACTGTAGTCTGCACCCTCGTTTTCTGCGAATCCATCACCCGTTACCTCAACGGTTTCTTTCTTTAATGCTGTTCCATCGTAAGCTTTGGAATCACTTCCACTTGTCAGGGTTACGCTGCGTTTCTGAATTACTAACTGTCCATCCTCTACAACGAATGTTACATTCGGGAAGTTAGAGGTATTCGTATTTGTAAAGTCAAATGGACTCAGATTCATATTGTATGTTCCGGCATTCGTGCCCTTAACCTCTGCGCTTCCACTAAAGGTGAAATCGTTGACCGTATACAGCGGATTGCTGATGTTCTCTACGGTATAACCCGTTACGGTTTTCTCTGTACCATCGTATTTTTCAGTGCCACTGTTTTCTTTGATGGTAACGGTCACAGTTTCAGTAACCGGAGTCACCTTCAGTTTGCCATAGACTGTTGTAATCTCGTAGTTACCTGCATTTACTCCGTTTGCAAATCCGTAGGTAAATGTATTGTCTACTTCACCAACATTCGTTATGGTTCCGGTTACATCGTAGCTCGGTGCTTCATTCTTTACAAAGCCATCACCGCTTACGGTCACATTATGATTGGTTAATGCTGTTCCATCATAAACCTTTTCATCATCTGCACTGGTCAGGGTAACGTTTCTCTTTGTAATCGTTAACTTACCGTCAGAAACAAGTACAAATCTTACATTCGGGAAGGTGTTATTATCCTTGTTTGTAAACTGGCTTGCATCCAGTCCCATCGGATATTCACCGGCATTGTTCTCCGTCACCTTATCATTTCCGTTGAATGTAAAGTCTGCATCAGAATACAGGCTACCTGCATCTGCACCTGCACATTCTACAACGTAAGTATAGCCCCGTTTTCACAGTACCGTCATATTTCTCGCTGGTCTTATTACCAGTGATCTTTACAACAATTTCATTGGTAACCGGAGTAACTTCCAGTTCTCCCATTTGGGTCTGTACGTCGTAGTTGTTTTTTACAGAAGGATCCAGTGTGAAATTAAATGTGTTGTTAGACTTACCAACTGCTGTCTGAGTACCAGTTACCTTATAAGTAAGCTTGCCAGCATCTGCCGCTACCAGACCATCAATCGTCAGATTGGTTGCTGTCAATGCGTTACCGTCATAAATCTTATTAGCGGATGGGCTGGTCAGTTTCAGAAGCTTCTTGTCAATTTTCAGGGTATTGTCCTGAATTACGAAGGTAACCCTACTAAAGTTCGCATTGTCATTTCTAAAATCACTCGCTGACAATGCCATATCATACGTTCCGGCATTGGTTCCAGATACTGTCTGATGCGCAGTATCACCAACAAAGGTGAAATCATTTTCATGATACAGTTCGTTGCTGATAGATACTACATCATATCCGCTCACCGTATGCGCTGTTCCATCGTATGTTACTATGTCACCGTGTTTCTTAATGGTAACGACTACTTCGTTGTCATTCGCAGTAACGGTTAATGTTCCTTCCTGAGTAGTAATGTTGTAGTTCTTTGCTTTGGTGTTATCATGAAGAGTGTATGCCGGCTCAGCAAAAGTATTGTCGCTAGATCCAACTACTGTCTGACTTCCGGTTACATGATAGTCTGCACCTTCTCCGTCTACGAACCCATCACCGGTTACCGTAACCTCTGAATTCGTCAGCGGTATTCCGTTATAAGGCTTGGAAGCTGTAGCACTTGTCAAAACTACATTACGTTTCGTGATGGTCAGTTCACCATCGGTTACACTAAACTGTACATTACTAAAGTTGTTATTCAGATTCCGGAAGGATTCTGTAGTAAGTCCCATCGGATAAGGAATTGCCCTTGCATCAGTGCCTGTCGCGGTATCGCTGCCAGGTGTTACAAGTGCCACATTCGCAGCAGTGTACTTTCCGTTTCCGCCCTCAATGTTTGTTACATTATATCCGGTCGTGGTCTGCTCACTTCCGTTATACATCTTAGACTCTTTCTTACCAACAATCGTTACCGTTACCAAGTCATCAATTGGCTTGATGATTAATTTTCCCGGAAGTGCTGCAGTAACAATATGCTGTGCATCAATCAGTCTGCCTACTGGATCAACAGCAAACTCTGCAGTATACTCGCCGGCATTTGTGCCAGAAGCACCAGCTGTCACTCCAGTAATGGTAAGACTATCATTGGTATCGGTTCTGATATAACCAGATACGCTCTTTTCTGTACCATCATAAGTGTATGTCTCACTGTCTGCCTGCAGCGTCACATTCTTATAATAATAGAAATTAATCTCATCCGTACCGGTACCGACGATATGCGTCTTGGTTGCATCGTCTGTAGCCACATGCGTATATCCGGAAATTTCCGGTGCATTTTCTGTAACCTCGGTTCCCCAGGTGCCTGTCTTTGTCTCCGAATTCTGCACCTTCTCAGATGTGCCATTCAGAAGGTAATTGACAGTGTAGGACTTCTGCTGCGGTATCCAGTTTGCCGTAAGCTTTACATTCTTTTCCGGCATTACAAAACTATCGTCTGCATGATATGTCTTGCTTCCATCTTCGGAATAAGTCCAACCTGCAAAGTCATAACCTGTCTTTGTCGGTTCTGTGGCTACAACGACTACCGTAGAACCCACATTCTTAAACCATTTGGTCTGAGCGCTTCCCCAGGTACCACCATTCAAATCATAATCCACATAATATCCAGCTACATACTTTGCATAGAAATTTACATTATGATCTGTAATGGTATACGGGAATGTAACAGCCTCACCTGATAACGCTTCATTATCATACCATCCCAGGAAGGTATACGTTACTCCATTTACGGTCTTTGTAGTCGGGTACCTGCCTGCGGTCGGGCTCGTCTGCTCATTTTTATAATAAGAACCAGCCTCTGCGTATTCATATCCGGTCTGTCCGGCATTCCAAAGCCAGTAATTCGCTGTATAAACGTCTTTTACTTTGATTTCAACCGTACAGTCTACATGCTTATCCGGATTCGTGCCATTGTTCCTGGAAATTTTATAAGGCTTAAGCTTGATAGATTCGATATCTGATTTTGCGATTGTTTTTCCATGCTTTTGTTCTATTTCTGCCTTATATGCCTCAAAAATCGTATTCCAGTCACGTGCATAGTCTCCTGTCTGCGTAATTTCCAGGCTGCTGCCGGTTGTTCCATTCGGCCATTTCACTACACGACTGGAAACGCTATCCAGCATATTTTTATTATCTTCCCAGGTACCATTGGTAACCACAATCTTACCTGTACCAATGTTGCGTCCCCATACCGACGAATCATTTGATTTGGGGTCAGCTGTCGGAGTAGTTAAATAATAAAACTGTGCATTTTCTGTTGTAGTTGCCTGGATTACTGTAATCTCTTTCGCTGCACTAAATCGATTTCCTGCATGATCTACGGCCCATACCGTGATTGTTGCAGTTCCAAGCTTTCGTCCGGTTACCATACCTGTTTCATCTACAGTCAGAACACTTTCGTCCGAAGACTCCCAGGTAAGTGTTGCGGAACCGGTGGTCGGCTGAAGATTTGCGTTTAATTGAACCTGTCCAAATAATTTTACTTCGTTTTCACCGGTCAAGGTCACACCAGTAATTGGATCTGCGGTAACGGTAATGGTCGCCGTGTCTTTTTTCCAACCCCAGTCATAATACTCATAAGTGATCGTTGCCGTTCCGACTCCAACCGCTGTTACCGTAGCAGCCTGTCCGTTTCCGGTCACCGTCAAAGCGTTCGTATTCGAAGATGACCAGCTTTGATAATACCCGCTCTTGTCACTTCTAAGCGTCTGTGTCTGACCAATCTTCATAGTATCATTATAGTTTTTCATAGAAGCTGCCATAACACCACTCGACGCTGCTACCGCATAAATCGTAAAGTGCTCTGCCTTGAATCCGACTTCCTCTACAGCCGCATCCTCTACGTTCTGCTCACTGACGGTCTCCAGCTTCAGCTCGCCTGCCTCAGCCTCTGCTGCATTCTCTGCGCTCAGCTGGGTCTTGCTGGTATCGTCTACTGCTACGATCTCGACCTTATCGGAAGCCTCGGTCATTTCCTGGATCGGAGCACCGGTGAAGGTTACGTCTACATAGCCGCTCTCGGACCAGCTGTTGCTGAGTTTCTTCCCATTATAAAGGAGATTGATATCGTATGCTAATACGCTGTGAACGGTTGTGCCCTCGGCCTCGCTGTCCATCTTCTCTTTGATGGTATCGCCCAGAGCGTCGGTCACTTCGGTTACGGAAAGCTCGGTGCCTTCCGGAAGAATGCCTTCCTCTGCGTGCAGGCTGATGGTCACGCCTTCGCTGCTCACATAGGATGCGCTGAATTCCGGATGTGCCACGCCCACGGTTTCTTCCAGGCTTGCCACGATCTCCAGATCTTCGGTAACGGCTTCTACTGCATAGACATGCTCATGCTGCTCCAGATCGGATGCGCTTGCCACATCTGCTGCGTCTGCCTCTTCCAGAGGTTCGCCGTTGGCGGTTACTTCGGTGATCTCGTAGCCTACCTGCGGGTCTACTGCAAAGTACAGGGTCTCGCCTTCGTTTACGGTGTGTGCGCCTTTGATCGTTGCTGCACCTACCGGATCTACGGAGTAATCTACGCTGTACTGGCCCTCTACTGCTGCCTCACCGGTCAGGTCCTCGGCCTTTACCACATACGCTCTTGCGTTTGCGCTGCCCCAGATGGTTACGGTATTGTATGCCTTACCATTCAGCTCGCCTGCCAGTTCAATGGAGTCATCCTCCAGGAACTGCTCGTCGCTGTCAAAACCAATATTCTCGCTGCCGTCGTTGTCTGCCGGCTCTTCTCCGTTTGTTTCATCCGGAGTGGTAACGTCTTCAGTCGGAGCCTCAGTCTCTTCGGTGAGCTCGCCGTCTGTCTCATCGGCTGCGGTGGTCTCGTCTGCCTGAGTCTCGTCTGCAATGGTTTCCTCCGTGCTGTCATCAGCAACGGTTTCTTCTGCAGTAGTCTCTACAGGAGCCTCTGTTTCTTTTTCCGGCTCCTCTGCTTCGGTCTCTTCCTCAGCGTCTGCTACCGGTGCTTCCACTGCTGCTTCTGCGCTGGTGCTTACACGGAATACCTTCTTTGCGGAGATGGATGCGCTTGCGCTTCCCTCTTCCGGAGTAAGCTCAATTTCTTCCTCAGCCTCTTCTGCTGCCGGTGCCTCTGTCTCGGTTTCCGGCTCAGTCTCTGCTTCGGTCTCTTCTGCTTCGGAGGTTTCTGTCTCAGCAGCTTCCTCTGCGCCGGTGGTCTCCTCTGCCTCGCCGTTCTCGGAAGCGTTCTCGCTCTCGGTTACGTCTGCTTCGGTTTCGTCAGAAGCGCTCTCGGATTCAGAGGTTTCGCCTTCCGGTTTTACAACCTCTGCCTGCGGCTTCTTTTCATCGTCCACCATGGTGGTGCCGCTGTAGTCTTCCGCGTTCTCCACGCCCTCTGCATCTTCGATGTTGGTAGTGTTCGGATTTACGGTAACACGTGCAGTTTCATATCCGCTTACGTTTGCGCGGAAGGTTACTGCCATGTCGCTCTCGTTGATGAACAGGAATACCACATCGTCGGTACCTGCGTTGTAGAATACCTGCAGATCTGTATGCTCTGTCGCATAACTGCTGTCGATATCTACATCGAGCTGATACACCTTTCCGGCCTTGCTTCCTATCAGCTTTTCATAGGAAGTCTTAAGGCTCTTTTGTTTTGCTTTCAGCTCCAGGGATGAAAAATCGAACACATCTCCACTTTCCAGAGCTGCGCTGATCGCATCCTCAAGTTCGCTGCTGTTAAGCAGGAACAGAGAGCTTTCTTCTTCGCCTGCCGCGAACGCCACGGTCAGGTTGGTGCCAAAGTTGGTCACAACCATGGCTACCGTCAGCATAAACGCCACGATGCGTTTATACTCGTGCCTGATGACTTTTCTCAGGCCCAGTGTTTTCGCTTCGAGTCCCTTCATACTTCTCTCTCCTTTTCCCTTTATTTTTTGCTATCTAAATGTAAGGATAACGTTTTTCAGACAACTGTTTCATTGTCATCTTCAGTATACTCTTTTAAGCGTTACAAGAACTGTTATTTTCCATATTTTTCCTTAATTTTTTCTGATCCTTCCGCAATTTCCAGCTCCTTGACATTCTTTCCCATGTTTCTTTTCAGGCTGTCTCCACTCACTGCCAGTGCCGGTCTGCATGCGTAATATACATCAATTTTCCGGCGCCGGTTCACCGCTCGGAAGTTCCTGCATACATGCTCTGCCGCAATCTTGCAGCCGTCCTGGTCTGTGCTGGTGACCAGCACCAGGAACTGATTTTTGCCGTAGCGGGTGTACAGATCTGATCTGCGCACCGAACGGATAATGGAGCGTTCCAGTCTCTGCCGTACCTCCTCCAACTGCTCGGAGGATTCCAGAGGCTCGCCGTCCCGGTCAAGCAGGGTAAAGAGCACCAGATGTGCCCTGGTATCTTCCCGTCCCAGCACCCAGACGATATACCGGTAAATATCAATGAAGGTCAGGTAATCGCACCGGGTTGCGCCGAACACATTGGGATCCGGTCTCAGGTGCTGCTGGATTTCTTCTATATTATTCATCTCGTACTGGATCATATTGCGGATTGCCCGGTAATGCTCCATCATCTCCTCCGACATGCGGATGCCGTATTCCTGCTGGGATTCCCTGGCGATCTGCTCATAATACTCCACAGCCAGCTTATATTCCTTCATGGCCGTCAGACACTCCAGCTTGACCAGCTGCCATTCCTCGTAGGGATAGCGGCTGAGTGCCTGCTCACAATACGGAAGCAGCTCTGCATAACGGTTCTGCTTTTTCAAAAGCCTGCTCAGTTCTCTCAGCACCTTAAAGTAAAGCTCCTGATACTTCCAGTTCGCAGCTGCCACCCAGTCATCCGCGATCATCAACGGAAGAAATTCGCCTTTATAGATCCTGCATGCCTCCTCCAGGAGCTCTACCTCTTTCAAAGGTTCTTTTTCTTCCAGTGCTGCCATGACCTGCTTCTGGAACACCTCTACATCAAGCTCCACATCTACATGCTCCGCTGCCCACATGTATATGCCGCCCTTGGTGGAAATATACTCGCCATCGGGAAGACCGGCTGCCACCAAGCTTTTTCTCAGCCGGAAGATCATGGCACGCAGGGAATTGGCTGCCTGCTCTATGTCGCTGTCCCCATAGAGCTGCTCCAGCAACCGGGTTCTCCGGATGCCTTCCCCGCGGCTGTAGATGAGAAGCATCAAAAGATGCAGCATCTTACTGCTGAGACTCTTTCCCAGAAGAAGCGGCTGTCCCTGATAGGTCATGCTGAATCCTCCAAGCATCTGTATGTAAATGACATTCGGATCATTCTGAAAGTTCTTTCCGGATACTTCTTCCCGTTTTGCTTCTGTTATTTCCCCCATTTTTAAAGCTCCTGTTTCCGTTATATTTTTTATTGCATTATCATGCACTTTTTCCTTTTTCATAACGCACGCCTCCCTTTCTACTCACTATAGCAAGTAAAAGTACCGGATGCAAGTACTTCGCCCCAATCGGTCAAACTTCGGCAAAATTGGTATTTTTTCGGGTGAAAAAGAATGTGACTTGGGGACGTAATTTCCTATCATACAAAAAAAGCACCCGCAGAGACGATATCCCGCGAGTGCCTTTCTGACTTTTTATATATTTGTGCGTTATTTGCAGACGTTATTTATGCCAGCTCTTCCTGCTGCTCCTCCAGTGCCGCTGTCGCGTACTTTTCAAGGATCACAGACTGGATCATATCGCGGGTTCCCGAATTGATCGGATGTGCGATATCACGGTACTCGCCATCTGCTGCCTTGCGGCTCGGCATAGCGATGAACAATCCCTTCTCACCTTCAATGACTTTGATATCATGGACAACAAATTCGTTATCTATGGTAATGGAAACGATTGCTTTCATTTTCCCTTCTTTTTCGATTTTCCTCACTCTCACATCTGTTATCTGCATGTGGAACCCCTCCCCCGTTTTGATGAAGCTGTCCGGAAAAAGCCCGAAGGCCTGTCCCGGTCAGCTCTGTCTGTTTTCATGATGTCGAAACGATGCCGCCCTGCCGGCTGTCCTGCCGGGCCCATTACAGGGTATAGCGCTCGTTTTTCTCGATAACGATCTTAATATCATCCGGCGTACCGATATAGGTCGTGTTGGCACGGATGGTATCGCGGCTCTCTACGATGCAGTTCTCGATAACAGTGTTGTCGCCAATATAAACATCGTTCAGGATGATGGAATTCTTGATCACGCAGTTGTTTCCAACATATGCTTTCTTGAAGAGAATGGAGTTTTCTACGGTTCCGTTGATGATAGATCCGCTGGAAATCAGGCTGTTCTTCACCAGTGCGCCCGGATTGTATTTTGCCGGCGGAAGGTCATCCACCTTGGAGTATACATCCGGATATTCCTTGAAGAAATAGTTGCGTACCTCCGGCTTTAAGAAGTCCATATTGGTCTTGTAGTAGGACTCTACAGAAGCGATATTGCTCCAGTAGGAATTCAGCTTGTATGCATAGATACGTTTTAAGTTTTTGTAACGCACCAGGATATCGCGGACAAAGTCTACGCGGTCTTCTGCCGCGCAGCGCTCAATGAGCTCGATCAGCTGGCGTCTGCGGATCACATAAATACCGCAGGAAATGGTGCTGGAGGTGGAAACCATAGGCTTCTCGTCGAAGTCGATGATGCGGCCGTCATCGTTTAACTTCACCTGGCCAAAGCGGGTGATATCCTCTGTCTCCGGCATATCCTTGCAGACTACGGTAATGTCTGCCTTCTTTTCAATGTGATATTCCAGAACCTTGTTGTAGTCCAGCTTGTAGATACCGTCGCCGGCAGCAATGACCACATAAGGCTCATGGCTGTTCTTTAAAAAGGTGAGATTCTGATAAAGGGCATCTGCGGTGCCGCGGTACCAGTCACTGTTCTCTGCGGTGATGGTTGGAGTGAATACATAAAGTCCGCCCTGTTTTCTTCCGAAATCCCACCACTTGGAGGAGCTTAAATGCTCGTTTAAGGAACGGGAGTTGTACTGGGTAAACACCGCCACGTTCTGGATATGGGAGTTGCTCATGTTGCTGAGCGCAAAGTCAATGCTGCGGTAGCTGCCTGCAACCGGCATTGCGGAAATCGCGCGCTTGTTGGATAATTCCCGCATTCTCTTACTGTTTCCGCCTGCTAATACAATACCAATCGCTTTCATCGTACGCCACCTGCCTTTATAATGTAGTCTCCGCTTGCCAGTGCTCCGTCGGTATAGTCCTCCGGAGTGGTGACGCCGGAAATTGCGGTATTCTTACCAATTTTTACATGATCCGGGATCACGCTGTGCTCACCAATGGTAACCAGGTCGAACTGGTAAACCTTCGGGTCGTATTTGCTCGGTGCGTACTCGCCCACACCAAGCTCGGAGCCCTCGCCCACTGTGGTATCTTCTGCCACGATCGCTTTGTTTACTTTTGCGCCTGCTTTGATATGGCAGTCGCGCATGATGATGGAATCGTGTACCTCTGCTCCCGGCTCAATGGTAACGCCCGCGCCAATGACCGAATTGGTAATGGTTCCATGCACCTCGGTACCCTCACCGATGATGCTCCGGTCGATGACTGCATCTGCTGCCACATACTGTGGCGGGATGATATCGCTCTTGGTATAAATCTTCCAGTATTCCTCGTAAAGGTTGAACTCCGGAATGATATCGATGAGCTCCATGTTTGCCTCCCAGTAGGAGCCGAGGGTTCCGACATCCTTCCAGTAGCCGTTGTACTCGTAGGCAAAGATACGTTCCTGCTTCTCATGGCAGTACGGAATGACATGCTTACCAAAGTCACAGCCAGGCTCTTCCGACATGGCAATGAGCGCTTCCTTCAGCGCCTTCCAGCTGAATATGTAGATTCCCATGGAAGCCAGGTTGCTGCGCGGATTTGCCGGCTTCTCCTCAAACTCGGTGATACGGTTATTCTCATCGGTGATCACGATACCGAAGCGGCTTGCCTCTTCGATCGGAACCGGCATACATGCGATGGTGACATCTGCGTTGTTTGCTTTGTGATATTCCAGCATAACCTCATAATCCATCTTATAGATGTGGTCGCCGGAAAGGATCAGAACGTAGTCCGGATTGTAGCTTTCCATGTACTCCAGGTTCTGATAAATGGCGTTCGCGGTACCGGTATACCAGTCACTGCCCTTGCTCCGCTCGTACGGCGGAAGAATGGTAACTCCTCCGACATTACGGTCCAAATCCCACGGAATGCCAATTCCTATGTGACTGTTCAGACGTAATGGCTGATACTGTGTTAAAACGCCAACTGTGTCAACGCCAGAATTGATACAGTTGCTGAGCGGAAAATCGATAATTCTGTATTTGCCGCCAAACGATACTGCCGGTTTTGCGACTTTTTGTGTTAATACTCCAAGGCGGCTGCCCTGTCCCCCTGCCAAAAGCATGGCAATCATTTCCTTTTTAATCACGTTATCACCTCGCTGTAGTTTTCTTGTGCCTATTATTATACCACGCATTTCAGAGAAAGTGAACAAATAATTGTATTATTTTCAATAATTTTTGTACATTTTCCGACACTTTTTGCGTATTTTTTGCATTTGTCAATATATGGTATATTGAGAATTGGGTAACACAATTTATCCGATTTTGTACTGCCGTTTCCGGATAGAGCCGAAAATACGCGTATTTCGATATTTTTCTTGAATCACCTTATAAAATGAAGTATAATCTTGTTTAAGTATGCAAATAATAATATATTCTGTTAAAAGATTGAAAAGAATGCAGATCAAAGGAGAAGTATTATGGATTTAGTTACTGTAAGAGAACTGTATAAAAACCGGGAAGCTTACCTGGATAAAGAGGTTTCTGTCGGCGGCTGGGTGCGCAGCGTGCGTGCTTCCAAGGCCTTTGGCTTTATCGTAGTCAGCGACGGAACCTATTTTGAGACCCTTCAGGTCGTTTATCATGACAACATGGCAAACTTTGCCGAGATCAGCAAATTAAACGTAGGCGCTGCCATCATCGTAAAGGGTACCCTGGTTGCTACCCCGGATGCAAAACAGCCGTTTGAGATCCAGGCTGTAGAGGTTGCTGTAGAGGGTCCGTCTGCTCCGGATTACCCGCTGCAGAAAAAGCGCCACACCCTGGAATATCTGCGTACCATCACACATCTGCGTCCGCGCACCAACACCTTCCAGGCTGTATTCCGCGTACGTTCCCTGATCGCATACGCAATCCATCAGTATTTCCAGGAGCGTGATTTCGTTTATGTTCACACTCCGCTCATCACCGGAAGTGACTGCGAGGGTGCCGGTGAGATGTTCCAGGTAACCACCATGGATTTAAACAACATCCCGAAGACTGAGGACGGTGCTGTTGATTTCACCAAAGATTTCTTTGCAAAACCGACCAACTTAACCGTAAGCGGTCAGTTAAACGGCGAAACCTACGCCATGGCATTCCGCAACATCTACACCTTCGGACCAACCTTCCGCGCTGAGAATTCCAACACGACCCGCCACGCTGCCGAATTCTGGATGATCGAGCCGGAGATGGCCTTCGCTGATCTGGACGACAACATGGAGGTTGCCGAGGGCATGTTAAAATATGTCATCCGCTACGTTTTAGAGCATGCTCCGGAGGAGATGGCTTTCTTCAACAGCTTCATCGACAAGGGACTGTTAGACCGCCTCAACAATGTTGTGAACTCCGAGTTCGGCCGCGTTACCTACACCGAGGCCGTTAAGATCCTGGAGGAGCACAACGACCAGTTCGACTACAAGGTATCCTGGGGCTGCGACCTTCAGACTGAGCATGAGCGCTTCCTGACCGAGCAGATCTTTAAAAAGCCGGTATTCGTTACCGATTACCCGAAGGAGATCAAGGCCTTCTACATGAAGATGAACCCGGACGGAAAGACCGTTGCCGCAGTCGACTGTCTGGTACCAGGCATTGGTGAGATCATCGGCGGAAGCCAGCGTGAGGATAACCTGGAGAAGCTTACCGCACGCATGGACGAGCTCGGCTTAAAGAAGGAGGATTACCAGTTCTATCTGGATCTTCGCAAATACGGTTCTGCGCGCCACTCCGGCTTCGGTCTGGGCTTTGAGCGCTGCGTCATGTATTTAACCGGCATGGGCAACATCCGCGACGTGATCCCGTTCCCGAGAACCGTAGGCAACTGCGAGCTGTAAATCAAATAATCCGATCCGTACCGTGCCTCTGACACGTTCCGGATTCGCAAAAACCTATGCGGGTATACTGTGCAGAACGAACTGCCGGCATACCCGCATCGCATTTTAAGGAGTGCCTTATGAAATTTATCCACATTGCCGATGTCCACTGGGGCATGAATCCGGACAGTGACCGGCCCTGGAGCCGTGAGCGCGCCCAGGCCATCCGCGACAGCTTTGCCGAAGTGATCCGCCAGGCCAGACTGCGGGACGCGGACTGTCTCTTCATCTCCGGAGATCTTTTTCACCGCCAGCCGCTCCTGCGGGACTTAAAAGAGGTCAACTACCTGTTCTCTACCATTCCCGGCGTGCAGGTCATGATCATTGCGGGAAACCATGACCGTATCCGGCCCAGCTCTGCGCTCATGAGCTTTACCTGGTGTCCCAATGTCACCTTCCTCATGTCGGAGGAATTAAGCTCCGTTTATTTCAGGGACTTAAACCTGGAGGTACACGGTTTCTCCTATCACACCGCAGAGATCAATGAGGCTCGCTTAAACGGCATTAAGGCTCCGGACGATGGTCACATCCATGTACTGCTGGCCCACGGCGGAGATGCTTCTCATCTTCCGCTGGACAAAGGAAGCCTGGCACGCACCGGTTTTTCCTATACGGCACTTGGCCATATCCACAAGCCTGAGCTGGCACCGGACTTTTCTTACGCTTATCCGGGTTCCTTAGAGCCGCTTGATAAAACAGAAACCGGTCCCCACGGCATGGTCGTGGGTGAGATCCAGCCTGCCTCCGGCCAGGTCATCTCCCTGGAGTTTGTTCCGGTAGCGCGGACCCAGTACATTCCTCTGGTGGTCCACGTCACACCGGCCACCACCAACGGGGAGCTCTGCGACCGCATCACCGATGCCGTGAAGCAGCGCGGACCGGAGCACATTTACCGCTTCCGCATCCGAGGAATGCGTGACCCGGACATTACCTTTGACTTAGAGCCGCTGGAGCGTCGCCTGCAGATCGTAGAGGCAGTAGATGAATCCGAGCCGCAGTACGATTTCTGCCGGCTGTTTGCGGAGCACCCCAGCGATATGATCGGTTTTTACATTCAGGCGTTCCAGAAGGATGATCCAAGCCCGGTTGAGAAAAAGGCGCTGTATTACGGGATCGACGCTCTGCTGCGAACGACAGATGAGAGGAGCTAAGCATGCGGATACTGGATTTACATATTGACGGATTCGGCAAATTCCATGACCTTTCCGTCTCTTTTGACAAGGACCTCAATGTGGTTTACGGCAGAAACGAAGCCGGAAAATCCACGCTGCACACCTTCATCCGCTGCATGCTGTTCGGCCTGGAGCGTGGACGCGGCCGGGCGGCCCGCACGGATCTTTACAGCAAATATGAGCCGTGGCAGAACAAGGCTGTATACGGTGGGCAGATGCGGGTGGAAAAGGATGGGGTCATTTACCGCCTGGAGCGGAACTTTCAGAAGGATCAGAAGTCTTTCGTGATTGTGAATGAAACCGCAGGCAAGGAGGTAGAGCCTACCAAGGGTTTTCTGGACTTTCTGCTGGGCGGCCTCACCGAGACCGCTTACAACAACACCATCAGCATCGGCCAGCTCAAATGCGTGACGGAGGGCGGCATGGTCACCGAACTGCGCAATTATATTGCCAACATGAACACCACCGGCAACCTTTCTTTGAACATCACCAGGGCAACCACCCATTTGAAGAACCGGAGAAAGGAATTTGAGCGCCAGCTCACCCCGGAAGCAGCCCGCACATATACCGCACTGCTGACCGAAATCAAAAATATCGAAAAAGAGATTTCCGCTCCGGAATACGAGAATCAGCTTCAGACCTACCAGAATCTGCGTTCCCAGGTAAAGAACCAGCTTTCCGAAAAGCAGGCCGAGCGTGAAACTCTGCTGCAGAAGATCGCAAAGGGCAGACAGGCCCTGGATGGCGCACAGTTTACCGATGAGGCCTCCATCCATGCATATCAGGAAAATGCCCGGAATGCTTATGCACATTATAAAGATGTGGCTGCCGCCACAGCCCGCAGGGGACGCGTGGTGCTTCCTGTGATCATGATGGTGCTTGCAGTGCTTTCCGCCATCGGTGCCGCAGGACTTGGAGTGTTAAGCTCCCAGGCCTTTGAGCCGGTCTTCTTTGTAACCGGCGCCCTGGTCTCTGTGTCCACCGGCGTGGCCCGCTACACAGTATGGCTGATCTGCATCTTAAGCGCTGCCACGGTCCTCTTCTTTGCAGTCAGTCTTATCCTCTTTATGAAGAATCGCAGCTTAAAGCAGGAGCTCTCCATGACAGAAAAGCTTCTGCAGGAAATCTTCTCCCGCCATCTGGGTGATTCCTCCATTTCCGAGGAAGCCATGGCTGCGTTTGAGAGCCGCATGGAGGAATTCATCCGCTTAAGCCAGGTTTTAGAGCGTTCCGAGCAGTCTGTAAACGAACAGGCTTCTGAGATCTCTGTCCTCCAGGAAAAGGAAACCAGCTGCGATGACGCGATCTCCCGCCAGCAGAAAGCTCAGTGGGAGCTGGAGAAAAAGCTGGATCACCTGGCCCACTGTAAAGACCAGACTGAGTCCTTAAAGCAGGTACTGGCGGAAAACGACCGGATCCGGGAGGAGATCACCGCCATTGACCTGGCGCTGGAAACCATGACCGGCCTTTCCGCTACCATCCGGGATTCCTTCGGACTCTATCTGAACAAAACTGCCTCTGAGCTGATCTCCGGCATCACCGGCGGCATCTACGACAGCATGAGCGTGGATGAAAGCCTGAATGTGTTCATGAATACCCGCACCCGCCTGGTTCCGGTCGAGCAGGTATCCAGCGGCACCATGGACCAGATCTACCTGGCCCTGCGCCTTGCTGCCGCCAGGATCATCCAGCCGGAGGGCGATTATATGCCGCTGATCTTCGATGACAGCTTCGTATTATACGATGAAGACCGGCTTCGTACAGCCTTAAAATGGCTGAAAAAGGCCTACCCTGGGCAGATCATCATCTTTACGTGCCACCAGAGAGAGGCACAGATGATGACCGCCGAGCAGATCGCGTACCGGCTGGTGACGATGTAAAATTTAAAGAATAACCAATAAGGTCCGAAGGTTCGGTCAGACCATACAGAATAAGCAGATGCTGTGAAATTTTGTACTTCATTCGCTCCGCCGCCGATCATATTACGGTTAGTAGATGCTCCAACTCTGATGACATGAAATTTGCACTTATCTTCGGTTTTCCTGATGATGAACGATAGATCCTGAATCAGATCCTGATAAGTATGATTAGATATTCCTTGCATATAGTAGGC
>NZ_QUIV01000025.1 GCF_003480315.1 Clostridium sp. AM33-3 | reverse complement strand
CTGCTTATTCTGTAGGGCCTGACCGAACCTTCGGACCTTATTGGTTATTCTCTAAATTGCAATTTTATATTTCCTTCCCCAGGAACATTGTAAAGTTTCCCGTCGCCAGCAGTTCTTCTTCCTCTCCGGTGATATCCACCCGGCATACGGCGGTGTGCCTTCCTTTATGAACAATGTTGGACTCCACATAGATCGTCCCGCTGTTTACGCCGCGCACAAAGTTAATTCCGGCGCATTGGGTGACGTTGGTGACTTCGCAGGCGTAGGTGGACATGCCGGCGGCAATGTCGCAGAGAGAGAAGAGGAAGCCGCCGTGGGCATTGCCGTACAGATTCAGGCATGCTTCCGTCAGTTCTATGGAAAGCCGGACATGTCCCGGCTCCACTTCTAATATATTCAGGTTTTCCTGCCCTCCGATGGGCTGGATATGCCGTCTGATCCCTTCCATGATTTCCGGTCTTGTAATCATAAGAAACCTCCATTTGTCAAAAATATACAACTTCACACGCTAGACTATAACACCCTCAAAATCCATTTACAAGTCAAAAATCGATTGATAGTTTTTTCCGATTAATTCGATACGTTCGCACGGATACAGCCGATTGGATATTTACGGACAGGCACGTTATAATAACATCATCAAGATTGTTAAAGAAATAGCAACAAAATAAAAATGAACAATCAAATGATCAACTCAAATAAGGAGGATATCACATGAGCAAGTTAACAAAGGAAGAGTTCCAGGCTTACTTAAAACAGATCCGCGAGCTGGCAGAAGGTCCGTTGGAAGAGATCCAGAAAGAAGTCGAGGTAACCAACAAATTCCCGCAGGAGTTCTACGATCTGGCGATCGAGAACAATTTATACCGTTGTTCCTTACCGGAAGAGTACGGCGGATGGGGCTTAAACGAGCTTGAAATCTTACAGGTACAGGAAGAGTTCTCCAGAGGACCGGGCGGAATGAGAATGCATCTTCACTATGCAATGGATTTAAACTGGAGAATCCTGGATGACTATGGCAGCCCGGAGCTGAAAGCAGAGTACATGTCCAAGTTCCAGAACAAGGAAGTATTCACCTGCTTCGCGCTGACTGAGGCAACCGGCGGCACCGGCGCTGACTTACATACCATGGCAGTGAAAGATGGCGACAGCTATGTATTAAACGGCGAGAAGACCTTGATCTCCCACACCGACTGCTGCGAGTTCGCATACGTTATCGCAGTAACCAATCCGGATTCTGATAAAGATGACAGACTTTCCGCATTCTTCGTACCGATGGATGCACCGGGATTCGAAGTGATCAACATGCCGCATATGATGGGCTGCCGCGGTGCAGGCCATGGCGATCTGAAATTCACCAACTGCCGCATAGACAAGAAATATCTGTTAGGCCGTGAGGGACAGGGACTTGAGATTGCAATGCACTCCTTATCCGTATCTCGTGCCCACATCGCAGCCAGCAACCTGGGTATGGCACAGAGAATGTTAGAACTGTCCCTGGCATACGCACATGACCGTGTAACCTTTGGCAAACCGATCGGAACCCGTCAGGCTATCCGTGTAAAGATCGCAGATATGTCCATGATGGTACACGCACTGCGCTGCATGGTTTACGATTTCGCAAAGGCTTATATGGAGAACCCGACCGGCGAGTACATTGAGGAGAAGGCTGCTATGTGTAAGCTCTTCAGTATTGATACCACCAGAAAAGTCAGCGATGAGATGCTTGAGATCTTCGGCGGCGTAGGCTACTTCGAGGACTGCAAGTACGGCCCGGTTGAGAGACTGTACCGCGACTGCCGCGCAATGTGGCTGGAAGAGGGCGCTCCGACCGTTCAGAGAATTACCATTTCCAGAAATACCATCAAACACGGTGCTCATATGGAGTACGTGCTGTAAATATTTTTTCCTAAACAGGGTCGTCAGGTTCCTACTTGGGCCTGGGGACCCTGTTCCCCCTAAATGACAGGCGCTGCTGTCTGCGCAGCGCGTAAACAGCAATGCAATGATCGGACTGCAGGACGGGTACCCCGGAATGCAGAGAGATGGAGGAATACTTTATGAGACCTTTGGAAGGAATCAAGGTCGTTGATTTAACGACTTATCTGGCCGCGCCGACTACGGTGCGTGTACTGGGAGAGTGGGGCGCTGACTGCGTGAAGATCGAATCCGCAAAAGGCGATCCGGCTAGAACCCAGGGGGCAGTGTTCAACATGCCTTATAACGATGATGAAAACCTGGCCTTCGATGTAGCCAATTTAAATAAGAAATTTATCACATTGAACTTAAAAGATCCGAAGGGTCTTGAAATTGCCTACCGCCTGTTAGCGGAGGCCGATGTGTTTGTAACGAATACAAGAACAAAGTCCTTAAAGAAACTGGGACTGGATTATGATACCTTAAATGAAAAATTCCCGAAACTGATCTTCGCACAGGTGCTGGGCTATGGCGAGTACGGACCGGAGAAGGATACCGCCGGATTTGACGTAACCTGCTACATGGCAAGGGGCGGCGTATTCGGAACCACCGTAAACCGCGGCGACGCGCCGATGATCCCGACCAACGGATTTGGTGATTTCCAGGTTTCCCTGGCTCTGGCTTCCGGTATCTGCGCTGCTTTATATGGAAGAGAAAAATCCGGCAAGGGCGATAAAGTAACCGTCAGCCTGCATCACGCAGCTGTCTATGCCCTCAGCACCGGCCTGATTTCCGCACAGTACGGCAACCAGTATCCGAAGAACCGTACGGAGGTCGTAAACCCGTTCAATGATGTATTCCGTACCAGCGATGGCAAATGGGTATGCATCTGCTGTCCGGAATATGACCGTGATTACGAGAAGATGTTCACCGTGCTGGACGCTCCGGAGATGTTAACGGAGGAAGCGAAAGAGAAGTACCGCCGCTGCGAGAGCATCAACGCAAACGGACTGAACCAGGAAGTAGTCGCAGCGTTAGACCGCGCGATCGCAAAGTTCACCAGAGAGGAACTGATGGAGCGCCTGAAAGCGAACGACATGCCGTGTGAGGCCTGCATGGAGCCGGTGGATATTTACAAGGATGAGCAGGCAGCAGCCAACCACATTCTTGCAAAGATCCCGTACCCGTCTGGCGAGCGCTTTATGCCGACCAACCCGATCCGCTTCGGCAGCATGGGCGAGCCGGAATATGTGATCGGCGGATCACAGGGCGCGCACACCGTAGAGCTGATGAAGCATGTGGGCTACAGCGACAAGGAAATCGAGGAAGCCATTGCTTCCGGAGCCGCAACCGGTGAGACAAAACTGAAAAAATTATAGGTTTAAAAATAAGAAAGGGGAAGGTGACACAGATATGAGCTTAATGTACACCGAGGAACAGAAAGCGCTGATTGCTCTTGTAAAAGAGATGGCAGAGAACGAGATCAAGCCTTATGTGAAAGATGCGGATGAAAAAGGCGAGTGTCCGAAAGAACTTTATAAATGGGGATTTGACATGGGACTTCATATGCTGGAGGTTCCGGCCGAGTACGGCGGAGCTGGTTTAAGCTATGAGACCACCGCAATGATCTTCGAGGAACTGGCCAAGGTGGATGCCGGTTATGCCATCACCTTTGTCACTTCTTTCGTAGCATTAAGAAACGTCATCCTGGCAGGTACCAAGGAGCAGGGCCAGTATTTCGCAGATAAAGTGGCTCCGGGCGCATTCGCAGGTTTCGCCCTGACCGAGCCGAACGCCGGTTCCGATCCGGCAGCGATGCGCGCGACCGCAGTAAAAGATGGCGATGAGTACATCTTAAACGGAACCAAGACCTTTATTACCAACGGCGCGGTAGCAAGCGTTTTCGTAGGTTTCTTCAAGACCAACCCGGCAGCAGGACACAAGGGAATTTCCGCTTTCATCATCGATGCGGACGCTCCTGGCGTAACCGTTGGCGCTCACGAGAACAAGATGGGCCTGCGCCTCTCCAACACCACCGACCTGATCTTTGAGAATGTCCGCGTAAAGGCATCCGCCATGGTAGGACCGGAAGGCAGCGGATTTAAGCTGGCTATGAACGCCCTGAACTTATCCCGCGCGTTCGTGGCAACCCTGGCAGTCGGCATCATGCAGCGCGCACTCGATGAGTCCGTGAAGTACGCAAAAGAGAGAAAACAGTTCAATACCCCGATCATCAAATTCCAGATGGTACAGCAGATGTTAGCCGATATGGCTATCAAGATCGAGGCATCCAGATGCCTGGTCAACAACACCATGAAGATGATGGATGCAGGTATCATGGTTCAGAAAGAGGGCTCCATCTGCAAGACCTTCGTTTCCGACTGCGCCCAGGAGGTTACCTCCAATGCAGTTCAGATCTTCGGCGGATATGGCTACAGTAAGGAGTATCCGGTTGAGAAGCTGATGCGCGATGTCAAAGTATTCCAGATCTTTGAGGGTGCAAACCAGGTACAGAGACTGACTATCGCCAACGTATTAAATAAAGAATACAAATAGGAAAAACCGACAGGAGGATTGAAGATGAATATCGTTGTTTGTATCAAACAGGTTCCGGATACCACAGAGATCAAGATCGATCCGGTTAAAAATACACTGATCCGTACCGGCGTGCCGAGCATCATGAATCCGTTCGACAAGAACGCTCTGGAGACCGGACTTTCCTTAAAAGACCAGTATGGCGGCAAAGTAACGGTTATTTCCATGGGACCGCCGCAGGCAAAAGCTGTTTTGAGAGAGGCACTGGCTATGGGCGCTGATGAGGCTTATCTGGTAACGGACCGCGCATTCGGCGGATCCGATACCTACGCTACCAGCTACATCTTATCCCAGGCAATCAAGAAACTGGGCGCTTACGATGTCATCCTGGGCGGCAAGCAGGCAATCGACGGAGATACCGGCCAGACCGCACCGAGTATCGCAGAGCATCTGGGCGCAACTCGTCTGACTTACGTTCTGAGCTTAAAGGTTGAGGGCGACAAAGTCATTGCAGAGCGCCAGGTAGAAGAGGGCGTGGAAGTCATCGAGACGAAGTTCCCGGTACTTTGCACCGCAACCAAAGAAAGCAACAAACCGCGTTACGCAACCGTAAAGGGCGTTATGAGATCCTTCAACACCGAGATCGGTCAGATCACCCTGGCAGATCTGCCGGACGCAGACACCACCAAGATGGGACTGAAGGGATCCCCGACCAAAGTAAAAGCAACATTCACTCCGAAGAGAACCGCAAACTGTGTGAACATCGAAGGCGTAAGCCCGGTGGAGATTGCGGACAACCTGATCGGAAAGCTGGTTGAGGCAAAAGTACTTTAATAAACAGAGGAGGTCGTCAAGATGAGTTTTGATACATGCAAGGACGTATGGGTATTTATCGAGAGCTTCCAGGGTCAGCCGAAGAGTGTCGGCCTGGAGCTGTTAGGACAGGGAAGAAAGCTGGCGGACGGACTGAAACAGAAGCTCTGCGCCATTGTTATCGGCAAGGATGTAGACGCAGCTGTAAAAGAATCCGCAGCGTACGGCGCCGACAAGATCTATGTGATCCAGGGCGACGAGTATGAGAACTATTCAGCTGACGCTTACGGAAACGTATTCTTAAAGCTCTGTGAGAAATATGATCCAAACACCATTTTAGTAGGCGCAACCGTAAACGGAAGAGACTTGGGATCCAAGATCGCAGTCAGCCTCCGCACCGGCCTGACTGCCGACTGTACCGCGCTGAGTGTCGATGAGGACACCGGAAATGTAGTATGGGAGCGTCCGGCATTCGGCGGAAACTTATACGCGCAGATTCTCTGCAGCGAGACCAGACCGCAGATGGGTACCTGCCGTCCGGGCGCGTTCAAGAAGCCGGAGCGCAACGAGAACAATCAGCCGGAGATCATCAAAGAGGATATTCATACCCCGGAGAGCGAGATCCGCACCAAAGTGCTTGATTTCATCAAGGCATGTGAGGACAACGATATGCGTCTCGATGAGGCAGATGTCATTGTATCCGGCGGCCGCGGCATGAAGAGTGCTGAGAACTTCGGTATCTTAAAAGAGTTGGCAGATGTGCTTGGAGGAACCGTAGGATGCTCCAGAGCAGCGGTTGACGCAGGCTGGATGCCGCAGAGTAAGCAGGTAGGACAGACCGGCTCCACCGTAACCCCGAAAATCTACTTTGCATGTGCCATTTCCGGTGCAGTGCAGCACGTAGCGGGCATGAGCGGATCCGGCACCATCGTAGCCATCAACAAAGATGAGACCGCGCCGATCTTTGAGGTTGCGGATTACGGAATCGTGGGCGATGTCTTTGAGATCGTTCCGGCGCTGGTAAAAGAACTGAAAGCAAAGCAGCAGGCGTAAGACCACAGGAAAACGGACCGGCCAAAGACTGGTCCGGGGCATGCATGACAGGTGAAACAACACGGGAAAGCGCGTTTTGTACGCGCTTTCTGCGTATAGAGAGAAATGCACCGGATGCGGGAGCGCTGCGGAAGGATAGAAGGAGGCAGGTTATGTTTGAGGAAAGGAAAATCAATCCGGAACTTCTGAAACAGTATCGAGAGCAGGGGTACTGGAAAAATGAGACGCTTCTGGACTGCTGGGAGCGGGCCGCAGCGCAGTACCCGGACCGGGAATATGTGGTGGATGACCGTGGTTACCGCTACACCTACCGGGAACTGGACGAAGCGGCAGGCCGGGTAGCCTCCTACCTGATGGAGCTTGGAATCCGCCCGGGCGAGGTGGTTTCCTACCAGTTCCCGATCTGGAGTGAGTTTGCCATGCTGACCATTGCCTGTTATAAGGTCGGAGCTGTGGCACACCCCATTGCCATGTCCTATGAGGAGAAGGAACTGGCAAGAAGCTTAAACGTAACCGAGTCCCGCTGTTATTTCGGTCCGACTTATTTTTACAAGACCGATTATGAGGAGCGGATTCTGGCTGTCCGCGATCAGACGCCGCTGTTAAAGGATATTGTGCTGATTGACAGCGTGAAACCGGCAAAAAGCAGTGTCCGTCTGCTTCGGGAAATTCTGGCTTCCTATGAGCCGCTTCCGAAGGAACAGTGCGTCCACACGAAAAACGGACAGGACATCGCGGTGATCCTCTGTACCTCAGGGACGACCGGCGGCACCAAGGGCGTGCTCTTAAGCCATGACAATGTGCGCTTTGCGGAGGAAGCCTTTAACCGGGAACTGGGTCTTACAAAGGAAGATATCATGTTCATGCCAGCGCCGCTGCATCACGCAACAGGGTTTCATCACGCCATCATCGCGCCGATGCTTTACGGGGGCAAGGTGGTGCTGCAGCAGAAGTACCAGTGCCGTGCGGCTATCGATCTGATGAATCGGGAGAAGGTAACCTATTCCATGGGAGCGACCCCGTTCATTTATGATATTTTGCGGGAGCTGGATGCCAACGGCGGCGGCCTTCCTACACTGAAATTTTATCTGTGCGGCGGTGCTCCGGTGCCGGGATATCTGGTACAGCGGGCCAACCGCTATGGAATTCTGCTGTGTGAGGTGTATGGCTCCACGGAGAGCGTTCCCCATGTGTTTGTGAGACCAGAGAAAGCGCTGGAGAAAAACGGAACAACTTCCGGGTGGGCTGTGGATGGAATGGAAGTCCGGGTTGTAGATGAGGATGGCCGGGATGTGCCTTTCGGAACCCCTGGTGAGGAATGGTCCCGGGGACCGGCGGTTTTTGCCGGATATTTAAAGGCCCGGGATATTACGGATGGTGTTCTGGATGACGATGGCTGGTTTCACAGCGGTGATCTCTGTGTTATGGACGCGGAGGGCAATATCCGCATTATCGGACGAAAAAAGGATATGATCGTCCGGGGCGGGGAAAACCTGAATACCAACGAGATCAACGATGCACTGGAGGGCTGTCCGGGTATGGGAGACCATACCATCATCGGAATGCCGGATGACCGTCTGGGAGAGCGGATATGTGCCTTTGCGGTGCCGCTGCCCGGGTATGAGGAACTGTCTCTCTGTCAGGTACTTTCCTATTTGAAAGAGAAGAAAGTGCCGAAGCGGTTCTGGCCAGAGCGCCTGGAGCTGATTGACCGGATTCCCCACACGGGAAGTGGAAAGGTGAAAAAATATCTGCTGCGGGAAGAACTGGAGCGCAGGAATAAACAGAACGCTGCAAGTTTGGAGCACCCAGAGCAGGAATGCAGGCATATGCAGGAATGTAAGCATATGCAGGAAGGAGAACGGATATGGAAGAGGTATTTGGAGCAAGACGGTGCCGCGACACCAGAAAGCCCCGTGCAGAGCAGTGTCCTGACGTAACGTTTTACCGTTGCAGTACCTGTGGAGCACTGTTCCCGGTAACGGGAGCCGAAAAGGCAGAAGGACTTGAGATTTTCTGCTGTGGAAAACCGGCGGAAAAACTGGAGCCGAGAAGAGCGGAAGAGGTGAAAGAGGTCATTGAGGCGGATTACCAGATTACCGGCGGCTACAATGACAACGCGGTGAAGGTTTCCTGGAAGCGGAAGCCTTATGGCAGCCACCCGGAATGGGTTTACTTAAAAACTTTCACCGGTGGCTATCTGAAATATATTTCAGATGGAAAACGTTCTCCGATTGTCTTTGCCCTGGCTGACACAGATGCGTTCTGTTATTGTGACGAAGACCCGTGTCTGGAGTGTGTGTTCCGCTGTAAACGGGGGTTTACAGCATATTTTTATGATGCGGAGGCAGGTCTTGTGGAGCTGCCGCTGGATAAGATGACTGCCCACTGGCAGTCAGGGGGAAAAGCACCGGAGTAGGCCTTTTCTTTACCATAAAACGTTAATTTAATAACGAAAAGAGGCGTGCGACTGAATTTTACAAAGGAGGGGTTTCGACATGATAGCAACAATCGGGTTTATCTTGGCAATCGGACTGCTGGTGTACATGATCATTCGGGGAATTGACATGATCACAGCCACCGTCGTGACTGCGGCGGTGATTCTGGTAACCAGCGGACTGAATGTATGGGATGGTTTTCTTACAACATATTCTGGCGGAATCGGAAGTTTTGTGACTTCCTGGTTCTTAATTCTCGGACTTGGCGGCGTGTTTGGCCAGCTGGTTCTGGAAGCCGGGCTTGCGACCCGGATCGCAAAGACACTGACGGAAAAGCTGGGAGCAAAGATGGTGGGAGCCGTCATCCTGATCTGCAGCTTCTTCATCACGCTGCTGGGAATCAACGGCTACATCATGGTGTTTGTGCTGTATCCGATCGCGGATAACTTATTAAAGCAGAACAAAATGGACCGGCGCGTGCTGCCGTTTCTGATCCTGGGCGGTGGAGCCTGTGCCAACGGCTTCGCTTTCTCCCTGGATGTCTGCAATGTGCTTCCAAGCAATTATCTGGACACATCACTGGGCTCTTCCCCGGTTCTGTCTTTCCTGTTTACAGCCATTGCGGCCATCAGCTATTTTGTATATTTCAATTATGCGCAGAAGCAGAGCAGAAAAAAACACAGCGTGGAAGAACTGCTGGCCATGTATCCGGAAAATGAGAAGGAAGAGGATGAGATGGAGCTGCCAGGATTTGGCATTTCTGTCCTTCCGTTCCTTGTGGTGCTGGGAGCGGTTGTTGTGACCTCCAGCTGGGGAACCTCCACCAGCATCCTGTTTTCTCTGGCAGTAGGAATTCTGCTGATCGTGCTGACTCAGTTGAAACGGATCAAAAATATCAAGGCATCCATTAAGAGCGGCAGTACCTCCGGTCTGAATTCCATGCTGACGGTAGGTGCGGTTATGGGGCTTTCCCGAGTGCTGGGTGCATCCCCGGTGTTCCAGAATCTGCAGGCAGTTGTGCTGAATCTGAATATGCCGATGTATCTGAAAGCATTTTTCGGAACCACGGTGCTGACCGGACTGACCGGCTCGGCCATTTCCGGTGAGACCATCTTTATGGAAAGCTTCGCCCAGGCCTTTGTGGATATGGGCATTAACGTACAGGCCCTGCACCGCATTGTGACGGAGGCGGCTCTGGTGTTAAACAAGCTTCCGAACTCTTCAGTAGCGATTCTGACCATGTCTATCTGCGGATGCAGATTTAAAGACAGCTACAAGCATGTACTTCTGGGAACCACGCTTCCGTGCTTTATTGCGGGACTTCTGGTGGCTGTGCTTGCAACCATGGGATTTGTATTCTAAAAAGTACATGAAACATTGACAGAAAAAAGACCGGTATGGCTGATCAGTCAGCTTCATATCGGTCTTATTCACAGCTCTGGAAAATTAAGATTCCGGAGGCAGGTTTAAGCAGTGCGCAACCATGAAGTTGGCAAAAGCCTCCACGGCGGCCGTGATAAAATTCTTTTTGCTGTAAACGAGATAGAGCATACGGGTATCTTTGGGAACATCCGTTAAATGGATCTTTTTCAGATTGTCAAACTGCTTTAAAAACGGAGTATCTGCCACGATGGCCGTCTTGGAAGAATGGTTGATGCGTCCGGCGATGGAAATCTCGTCATCGTAGGAGTAGACAGCTTCCATACCTTTTTCTTTCAGAATTTTGCGGATGGTTTTGCCAATGGGAATGGTATCGCGGTAGGTGGAAAGCATATAGCCTTTTAAGGCAGTCAGCTCGATGGAATCGTGAACAGCCAGCGGATGGTCATTCCGCACGATCACCACAAGTTCCTGATAGGTGATGGGAACAAAAACGAGGTCGTCTTTGTTTTCCACCATGGAGCATAAACCGATATCGTAGGTCCCGGCAGAGACTCCTTCTGCGACCGGAATGGATTTTTCATGGAAGATATTGAAGCTTACCTGCGGACATTTTTCGTGGTAAAGATCGAGGGCATTCGGGAGAAAATCTCCAAGAAGCGTCGGAATACAGCCAATGTCAATGGTGCCGGTGACAGAATCCGATTTTTCCCTTACGGCGGCAATGCCGTGTTCCAGGATCCCCAGTGCCTGGTTCACGTACTCATAGAATTCCTGACCGTATTTGGTAAGCTGGACTCCGCGGCCCTTTTTCTGGAATAAGGAAACGGAAAGTTCATGCTCCAGGGAAGCGATGGAATCGCTCAGGCTCGGCTGTGTGATATAAAGTGCTTTGGCTGCTTCGGTATAATGCTGAACTTCAGCCAGTTTTCGAAAGTAATAAAGCTGTTGTAAATTCATAACCCTTCTCCTTTGCTAGCATACATTCCATTATACAGGATGAACAGGGAAAATTCCAGAAGAACGCCTGAAAAATGTTAAAATAATATCAGAAACAGGGCGGCACGGGGTTTGACAATTTCAGAAAAACTGTCTAGAATAAAGGTGAGTGTCAGCGCATAGGAGACTGAAGCATGAGGGAAATCAAGAAGCATATATTTCTGGAGACAATTTCATATGAGAACCGCCATATGAGCCCCCGCAATCTTTATATCATCCGGGGCGAAGAGCGGAGCCTGATGGTCGATACATCGAACAATACTGAACGGGACTGGTCCATCTTAAAGGGTATGATCGATGCGCTGGGGATTGATTGCAGAAAGCTGGATATTTTTATTACCCATGAGCATCCGGATCATACAGGCCTGGTACCGAAGCTGCAGGAGCTTGGAGCCAGGGCATTTATGAATCCGGATGAGACAAGAAAGCGGGTAGATCTGCTGCACAGCTATCTGGCAGATGAGCGTGCCCGGATTGAAAATCTGCGGATCGTTGGGGTAACCAAAGAGGAAACACCGGAGGTATATGATACCTTCATGGAATATACGACAAAAGCTTACGCATCCGAGAAGAGTCCGCTGGAGCTTTCCTTTATTCCGATCCATCCGGGAGATATCCTTTCGTATGGCGGATACCATTTTGAGGTGAAGCTGTTAAAGGGACATACCTTCGGACAGTGTGGTCTGTACGAGCCGGAGAAGAAGCTTATGTTTGTGGGAGATCAGCTCATGACCACAATTGTCCCGATTGTAGGAACACAGGAGACAGATCTCGGTATGCTGAAATGCTATCTGGATTCTCTTGGAGATCTGAAGCATAATTACAAAGACTGTTATTTTCTGCCCTGTCATTATGGGGAGATCAAGAATGTTGAAAAAGAAGTAAACCGCATTATTCTGGGGTATCTGGAAAAATGCGAGATCATGAAGCATGTTCTGGAGGAAGCGGGAACGGCGCTGACCACGCGGGATATTGGTGTACGGACTTATGGACGGAGCCAGGGACCGCCGGATTACGCGCATTTTGCCTCCTGTACCTATATCTGGGCCAAGACCTTTTCCTGTATGGAATATATGATGGGGGAAGGCTTTGTCGAGAGATCTGAGCGGGACGGCATTATCTACTGGAAAGCGCCCTCCATACATTTTGAAAATAACCGGTAAATTCCGGCGCATTTCTGCGCTTTAAGGGACTGTCATACTGAGGAGCAAAGGTGAGGGAAATCTCTGCCTTTACCTGTCCGGGTCTTGCAGAAAGAATCAGCACACGGTCAGCGGTGCTGATGGCTTCTGCAAGGTCATGAGTGATCAGGATGGCGGTCTTTTTTGTTTCCCTGATGATCGTGGCAATGTCATCGCACACGGTGAGCCTGGTCTGGTAATCCAGAGCAGAGAAGGGCTCATCCAAAAGCAGCAGGTCCGGTTTTAAGATGAGTGTGCGGATCAGGGCAGCACGCTGTCGCATACCGCCGGAAAGTTCGGAGGGATGAGCGTCTGCGAATTCAGCCAGGCCGTAGTTTTTCAGCATTTCATCAAGTGTTTTCATGGCGGCCTTTGTTTTCCGGTGCCGGATCTCCAGACCAAGGGCAGCATTTTCACGGATCGTACGCCATTCAAACAGATGATCCCGCTGGAGCATGTAACCGATCCCTGCCTGAGCTTCCTTGAGCGGAGCGTCACCTATATAGACAGAACCTTCTTCCGGAGTCAAAAGGCCGGCGAGAAGGGAAAGCAGGGTTGACTTGCCGCAGCCGGACGGGCCGACAATGGCAAGAAATTCGCCCTTGTTTACGGTAAAAGAGATGCCGGAAAGCGCAGGGGTCGCACCCAGCGGAGAGTGATAAGCATAGCTGATGTCACAGACGCGTAAGAAAGGTTCCATGGCCGGTCCTCCCTGTTTTTATACCATATTTTATGAAGAAAAGAACGAAGAGTTCCGGAAAACCCTTGCATTTACGAAAAACAGGTGCTATAATAAAAACGATAACATGATAATCTGACAGTTTGAGAGTGGGCATATGTCCACTCTCAATTTTTTGTGACTGCTGTCAGGGCATGACGTGAAGTGAGGTGACAACCATGACAAGAAGAGAAGAATACGAGTCCCGTACAGAAGCATTTCTGCTTCCGGTTCTTGCGGAGCACAATTTCGAGCTCTGGGATGTGGAGTATGTAAAGGAAGCCGGTACCTGGTATCTGCGAGCCTACATTGATAAAGAGGGCGGTATCGCGGTGGATGACTGCGAGGTGATCAGCCGTATCTTAAGTGACTGGCTGGACCAGACGGATTTCATCGAAGACAGCTATATTCTGGAGGTGAGCTCTCCGGGACTTGGCCGTCCGCTGAAGAAAGAGCGTGATTTTGAACGCAGTCTTGGCGAAGAGGTGGAGATCCGCCTTTACAAGGCACTGAATAAGCAGAAGGAATTTACCGGAATCTTAAAAGCATACGATAAGGAAACGGTGACAATCGAAACGGCAGAGGGCGAACTGGTATTTAATCGTCCGGACATTGCGCTGATCCGGCTGGCGTTTGATTTTTAAATAGGATTTAGGAGGATAAAACCATGAATAAGGAATTAATCGAGGCATTAAACCTGCTGGAAAAGGAAAAAAATATCAGCAAGGCGACTCTGTTGGAAGCAATCGAAAATTCTCTGCTGACCGCCTGCAAGAACCATTTCGGCAAGGCAGATAATATCAAAGTCAACATCAACCCGGAAACCGGCGATTTCTCTGTATATGCAGAGAAAGAGGTTGTAGAGGAGGTAGAGGATCCGTTAACCCAGATCAGCTACGCGGAAGCAAGACTGAAAAACCCGAAGTTTTTCCTGGGCGATATCATTAACTGCCCGATCGAGTCCAAATCCTTTGGCCGTATCGCTACCCAGAACGCAAAGAACGTCATTCTGCAGAAAATCCGTGAGGAAGAGCGCAGCATGCAGTTCAACGAGTGGTATCAGAAAGAAAAGGATGTGGTAACCGGTATTGTTCAGCGCTACTTAGGCAAGAACGTCAGCATCAACCTTGGTAAGGTTGACGCTATCCTGAATGAGGCTGAGCAGGTAAAGGGCGAGGTGTTCAAGCCGACAGAGCGTATCAAAGTATATGTTCTGGAAGTAAAGGATACACCAAAGGGACCGCGCATCTCCGTATCCCGCACTCATCCGGACCTGGTAAAGCGTCTGTTTGAGGAAGAGGTTGCCGAGGTGAAGGACGGCATCGTTGAGATCAAGGCAATTGCCCGTGAGGCAGGCTCCAGAACCAAGATCGCTGTATGCTCCAACGACCCGAACGTAGATCCGGTGGGAGCATGTGTCGGAATGAATGGTGCCCGTGTCAACTCCATCGTTAATGAGTTGCGTGGTGAGAAGATTGATATCATCACCTGGGATGAGAACCCGGCCTTTATGATCGAGAATGCGTTAAGCCCGGCAAAGGTAATCTGTGTTGTGGCAGATGAAGAGAGCAAAGAGGCACAGGTGATTGTTCCGGATTACCAGCTTTCCCTGGCAATCGGTAAAGAGGGACAGAATGCAAGACTGGCAGCACGCCTGACCGGCTACAAGATCGATATCAAGAGTGAAACGCAGGCAAGAGAGCTTGGCCTGTTCGAGGAGATGGGCATTGATTATCAGGAAGAGGGCGTCTATGACAATCTCGACGCTGATTTTGAAGTGTCCGCTACCGATGATTATTCAGACAATAATACCGAGTTCTAGTTGCAAAGAGCAGAAAAATAGAGAGAACGTCTGGTTTACGCAACGCGTGAACAGCGGCAGATAGGAAGTGAACAGCAATTGGTGAATGCGAAGAAATTTCCGCAGAGACAGTGCATCGGCTGCGGTGAAATGAAAAACAAAAAAGAAATGATCCGTATACTGAAAACACCGGAAGGAGAATTCGTTGTGGATGCGACCGGACGCAAGAACGGACGCGGCGCATACATCTGCCCGTCCATGGACTGCTTCAAAAAGGCAGTGAAGGGCAAGGGACTGGAGCGTTCCTTTAAAATGGCGATCCCGAAAGAGGTGTACGAGACACTGGAAAAGGAGATGGAACAGCTTGGATAACAGACAGAAAATCCTGAACCTGATCGGACTGGCTACCAAGGCCGGAAAGACCGCAAGCGGGGAATTCTCTACAGAGAAAGCCGTAAAGAGCGGCAAAGCCCACCTGGTCATTGTATCAGAGGAGGCTTCCGACAACACGAAGAAGATGTTTACCAATATGTGTACTTACTATAAAGTTCCCATCCTGTTTTTAGGCGGCAAAGAGGAGCTTGGGCATTCCATGGGCAAGCAGATGCGCGCATCTCTGGCTGTTGTGGATGCAGGACTGGCAAAGGCAATCGTGAAACAAATGAATATAATCGGAGGTAGTGTGTATGAGAGTAAGTGAACTGGCAAAAGAGCTGGGGAAAACCAGTAAAGATGTATTAGATGTATTACAGAAAAATAATCAGGATGTGGCATCTCATTCCTCTAATGTGAATGAGGCACAGATCGGCATGGTAAAGAAAGCACTGAATGCAGGTGCTTCCGAGCAGCCGAAGGCAGATGGTGCGGCACCGAAGAAGAAGCTGGCAGCGGTATATCGTCCGCAGAATTCCCAGCAGAGACCGGCTCAGCCGAAGCCGGCAGCACGCCCGCAGGCGCAGAATACTTCTGCTCCGGCGCAGCAGGCAGCTGAGAACGTAGCACCGCAGCAGGTAAGACCGGCCCAGAATGGTGAGAACCGTCAGGGCAGTGTGGGCCGCGATAACAACCGCCAGGGCGGCTTTAACGGAAACCGCGAGGGTGGCTTTAACCGTGATAATAACCGTCAGGGCGGCTTCAACCGTGATAACAACCGTCAGGGTGGCTTTAACCGCGACAATAACCGCCAGGGCGGCGGCTTCAACCGTGATAACAACCGTCAGGGCGGTGGCTTTAACCGAGATAACAACCGCCAGGGCGGCTTTAACGGAAACCGCGAGGGTGGCTTTAACCGTGATAATAACCGTCAGGGCGGCTTTAACCGTGATAACAATCGTCAGGGTGGCGGCTTTAACCGTGATAATAACCGCCAGGGTAGCTTTAACGGAAACCGGGAAGGTGGCTTTAACCGTGATAACAACCGTCAGGGCGGCGGCTTTGGCGGAAACAGAGACAACCGTCAGGGCGGCTTTAACGGAAACCGCGAGGGTGGTTTTAACCGTGATAATAATCGTCAGGGCGGTGGCTTTGGCGGAAACCGCGATAATCGTCAGGGCGGCGGCTTTGGCGGAAACAGAGACAACCGTCAGGGCGGTTCCGGCAGACCGGGTCAGAAAGACGGAGGTTCCAAGAATTACGATACCCCGATCCAGACCAAGCCGACCAACAACCGTCAGCAGACCAACAATGCGCATAAGAAAGACAAATACGATAAGACCAGAATGATGGAAGACGGACCAAGAAACAAGAACGGAAAGGTTTCCAAGCATCCATTCATCATGCCGCAGAAGCCGGCTGAGGAGAAGGTGGAGGATACCGTAAAGGTAATCACCATTCCTGAGGTTCTGACCATTAAGGAGCTGGCAGACAAGATGAAGCTGCAGCCGTCCGCTATCGTTAAGAAGCTGTTTTTACAGGGCAAGATTGTAACCTTAAACTCTGAGATCGATTTCGATCAGGCAGAGGAGATCGCAATGGAGTATGAGGTACTCTGCGAGAAGGAAGAGAAGGTCGATGTCATTGCCGAGCTCTTAAAAGAGGATGAAGAGGATGAGAAGGACATGGTTTCCAGACCGCCGGTTGTCTGCGTTATGGGACACGTTGACCATGGTAAAACATCCCTGCTTGATGCCATCCGTCAGACCAATGTTACCTCACGCGAGGCAGGCGGTATTACCCAGCACATCGGTGCATATACCGTAGATGTGCGCGGCCAGCAGATTACCTTCCTGGATACCCCTGGACATGAGGCGTTTACCGCAATGCGTATGCGCGGTGCACAGTCCACAGATATCGCGATCCTGGTAGTCGCAGCAGATGATGGCGTTATGCCGCAGACGGTTGAGGCAATCAACCACGCAAAGGCAGCAGGGGTTGAGATCATCGTTGCCATCAACAAGATTGATAAGCCGTCCGCAAACGTAGACCGAGTAAAACAGGAGCTGGCTGAGTATGAGCTGATTCCGGAGGACTGGGGCGGAAATACCGTATTTGTGCCGGTATCCGCGCACACTAGGGAAGGTATCCCGGAGCTGCTTGAGATGATCCTTCTGACTGCAGAAGTGAAAGAGTTAAAGGCTAACCCGAACCGCCGTGCAAGAGGTCTTGTGATTGAGGCTGAGCTGGATAAGGGCAAAGGTCCGGTTGCCACCATTCTGGTACAGAAGGGTACTCTTCGTGTCGGTGATAACGTAACTGCAGGTCCGTGCTACGGTAAAGTCCGTGCCATGATGGACGATAAGGGCCGCAGAGTGAAAGAGGCTGGTCCGTCCATGCCGGTTGAGATCCTGGGCTTAAACGATGTTCCGGGCGCAGGTGACGTGCTGATGGCTACCGAGAACGAGAAAGAGGCAAGAAGCTACGCAGAGACCTTCATCTCTGAGAGCAAGAATAAATTACTGGAAGACACCAAGGCAAAGCTGTCTCTGGATGATCTGTTCAGTCAGATCAAGGCTGGTAATGTCAAAGAGCTTCCGATCATTGTAAAGGCAGATGTACAGGGTTCCGTAGAGGCAGTAAAACAGAGTCTTGTAAAACTGTCCAACGAGGAGGTTGTAGTCAAGGTGATCCATGGTGGTGTTGGTGCCATCAACGAATCCGATGTATCCCTGGCATCCGCTTCCAATGCGATCATCATCGGATTTAACGTACGTCCGGACGCTACTGCGAAGTCCATCGCAGACCGCGAGAAGGTTGACCTGCGTCTGTACCGCGTCATTTACCAGGCCATCGAGGATGTTGAGGCAGCCATGAAGGGTATGCTGGATCCGGTATTTGAGGAGCAGGTAATCGGTCATGCAGTTGTCCGTCAGACCTTCAAGGCATCCGGCGTTGGCACCATTGCGGGTGCTTACGTGATGGATGGTAAGTTCCAGAGAGGATGTTCCTGCCGCATCACCCGCGACGGTGAGCAGATCTTCGAAGGCGCGCTGGCTTCCTTAAAGCGTTTCAAGGACGATGTCAAGGAAGTTGCAACTGGCTACGAGTGCGGTCTTGTATTCGAGAAGTTCAACGATGTCAAGGAAGACGATATGGTGGAAGCATACATGATGGTAGAGGTACCGCGCTAGTTTTTTGCGGTGATGACCTGAAAATCCATGTGACTGCGCACAAAAGAGACAGTCACGGGTTCCCTGAACTTTGGAAAGGAAGCACTGAATTTTCGGTGCTTCCTTTAAGAGTATTTAGAGAGAGGAATGAAATAGAATGCGAAAAAACAGCATCAAAAATACAAGAATTAATATGGAAGTGCAGAGAGAGCTCAGCGAGATCATCCGCACCGAGATCAAGGACCCGCGGGTAAACGGCGCCATGACCTCCGTTGTGGCTGTTGAAGTTACGCCGGATCTTAAATACTGCAAGGCATACATCAGTGTGCTGGGCGACGAGGAGCGCGCGAAGGATGCGCTGACCGGCCTTAAGAGCGCCGTGGGCTACATCCGCAGAGAACTTGCGCACCGCGTCAATCTGCGCAATACCCCGGAGATCACATTTGTTCTGGATCAGTCCATAGAGTATGGTGTGAACATGTCCAGACTGATCGACGAGGTAACCAGAGATTTAAAAGACTGAGAAAGGAGTGACGGAGGATGCAGGAACGCAAACTGATGGAACTGGCAGAAGCAGCAGGTAACATTGCCATTGTGGGCCATGTGAGACCGGATGGGGACTGTGTAGGCTCCTGTCTGGCTGTGTGCAACTATATCACGGAGCAGTATCCGGAGAAAATGGTAGATGTTTATCTGGAGACGCCTTCGGCAAAATTTTCCTACTTAAAGCAGTTTGAGCGGATCTGCTCTGATCCGGATACCGGAAAGCAGTATGATCTGTGCATCTGTCTTGACAGCGGAGACCGCGAGCGCCTTGGAAAGAATGTGGTATATCTGAATACCGCAAAGACCAGCATCTGCATCGATCATCACATCACAAATCAGGGGTATGCTGCGGCGAATTTTGTGAAGGCCGATGCCAGCGCAACCTGTGAGGCACTTTATGATTTTCTGGATGAGGAAAAGATCAGCAGAGATGTGGCAGAGTGTATTTATACCGGTATTCTTCATGATACGAATGTCTTTAAGAACAGCAATACCACGCAGCGGACTATGCAGGTGGCCGGAGCCATGATGGCAAAGGGTATCAATTTTTCCCGCATCATTGACGAGAGCTTTTATCGAAAAACCTATGTCCAGAATCAGATCATGGGACGTGCTGTGCTGGAGAGTGTGCTGTTTCTGGAGGGAAAGTGTATTTTCAGCGTGGTACGAAAACAGGATATGGATTTTTACGGCGTAGAAGCCTCTGATCTGGACGGCATTGTGGATCAGCTCCGGATTACGGAGGGCGTGGAGGTGGCAATCTTCCTGTATGAGACCGAGAATCATGTATACAAGGTAAGCATGCGCTCCAACAACCTCGTCAATGTGAGCCAGGTAGCTGCGTATTTTGGCGGCGGCGGACACATCCGCGCAGCCGGATGTACGATGAGCGGAAGCGTCCACGATGTCATTAACAACCTTTCCGCACTGATCGAAAAGCAGATAAAGGAGAATGAAGCCTAGTGGACGGAATCATCAATGTATATAAGGAAAAAGGCTTTACCTCCCACGATGTGGTAGCGAAGCTGCGTGGTATCCTGCGCATGAAAAAAATCGGCCACACCGGAACCCTGGATCCGGCAGCGGAGGGTGTACTTCCGGTCTGCCTGGGAAAGGGAACCAGACTCTGTGACATGCTGACCGACAAGACAAAGACTTACCGGGCCGTGCTGCTGCTTGGAAAGGAAACTGATACCCAGGACACTACAGGCGCGGTGCAGGCCGAGTATCCGGTGCATGTGACAGAAGAGGAGGTACGGGAAGCTATCTTAAGCTTTCTTGGTGACTATATGCAGATTCCGCCGATGTACTCCGCACTGAAAGTGAATGGCAAGAAGCTTTATGAACTGGCACGCCAGGGCAAGGAGGTGGAGCGAGAGGCTCGTCCGGTGCAGATCCTGGATATTCAGATTGAGAGTATCGAGCTGCCGCGAGTTACCTTTTCCGTGAGCTGTTCCAAGGGAACCTATATCCGTACCCTGTGTTATGATATCGGACGAAGGCTTGGATGCGGAGGCTGCATGGAATCTCTTTTGCGGACCCGCGTGGACTGCTTCGTTCTGGAAGACAGCCTGACCTTATCCCAGATCGAAAAGCTCCGGGATGCCGGCAGAGTGGAGGAGCATGTGGTTCCGGTGGAAGGTGTATTTCTGGGACTTCCGGCCCTTGCCACAAAACCGGGAGACGGGGACAAACTGGTACATAACGGAAATCCGTTCCCGGCGGAGCTTGCAGAGCCGGAAGAGACTGCAAAAGGAGCAGATTCGTCTGCGAAACCGGAAGGCAGGTCAGAAACCGAATGTAATCTGGCTGTATCTCTGGCAGATCGTTTTGATGGTGTCCGTGTCTACGACAGTGAACATCAGTTTATCGGTATTTACCGTTACAACGAAGAAAAACGGCGTTATCAGCCGCAGAAAATATTTCTTGGGGGAAACTAGCTATGAAGGTGATTACCGGGACCAGAGAGTTTTGCATAGAAGAACCAACTGTGGTAACCATTGGGAAATTTGACGGACGGCATCAGGGGCATCAGAAGCTGTTAAAAAAGATGCTGCAGCAGAAGGAAAACCACGGATGGAAGACAGCAGTCTTTACCTTTGATATGGCACCCATGGGAGTTGTGTCGGGAAAGCGGGCAACGGTTATTACCACCAATGAGGAACGCCGCAACAACATGAGGACCATGGGTATGGACTATCTGGTAGAGTATCCATTCAATCGGGAAGTGGCTGCCATGTCACCGGAAGATTTTGTCACCGAGGTGCTGGTAAAGCAGATGCATGCGAAGGCCGTGGTGGTCGGACCGGACTGCAGCTTTGGGTATAAGGGAGCCGGAAACGCGCAGCTTCTGCGCAAGCTCGGACCGGAATACGGTTTTGAGACGATCGTCATCGAGAAAAAGCAGGACGACCATCGGGATATCAGCAGCACCTATGTCCGGGAGGAACTGGACCGGGGCAATATCGAGAAGGCGAATGAGCTTCTGGGCGAACCTTATGCCATTCACGGAAAGGTCGTGCATGGAAACCACATTGGCGGCGCCGTTCTGGGCTTTCCAACTGCAAATATCCTTCCGCCGCCGGAGAAACACCTGCCGCCCTTTGGTGTCTATGTTTCCCGCGTATTGATTGATGGAATGTTTTACGGCGGAGTCAGTAACATCGGAAGAAAACCGACTATTCAGGGCGAAAATCCGATCGGGGTGGAAACCTATGTCATGGGACTGGAAGAAGATCTTTACGGAAAAGACATCCAGGTGCAGCTCCTGAACTTCGAGCGCCCGGAACAGAAATTCGATTCCCTGGATGCGCTCAAGGAGCGGATCGGGAAAGACAAGCAATATGCCGCGGAATACATGGAAGCACATCCGGAGCTGTTCGCGGAAAAATAAAAAACAGAAAAAGCTGGGAAGCATTCGATTTCCCAGCTATTTTTCGTATGATAGGAAATTGCGTCCTATCATACAAAAATGCTCCGCGAGGATGCGCACTCGGCGCAAAGGCAGATGGTTGCCGAAGCAACCGCGCCTCGGCGCGAGAATGTGCCAAGGCACATTCTTTTATCTGTAAATTAATGATATAACCGGTTATTTTCGTAGATCGGCTCGGAAGTCAGGTTCAGGCCCAGCTTCTTGAACGTGTTGGTATCAACAGAAGAGAGCATGACGGAGGTGTGAAGCTCGCATCCTCTTAACTTCGGAAGCTGCTCTAAGGCAAGCTTTGCGTTCGGGTCGGTGGCTGCGCACATGGAGAGGGCGATCAGAACCTCATCGGTGTGAAGGCGCGGGTTTTTGCTTCCCAGATATCCGGTCTTTAATCCCTGGATCGGCTCAATGAAAGTCGGGGAGATTAAGTGGATGTCATCGGAGATGCCGCCCAGCTCCTTGACTGCGTTTAACAGGACTGCTGCGGAAGCGCCAAGCAGGGCAGTGGTTTTTCCGGTGACGATCTTTCCATCCGGAAGCTCCATGGCTGCGGTCGGTGCGTTGGTCTCTTTGGCGAGGTTCACAGCAACCGGAACCACACTTCTCATGTCGGTGGTGATCTTGGCCTGCTTCATGAGCAGCTCGATCTTGTATACCTCATCCTTGCTGCCTTTATCTTTGGCTACACGGTTCAATGCCTGATAGTAGCGGCGGATGATCTCCTGGCGGGATGCCTCCTGGCATGCTTCATCGTCGATGATACAGTTTCCGGCCATGTTCACGCCCATGTCAGTCGGGGATTTGTACGGGCAGTAGCCGTAGATGCCTTCAAACATGGCAGCCAGTACCGGGTAGATCTCAACGTCACGGTTGTAGTTGACGGTGGTCACGCCGTATGCCTCTAAGTGGAATGGGTCGATCATGTTGACATCGTTTAAATCTGCGGTAGCAGCCTCATATGCCAGATTGACCGGATGCTTAAGCGGAATGTTCCAGATCGGGAAGGTCTCAAATTTTGCGTAGCCGGCCTTGATGCCGCGCTTATTCTCATGGTAGAGCTGGGAGAGACAGGTTGCCATCTTTCCGCTGCCCGGTCCTGGTGCCGTGATGATGACAAGCGGCTTGGTGGTCTCGATGTAATCGTTCTTTCCGTAGCCGTCATCGCTTACAATGTGGGCAATGTTGTTCGGGTAGCCATCGATCGGATAATGACGGTATACTTTGATTCCGAGATGTTCAAGCTTTGTTTTAAAGACATCTGCGGATGTCTGGCCGGTGTAGCGGGTGATGACCACGCTGCCCACATAGAGACCCTTATCACGGTATTCCTGGATGAGACGCAGTACGTCCGCATCGTAGGTGATGCCAAGATCGTGGCGGATCTTGTTTTTCTCAATGTCTGCCGCATTGATGGCAATGACGATCTCAGCCTGGTCTGCCAGCTGCAGAAGCATGTTCAGCTTGCTGTCCGGCGCAAAGCCTGGCAGGACACGGGAAGCGTGATAATCGTCGAACAGCTTTCCGCCGAACTCCAGGTACAACTTGTCTCCGAACTGGCTGATCCGCTCGCGGATGTGTTCAGACTGCATTTTTAAGTACTTTTGATTGTCAAATCCAATTTTCATAGTTGTTAATACCCCTTTCCATGCAGGCTCGTGACTTCCTCACGAGCCTGCCTCGCCGTTCGCCATAACCATGCTTGCATGGTTATGGCTCTCTTTCGCTCGTTGTATTGTACCATAGAAAAGAGAGTTTTGCACCCGGATTTGTCAAAAAAATGTAATATGTGGTATACTCTAGTTATCGTGTATGACCGGAATTTTCCGGACAGATAATTTCATAATAAAAAACAGAAGAGGAACGTGAACTATGAAGGGAAAACGAAGATGGCTTCTGGCCGGTCTGCTGCTGACTGTTCTTGCGATCACCGGCTGTGGTTTTCTCCGCAATGCGGAAAAAATCGCAACGACGCCGGAACCGGTCGTGGTAGGCTCTGACGCAGAAGAAGCCTCAGAGGCCGAAAAAGCAGAGCAGAAAGCGGAAGCAGAAGAGCAGAAACTGATTTCAGAAATCCGGATTTCCAACATACCGGAACGTGAGGAAACCCGGGCAAAGGGTATTTATATTTCCGCCTATGTGGCAGGAACTCCGGCCCTGGTGGACAATCTGATCAACGAGTTTGACCGGACCGAGGCGAATGCCCTTGTCATTGATTTTAAGGATGATTTTGGGCGAGTGGTATGTGAGACGGAGTCACCTCTTGTGAAGCAGCTTGGCTCCACAAAGGTTTATATTGAGGATATTGCTGGGCTGATGCAGAAATTAAAGGATCATCATATCTATGCCATTGCGAGGATTCCGGCTTTTCGTGATGCGTGGCTTGCTGAGGCGCAGCCGGACTGGTGTGTGAAGAAAGCGGATGGCACGGTGTTTCAGGACAGGGATAACCACGCCTGGGTGAATCCTTATAAAGAGGAAGCCTGGGAGTATCTGGCAGAGATCGCCCTGGAAGCGCAGAAGCTTGGATTCGATGAGATCCAGTTTGATTATGTGCGCTTTTGTACAGAAAAGGGAATGCAGGATGCGGTATTTTCGGAGGAGGATACCAAGGGCCGCAGCCGGACCGAGGCGATCCTCGACTTTATGGAATATGAGTATGAGAAACTGAGCGCAGCCGGACTCTTTGTATCCGCGGATGTGTTTGGCGCTATCATCAACAGTGATGTGAATGCGGATTCCGTGGGACAGATTTACGGAGAGATGGCAAAGCATCTGGATTACATCAGTCCCATGATCTACCCGTCCCATTATTCGGACGGAAATTATGGGATTGACCACCCGGATATGCGTCCGTATGATACCATCTGCGCAGCGCTGACAGAATCACGCAAGGAGCTTTATTTCGCAGGACTCGACGGAAGTCATGTGGCGGCAGTGCGTCCGTGGCTGCAGGATTTTACAGCCAGCTGGCTGAAGAATCATATCCCCTATGGAGGAGACCAGGTGCGTGAACAGATCCGGGCGGTGTATGACTGTGGTTATGATGAGTGGCTTTTGTGGGATGCGGCCTGTACCTACGACTGGGAGGGCCTTCTGACACCGGAGGCAGCAAGCGAAGAGGATGAACGGATCGCGGCTTCTCGTGCACAGCTCCCGGAAACGACCTATGCACCGGAGGAAACGGGACACGATGCCCTGACCGTAACGGGCGGAGAAGATCTGGCAGGAAAAAGCTTTCCGGCTGCCCGGGCACTTTCCGAAGCAATGGAGACGGCAGAAGAGCCGGGAACTCCGCCGGAGACCGGAACCACGCTGCCGCCTACGGTTTAAGGCTGAGAAAAAAGCAAAAGAGACAAGAATAGAAAGAAACCAGAACAGAAAGAGACAGGAAACGGACATGACAGAACGAATCGTAAGACCGGGGGAATTTTACCGGCATTTTAAAAATAAACTCTACCAGATCGTGGCGGTGGCCAGACACTCGGAAACCGGCGAAAGTATGGTGGTTTACCAGGCACTATACGGGGACTACGGAGTGTATGTGAGGCCATACGATATGTTTACCAGTGAGGTGGATCATGAAAAATACCCGGAGGTGACCCAGCAGTGGAGATTTGAGCGGGTAGAGCCGGAGCAAAACGCAGCAGGAATGGCAGCAGGATGCGGACAGGCCGCAGCGGGAAACGGACAGGATTCCCGCCGGTATTACGCGGACCGTACCCCGGACCCGGCATTTCTGCAGTTTTTAGACACCGAGGATTTTGATCTGCGCATGGAATGTCTGAAAGCTCTGGAGGAGCGCGTCACCCAGCAGGAACTGGACAGTATCTATCTGGTACTGGATATGAAGCCGGAGCAGGGCTCTTTACAGGAACAGCTTTACGCGGTGCGCCGTTTCCTCACCATGCAGAAGCGCTATGACGGCAGCCGCCTTCGCTGATTTTATTTCAGCGGAAAAAGAACATACGGGCAGCAGAACAGGACAGAACTGCCATCAGGAGGAATTATGTTATTTGACATTGAAGAAGAACTGAAAAAACTTCCTTCCCAGCCGGGCGTATACATCATGCACGATGCGAAGGATGAGATCATCTATGTGGGCAAGGCCATCAGCTTAAAGAACCGGGTGCGCCAGTATTTCCAGAGCAGCCGCGGTAAAACCGCCAAGATCCAGCAGATGGTGTCCCGCATCGCACGGTTTGAGTACATTGTAACCGATTCCGAGCTGGAGGCACTGGTGCTGGAGTGCAATCTCATCAAAGAGCACCAGCCGCGTTATAACACGATGTTAAAGGATGACAAGGCTTATCCGTACATCCGTGTTACAGTGGGAGAGGATTTTCCCCGGGTACAGTTTGCGCGTACCATGAAAAAGGACAGGAGCCGGTATTTTGGCCCGTACACCAGTGCCGGAGCGGTTAAGGATACGATTGATCTGATCCATAAGCTATATAAGGTACGTACCTGCAGCCGTTTGCTCCCGCGGGATATCGGCAAAGACCGCCCCTGCTTAAACTATCATATCAGGCAGTGTGATGCGCCATGCCAGGGCTACATCGGGAAAGAAGAGTACGCAGAGCACATCAGGCAGGTGCTTGAATTTTTAAACGGACATTATGACAATCTGCTGAAACGCCTGGAAAAACAGATGATGGAAGCTGCTGAAAAAATGGAATATGAAAAAGCGGCGGAGTACCGGGATCTGCTTTCCAGCGTGAAGAAGGTGGCGCAGAAGCAGAAAATCACCAGCAGCAGTATGGAAGACCGGGACATCATTGCCATGGCCATGAACGATACCGATGCGGTGGTGCAGGTCTTCTTTGTGCGCGAGGGCAAACTGATCGGACGGGATCATTTCGGCATCCGTATCGGCGCGGAAAAAGACAGCAGTCAGATCCTCACCAGCTTTGTAAAGCAGTTCTACGCCGGAACGCCGTTTCTGCCAAAAGAGCTGTGGATCCAGAGGGAAATCGAGGATATGGAGGTCATTGAGCAGTGGCTCAGTGCCCGAAAAGGCCAGAAGGTCCGCATTGTTGTTCCAAAGAAAGGGCAGAAGGAGCGCCTGGTAGAGCTGGCGCAGAAAAATGCGTCCATGGTATTGCGGCAGGATTTGGAGCGCAACCAGAGGGATGAGATGCGCACCATAGGCGCCATGAATGAGGTGGCATCCTGGCTGGGGCTCACCGGCGTGCGCCGGATGGAGGCTTTTGATATCTCCAACATTTCCGGCTACGAGTCAGTCGGCTCCATGGTTGTGTATGAGGACGGCAGGCCGAAGCGCAGTGATTACCGAAAGTTTCGCATCAGGACCGTTACCGGGCCGAATGATTATGCCTCGATGCGTGAGGTATTAATGCGCCGCTTTACCCACGGACTGGAAGAAATGTCTCAGTTAAAGGAACAGGGAGAAGAACAGAAATTCGGAAGCTTTACCAGATTTCCGGACATCCTAATGATGGATGGCGGGCGGGGACAGGTGAACATTGCACAGGAGGTGCTCGCAGAGCTGGGTCTTTCCATCCCGGTATGCGGCATGGTAAAGGATGACAGCCACCGGACCCGCGGATTGTATTACCGGAATGTGGAGATCCCCATTGACCGGCACTCCGAAGGGTTCCGGCTCATTACCAGAATCCAGGACGAGGCTCACAGGTTTGCTATTGAGTATCACCGGAGTCTGCGCAGCAAGAGCCAGGTACACTCTGTGCTGGATGACATTCCCGGAATCGGAGATACCAGGAGAAAGGCACTGATGAAGCATTTTAGATCGATCGAGGCCGTGCAGGCTGCCAGTGAGGAAGAACTTTCCCAGGTCCCCGGCATGAACCGCGCCGCGGCGGAAAGTGTGTACCGGTTCTTTCGCAGCAGCGAAACCTGCCAACGCGGATGACAACCATCCGAATTTATGGTATGATGAACTTATTCTGAAAACAGATACAGCCTGTGGGCTTGAATCGGGCTGAATAAACAAGATAAAGGAGCGGGGCAATATGTACGGAGTAACAATTACAGAACTGATCACAAAGATGAAAATGAAAAATGTACTTCCGGAAATTGACGCAGACAAGGTGGTATTGAGTCACCCGGATGTAAACCGTCCGGCGCTTCAGTTAACGGGCTTTTTTGATCATTTTGACCGGGAGCGTGTCCAGATCATCGGATATGTGGAGCAGGCATACATCAATACCCTGCCGCGCGAGGTGCGGATGGAACGCTATGATAAGCTTCTTTCCAGTGAGATTCCGTGTGTGGTTTACAGCCGCGGCCAGGAGCCGGATGAAGATATGCAGAATCTGTGCCTGCACTATCAGGTCCCTCTGATGGTATCTGAAAAGAGCACCTCTGATCTGATGGCAGAAGTCATCCGCTGGCTGAAGGTCAAGCTGGCTCCGTGTATCAGCATCCATGGTGTGCTGGTGGACGTATTTGGTGAAGGTGTGCTGATCATGGGCGAGAGCGGTATCGGAAAGAGTGAGGCAGCCCTGGAGCTGATCAAGCGCGGACACCGTCTTGTATCCGATGATGTTGTAGAGATCCGCAAAGTCAGTGACGCGACTCTGGTAGGAAGTGCGCCGGATATCACCAAGCACTTTATCGAGCTGCGAGGTATCGGTATCATTGATGTGAAGTCCCTGTACGGTGTTGAGAGCGTAAAAGATACCCAGAATATCGACATGGTCATTAAGCTGGAGGACTGGGACAAGGACAAAGAGTACGACCGGCTGGGCCTGGAGGACCGCTACACGGAGTTTCTCGGCAATCAGGTGGTCTGCCATAACATCCCGATCCGTCCGGGCAGAAACCTGGCCATCATCGTAGAGTCCGCAGCCGTTAACTATCGTCAGAAGAAGATGGGATACAATGCGGCTCAGGAACTGTACAACCGCGTACAGGCAAACCTTGGCAACAAGTAAAAACAGTGCCAGGAACATCGCTTAACAGCAAAAATGAATAAAGGCAGAACAAAAACTATGAAACAGGCAGCAGAAAGACTGAAACAGGCGGTGGGCGCGGGAATATTTCTGACCGATGAGCCAATGAGCCGCCATACCACCTTCCGCACAGGAGGCCCGGCAGACATTTATATTGAGCCATCCGGTGTGGAAGAATTAAAGCAGGTGCTGGATATCTGCAGGGAAGAAAATGTGGCATATACCATCATCGGAAACGGCAGCAATCTGCTGGTGGGCGACGGGGGTTACCGCGGAGTACTGATCTCTTTCGGAAAACCGTTTGCCCAGGTGACAATAGAAGGAGCTCAGGTGAGGACCGGTGCAGGTGCCCTGCTTTCCGCTGTGGCAAAGCAGGTGCTGAACGCATCACTGACCGGCTTTGAGTTTGCAGCTGGGATTCCGGGCACCATCGGAGGTGCCGTGGTCATGAATGCGGGCGCGTACGGCGGAGAATTATGTCAGGTATTAAGGGAGGCAACGGTCCTGACTCCGGAGGGAGAGGTGAAAACACTTCCGGCAGAAGAACTGGAACTGGGCTACCGGACCAGCTGCGTCCAGAAAAACGGTTATATTGTGCTGGAGGCAGTGCTTCAGCTGCAGCCGGGAAACGCTGATGACATCCGTGCGGTCATGGATGATCTGGCATCAAAACGCCGTGAAAAGCAGCCATTGGAATACCCGAGTGCAGGCAGTACCTTCAAGCGCCCGGAAGGCCATTTCGCAGGCAGACTGATCCAGGATGCAGGGCTTCGCGGCTTCCGTGTGGGCGGCGCCCAGGTGTCAGAGAAGCACTGCGGCTTTGTGATCAACCGGGATCATGCCACCTCTGCAGATATCCTTTCTCTGTGCAGACAGGTACAGGAAAAGGTGAAAGCGCAGTCTGGTGTGGAGCTGGAACTGGAAGTAAAGCTTTTGGGTGAGTTTTGAGAAACGGAGAAAACAGATGAGACTGGTAATCATGACGGGAATGTCGGGAGCCGGAAAAACCTCGGCTCTCAAAATGCTGGAGGATCTTGGCTTTTACTGTGTGGACAATCTGCCGATCCCCCTGATGGAGGCATTTGTAGAACTGGTCATGCAGAAGCCGGCAGCCCACGAGGAAGTGGCACTGGGCATCGATATCCGCAGCGGAGAGGAGTTGCCGCAGCTGGAGCAGGTTCTGGAAAACTGGAAAGCGCAGCAGGTGCCTTACGAGATCCTGTTTCTGGACAGCAGCGATGCGACACTGGTAAAGCGCTATAAAGAAACCAGGCGGTCGCATCCACTGGCCGGGAAGGGCCGTGTGGACAGCGGCATCCAGCTGGAGCGGGAAAAGCTTGCGTTTATCAAACAGCAGGCGGATATGATCCTGGATACCAGCAGTCTTCTTACTCGGGAACTGCGCAGTGAGCTGGAAAAAATCTTTGTCCAGGACCGCAGGTATCAGAACCTGTTTATCACAGTGCTGTCCTTTGGATTTAAGTATGGCATCCCGAATGACGCAGATCTTGTTTTCGATGTACGTTTTCTTCCAAATCCCTACTATGTGGAGGCACTGCGCAGCCACACCGGTCAGGAGGCGGAGGTGCAGGCGTATGTCCGCCAGGGCGGTACAGCAGACCGCTTTCTTTCCATGCTGTACGGGATGCTGGATTTCCTGATCCCCAATTATGTGCAGGAAGGAAAGAACCAACTGGTGATCGCCATTGGCTGTACCGGGGGCAGACACCGCTCCGTTACTGTGGCCAATGCGCTGTATCAGCATTTAAGCGGTCTGGAGGAATACGGACTGAAGATTGAGCACCGGGATATCGGACGGTAGCAGGACAATGGTGGATTTCTGTCTCGGAATGCCCGGGCAGAAATCGGAATACAGGAGCAGGATATGTCATTTTCTTCTAAGGTAAAGGAAGAACTTTCAAGGCAGCTTTCTTCGGCCAGACATTGCCAGATCGCGGAGATCGCGGCAATCTTAAGCCTCTGCGGCCGTATCCAGATTTCAGAGAATGACCGTTACCGGGTGAAGATTCACACGGAAAATGAAGCAGTTGCAAGAAAGTACTTTACATTATTGAAAAAAACATTTAATATAGGAATTGATGTCTCCATACGGCAGAGCATCGGGAACCACAGAAACAGGACCTGCACTGTTGCAGTCACTCATCACGAGGATGCCATGCGGGTGCTTCAGGCAGTCAAACTCATCGACCAGTACGGGGAGATTGAGGAAAATCTGTCACTGGCCCAGAATGTGGTTCTTATGCAGAACTGCTGCAAGCGCGCATTCATCCGTGGAGCGTTTCTGGCAGCAGGTTCGATCAGCGATCCGGAAAAGTTTTACCACTTTGAGATTGCCTGTGCTACTGAAGCAAAGGCAAAGCAGATCCAGGGTCTCATCCTTTCCATGGGGATAGAAGCCAAGATCGTGCTGCGAAAGAAGTATTTCGTGGTCTACATCAAAGAGGGAAGCCAAATCGTAGATATTTTGAACGTTATGGAAGCACCGGTTGCCCTTATGGAGCTGGAGAACATCCGCATTCTCAAGGAGATGCGCGGAAGTGTGAACCGGCAGGTAAACTGTGAGACAGCCAATATCAACAAAACGGTATCGGCGGCAGTCAAGCAGATGGAAGATATCATATACATCAGGGATAAGGCAGGATTGGACAGTCTGCCGGATAACCTGAGGGAAATCGCAGAGTTAAGGTTGGCCAGACCGGAGGCCACATTAAAGGAACTTGGAGAGGCTTTGGATCCGCCGGTCGGTAAATCAGGGGTAAACCATCGCCTTAGAAAATTGGGGAGTATGGCAGAACTGCTGAGACAGGAACGGCCGGACACAGGGGTATAAGCAGAAAGAAAACATGCGATCATACCCGAAAACGAGGAGGATAATTATGTTAAAGAAAACAATCACCATTGGGCTTTCATCCGGACTTGAGGCAAGACCAGTAGCTATGTTGGTTCAGATTGCGAGCCAGTTTGACAGTCAGATCTATGTAGAGAATAACAATGCCCGGGTCAATGCAAAGAGCATTATGGGTATGATGACACTTGGCATGGGCGCTGGTGAGGATATTACCGTTTCTGCTGATGGAGGAGACGAACAAGAGGCACTTGACAATATTGAAAAGTACTTAAAGGGTGAAAAGTAAGATCATACCGATCATTTCCCCAAAAGTTGATCTATACAAAAGATGCTGAAGCAGCAGGGTGGAAATAACATTTCCGCCCTGTTTTTGTAAATAAGATATAAAAAGGAGAAAACAGTGGCATTTACACATTTGCACGTCCATACAGAGTACAGTCTGCTGGATGGTTCCTGCAAGATCAAAGAGCTGGCAGCGCGGGCGAAAGAGCTTGGCATGGACAGCATGGCCGTCACCGATCATGGAGTCATGTATGGCGTCATCGATTTTTACCGTGCGGCAAAGGAGGTGGGCATTAAGCCCATCATCGGCTGTGAGGTCTATGTTGCGCCGGGATCCCGATTTGACCGGGAAACTTCAAATGGCGAGGACCGATATTACCATCTGGTCCTGCTGGCAGAAAATGATACCGGATACCACAACCTGATGAAGATCGTATCCAGGGGCTTTGTGGATGGCTTTTATTATAAGCCCCGCGTGGACTATGAGGTGTTAGAAACCTACCATGAGGGCGTGATCGCCCTAAGTGCCTGCCTGGCGGGTGAGGTACAGCGCTATCTGGCCCGGGGCATGTATGAGGAAGCCTGCAGGTCCGCAAGACATTATGAGGATATTTTCGGAAAGGGCAATTTCTTTTTAGAGCTGCAGGATCATGGAATTCCGACCCAGAAAACCGTAAACCAGGGACTTATGCGCATGAGCCGGGAACTGTCCATAGATCTGGTGGCAACCAACGATATCCACTATATTCTCGCGGAGGATGCGGCAGCGCATGACATTCTGCTGTGTATCCAGACCGGGAAAAAAGTCTCTGATGAGAACCGTATGCGTTACGAGGGCGGTCAGTATTACGTGAAATCTGAGGAGGAGATGCGGGCGCTGTTTCCATACGCCCAGGAAGCCATCGATAACACCCATAAGATCGCGGAGCGCTGCAACGTTGAGATCGAGTTTGGCGTGACAAAGCTGCCGAAGTACGAGGTGCCGGAGGGATACGATTCCTGGAGCTATCTGAATAAGCTGTGCCAGGATGGCATGGCGAAGCGTTACCCAAATGATGATGGAACCCTGCAGGAACGCCTTTCCTACGAGCTGGGCGTAATCCACAATATGGGGTATGTGGATTACTTCCTGATCGTATGGGATTTCATTCATTTCGCAAGATCCCACGACATCATGGTCGGTCCGGGACGAGGGTCCGCAGCGGGAAGTATCGTTTCCTACTGTCTGGAGATCACTAATATCGATCCGGTGCGCTATGATCTGCTCTTTGAGCGTTTCCTGAACCCGGAACGGGTATCCATGCCGGATATCGATATTGACTTCTGCTTCGAACGCAGGCAGGAAGTCATCGATTACGTGGTCGAGAAATACGGAAAGGATCAGGTGGTACAGATCGTTACCTTCGGTACCCTGGCGGCCAAGGGTGTTGTGCGGGATGTGGGACGTGTTCTGGACCTTCCGTACGCCCGCTGTGACGCAATCGCAAAGATGATCCCGGGAGATCTCGGCATGACCCTGGAAAAGGCCTTAAAGCAAAGTCCGGATCTGCGTGAGGCCTATCAGAATGATGATGAGGTGCGCTACCTCATCGACATGGCCAAGCGCCTGGAGGGCCTTCCGCGTCATACCTCCATGCACGCGGCCGGCGTGGTGATCGGCCAGCGGGCCATGGATGAGTTTGTTCCGCTTTCCCGCGCATCAGACGGTACCATTACCACACAGTTTACCATGACGACGCTGGAGGAGCTTGGACTGTTAAAGATGGACTTTTTAGGCCTCCGAACCCTGACTGTCATTCAGAATGCGGTGCGTCAGGCAGAGGAAAACTACGGCGTTCATCTGGTTATGGAAGAAATTGATTATAATGATAAAGATGTCCTGGCATCCATTGGCACCGGAAAGTGCGATGGCATCTTCCAGCTGGAGAGTTCGGGAATGAAAAGCTTCATGAAGGAGCTGCGGCCCGAAAACCTGGAGGATATCATTGCGGGGATTTCTCTCTATCGTCCGGGACCGATGGATTTCATTCCGCGTTATTTGAAAGGAAAGAATGATAAGGACTCCATCACATATGAATGTCCGCAGCTGGAGCATATTCTGGGACCGACCTATGGCTGTATCGTCTACCAGGAACAGGTTATGCAGATCGTTCGCGATCTGGCGGGCTATACCATGGGCCGAAGCGATCTGGTGCGCCGTGCCATGTCCAAGAAGAAGGCGGCGGTCATGGAGAAGGAACGCCAGAATTTCGTGTACGGCAATCAGGAAGAAAACGTAAAGGGCTGTATTGAGAATGGCATTGATGAGAAGACTGCAAATCATATTTATGATGAGATGATCGATTTCGCAAGGTACGCCTTTAACAAATCCCATGCAGCCTGCTATGCGGTGGTTGCATATCAGACGGCGTATCTGAAATACTATTATCCGAAGGAGTTCTTCGCGGCACTTATGACCTCTGTTATGGACAATGTGGGTAAGGTGTCGGAGTACATTCTGACCTGCCGCCAGATGGGCATTCGTATCCTGCCGCCTGACATCAACGAAGGGCAGAGCGGTTTCTCTGTTTCCGGTGATGCGATCCGATATGGTTTGTCGGCAATCAAGAGCATTGGACGCAATGTGGTGGACGAGATCATCCGGGAGCGTCAGAATAACGGCCTTTTTACCTCCATTGATGATTTTGTGGAGCGCATGGGCGGCCGTGAGGTGAATAAGCGTACCCTGGAGAATTTCATCAAGGCCGGTGCCATGGATTCTCTTCCGGGCAACCGGAGACAGAAGACCATGATTGCGCCGGAACTTCTGGATCAGAAAAATAAGGACCGCAAAAATGTGCTGGAGGGTCAGCTGAGCCTTTTTGATTTTGCGGCAGAGGAAGAAAAGCAGCAATACCAGATCACCATGCCGAAGGTGCCGGAGTTTCCGAAGGGAGAGCTTTTGGCCTTCGAGAAGGAGACACTTGGCATCTATGTCAGTGGTCATCCGATGGATGAGTATCTTGAAACCTGGAAAAACAGCATTACCGCCAAAACAACCGATTTTATGGTGGATGAGGAGACAGGAAGAGCTGTTGTGGAAGACGGCGCCCGGGCGACCATTGGCGGCATGATAACAGCCAGGACCGTAAAGCTTACGAAGAATGGCCAGCAGATGGCCTTTGTGACTCTGGAGGATATGGTTGGTTCCGTGGAAGTCATCGTCTTCCCGCGGGATTATGAGAATAAGAAGCAGCTCCTGAATGAGGATGCAAAGGTGTTTATCAGCGGACGTACCTCCATTGGGGATGACCCGGCAGGACGGCTGATCTGTGAGCAGGTGATCCCCTTTGACGAGGTTCCGAAGGATCTGTGGCTGAAGTTTGCCGATAAGACCGAGTATGATGCCCGGTGGCCGGAAGTGACGGAAATTCTGAGGGGCTCTGATGGCCATGATACCGTGATCATTTATCTGGAAAAGGAACGGGCAAAGAAGGTTCTTCCCGCAAACTGGCATGTGGCAGCGTCAACAGAAGTGACGGAAAAGCTGATGAAAATAATTGGTGAAAAGAATGTCAAAGTTGTGGAAAAGGGATTGAAAAGATAGAAAAAATGTTTTAGAATACAGTTTGTATGAAAAAAAGTGCATCTATATAAAATAAACGGAATGGAAATCGCGCAGCGCTTTCTGCACGAGACAGAGAGCTCATCGCGAAAACGAAGGGTAACAGGAGGAGACAACTATGGCAAAGCAAGTAAAGACAATCGGTGTCCTGACAAGCGGAGGAGATGCTCCAGGCATGAACGCAGCCATCCGTGCGGTGGTTCGTACTGCCATCAGTAAGGGTATGAAGGTAAAAGGAATCATGCGTGGCTACGCAGGACTTTTACAGGAAGAGATCGTAGACATGAGCAGTACCGATGTGTCCAATATCATTTTCCGTGGAGGTACCATCCTGTACACAGCAAGATGTATGGAGTTTGTAACGGCGGAAGGTCAGCAGCAGGGCGCGGAGATCTGCCACAAGCACGGTATTGACGGCATCGTAGTCATCGGCGGTGACGGTTCTTTCCGGGGAGCCGGTAAGCTGGCAGCCCTTGGCGTTAATACCATTGGCGTTCCGGGAACCATCGATCTGGACATTGCCTGCACCGATTACACCATCGGATTCGATACGGCAGTCAATACCGCCATGGAGGCAATCGATAAGGTACGTGACACTTCTACATCTCATGAGCGCTGCAGTATCATTGAGGTTATGGGCCGCAATGCCGGTTATATCGCACTGTGGTGTGGTATTGCAAACGGCGCGGAGGATATTCTGCTTCCGGAACGTTATGACGGCAATGAGCAGGCTCTCATCGACCGCATCATAGAGAACCGCAAGCGCGGCAAGAAACACAATATCATCATCAATGCGGAGGGTATCGGACATTCTGGTTCCATGGCACGCCGCATTGAGGCAGCAACCGGTATTGAGACAAGAGCCACCATTCTGGGCCACATGCAGCGAGGCGGCACCCCAACTTGTAAGGACCGTGTGTACGCGTCCATTATGGGGGCAAGGGCAGCAGAGCTTCTGTGCGAAGGAAAGAGCAATCGCCTGGTCGCTTATAAGCACGGTGAGTTCGTAGATTTCGACATCCAGGAAGCACTTCAGATGAAGAAGGACATTTCCGAGGAGCAGTTTGAAATCGCAAAGATGCTTGCGAAATAGGAAGCATCATGGAAGCAGGCTGACAGAACAGGACTGCATGATACAATCGAAAAAGAAATCTTCGCCCGGCAGCATATCCGCCGGGCGTGTTTCGTGTTTATGGATATGAGAAAATTTTGACAAATCGCAGCTGCAGATCTGGCGAGAAGATCAGAAGGCAGCAGGAAACGGATTCAGGAGGAAATCGCGGATGACAGGACAGGACGGAAATATCGTTCTTTGTGGTTCTAACAGCTATGAAAAAAAGTATTATTTTAATGAAGAGTTTGACAGCCTCCCGGAGGCAGTGAAGAAGCAGCTTCACGTGATGTGTGTCTGGTTTACGGAGGAATGCGGCGGTATTCTTACCATGGAATTTGAGCCGGATGGCACGCTGGAGTTCAGGCATACTATTTCAGAGTACGATGGCTACTGCGATGAGATCGGCGCAGACTTAAAGATCAAGCAGTACCGACAGGATGGGCAGGAGTTCTTAAAGGCCCTGGAACTGTACTTTAAGGTATTCTATCTTGGTGAGGAACCGGAAGAATGAAGCTGAGGATTGGAAATGTAGAGCTGGATAACAACCTGATCCTGGCTCCCATGGCAGGCGTTACGGATATGTCCTTCCGGCAGCTGTGCCGGGAGCAGGGCTGTGGACTTCTTGTCACTGAGATGGTGAGTGCAAAAGCCATTCTTTACAAGAACCGTAACACGAAGGAGCTTATGGCCATTGACGAGGGTGAGCGTCCTGTGTCTTTGCAGCTGTTCGGTTCGGATCCGGAAATCGTCAGTGACATTGCCCACCAGGTGGAGGATGGGCCTTATGACATCATCGATCTGAACATGGGATGTCCGGTGCCGAAGATTGTCGGAAACGGTGAGGGCTCTGCCCTGATGAAGAATCCGAAGCTGGTGGAGGAGCTGTTATCTGCACTGGTGCGAAAGGTACACAAGCCGGTCACGGTCAAGTTCCGCAAGGGCTTTGATGACGATCACGTGAATGCCGTAGAGATTGCGAAGATTGCTGAGAGCTGTGGTGTGGCTGCTGTGGCGGTGCACGGACGGACCAGAGAACAGTATTATTCCGGCAGGGCAGACTGGGATATCATCCGTCAGGTGAAGGAAGCTGTGAAAATTCCGGTCATCGGAAACGGAGACATCTTTGAGCCGCAGGATGCGAAGCGGATGTTAGAGGAAACAGGCTGTGACGGCCTGATGATAGGCCGCGGTGCAAGAGGAAACCCATGGATTTTCAAACGGATCCAACATTATCTGGAAACCGGGGAAGTGCTTCCGCCGCCTGGACCGGTGGAGGTGGGAGAGATGATCCTGCGCCACACTCGGATCCATGTAGCCTTTAAGGGTGAGTATATTGGCATGAAGGAGATGCGTAAGCACATTGCCTGGTATACTGCAGGGCTTCCGCATTCTTCCTCGATCCGCAGAGAATGCAATATGCTGGAAACAGAAGAAGAACTGGTGGAGCTGCTGAAACAGCACGGGATGCTTGACAAGGAAAGTGCTTTCAAGTATAATATTCAGAATGTATGATCACAGGTTCCGGGGGTTAGCTCAGACTGTGGTTTCAGGTGCCAAAATAACTGCTTCGGAGGCGGAGGTTCCGCGCGGCGGCAGTGTAAATAAGGAAGGAAATGAGTGTCATGGCAGATAGCAAGAAACACATTTTAACCTATGAAGGTTTAAAAAAGTATGAGGATGAGTTACAGGATTTAAAAATCCATCGCAGACAGGAAATCGCGCAGAAGATCAAAGAGGCGCGTGAGCAGGGTGACCTGTCCGAGAATGCTGAGTACGATGCAGCCAAGGACGAGCAGAGAGACATCGAGCTGCGTATTGAAGAGCTGGAGAAGCTGTTAAAGAACGCAGAGGTTGTAGACGAGGACGAGATCGACTTAGACAAAGTAAGCATTGGCTGCCAGGTAAAGGTATACGATGTAGATTTTGATGAAGAGATGGAGTTCAAGATTGTTGGCTCAACCGAGGCAAACAGTCTGCAGAACAAGATTTCCAATGAGTCTCCGGTAGGCGCAGCACTGATCGGCAAGAGCGTTGGCGATGTTGTCGATGTAGAGACTCAGGCCGGCGTGCTTCAGTACAAGGTTCTGGAGATCCGGAGAGTATCATAAAAACAGTATTCTGTTTTATTAATTTATAGAAGAAAAGATGTAACTGTTCAGTAGGTCTGCGCATTTACTGCGCTGACCGTAAGAAAACATAGGCGGGTAGGCAAAAATCCCATTGCCGCAGGCAATTTTTCATGGATTTTTGCTCGTGACTGTGAAGGTACTGAACAGTTACGAAAAGATGTAACTGTTTGCACCGTGTGTGAACAACAACAAGAACGAAGGAGTAAGGGAAAAGATGGCAGAGCAGCAGAACGCAAAGCAGCAGAATGCGAAGGAGCCGGATCTCAACCAGCTTCTGAAGGTTCGCCGTGAAAAACTGGCAGAGCTTCAGGCAGCAGGCAAGGATCCGTTCCAGATCACAAAGTATGACGTAACCGCACACAGCGAGGACGTAAAAGCAGACTATGCAGAATGGGAAGGCAAAGAAGTATCCATTGCAGGACGTATGATGTCCAAGCGTGTCATGGGTAAAGCATCCTTCTGCAATGTTCAGGATTTAAAGGGCAACATCCAGTGCTACGTTGCGCGTGATGACCTGGGTGAAGAAGCATACAAAGACTTCAAGCGTATGGATATCGGTGATATCGTGGGCATTAAAGGTATCGTCTTCACCACCAAGATGGGTGAGATCTCAATTCACGCAACCTCCATGGTGCTGCTCTCCAAGAGCCTGCAGATCCTTCCGGAGAAATATCACGGTCTGACCAACACGGACGTGCGTTACCGTCAGCGCTATACAGACCTGATCATGAACGAGGACGTGAAGAAAACCTTCGTGATGCGTTCCCGCATCATCAGCTGCATCCGTCGTTACTTAGACGGACAGGGCTTCTTAGAGGTAGAAACCCCGATGCTGGTGGCAAACGCAGGCGGCGCTGCTGCAAGACCGTTTGAGACCCATTACAACGCACTGGATGAGGATGTAAAGCTTCGTATTTCCCTGGAGCTGTACTTAAAGAGACTGATCGTAGGCGGCATGGAACGTGTATACGAGATCGGCCGTGTATTCCGTAACGAGGGTCTTGATACTCGCCACAACCCGGAGTTCACCCTCATGGAGCTGTACCAGGCATATACCGATTACTACGGTATGATGGACTTAACCGAGAATATGTTCCGTCACATCGCAAATGAGGTTATGGGAACCACCACCATTCCGTATGCAGACGTTGAGATTGATTTAGGCAAGCCGTTCGAGCGTCTGACTATGGTAGATGCGATCAAGAAATATGCAGGAGTTGACTTCGACGAGATCCAGACCACTGAAGAGGCTAAGAAGCTGGCAGACGAGAAGGGTGTTCACTACGAAGACCGTCATGTGCGCGGCGATATCATCAACCTCTTCTTCGAAGAGTTCGTAGAAGAAAACCTGATCCAGCCGACCTTTATCATGGATCATCCGGTAGAAATCTCACCGCTGACCAAGAGAAAGCCGGATAAACCAGAGTATGTAGAGCGCTTCGAGATGTACATCTACGGACGTGAGATGTGTAACGCATACTCCGAGTTAAACGACCCGATCGACCAGAGAGAGCGTTTCAAAGCACAGGAGGCTGCACTGGCAGCAGGTGATGACGAGGCAAACACCACCGATGAAGACTTCATGAACGCACTGGAGATCGGTATGCCTCCGACAGGCGGTATCGGTTACGGTATCGACCGTCTGGTAATGCTGTTCACCAACAGCCCGGCCATCCGTGATGTATTACTGTTCCCAACAATGAAGAGCTTGGATAAATAAACCTAGTGTTTATGCGGGGTTGAGGCATTTGAGTACGTCAAAGGACGCATTAAAAGACGCATTTTGACATAGTCATTTACATCAGTATGAAAGAGTACACAATCTGAAAAGAAAAAGATTCAATCAAATATGAACTACTAAGAGGACATTTTCTAAAGAAATTTAGAAGATGTCCTCTTTTTTGCGTTATGGAGAAAATGCATCATTTGTTATGAAGTCAAAGTGAAAGGAGCACAGCAATGAATGAATCAAAGAAGAAAGATAGATATGAGGATGCAAAAAAGTTTGTAAGATATTCAGATGGTGCAAAAATGTACAGTATGGGAATGACAAAATTTCAAGAAGTGGCTAAGGATGCCAAGGCTTGTTATAAAATTGGTCAGCTTGTACTTGTTAATACAGAAATATTGGATAAGTATCTTGAAACTTTTCATATTACAGATTCTGAGTTTTATAAGTAGGTGATGTTATGGTAAATACATTGAGTGGTTCAGTTTGTGCCTATAGAAAAGAAACTGTAAAACCAAGATTTATTCGTATTGATGAGGTAATGGCTTTATTAGATGTAACACAAGATGAGGCAATGGATATAGCGTTGGCTGCTGGAGCAAGATATCAGCTTGCAAAGATTATATTAGTACATAAGGAAAGGTTGATGAAATTTATGAAACATTCTGCAAGAGTTCCTAGTTCAAATAAAATTGTGGAAAAGAAGTTTGTGAGAATCGGTGAGGGTTCAATGACTTACAGCATAGGACATCATAGATTTATCGAAATGGCTAGAGCAGCTGGAGCTGTATATAAGATAGGCGAAGCAAAAGGAAATACTATTCTGATTAATCTGGAGGTGTTTGATGAATATATGGAGCAATTCAGAGAACCGCCAACAGAAATGAAACATCCATTGCCAAATGTGAAAGGAGACTGATGAATGAGTTACTCATATAAGTGCTATTCAGATACAAAGGATTTTATGAAAAAATTTGTCAATGCAGAGGAAGGAGCGATTATTTATGGGATAAGTAAATCGAGAATCATAGTAATTGCGAGAGAGGCAGGAGCAGTCTATAAAGTCGGTAATTCAGCATTAATCAATACGGAATTATTTGAAAAATATCTTGAACGATTCAGAGAGCCGGCAAGAGAACTGCCTAAGCATACATGGAACAAATTAAAGGAAATGACAAATACACCAAAAACTGGTGAAAATTCGTAAAAATACACCAGTGGTGTCACTTCCGTAAAATTAAAGTGCATTGTAGAATATCAATTGTCCAAGAGAGATTGGACATAACAATTGAATAATGCCTGATTTTGATGTGACTATCGTGTATGAGGGGAACATTGAAACACAGGAGTGGCTCTATTACGAGCAGGATGGAATGGTCGTTACACTTGGCAACTGGCTTAATGGCAGATTGTCTTGTGAACAGATAGAACAGCTTTGGTGTGAGCTTATCATACCGGAGCAAAACAAAGAACAAAAAGAAAGCGAGGAATAGCATATGAAGTATTCAATTAAAGTAAACGAAGTAAGAGCAAAAGAGGGCAGCAACATCAAAGGATTTGCAACAGTAGTATTTGGTGATTCATTTAAGATTACCAATATTGCAATCCTTGAGAATAAGGATAAGGGAGAGCTTTTTGTATCAATGCCAAGATACCGCTCCAATGAGCGTGATGAAAGCAACGGTGTGATCTATAAGGATGTGTGCAATCCTATCACAGCAGAGTTTCGAGAGGAACTCTATACCAATATCCTTGATGCCTATGCAAGAATTAAGGAACCGGAGAAAGAGGAGACACAGAAGCAGGAGCGTACACAGGAAATGCCGGAGTTTTCCGTAACTGTAACACCTTATGAGAGGGAAGGTAGTAACATCAAGGGACTTGCACGCATTTATTTTGAAAACAGTTTCATCGTAAATAACATCAATATCGTGCAGGGCAAAGAGAAAATCTTTGTATCAATGCCTTCTTATAAGACAAAGCAGGTGGACGAGCAGGGCAAGCCAATCTACCAGGATGTCTGCTATCCGGTCACAAAGGATTTCAGGGAAAAACTCTATAATGAGATTATCTCTGAATATGAGAAAGCAAAGGATAAGAGCAACGAAAATGCAAGAGAGAGTGCAGAGAAACATCATGGCAATCCCGATAAAGAGAAGGACAAAGAGGCGACGCCCTTTCGATAATCAGTAATCAGAGTACAGGGGCGGCCAAGGCTGCCCCATTTACAGAATGGAGGAAACAGAATGGATATGGAAGCAGGAAAAACACTTACCAATGAGGAGGTCATAAGAGAACTTCTCGACTTATTAAAGAAAAATGCCATGAAAGAGCAGGCAAACGATGTATTTGAGATATGCAGCTATGTGGATGGACTGGAGAAAAAGATTGATTCCATGACGGAAGAACTCACCAATATGCAGAACCAGATCAAAGAAATGCAGGAAGATACTCTTGTCAATAATGCTAAAAAGGGCTTGACAAATAAAGGGTTAAGGAATATAATTAGATTCAGTTTTATACAAGGAGTTAATAAATATGCGGCAAGGTATTCTTAAATAAACTGTCAATTTGATAGTGGGAACAAAAAGTAGCAGTCCCGTTTCACTTTTAATATGGGGCTTAGTTTTTTGTACCCAGTTTAAGAATACTTTTATCATGTAATTTTATATGCCCGAAAACATATAAGTGTTTTGGGGCTATTGGAGTTATTTACCCAGTGATAGGAGTATTTATCACTGGGTATTTTTATGCCCTTTTTTGGGTGTTGATAGGAGGAAAATCACATGAAAATAATTAACTTAGGCATTCTGGCTCACGTTGACGCAGGAAAGACAACATTAACGGAAAGTTTATTATATACCAGTGGTGCAATTGCAGAACTAGGGAGCGTAGATGAAGGCACAACAAGGACAGATACAATGAATTTGGAGCGTCAAAGGGGAATCACTATCCAGACAGCAGTGACATCTTTTCAGTGGGAGGATGTAAAAGTCAACATTATAGATACGCCAGGCCATATGGATTTTTTGGCGGAAGTATACCGTTCTTTATCCGTTTTAGACGGAGCAGTATTATTAGTTTCTGCAAAGGATGGCATACAGGCACAGACCCGTATACTGTTTCATGCACTACAGACAATGAAGATTCCGACAATCTTTTTCATCAATAAAATTGACCAAGAGGGGATTGATTTGCCAATGGTATATCGGGAAATGAAAGCAAAGCTTTCTTCGGAAATTATAGTGAAGCAAAAGGTTGGGCAGCATCCCCATATAAATGTAACGGACAATGACGATATGGAACAGTGGGATGCGGTAATTATGGGAAACGATGAACTATTAGAGAAATATATGTCAGGGAAACCGTTTAAAATGTCAGAACTGGAACAGGAAGAAAACAGGAGATTCCAAAACGGAACGTTATTTCCCGTTTATCACGGAAGCGCTAAAAACAATCTGGGGATTCGGCAGCTTATAGAAGTGATTGCCAGTAAATTTTATTCATCAACGCCTGAAGGTCAATCTGAATTATGCGGGCAGGTTTTTAAGATTGAATATTCAGAGAAAAGGCGGCGTTTTGTTTATGTGCGTATATATAGCGGAACATTGCATTTGAGGGATGTTATTAGAATATCTGAAAAAGAGAAAATAAAAATCACAGAGATGTGTGTTCCGACAAACGGTGAATTATATCCATCCGATACAGCCTGCTCTGGTGATATTGTAATTTTACCAAATGATGTTTTGCAGCTAAACAGTATTTTGGGGAACGAAATGCTGTTGCCGCAGAGAAAATTTATTGAAAATCCTCTCCCTATGCTCCAAACAACGATTGCAGTAAAGAAACCTGAACAGCGGGAAATATTGCTTGGGGCACTTACAGAAATTTCAGATGGCGACCCTCTTTTAAAATATTATGTGGATACTACAACGCATGAGATTATACTTTCTTTTTTGGGGAATGTGCAGATGGAAGTCATTTGTGCCATCCTTGAGGAAAAATATCATGTGGAGGCAGAAATAAAAGAGCCTACTGTTATATATATGGAAAGACCGCTTAGAAAAGCAGAATATACCATCCACATAGAAGTCCCGCCAAATCCTTTCTGGGCTTCTGTCGGGTTGTCCATAGAGCCGCTCCCTATTGGAAGCGGAGTGCAGTATGAAAGCAGAGTTTCACTTGGATATTTAAATCAATCGTTCCAAAATGCGGTTATGGAGGGGGTTCTTTATGGCTGCGAGCAGGGGCTGTATGGATGGAAAGTGACAGACTGTAAAATCTGTTTTGAATATGGATTGTATTATAGTCCTGTAAGTACCCCCGCAGACTTTCGGCTGCTTTCCCCTATCGTATTGGAGCAGGCTTTAAAAAAAGCAGGGACAGAACTATTAGAGCCATATCTCCACTTTGAAATTTATGCACCGCAGGAATATCTCTCACGGGCGTATCATGATGCTCCAAGGTATTGTGCAGATATTGTAAGTACTCAGATAAAGAATGACGAGGTCATTCTGAAAGGAGAAATCCCTGCTAGATGTATTCAAGAATACAGGAACGATTTAACTTATTTCACAAATGGGCAGGGAGTCTGCTTGACAGAGTTAAAAGGATACCAGCCAGCTATTGGTAAATTTATTTGCCAACCCCGCCGCCCGAATAGCCGTATAGATAAGGTTCGGCATATGTTCCACAAGTTAGCTTAACAGCTTGCAAAAGTCATATAAAATGAGATTTGAAAGGAGAATGTAACTTCATGTTTGCTAAAAATTCAAAGGCATATTCTGTCTACCTGCTGTTCCGATTTGTCTGTTCCCTGGCGGTTTCTATGTCCACAGTGCTTTCCATCGTGTACCACATGGAGGTGGTGCAGCTGGATGCTTTCCAGCTTGTCCTGGTAGGGACGGTTCAGGAGACCTCCTGCTTTCTGTTCGAGATGCCCACCGGTGTGGTGGCGGATTTGTATAGCCGTCGGCGCTCGGTGCTGATTGGAATGTT
>NZ_QUIV01000024.1 GCF_003480315.1 Clostridium sp. AM33-3 | reverse complement strand
ACTGAGTAATTTTATCTTACATCAGTTTGGAGGTTTACACAAACTTTGGGATACTCCCACAATAAGATACTATTTTTCCCACGCCTACTATGAGAACGGCGGCTATGAGATAGAAATTGCATATACTGGCGAATAAAAGAACCGCTGTTGCATGGTTTATTGGCTTCCATGTAGCAGCGATTGAGCTGGGCACATGATACCCAGCTCTTTTACTATCTACTTTCAACATAAATTTAAAAATCACATATAATTATCCACTAAGTTATATGTAAAACTGTGCAAATCCTAATACAATTTTGCACCTGCTGGGATTGCGTCATCTAACATTACCAGATTCAGTTTTTCTTCTCCATTTACATTGTGAATTGCAGAAAGAAGCATACCACATGAATCTATTCCCATCATAGAACGTGGTGGAAGATTTACGATTGCAAGTAAAGTTTTACCTACAAGTTCCTCCGGCTCGTAAAATGCATGTACTCCTGAAAGAATAGTTCTTTCATTCTCTGTACCATCATCAAGTGTAAATCTAAGAAGTTTCTTACTCTTAGGTACTGCCTCACAATTTTTTACCTTTACAACACGGAAGTCTGACTTTGAAAATGTGTCAAAATCAACATATTCCTCAAATAATGGCTCAATCTCAATCCCTGTATTATTTTCAACAACTGCTGCCACTTCTTCTGTTACTACTTCATTGTTATCCATTTGATTGTAACTCCTTTGCATTAATTTCTCATAATAATATGTAATGTCGGTTGAAACCGCATTACTATTAGCTAGTATACCATATACATACTATTTATGGACGAAATAGGACATTTTTTTCAAATTGGTTGAATTTGACCCTATTTAACCAATCATAACCCCTATTATATAGCAGTTTGGAGTACTAATTGGTTTAATAATCAGTTTAAACAAAGAGATCTAACCAATCTTAAACCGATTAATCTTTAATATATTTTATCAACCTCAGATTCATACACCGATTCAGTATGAGTATCAAATAGCACCCACTCCACCAGATCAAACCAATCCGGTTTATCCTGCAAAAACCTATTTACTGTATGTACTGCAATCTTTGCTGCCAACTCAACCGGAAAACTATATACTCCCGTTGATATAGAAGGAAATGCAATAGACCTGATTCCATTATCCATTGCCAGCTTCATGGAATTAAAATAGCAGTTAGCAAGAAGTTCCTCTTCTCTATTCCTTCCACCATTCCATATTAGTCGGTCATTTTTTGCGGACAGTTCATACATGCTATCCTTTTCTGTTCTCTGCTCCTGCGTTTGCTCTCGTTTGATTTCTCCCTCCGTATCTTCTTGGCACAAGCAGGACAATACCTTGATGCACCAGAGCCCGGGACATATTCAACGCCGCACACCGTACAATTTTTAGCGGGCATTGCTGCCCACCGTTTTGTAGGTATGATATGTAATTCATCGACAAAGCCGATGAATTTATAGTAAATCTTGATTTCCTGCTTCACTGTTCCGTCTGCCATCTTCTCACGCTCCGAAACAAGTATCTTGTCTATGAGTGCGTTTATAACTGTTGCATCCAGTTCTTTTAAGCCTTGATAATTTCGGATAAGGGCGAGGAAGTCACGGATTCCCCGTGATTTCTCGTAGCTTTCATTAAGAGTTTCCGTCACCTCTTTCAGCCTTGCTTCAATTTCAAGCTGCTCTTTCTGGTATTTCCCCGACATCATCTCAAAATTCCGCTCGGTAATACGCTCCATGACCTTATCCTCGTAGAGAGAGGAAAACAGCCTGTCCAGTTCCGCAAGGCGTTTGTTCAGCTTCTTACGTTCTTTCTCTAATGCTTTCGCCCTGCTCTGGTCTGTTTCCGTGAGCCGCTTTTCTATGGCCCTGACCGCCTTTTCATCATTCACTGCCATATCCGCAAAACAGTTGATGTCGGCAAGAACGGCATTGAATAAATCCCTTGCTTCTATATTGTGGGCACTACACTCGCTTCTTCCGTTTCTTGCATAATTATTACATGAATACTGTACACAGTCGATAATCTCTGGGCGTTTCCTCCTGTGTACGTTCATTGCCCGCAGAGCACATCCGCAGTCCACACACTTGATAACGCCTGCAAAAATATTTACAAATCCTCCCTTGTTCTGTGGAAGCCTACGACTTGTAATAAGCTGTTGGACAATATCAAATTCCTCCTGCGTGACTATTCCCTCATGGGTATTGGGTATCACTTCCCATTCTTCGGGCAGCTTAGAGGGGCGTTTCTTGCTTTTCATATTGGCGGCAATCCGTTTGTAGCCTACAAGATTTCCCGCATATATCGGGCTTCTTAAAATGCTCCTCACGCTGTTCCCACTCCAAATATAGCGTTTGTCCTCGTTCCCCTCAAAATGACGTTCAAAGCCTGTTTCGCCACGCTCCGCCGCATAAGCGGCAGGGCGTAGGATATGCTGTTTATTAAGATGTCTGCAAATTTTGGCAACTCCATTCCCTTTTAATGCAAGGTCGAATATCTCTTTTACAACATGTGCCACTTTATCATCTATCAGCAGATGGTTGTGGTCGGCAGGGTCTTTGATATAGCCATAAGGGGCGGTAGTTCCCATGAATTTCCCCTGTTGAAACCTCGCCCGATATGCCGATTTTATCTTAACAGATATGTCAGCGGCATACATTTCGTTTAAAATGTTGCGGAAAGGCGTGATGTCCATAGCAGATTTATTCAAGGTATCTACGCCGTCATTGACCGCTATATACCTCACGTTATGCTCTGGGAAGAAAACTTCCAGATATAACCCACAATCAAGATAGTTTCTCCCCAGACGGGATAAATCTTTCGTAATCACGCAGTTTATCAGACCGCTTTCAATGTCTTTTATCATATTCTGGAAACTTGGTCTTTGGAAAGCTGACGTTAGATAACGATACTTTTGAAAACACTGGAAAATCAAGGTTTTTCGAGCGACGGACAAGCAGGGTATTGTACTAAAAACTGAATACGACGCAGAAGCGGCGTTTCTTACTCTCTATACGGGAGAACAGGAACGCCGCTTTTTTCATGCCCTTTGTTACGCAGTAGGGGCAGAAAAAGCCTTGCTACAAGCGGTTTTCCGGGTGCGTATATGGCGCGGCAAGGGATTTATACCTTATCCCCCGAAACCGCGCTTCTACTGCGTAACAAAATCCACAGCAAAAGGAGTGATTTACTATGGCAGTTTTCCGGGTGGAACGAAACAAGGGCTACACCGTTATGAGCAACCACCACCTACGCAACAAGGAGCTATCCCTAAAAGCAAAAGGGCTGTTGTCGCAAATGCTGTCACTCCCCGAAGATTGGGACTACACCTTGAAAGGCTTATCCCTTATCAACCGGGAGAAGATAGACGCTATCCGCGAAGCCATTAAGGAGCTTGAACGTGCCGGGTATATCGTCCGGTCAAGGGAGCGCGACGAGAAAGGACGCTTGCGGGGCGCGGACTATGTGATATTCGAGCAGCCGCAGCCGCCTACGCCGGATTTACCTACATTGGAAAATCCAACATTGGATAATCCAACGCAGGAAAAACCAACATTGGAAAAACCTACGTTGGAAAATCCAACGCAATTAAATAAAGATATACAAAGAACTGACTTACCAAAAAAAGAAAAATCAAATACAGATTTATCAAGTACCCATTCCATTCCTATCCTTTCCCCTAACCCCTCTCCTTGCGGTGAAGCGGCTACGCCGCCGGAACGGAAAGGAACGGAAGCGGCAGCACAGAGCGCAGTAGAGATATACCGGGAAATCATCAAGGACAATATCGACTACCACATTCTCAAACAGGACATGAAGTTTGACGGGGACAGGCTGGACGAGATTGTAGACCTCATGCTTGAAACCGTATGCACCGCCAGAAAGCGGGTACGGATTGCGGGGGACGACTACCCGGCAGAGCTTGTGAAGTCAAAGTTTATGAAACTGGACGGCGAACATATCCGCTTTGTGCTTGACTGTATGCGGGAGAACACAACGAAAATCCGCAACATCAAGCAATATCTGAAAGCCGCCCTTTTCAATGCCCCGTCCACAATCGGCAACTACTACACTTCCCTTGTCGCCCATGACATGGCAAGCGGCGCACTGTCACCGAAAAAGCCGCAGTACGGCGACCCGGACTATTATTCATACAACGAGGGCGAAAGCCTGTAAAACAACAAAAGGAGGATTTTATTATGGCACAGAAAATGACAGGAGCATTGGTATTTGACGAGCGCACCGACCGCTACGACATTCGCTTTGACTTAAACAGCTACTATGGCGGGCTGCATTGCGGAGAGTGCTTTGACGTGTTCGTGCGGGGCAAGTGGAAGCCTACCCGGATTGAATACGGCGATAACTGGTATCTTGTGGGTATCAGAGCCGAGGACTTGAACGGCTTGCGGGTGCGTATCTGACCGCCGCCCCATAAAGAAACGCGAAAGGAGGACGCGAGAAATTGCAGGACGAAGTAAACGAAAAGACCATAGCCCTTTACATCAAGACCGGGAAGCTGACCGCGCAGACGCTCCAAAAGGCAATGAAAGCCATTCTGTCAAAGGGCAAAAAGCAGCTTACGAAACAGCCACAGGGCAAGCAGAGCCTAAAGCAGCTTATGAAGCAGAACGCGGGCGTTTCCAACATTGAGATTACCGAGGGCAATATCAAAGCCTTTGAGGGTACGGCGAAAAAGTACGGTATCGACTTTGCGCTGAAAAAGGACGCGACGGAAAGCCCGCCCCGCTATCTGGTTTTCTTCAAGGGACGGGACGCGGACGTGCTGACCGCAGCCTTTAAGGAGTTTTCCGCAAAGAAGCTGACACAGGAGAAAAAGCCCTCAATCCGAAAACTGCTCTCTACGCTCAAAGAAGCTGCACAAGGCAGAAACGCGGAACGGGCGAAAGTCAAGAACAAGGACAGGGAGGTATCGCTATGAAGCCGGAAATCAAGAAGCTGCTTATCCTAAATCTCCCGTATCTGCTCTTTGTCTGGCTCTTTGATAAAGTGGGCGCGGCTGTCCGGCTCTCCCCCGGCGCGGACGCAAGCGCAAAGCTGCTACATCTTAGGGACGGTTTTACCGCCGCCTTTTCCAATATCGCACCGAGCTTCCACCCGGCAGATTTACTTATCGGCATTGCGGGGGCGGTCATTGTCCGGCTGATTATCTACACCAAAGGCAAGAACGCGAAGAAATACCGCCGCGGGACAGAATACGGTTCGGCGCGTTGGGGCGGAGCTGACGATATAAAGCCGTACACAGACCCGGTATTTGAAAACAATATCCCTTTAACACAGACGGAACGGCTTACCATGAACAGCCGCCCGAAGCAGCCGAAATACGCAAGAAACAAAAATATCCTTGTAATCGGCGGTTCTGGCAGCGGCAAGACCCGGTTCTTTGTGAAACCGTCGCTCATGCAATGTACGTCAAAGGATTTTCCGACTTCGTATATTGTCACAGACCCGAAAGGAACACTGATTTTGGAAACCGGGAAAATGTTACAGCGGTACAAATACCGTATCAAAGTGTTAAATACGATTAACTTCAAAAAATCCATGAAATACAATCCCTTTGCCTATTTGCGGAGCGAAAAGGACATTTTGAAGTTAGTCAATACCATTATCGCCAATACCAAAGGCGACGGGGAAAAATCCGGCGAGGATTTCTGGGTGAAAGCGGAAAAGCTCTACTACACCGCGCTAATCGGCTATATCTGGTATGAAGCCCCGGAGGACGAGAAGAACTTCACGACGCTGCTTGAAATGATAAATGCGTCGGAAGCCCGCGAGGACGACGAGGATTTCCAGAACCCGGTTGACCTTATGTTTGAACGTCTGGAAGAAAAAGACCCGGAACATTTTGCAGTCAAGCAGTACAAAAAATACAAACTTGCGGCGGGCAAGACCGCAAAAAGTATACTTATCTCATGCGGCGCGAGGTTAGCCCCATTCGACATTAAGGAGCTGCGCGAGCTTATGGAAACCGACGAAATGGAGCTTGACACCATAGGGGACAGAAAGACCGCCCTTTTCGTCATTATCAGCGACACCGACGACACCTTTAACTTTGTCGTGAGTATTCTCTACACACAGCTATTCAACCTTTTGTGCGACAAAGCAGATGATGAATACGGCGGGCGGCTTCCCGTCCATGTGCGCTGCCTGTTAGATGAATTTGCGAATATTGGGCAAATCCCCAAATTTGAGAAGCTAATCGCAACCATACGGAGCCGGGAAATCTCCGCGTCAATCATCTTGCAGAGCCAGTCACAGCTAAAGGCAATCTACAAGGACAACGCCGATACCATAGTCGGCAACTGCGACACCACGCTTTTCTTGGGCGGCAAGGAAAAAACGACGCTCAAAGAAATATCGGAGATTTTAGGCAAAGAAACCATTGACAGCTTCAACACTTCCGAAACCAGAGGGCGGGAGCTTTCGCATGGGCTGAACTATCAGAAATTGGGAAAGCAGCTTATGACGGAAGATGAAATCGCAGTCATGGACGGAGGGAAATGTATCTTGCAGCTACGCGGGGTGCGCCCGTTCTTTTCGGACAAATTCGACATAACGAAGCACCCGAAATACAAGTACCTGTCCGACGCAGACCCGAAGAACGTCTTTGACATGGAAAAGCACCTTAAACGCCGCCCCGCCATTGTCAAGCCCGACGAGGTTTTTGACTATTACGAGATTGACGCAGCAGACTTACAGGAGGACGCAGACTATGAGGAAACGTAGAGCAGAGGAAAAACAAAAGCAGCTTGAACGGTTTTTAATGAATGTTGCGGAAGCCGCCGACGCTGCATTATGGGAGTATTGGCGGGAAAAGGAAGCGGAACACCGCTGTTTTGCAACGGAGTATGTCACGCGCCGGGGGCTTATCCCGCAACAGTGACAGCATGGCAGACCGCCGGGACAGGGGAAGCTACACTTCCCCTACGCTGCCTTGCGGCAGCTACCCCTTTGTGAACTTGCGGGAAGCGAACACCTTGCTATGCAAGCTATTCACTTCCCGCAAGTCTGAATAATACCCGTCCGGCAGCACAGCGGGACACCGAAAGGAGGAATGGAAGCAATCACATATATCAATATCGGCTACATGATACGCGCCCCTACTTTCCGGCGCAGTACACAGCGGCAGGAGCCGCACCCCCTACAACTGAATACCGCCGCGCCGCAGAGCTTACGCAGCGCGGGGACAGCCGCCTTTACCAGAGGGCGGTTTTTTTGTGCGGCGGCATACGCTGACCGCCTTTTGTCCGCTTGCCGGACAGCCGCAGACGCGGCAGAAAGGATATATTTATGGCATTTTTCAATAGCGCAGTAGACGTTTTGCAGACCCTTGTTGTAGCACTTGGAGCCGGGCTTGGTATCTGGGGCGTGATTAACCTTATGGAGGGCTACGGCAACGACAATCCGGGCGCGAATGCTCATGTGCGGTAAAGTAATAAAAAGATTTAGGTAGCCGCCTTAACTATTCCTAAATAAGATAATATGCACAGTATTTTCTCGTAAATAGAAAATAAATTATTGCATTTTACCAATTATTATGTTAAAATGACAATGTAACAAAGAGCTATGTATTTTTAAGGAAAGGGAGGAACTTATGAATTTAAGAAAATCTATTTTAGCACTTTCAGTAGTAGTTGGAATTGTAGCTGCTCCAATGACTGTATTTGCCGCTCATACTCATAGTTGGGGTTCTCCCCAGTACTATGGATATGAAGATGAATGCCTGGTATATATGATGACTGGGATAAATGTGCGACACGTCATGTATATAATTACAAACAATGTTTAATTTGTGGAGAAGTAAGCATTTATGAAGTTGAGACGATTGAAATGTCTCACAAATGGGTGAATGGTGCATGTGTATATTGCAACAAAGGTTACGCGAAAGAGATAAATTAACATAGTATCATTACCGGCAAGTTTATGATCAAAAAATAGAAAGCATTGAGAATATTTCAAAATTTCTTGAAAGTACTCTCAGTGCTTTCTTTGATAATATGAAAGGAGAAATAAATGCAAAAAAAACAACTTTCTGTATTAGTACTAATTATTTTATGCTTTTTATTAGGATGTAACAGAGAAACACCAAAAGATGAATCTCAACAAAATTATGAAGATGAATCTAATATTTCTAAAACAAATGGAGAAGAACTTGTAAATATAAACAGTGAATTGTTAGGTTCGACTCCTTTTGATATCCAAATCGATAAAACAGCATTGCAGACTAGAAAAGAAACAGAAACAGAAGTTACAATAAAGACAAATTTAACAGACTGGGGTTATACTGTTTCTTCTGAAAAAGGGAAAATATCTGATATAAATAAAAATTCATTCATATATATAGCACCTAAAGATGAGAGGGATGATACTATAAAAATACAATTATCGGACTATGAAAATGGCATATCATATGAATATACAATTCCACTTATTTTTGCGGGAAACAATGAACATTCTTTAGATAAATTCAAGGAAAATCTTTCAAGATTACCTAATAGTTAGTAAAGAGTCGATAGACTAAAGTACCACCATCCTCTTTTATTTCAACTGAATATCCATCCCGCCGCACCGCAGCGGCACATGAAGCAGTAAATCCGAAAAAGATTTGCTGCTTTTTTTGCGTCCATTTTTGGCAAATTTCCAAAAGTTCCGTATTAGACAGTGAAACCAAAAAAGGCTGCCATTTTTTTCAGACAGCGGGCAAAACGCAGCTTCCGAAACGCCTTATTGTCGGGAAAGACCGAGCCGCCGGAAAAGTTCTTGCCGGAAAGTCCGTCCATTCTGCTCTTTTGTGGTTTGTAGGGAGTAAGGGAAAAACGCCAGCCCGCAGCCTTTTATAAAAAAAGCTGGTTATAGATTTTCTGAAAAAGTGGCAGTAGCAAGTGAACGGCAGGCCGGCAGTTTCTTAGAGCAAGATTCTACCGAGGTGCCAAAATTCGCTTATCGCTCATTTTGCCCCTGCGGGAATCTTGTTGGGGAGTGCCTTCCCCAAACCCTGCTTATGCGGCTTGCGCCGCTGAAAAACCCCTCAAAATATTTTTCGGATTTTTCAAAAACAGTTCCGCTTCACACCCTGTTTTTCTCCTATTAGTGAGAGGACACCACGCACAGAAAGGAGGTCAACCACCTATGAAACGATACAACACGCCGCACCGCAGCCGGGTAGTCAAAACACGCATGACCGAGGAAGAATACGCCGAGTTTGCCCAGCGGCTTTCTGCTTACCACATGAGCCAAGCCGAGTTTATCCGGCAAGCCATAACCGGGGCAGCCATACGCCCCATCATAACCGTTTCCCCCATCAATGACGAGCTGCTTGCCGCTGTCGGGAAGCTGACCGCCGAATACGGGAGGATCGGCGGCAACTTAAACCAGATAGCCCGGACGCTGAACGAGTGGCACAGTCCCTATCCGCAGCTTGCCGGGGAGGTACGGGCGGCGGTTTCCGACCTTGCTGCCCTAAAGTTTGAAGTCTTGCAGAAAGTGGGTGACGCTGTTGGCAACATTCAAACATATCAGCTCTAAAAACGCCGACTATGGCGCAGCGGAAGCCTATCTCACATTTGAGCATGACGAGTTTACCATGAAAGCCACCCTTGATGAAAACGGGCGGCTGATACCGAGGGAGGATTACCGCATTTCTTCCCTCAACTGCGGGGGCGAGGATTTCGCTGTTGCCTGTATGCGAGCCAATCTCCGCTATGAGAAAAACCAAAAACGGGAAGATGTGAAAAGCCACCACTATATCATCAGCTTTGACCCACGGGACGGGACAGACAACGGCTTGACCGTAGACCGGGCGCAGGAGCTGGGCGAGCAGTTCTGCAAGGAGCATTTCCCCGGACACCAAGCCCTAATCTGCACCCACCCGGACGGGCATAACCACAGCGGGAATATCCATGTGCATATCGTCATCAACTCCCTGCGGATTTACGAAGTCCCGCTTCTGCCCTACATGGACAGACCAGCCGACACGCTGGAGGGCTGCAAGCACCGCTGCACCAACGCCGCTATGGAATATTTCAAGAGCGAAGTCATGGAAATGTGCCACCGGGAGGGGCTTTACCAAATCGACCTCTTGAACGGCAGCAAGGAACGGATAACCGAACGGGAATACTGGGCGGCAAAGAAAGGGCAGCTTGCCCTTGACAAAGAGAACGCCGCCAGAGAAGCCGCCGGACAGCCGACCAAGCCCACCAAGTTTGAAACGGACAAGGCGAAGCTGCGCCGGACGATACGGCAGGCACTTTCCCAAGCTGGCAGCTTTGACGAGTTTTCTTCCCTTTTGCTGCGGGAGGGTGTGACCGTCAAGGAGAGCCGGGGGCGGCTTTCCTACCTCACGCCGGACAGGACAAAGCCTATCACAGCCCGAAAGCTGGGGGACGATTTTGACAAGGCTGCTGTCCTTGCCCTGCTCACGCAGAACGCCCACAGAGCTGCCGAACAGACCAAAGCCATACCCGAATACCCTGCCGCAGTTAAAAAGCCGTTACAAGGGGAAAAAGCTGCAAAAACCACCCCGGCAGACAACACCTTGCAGCGCATGGTTGACCGGGAAGCCAAGCGAGCCGAGGGCAAGGGCGTGGGCTATGACCGCTGGGCGGCAAAGCACAACCTAAAGCAAATGGCAGCTACCGTTACCGCCTATCAGCAGTACGGCTTTTCCTCCCCGGAGGAACTGGACGAAGCCTGTTCTGCCGCCTATGCCGCCATGCAGGAAAGCCTTGCGTGGTTGAAGCAGGTGGAAAAGACGCTGAACGGGAAAAAGGAGCTGCAACGGCAGGTGCTTGCCTATTCCAAGACCCGCCCTGTCCGGGACGGGCTGAAACAGCAGAAAAACGCCAAAGCAAAAGCAGCCTACCGTCAGAAGCATGAAAGTGACTTTATCATAGCAGACGCAGCCGCCCGCTATTTCAGGGAGAACGGCATTTCCAAGCTGCCGAGCTATAAATCCCTGCAAGCAGAGATTGAAAGCCTTATCAAAGAGAAAAACAGCGGCTACAACGATTACCGGGCAAAACGGGAGGAGTACCGCCGCTTGCAGACTGTCAAGGGCAATATCGACCAGATTTTACGCCGGAGCGAGCCGCAGCGCAGAAAGGAGCAGAGCCATGAACGGTAATATCCCCCGCATGGACTACCGCCAGTACCGGGCAGCCCGCCGCCTTGTGCATGAGTGCTGCAACTATGACAGCGGGAACTGCCTGCTGTTGGAGGACGGCGAGCCTTGCGTGTGTGTACAGAGTATCAGCTATTCGCTGCTCTGCCGCTGGTTTACCGCCGCTGTCCTGCCCCTTGATGAAGCACTGGAAGCCGCCCTCTTGCGCCGGGGAAGCCGGAAACGCTGCGCTGTCTGCGGGGCGTTCTTCTTCCCAAAATCCAACCGGGGGAAATACTGCCCGGACTGCGCCGGACGCATGAAGCGGATAAACGCCGCCAAACGGAAGCGGAAACAAAGGGAGAAATGTCACGCTTTAGGGCATTTCAAACCCGCATAAATCAAGGCTTTTTTGGAGGGTGTCAAAGGGTGCGTGATACATTTATCCTTTTCCCTTAAAAACGCCCCCTAAAAGCGTAACAGAACCCACAGACAGACACCACAAGGAGGTGAACCCTATCGCTGATTATATGACCGCAGGAACGGAGCTGCCCGCTTACCTGCCTTACCCCCGTTTCCTGCTGGAAACAGACCTATCCCACACCGCAAGAGAGTTATATGCGCTGCTGTTAGACCGTTCCACCCTTTCGCAGAAGAACGGCTGGCAGGACAGCGAGGGACGGACATACATTGTCTACCCCATAGCAGAGATAGCGGAAATGCTGGATAAAGGCTGCACCACCATAAAGGGCGCACTGAACGAACTGGACGCTGCCGGGCTGCTGGAACGCAGACGGACGGGCTTTTCTGCCGCCAACCGTCTGTATGTGAAAGTGCCGCCTATCCCAGTGGTACAGTTTTCCGACCAACTGACGGACGGAAAACCGCCCCTCATAAGGGCGGGAAACCGACCAACTGACAGCCGGAAAACTGACCTTATGACGGTCGGAAAACCGTCCCCTAACCAAACTAATATAAACAACCTAATAGAGAGCCAAACAAAAGGAGCGAGTGAGGGGCAGCCCCCCGCCGCTTATGGCAGATATAAAAATGTATTTCTTTCTGACACAGAACTTTTGGAGCTGGAACAGGACTTCCCCGGCAAGTGGGAGTATTACCTTGACCGCCTTTCCTGCCACATCGCTTCCACCGGGAAGCAGTACCAGAGCCATGCAGCCACCATTTACAAGTGGGCGCAGGAGGACGCTGCCAAAGAGAAGCCAAAGAAAGGCATACCGGACTATTCATTCAAGGAGGGAGAAAGCCTATGACCGATACAATCCACAACACCATACTGCCTATGACCGACACCACAGCCGAGCCGGAGGATTACACCGGGGAGGACGGGCTTTTATACTGCGGCAAATGCCGGAAACCCAAAGAAGCCTATTTCCCGGAGGGCAAGACCTTTTTCGGGCGTGACCGCCACCCGTCAGAGTGCGACTGCCAGCGGGCAGCCCGTAAGGAACGGGAAGCCGCCGAGAAGCGGCGCAGCCACCTTGAAACGGTGGAACGGCTGAAACGGCAGGGCTTTACAGACAAGACCATGCAGGACTGGACATTTGCCAACGATAACGGCAGCTGCCCGCAGATGAAGAACGCCGCCGGATATGTGGCACGCTGGGAACAGATAAAGGACGGGAACTACGGGCTGCTCTTGTGGGGCAGGGTAGGCACTGGGAAAAGCTATTTTGCCGGGTGTATTGCAAACGCCCTCATGGAGCAGGAAGTCCCGGTGTGCATGACAAACTTTGCAGCAATATTAAACGACCTTGCCGCCAGCTTTGCGGGCAGGAACGAATATATTTCCCGCCTTTGCAGCTTCCCCCTGCTCATCATTGACGATTTTGGAATGGAGCGTGGCACAGAATACGGTCTGGAACAGGTCTACAATGTGATTGACAGCCGCTACCGGAGCAGGAAGCCGCTGATTGTGACGACCAACCTCACGCTGGAGGAATTGCAGCACCCGGAGGACACCGCCCACGCCCGGATTTATGACCGCCTGCTTGAAATGTGTTCCCCTCTCTGCTTTACCGGGGAGAATTTGAGGAAAGCCGCCGCACAGGGAAAAATGGAACAGCTGAAACGGCTGCTTGCCGGAAAGGAGATTTGCCTATGACCGACACCCAGAGAAACAAACGCCCTGCCCGCCGCCCGGACTGCGTGACCGAAACGAGGATAGGCAACACAATCCTTGTGGTGTCTGGCTTTTTCAAGGAGGGGGCGACCGACACCGCCGCTGACAAGATGATGAAAGTGCTGGAAGCAGAAGCCGCCGCCGGATATTTGACCTGTGATAAGCCTGATTGAAAAACCGTCATTTTTACCGACCGTAAAGAAGCAGATTTGACGCTTTTGCCGCTATACAGACAGCCGCCCCATGTGGTACAATCAAGGTACGGAATAGTGGGGCTGGCTGTCGGAAACGGAGGAATTTATGTTAAGACAGACCACCCAGCAACTCATTACCGCCCTTTACCCAAGACTGTCCCATGAGGACGAGCTGCAAGGCGAGAGCAATTCCATTTCCAACCAAAAGAGGATTTTGGAAACCTATGCCAAACAGAATGGATTTTCTAATCTGCGCTGGTACACCGACGACGGTTATTCCGGTGCGAACTTTCAAAGACCCGGATTTCAAGCCATGCTTGCAGACATTGAAGCAGGGAAAGTCGGGACAGTTATCGTCAAGGATATGTCGAGGTTAGGGCGAAACTACTTACAGGTGGGAATGTACACAGAAATGATTTTCCCACAGAAAGGTGTCCGCTTCATCGCTATCAATGACGGAGTGGACAGCGCACAGGGGGAAAATGATTTTGCCCCGCTGCGGAACATTTTTAACGAATGGCTGGTGAGAGATACGAGCAAGAAAATCAAGGCAGTAAAACGCTCTAAGGGCATGAGCGGAAAGCCCATCACAAGCAAGCCCGTCTATGGCTACCTCATGGACGAGGACGAAAACTTTATCATTGACGAGGAAGCCGCCCCGGTGGTACGGCAGATTTACAGCCTTTGCCTTGCCGGGAACGGTCCGACCAAGATAGCCCGTATGCTGACCGAGCAGCAAATCCCCACGCCGGGGACGCTGGAATACCGCAGGACGGGCAGCACCCGCCGCTACCACCCCGGCTATGAGTGCAAGTGGGCGACCAATACCGTGGTTCATCTGCTGGAAAACCGGGAATATACGGGCTGTCTGGTAAACTTTAAGACCGAGAAGCCGTCCTACAAGCTGAAACACAGCATAGAAAATCCCCCGGAAAAGCAGGCGGTTTTTGAGAACCACCATGAGCCTATCATTGACCGGGAAACGTGGGAACGGGTGCAGGAGTTACGCAAGCAGCGCAAACGCCCCAACCGTTATGACGAAGTGGGCTTGTTCTCCGGCATACTCTTTTGTGCCGACTGCGGCAGCGTCATGTACCAGCAGCGATACCAGACGGACAAGCGCAAGCAGGACTGTTATATCTGCGGAAGCTACAAGAAACGCACCGCCGACTGCACAGCGCACTTTATCCGCACTGACCTCTTGACCGCTGGCGTACTCTCCAATCTGCGGAAAGTTACCAGCTATGCGGCAAAGCATGAAGCCCGGTTTATGAAGCTTTTAATCGAGCAGAATGAGGACGGGGACAGACGCAGGAACGCCGCCAAGAAAAAGGAGCTGGAAGCCGCCGAGAAACGCATAGCCGAGTTATCTGCTATCTTCAAGCGGCTGTATGAGGACAGCGTAACCGGGCGCATATCGGACGAGCGTTTCACAGAGCTGTCGGCAGACTATGAAGCCGAGCAGAAAGAACTGAAAGAACGTGCCGCCAGACTGCGGGAAGAACTTTCCAAAGCGCAGGAAGCCACCGCAAACGCTGAAAAGTTTATGAATGTGGTACGCAGGCACACTACCATTGAAGAACTTACCCCTACTCTGCTGCGGGAGTTTGTGGAGAAAATCGTTGTCCATGAAAGCGTTGCCCTTGACGGGAAACGCCGGGGCAAGTTACGCAGACAGGAAATCGAAATCTATTATTCTTTTGTCGGCAAGGTAGAACTGCCCGACACCTAACCGCCCGACCTATCCGACATACCTCATGTGCCGGATAGGAACGGCAAAATTTTTTACACTTCTATTACTTCTTTATCACACATAAGCAAAAAGCCAGGGCATGAAGCAGCTTATGGCGGGCGGCGGCGTTGCCCTTATCGGCATGACCCTTGTACCGCTGCTTTCCGGGCTGTTCGGTTAAGAAGCGCGGGTAAAGGCTTATGCAGAGCATACTTGACGCGATTAACGAATGGATAAAGGAAATCCTCATAGGAGCCATAAACGGTAATCTGTCAACTATGTTCGGGGACGTGAACGAAAAAGTCGGCACTATCGCCGCAGAGGTAGGGCAGACCCCGCAAGGGTGGAACGCAAATATATTCTCCATGATACAGACGCTTAGTGAGAATGTAATCGTACCCATTGCGGGGCTTGTCATTACCTACGTCCTATGCTATGAGCTTATCAGCATGGTAACGGAAAAGAACAATATGCACGACGTTGACACTTCCATGTTCTTCAAGTGGGTGTTCAAGGCGTTTGTGGCAGTCTACCTTGTGACTCACACCTTTGACATCACTATGGCGGTGTTCGATATGGCGCAGCACGTTGTTTCCGGCGCGGCGGGGGTAATCGGCGGCAACACAGAGATTGATGTTGCCGCCGCCCTTGCTTCCATGCAGAGCGGGCTTGACGCTATGGAAATCCCCGAACTGCTCTTACTTGTCATGGAAACAAGCCTTGTGAGCTTGTGCATGAAAATCATGTCCGTACTGATAACCGTTATTCTCTACGGGCGCATGATAGAGATTTACCTTTACTGTTCGGTATCGCCTATCCCGTTTGCAACAATGACGAACCGGGAATGGGGGCAGATAGGAAACAACTACCTAAAATCCCTGTTCGCTATCGGTTTTCAAGGCTTCCTCATAATGATATGCGTCGGCATTTACGCCGTACTGGTGAACAACATGGTAATAGCGGACAACCTGCACAGCGCGATATTCTCCCTTGCAGCCTATACCGTTATCCTCTGTTTTTCCCTGTTCAAATCCGGCGCACTGGCGAAGTCGATATTCTCCGCGCATTAGCGGCGTGTCAAGGGGAGGGTGGAGATTTTCAGAGCGAAGCGGCGAAAATACGACCCGACCTTGACGCGGATAACCCCCATATAATACGGGCGGGCAAAGGGCATAGATTGACCTTTGCCTTGATTACCCTTTATGGGAAGTTACAGCAACACCAAACCCAGAGAAAGGAGGTTTTCACTTGGCGTATGTACCCGTACCCAAAGACTTATCCAAAGTCAAGACAAAAGTAGCGTTCAACCTTACCAAACGGCAGATTGTATGTTTTGCGGCGGCTCTCCTGTTCGGCTTGCCGCTTTTCTTTCTGCTCAAAGACAGCACAGGCACAAGCCTTGCGTCTATGGCTATGATTGCCGTCATGCTGCCCTGTTTCCTGTTCGCCATGTATGAAAAGCATGGACAGCCCCTTGAAGTGGTGGTGAAGAACATCATTCAGACGAAATTCATAGCCCCCAAAGAACGACCATACAGGACAGACAACCTTTATTCCGTCTTAGAACGGCAGAGAAAACTTGAAAAGGAGGTATCAGCGATTGCAAAAGGAAACACGAAGAAACAGCGCGGCGGGAAGCGCAAAGCCTAACCCGCCCCGCAAGCTCACCCGCGCCGAGAAAAAGCAGATTGCGGAAATCATCAGACAGGCAAAGGGCGACGGGAAAGCCCACACCGCGCAGCAGACAATCCCCTATATCCAGATGTACCCGGACGGTATCTGCAAGGTTACGGAGCGCAAATACTCAAAGACCGTCGCCTTTGAAGATATTAACTATCAGCTTGCACAGGCGGACGACAAGACCGCCATTTTTGAGAACTGGTGCGATTTCCTCAACTACTTTGACGCTTCCGTTTCGGTGCAGCTCTCTTTCATCAATCAGGGGACGCAGCGGGGCGAAGCGGAAAAAGCGGTCAATATCCCGGCACAGGAGGACGCTTTCAACTCTATCCGCACAGAATACCGGGATATGCTGAAAAACCAGCTTGCAAAGGGCAACAACGGGCTTGTCAAGGCAAAATATATCACCTTTGCCATTGAAGCCGACAGTCTGGGCGCGGCGAAATCCCGCCTTGCCCGTATCGAAACGGACGTACTGAACAACTTTAAGCTCTTGGGCGTAGCTGCCCGCCCCATGACAGGCTATGAACGCCTTAAAATGCTGCATGGCATTTTCCACCCGGAGGGCGGGCAGTTTGCCTTTGATTTTTCATGGCTTGCCCCGTCCGGGCTTTCCACAAAGGACTTTATCGCCCCGTCCTCTTTCCGTTTTGGCGAGGGGCGTTATTTCCGCATGGGGCGCAAAATCGGCGCGGTTTCATTCCTTGAAATCCTTGCGCCGGAATTAAACGACCGTATCTTATCGGATATTCTGGATTTGGAAACGGGCGTTATCGTCAATCTGCATATCCACAGTATCGACCAGACCGAAGCCATAAAGACAATCAAGCGGAAGATAACCGACCTTGACAAAATGAAAATCGAGGAACAGAAAAAAGCGGTGCGCAGCGGCTATGACATGGATATTATCCCGTCCGACCTTGCCACTTTCGGCAGCGAAGCAAAAAATCTCTTACAGGACTTGCAGAGCCGGAATGAAAGAATGTTCCTCTTGACGTTCCTTGTGGTGAACATGGCAGACACAAAAAGGAAACTGGAAAATGACGTGTTCGCGGCGGCGGGCATAGCACAGAAGAACAACTGCGCCCTAACCCGCCTTGACTACCAACAGGAAGCGGGGCTTATGTCCTCTGTACCGCTTGGGGAGAACCTTATCCCCATTCAAAGGGGGCTTACCACGTCAAGCACCGCTATCTTTATCCCCTTTATCACACAGGAGCTTTTCCAGACGGGCGCGGCTTTGTACTACGGCTTAAACGCCCTGTCTAACAATATGATACTCTGCGACCGCAAGCAGCTAAAGAACCCCAACGGCTTAATCTTGGGTACGCCGGGAAGCGGGAAATCCTTTGCAGCCAAACGGGAAATGACAAACGCTTTCCTCATTACCGACGACGACATAATCATCTGCGACCCGGAAGCAGAGTATTTTTCCCTTGTGCAGCGGCTTGACGGGCAAGTGATACGCTTGTCGCCTACGGGCAAGGGCATTGACGGGAAGCCCCAGTATGTGAACCCTATGGATATTAACCTTAATTACAGCGAGGACGACAGCCCCCTTGCGCTGAAATCCGACTTTATCCTCTCCCTCTGCGAGCTTGTCATAGGCGGCAAGGAGGGCTTGCAGCCCGTCGATAAGACCGTCATTGACCGCGCCGTTAGGAACGTGTACCGCCCTTTCCTTGCAGACCCCGCCCCGGAGAAAATGCCGATTTTGGGCGACCTCTACGACGAGCTTTTGAAGCAGCCGGAGCCGGAAGCGGCGCGTATCGCGGCGGCGTTGGAGCTGTATGTTTCCGGGAGCCTTAACGTCTTTAACCACAGGACGAATGTAGAGCTTTCAAACCGCCTTGTCTGCTTTGACATCAGGCAGCTTGGGAAGCAGCTCAAAAAGTTAGGTATGCTCATTGTGCAGGACCAGGTATGGAACCGCGTCACCGTCAACCGGGCAGAAAGGAAATCCACCCGGTATTTTATGGACGAATTTCATCTTCTCTTGAAAGAGGAACAGACCGCCGCCTATTCCGTTGAAATCTGGAAGCGTTTCCGCAAATGGGGCGGCATACCCACAGCCATTACGCAGAACGTCAAAGATTTGCTTGCTTCCCGCGAAGTGGAAAATATCTTTGAAAACTCTGATTTTGTCCTCATGCTCAATCAGGCGGCGGGCGACCGGGCTATCCTTGCGAAGCAGCTCAATATCTCCCCGCAGCAGATGAAGTATGTCACCCACACCGAAGCGGGCGAGGGGCTTATCTTCTACGGGAACGTGGTGCTGCCCTTTGTAGACCGCTTCCCGAAAGACACCGAGCTATACCGGGTAATGACGACGAAGCCGGAGGAAGTGGGCGAAGCATGAACGGGCTGAAAACTGACACAATCATCAACCGGGACGCGCTCTATGCCTTGCGGGAGCTTCCAGAGGAAAGCGTACACTGTTGCGTCACAAGCCCGCCCTACTATGCGCTTAGGGATTACGGGCTTGATATGCAGATTGGGCGGGAGGACACGCCGGAGCAGTACATTGACAGGCTGACCGAGGTTTTCCGCGAACTGCGCCGGGTACTGCGTTCTGACGGTACGCTCTGGCTGAATATCGCGGACACCTACTGCGGCACAGGAAATAAAGGCTACCATGCAGACCCGAAGAACCCGAAAGGCAGAAACGGACAGCAGATTGCAAGAAACAACCGCGTTTCCGGCTGCAAACAAAAGGACTTAATCGGTATCCCTTGGCTTTTAGCTTTTGCCCTACGCGCTGACGGGTGGTATTTACGGAGCGACATTATCTGGCAGAAAGAAAACCCCATGCCGGAGAGCGTGAAAGACCGCCCTACCCGTTGCTATGAACATATCTTTCTGCTTACGAAGTCAAAGAAATATTTCTATGACGCAGCCGCCATAGCCGAGCCGTTAGCCCCCACAACGGCGGCGCGGTACCGCACCGGGCGCAGCGCGGGACAGAAATATGCGGACGAAGTACCCGGACAGGGGAACGTACAAGGATTGAACCGGGCGCGAAGCGGCAGCTACTACGACGAAGCCCTCATGCCGACCATGCGGAACAGGCGGGACGTGTGGCTTATCAATACCGTTCCCTACAAGGGCGGGCATTTCGCCGCGTTCCCGCCGAAGTTAGCCGAAACCTGTATCAAGGCGGGCTGTCCGAAAGGCGGCATTGTGCTTGACCCCTTTTTCGGCAGCGGCACGACGGGGGCAGCCGCAAGGCAGCTTCACAGGCATTATATAGGCATTGAGATAAACACCGAGTATTGCGCCCTTGCAAGGGCGCGGATTGGAGGGACAGAAAAATAAAACAGTATAAAGCGCGTGAGAAAGTCACGCAGAAAATGACCCGCGAGGGGGCTGTCGAGGTAAACGCCGCCACCGGGAAAAAGAAACGTATCAGCAAGCGGATAAGGGACGCGGACTTTGCAAAGACCGAAGCACCGCAGCAGCCGGAACAGGCAGCGCAGCCCCTACCGGGCGGCACAGCTCCCCCGCCCTTAACCGACACGCCGCCGCTTCCCCATGCGCCGGGGGCAGAACGGGAACAGGACACCGCAGCAGCCGAGCGCGTCTTGGAGCGTATCGACGGGGCGCGTACCAGAAAGGCGAGCAAAAAGGCGGCAAGGAAAGCACAGGCAGAAGCCACAGCAAAAGAAAAATCTTCCCGCTTGCAGTTTACCGACGAGGAACGGGCAACACCGGAGCTTGAAAAGTATATCCGAAAATCGGACAAAGCAGCCGACCGTCTGGACGCGGCAAAGGCGGCTATCCCCAAAGAAAAGAAACTTGTACGGGAGCGCACCTTTGACGAAGCTACCGGGAAAGGCAAGACCCGCCTACGCTTTGAGGAACGGGAAAAGCCCATAGGAAAGAATAAGCCCCACAATAACCCGCTATCCCGCCCCGCACAGGAAGCGGGTATTTTCGTCCACAACAAGATACATTCCGTTGAAAAGGACAATTCCGGCGTTGAGGGGGCGCACAAATCCGAAGAACTGGCGGAGCGCGGCGCAAAGTACGGGGCGCGGAAAGTCAAGGAGGGCTACCGCAGCCACAAGCTGAAACCCTACCGGGCGGCGGCAAAGGCAGAGAAAGCGGCGTTCAAGGCGAATGTGGATTTCCAGTACCATAAAGCCCTGCATGACAATCCGCAGATTGCGAACAATCCCCTTTCCCGCTTCATGCAGAAGCAGCAAATCAAGCGGCAGTATGCAAAGGCAGCAAGGAAAGGCGGCGCAAAAACGGCGCAGAAAGCCGCAGAGAACACCCGCAAGGCGGCAAAAAAGACCGCCGAGGAAACAAAAAAGGCAATCGCTTTTGTAGGGCGGCACCCGGCGGGCGTATGTATCGCCGTTGCCGCGCTGCTCTTATTCATCATGGTATCGGCGGGGCTTTCCTCTTGCGGTTCCATGTTCTCCGGCTTGATGAACGGCATACTTGGGACTTCCTACACGTCGGAGGACAGCGACCTTGTGGCGACGGAGAACAATTACGCCGCAAAGGAAAACGAGCTTCAGCAGCAGATTGACAATATCGAAAGCACCCACCCCGGCTATGACGAATACCGCTATGACCTTGACAGTATCGGGCATAACCCCCATGAGTTAGCGTCCTACCTCACCGCCCTTTTACAGACCTACACCCCGCAGAGCGCACAGGCAGAACTAAACCGCGTCTTTGCCATGCAGTACACCTTGACGCTGACGGAAGAAACGGAAATCCGCTACCGCACAGAAACAAGCACCGACCCGGAAACAGGGGAAACGACCACCGAGGAAGTACCCTACGAGTACCATATCCTCAACGTGAAGCTGACGAACAAGCCCATTTCCGAGATTGCGGAGGAACTTCTAACGCCACAGCAGCTTGAAATGTACCGCGTCTATCTGGAAACAAGCGGAAACAAGCCGCTGATTTTTGGCGGCGGCTCCCCCGATATGGGCGCGTCCGAGGATTTAAGCGGCGTACAGCTTGTAAACGGCACACGCCCCGGCAACACCGCCGTTGTAGACCTTGCGAAGCGGCAAGTCGGCAACGTGGGCGGGCGACCCTTTTGGAGTTGGTACGGATTTAACAGCCGCGTGGAATGGTGCGCCTGTTTCGTTTCATGGTGCTACAATCAAGCCGGAAAGAGCGAGCCGCGCTTTGCCGGGTGCCAGTCACAGGGCGTACCCTGGTTCCAGTCACGCGGGCAATGGGGCGCGAGGGGCTATGAGAATATCGCCCCCGGCGACGCTATCTTTTTCGACTGGGACGGGGACGGGAGCGCAGACCATGTGGGGCTTGTTATCGGAACGGACGGGGAGCGCGTCTATACCGTCGAGGGCAATTCCGGCGACGCCTGCAAGATAAAGAGCTACCCCGTCAATTACTCCTGTATCAAGGGCTACGGGCTGATGAACTGGAACTAAAAACAAACATAACACTGAAAATCTGAAAGGAGAAATTTATTTATGGCTATGAACAAGATTGAACGTATCGACAAAGAGATTGCAAAGACCCGCGAGAAAATCACCGAGTACCAGAACAGATTAAGGGGGCTTGAAGCGCAGAAAACCGAAGCGGAAAACCTGCAAATCGTACAGCTTGTGCGCTCCATGCGCCTTTCCCCGCATGAGCTTTCCGCTATGCTTTCCGGGGGCGGTATTCCGGGCATGGAAGCCGCGCCGGGCTACCCCGCAGAACCCGCAGACCATGACAACGAAGAAATGGAGGACACCGAGAATGAATAAGAAAATCATTAGAACCTTGACCGCACTTTGCGCCGCCCTTGTACTTATGGGCGGCTTTTCCGTCACCGCTTTTGCACAGACCCCGGAGGGAGAGGACGACACCAACGACAGCGGCGTTGTCTACGAGGAACCCCAAAAGGAAGAACCCCTTACCCCGGACGGGAACGCGACCCTTGTAGACGATTTCGGCGGCAACAAGCAGCTTATCACCGTAACGACCAAAAACGGCAATTACTTCTATATCCTCATTGACCGGGACGACGAGGGCGAGGACACCGTACATTTCCTTAATCAAGTGGACGAAGCCGACCTCTTAGCACTTATGGAGGACGGAAGCACCGAAGCAGCCCCGCCCGCCGTTTGCAGTTGCACCGATAAATGCGAAGCCGGGAAAGTAAATGTGAGCTGCCCCGTCTGCAAGGACAACATGACCGCTTGCAGCGGCAAGGAAGCGGAGCCGGAAACCGAGGAACCGACGGAGCCGCCCAAAGAAAAAGGCAATACAGGCGGGCTTATGTTTTTCCTTGTCGTGGCACTTCTTGGCGGCGGGGGCGCACTCTACTATTTTAAGTTTATGAAACCGAAGCAGAGCGTCAAGGGCGACACCGACCTTGAAGATTTCGATTTTGACGATTACGACGAGGACGAGGGGGACGGGCTTTCTGATGAAGAACAGGAGGACGAGGAAGCATGACCCTGTTTACCGACAATCCCTTTGAAAAGATGATGATACAAAGACAGGGCGGGCGGCGTGACAATGCGCCGCCCGTTCCCCATTCCCCGGCTTGCGCTTCCTGCCCGTACAAAGGGCAGCTCCCTTGTGTGGGCTACTGTCTGAAACAGGTACAGAAGAAAAAGGCAAGCGAGCCGGAACGATGAAAGGAGGATTTTTTTCATGGCACTTAGACTTGTGATTGCAGAAAAGCCGAGCGTGGCGCAGACTATCTCCGCCGCGCTTGGCGTTAAGGAAAAGAAAGACGGATATATCGAGGGCGGCGGCTACCTCATTTCATGGTGCGTCGGGCATTTGGTACAGCTTGCGGAAGCTGCCGCCTACGGGGAGCAATATAAAAAATGGAGTTTTGAGAGCTTACCCATTCTGCCGGAGGAATGGCAGTACACCGTTGACCCGGACAAGGGGAAGCAATTCAAAACCCTAAAAGAGCTTATGCACCGCGCCGACGTTTCCGAAGTGATAAATGCGTGTGACGCGGGGCGCGAGGGTGAATTGATTTTCCGCTTCGTCTATGAAGCGGCGGGCTGCAAGAAGCCCATGCGCCGCTTGTGGATTTCCTCAATGGAGGACGGGGCGATTAAGGCGGGCTTTGCTTCCCTCAAAGACGGGCGGGACTATGACGCGCTCTTTGCGTCTGCCCTCTGCCGCGCAAAGGCTGACTGGCTTATCGGCATTAACGCCACCCGGCTTTTCTCCTGCCTGTATGGAAAAACCTTGAACGTGGGGCGCGTCCAGACCCCGACCTTAAAAATGCTCACCGACCGGGACGCGGCTATCTCCCATTTCCAGAAAGAAAAATATTATCATGTGCGCCTTGATTTATCCGGCGCGGACGCGGCAAGCGAAAGGATTTCGGACAAGGCAGAAGCCGACGCGCTGAAAGGGGCTTGCGAAGCGGGAAAGGCGGTATGCGTTTCCCTTACCAGAGAGAAGAAAACCGCAGCCCCGCCAAAGCTCTTTGACCTTACCTCTTTGCAGCGGGAAGCGAACCGCATTTTCGGCTACACCGCAAAGCAGACCCTTGACCTTGCACAATCCCTTTATGAAAAGCGGCTTCTTACTTATCCGAGGACGGACAGCAGCTTTCTTACTGACGACATGGGCGGCACCGCAGCGGGCATTATCACGCTGCTTTGTGACAAGCTCCCCTTTATGGCGGGCGTAAATTTCACGCCGGAGGTTGCAAAGGTATTAGACAGTAAAAAAGTATCAGACCACCACGCAATCATTCCCACTATGGAGCTTGCAAAGGCTGACCCAGACGCGCTGCCGGAAAGCGAGAAAAATATCCTTACCCTTGCGGGGGCGCGTCTGCTCCTTGCCACCGCCGAGCCGCATATCTTTGAAGCGGTTACGGCGGTTTTCTCATGCGCCGGGACAGACTTCACCGCAAGGGGAAAGACCGTACTTGCGGACGGTTGGAAAGAGCTTGAACGCAGATACCGGGCGACGCTGAAAGATAAGCCCGAAGCAGAGGACGGAGAAAATGCAGACGCAACGCTGCCGGAGCTTTCCGAGGGACAGGGCTTTGAAAATCCCCCCGCAAAAATAACGGAGCATACCACAACGCCGCCGAAGCCCCACAGCGAAGCGTCGCTTCTCTCTGCTATGGAGCGAGCCGGGAACGGGGACACCGACCCGGACGCGGAACGCCGGGGGCTTGGCACTCCCGCCACCCGCGCCGCCGTCATTGAAAAACTGGTAAAGGGCGGCTTTGCAGAGCGCAAGGGGAAGCAGCTTATCCCCACGCAGAACGGAGCCGCCCTTATATCAGTGCTGCCGGATATGCTCACTTCCCCGCAGCTTACCGCAGAATGGGAAAACAATCTGACGCAGATAGCAAAGGGAGCCGCAGACCCCGGCGAATTTCTGTCCGGCATTGAAGCTATGGCGCGGGAGCTTGTGCGGACACACGCCGCAGCACTTGACGGAAAAAAGGATTTGTTCCGGGAGGAAAAGCCCTCTGTCGGCAAATGCCCCCGTTGCGGCTCTCCCGTCCATGAGGGGAAGAAAAACTATTATTGCAGCAACAAAGAATGTGCCTTTGCCATGTGGAAGAATGACCGCTTTTTCGAGGAACGCAAGACCGCTTTTTCCGCGAAGATTGCCGCCGCGCTCCTTAAATCCGGCAAGGCGAATGTGAAGAAGCTCTACTCCCCGAAAACAGGCAAGACCTACGACGGAACTATCGTTTTGGCTGACACTGGCGGGAAATACGTCAACTACCGTATCGAAGTACAGAAGAACTAAAAACTTGAATAGCAAGCATAGGAAGCGGGTACCCACTTCCGTAAATCCCTGTCCTGCCGCTGACGCGCCGGACGGGGATTTTGCTTGTTGGGAAGTTTCCCAAACCCTCTTTTTGCGGAGGGCTTCACCCTCTGAAAATTTTCATAAATCTTTGGCAGAAATGCGGGTGTACCGTAGTAGGCTATGCAGCCAAAAAATGCAGCTTATGACGCTGACGCAGAGAAAGGAGGTTTTCATTTATGGCAAGTTTACGGGACACCGTAAAGGACTATCAAGACGAGCTTAGGGACGGTATCGCGTGGGTAGCGTTCTGGAAACAGGGGCGTTCATGGAACGCGGAATATTTTCATCTTGATATGGACGACACCCTCTACCCGGAGGACAGGAGCCGGTTAGAGGAAATCAAAAGCACCGACCCCGCCGCCGTTATCCTAAACGGCTACTATTGCGGGCATTTAGGCGAGGACATGAGCCTTGACGAGCTGACCGCCGGAGTGCGCTACCACTACGAAAACAGCATGAACGACATTGACGGTTTTATCGGGGCGCATGACGACAGGCTTCCCCCGGAGGTTATCGAGGAAGCGAGAGCCGCCGCCCATGAAGCGGGGCTTCCCTTTTCCGAAAAGCCCTACCGGGACGGAGAGGATTTTGACCCCTATGTATTTGACGGGAGCATGAGCATTGAAGATTTTGAGCTTATGCACCGCATGATGAACGAAGAAAGGAGCGAACAAATGGCAGAACCGATTTTAAGCGGCTATCTTTCCAATCTTGGGAAGTACACCGAGGGCAGACCCGCGGGCGAATGGGTGACGTTCCCCACGACTGCCGAACATCTGAAAGAAGTCTTTGACCGTATCGGGATTGACTTCAAGCACTACGAGGAATGGCATTTCACAGAATTTCAATCCCCTATCCCCGGCTTGACGGAACATTTAAGCGAGTATTCCCACCCCGACGAGCTGAACTATTTAGGGAAGCTCTTGGAAATGCAGTTTGACGACGACCGGGAGAAATTCATTGCAGCCATTGAATACGGCGACCATGCCGACAGCTTACAGGACATCATCAACCTTGCACAAAACCTTGACTGCTACTGGCTTTATCCGTCCGTCCACAGTGAAGAAGAATACGGGCATTATCTGGTTGACGAACTGGAAGAACCGGAGCTATCCGACGAAGTGAAACGGTATTTCATGTATGAGGAATACGGGCGGGACGCTTCCATTAACGACGACGGTATGTTTACCGAAAAGGGCTATATCTACAACAACCGCAACACCTTTACAGAATGGTACGACGGGCGCGACGTTCCACAGGAATACCGGGTAACGCCACAGCCCCCGCAGCCAGAACGCCCCGACCCGGAAAAAGAAGATTTTGACGCTGCCGCAATGCAGCCCGCCCTTGCCGCCGAGCCGCGCCCGGTTATCCCGATTATCCCTACCGCCGACACTTCCGACGGGAAGCTGAAAGAGATTGCCGCCCACCTGGAACGCGGCATTACGGAACTGTTTGACAGTGAACGCTATGCGGACTATCTGCGCGTCATGTCAAAGTTTCCGACGTACAGCTTGCGGAACACTGTCTTAATCGCCATGCAAGCCCCCGACGCTACCCATGTCATGGGCTTCAACGCATGGAAAGACCCGCTTATCAACCGCCATGTAAAGGCAGATGAAAAGGGAATACGGATTATCGCCCCTACCGAAAAGACCATACGGAAGCGGGTAGAAAAACTTGACCCGGACACGCAGCAGCCCATAATCGGCACAGACGGAAAGCCTGTCACCGAAGTACAGGAAATCAAGATACCAAAGTTTATTGTCGTTTCCGTCTTTGACGTGGCGCAGACCGAGGGAAAAGAGCTGCCCACCCTTGCCGCCGAGTTGACGGGCAATGTGGAACAGTACCCGGATTTTTTCGCCGCCCTTGAAAAAACGTCGCCCTTTGCCGTTGGCTTTGACGAACTGACAGGCAGCATAAAGGGACGTTGCAACTATGAGGAAAGAAAAATCATTATCAACGAGGGCATGAGCGAATTACAGAATATCAAGACCGCTATCCATGAAATCGCCCATGCGACGCTGCATGATACCGCTATCGACGCGCCGGAACGCCCCGACCGCCGCACCCGCGAGGTACAGGCTGAAAGTATCGCCTTTACCGTCTGCCAACATTACGGGCTTGACACGTCGGACTATTCTTTCGGCTATGTCGCCGGGTGGAGCAGCGGACGGGAACTTGCCGAGCTGAAAAGCTCTCTTGAAATCATCAAAAGCACCGCTGCAAAGCTGATTGAAGCCATTGACGGACATTTTGCGGAAATCCAAAAGGAACAGGCAAAAGGACAGGCACAGGCGCAGCCCGAAGCAGTAACAGAGCCGCCGGAAACCCCCGCGCCGGAGCAGCCCGAAGCAGCCCCGCAGAAACAAGCGGACACAGCACAGGAAACCCGCAGCGAAGCCCCACAGGAAACCGCCACAGCACAGGAAACGCAGCAAGCCGCCGCCCCCTACTATTCTATCAACGAAACCGCCGCCCGCCACGCAAAGGATATGAGCAGCTTTTACGATTACAAACCGGGCAGCGCAACGGCAGAATACCGCAGCTACATTGACGAAGCCGTACAAATCGCAGAACGGCAGAAAAAACGTGTTGACCCTATGTACCATGAAAAGATTGACAGTCTGCTTGACACTTATGCCCGGAAACTGGCGGCGAATATGAACAAGGGCTATGAAATTGCGGGGCGCGTTCCCTCTATCTTGATTGCCGGAGGTTCCAACTTCCCCACAAGGAAGAAAGAAAAGCAGAACGCCGCCACTGACCGGAATATGCAGGAATACCGGGACATACAGGGCTTGCTTGATAAAATCCGCAGTACAGGAATGGGCGGTATCAGCGCGGACGACCCGCAAGCAGTCGAGAAACTCCAAAAGAAACTTGCGGGACTGGAAAAATCACAGGAAACCATGAAAGCAGTCAACGCCTATTACCGCAAGCATAAGACCCTTGACGGTTGCCCGCATTTACCGCCGGAGCAGCTTGAAAAGCTGAAAGCGGATATGTCGAGCCAATGGCATTTGGGGGATAAGCCTTTCGCGTCATGGGCGTTATCCAACAACAACGCAGAAATCCGGCGCGTCAAAGACCGCATTAAATCCCTCTCACAGACAAAAGAAATCGGTTTTGTCGGTTGGGAGTTTGAGGGCGGCAGAGTGGAAGCAAACACCGAAGCAAACCGTCTGCAAATCTTTTTTGACGGGAAGCCCGACGAAGCGACGCGGACAGAACTGAAAAGCAATGGTTTTCGGTGGTCACCCAAAGCCGAAGCATGGCAGCGGCAGCTAACCAATAATGCCTATTATGCGGCAGACTATGTGAAATCCATTCAGCCCCTTACCGGGGAAAAGCCCACTGATTTACTGCGGGCGCATATCCGCAGCCAAAAGGAAGCGGCACAGGCGCAGCCCCCACAGGAGTACATCTATCAAGTACACGCGAACCCCCGCAGCGACAGCCGGGAAAATCTTTCTATTCTGCAAGCATACGTTCCACAGGAGGACGGGAAAGCCCAAATAGGCGACGTTCTGTATATCGGCACACCCGAAAAATGCCGCGAGCTTATGGGGCAACTGAACGCCGGGGAACTGACACAGGCAGAGGTAAAAGAACTTTACGCAAAGGCACAGGAAACGGCAAAGACCGCCGGACAGGGCAAAGACACCTTTTCCATTTACCAGATAAAAGGCGGGGACGAAACAAGGGATTTCCGCTTTGAGCCTTACGACCGCCTGCAGGCGGCGGGAAATGTGGTTGACAGGGCAAACTATGAGCTTGTCTATTCCGCGCCCCTTGCGCCGGAAACTTCCCTTGAAGATATTTACACCCGTTTCAATATCGACCACCCCAAAGATTTTAAGGGACACAGCCTTTCCGTTTCGGACGTGGTAGTGCTTCATCAGGACGGACAGGACGCGGCGCATTTCGTTGACAGTGTAGGTTTCCGGGAAGTGCCGGAGTTTTTACAGGAGCAGAAGCAGCTTACCCCGGACGACTTGGAAACGGGCGAAACTGTCAAAACACCGAGGGGGACTTTCCATGTGACCGCCATGAGCCGGGAGCAGATAGAAGCCGCCGGATATGGCTTTCACCACCAGTCGGACGACGGAAAGTATCTGATTATGGGGAATGGGACGCGGGCGTTTGCCGTTGCCGCAGAACAGGCGCAGCGGGACAATCCCTTGAAAACCGCCGAGCAGACCACAGAGCAGAACGGGAACATGATTGACGGTATCATCAACAACACCCCTACCGTTGACGAACTGGAAGCAAAGGTAAAAGCGGGCGAGCAGATTTCCCTTGTTGACCTGGCTAATGCTGTCAAAGCCGACAAGGAGCGCGGCAAGGGAGCGAAGCCGGAAAAGAAGCCCTCTATCCGGGCGCAGCTTAGAGCAGACAAGGAAAAGGCACAGAAGAAAAACGCAAAGCAGAAATCGCAGGACTTGGAAAGGAGCTGACCCATGCCGGAACAGAGCAAATTTGAAAACGTGGACGTGACCGCTTCCCTTGAAGCGATTATGAAGCAGAACACAGGCTTTTACCAGAGCGACTTAGACATTGACAAAGAGATTATCGCAAAGGCGGCGGCAAGCCCCAACAGGGAGGACAAGACCCTTTTATGGTTCTGCCGCCCGTCCGGGACGCACTGTTTCCGGGAGCGCGACGTTTTCCTCAAAGATACCGCACCCCACAACACATGGCGTTTCTACATGGAGCAGACAAGCGACCGCGTTCTTGCCTATGCAATCGAGCTGACAGGAAAGGAACGCGGGAAAATCAAGGGCAATCTGTACGAACTGGACTACGCTAAACATTATGAGCGCGTCAAGGAAAAGGAGCTGCCCGCCGATACGGTCAAGCTGATTTATGAGCATGGGGAAAGGGTACAGGAAGCCGGGAGATATTTTGACGGAACCCCAGACCCGCAGCTTGGGAAGTTTGAACGCTTTGAAGCCGTACCCAACGACCCGGACGCGCTGCAAGCTCTTTTACAGGAAGAACGGCGCAGCCGGGAGCAGCTTTCGCCGGGGGACTTCAAGGCGCATATCGCAGCCTTGCGGGACGGGCTGATTGAAACGGAAGCGCGGCGCATTGTGCGGGAAATGAAGCGGCATTACGAACCGAACAGCCCGAACAAGACCCATTTCATGGTAGAGCTTTCCCCGGCGTTCATGCGGCTTGCAGCCACAAAGGACACTGACCGCCTTTTCTCCATGCTGCCCTACAAGACACTTTCCTTTTCCAAAATCGAGGGCAGACATGGGACGTATGCGCTGATTGACAAGGGGGAGAACCGGGACAGGGAGATAAGGAAGCCCCGCCCCTCTATCCGGGCGCAGCTTAAAGCAGACAAGGCAAAGACCGCCCCGAAAAAGGCGGCGAAAACAAAAAATCACGATATGGAGGTATGAGCATGATTAGACTGACTGTTGAAGAAACAAACCTTTTGAGCATTTACAACGAGGGCGGAAAGCGGGCTTTGATTGAGAATGTCAACGCCGCGCTGCCCTACATGGACGCGGATATGCGGGAGCTTGCAAAGCGCACCCTTTCCAAAGTGGACGCTTTGACCGAAGCTGAATTTGCAGAGCTTCCCATTTACGCCGCTGATGAAGTATGAACGGGGTTAAGCGGCTGACGCCGCCCCAGAGCCGGAAAGTCAACGCCCTTGTGCGCCGGACGTGCTGCAATTATGATAACGGGAACTGTATCTTACTGGACGACGGGGACGAGTGCGTATGTCCGCAGCTCATTTCCTATTCGCTTCTCTGCAAGTGGTTCCGGGTTGCGGTGCTTCCCGCCGACAGGCTGCTCTATGCGGAGCTTTACCAGACAGGGGATAAGAAGAAATGTACCGAGTGCGGCGCGTTCTTTGCGTCAAGCTCTAACAGTGTCAAATACTGCCCCGTCTGCCGGAAGCGTATCACCCGCAGACAAGCCGCCGAGCGCATGAGGAAAAGACGCGCCCCTGTTACGCAGTAGGCGCGGAAAATCCCTTGATTTACAGGGCTTTCCGGGCGTGAAAATCAGAAAGGCGATACTTTATACCTTTACCCCCGAAAATGGCGTTCTACTGCGTAACATTCACGAAAACAGCACCCACAAAAAGACAGGGCGCGGAAGTCATATACTGGCTTCCGCGTCCTGTTCTTTTTTTGCCTATCTGACATTTCCCTTTTCCATTTCTTCAAGCGGGAACTGCGGGAGGGCTTCTATCAATTTCTTTGTGATAGACTGGCGCATATCTTCGTTGATTTCCTGTTTCGTGCTTCCGTCCGGCTGTCTGACCGCTACCGTCGATAGCCTGTCTATTTCGTCCTTGTAGCACTCCACGACTTTCTCCACCGCCCATTTTTCCCCGGCAACGGCGGCGCGTATGGTTTCATATTCCGGCATTTTCTGGTTTTCCATGCTCAACGCTCCTCTGCATTTTGATAGCCCTATCATAGCACAGCGGCGGGGATTTTGCTATCCTTATCCGCGCTCTGTTCCCTTTTCCCGTTCCGGCTGCCTGTCTGCCTGTAAAATGCTGTCAATGTTCTGCTTGATAATATCGTATTCCCGGACTTTCTTTTTCAGCTTCCCATAGTCGGCGTAAAGGGCTTCTTTCTGCGCTTGGAGGGCTTCATATTCCGATTGCAGCGCGGCGAGGTTCGGGAGCTTCGCAATGCCCGCCGCTTTCAGCGACCTTGCGGCGGCTTCATGTAGGATAATCGCCTGTTCCTGTCCGACGCGGTACTTCTCCCTGTTCCTTGCCTTGCGGTATGCGTCATAGACAGGCTTTGTCTTTTGATAGGTGGAAACATTCTTGATAAGCACCGCCATTTCCGCAAGCCGCTTTTCGGCGTTCTTCAATGCGTCTGCCGCCTGTCCGCTTTCCGCTGCCATTTCCTCAATCCGGCTGACTAAATCCGCGTACTGCTCAATCTTATGTTCCGTCAAGAAATTCATTGTTTTAGCTGCCTGTTTCAGATTGTGGATTTTCGCCCACTGTTCATAGCCCTTACTCTGCGCCGCCTTGATACTGTTCTCAATGTCGATAAGCAGCGACACGCCGCGCTGCTCTCTGGGAGCTTTCGCCGCCTTTGTCCGTCTGCCCGCTATCCGTTCCCTTATGGCTTCCTCTGTATAGTCTGCGCCGAGGGTTTTAAGGCGGGTGAAGCGTTCCTGTCCGGGGGCGCGGCATGATACATATTTCCCCGGCTTTATCTCATAGCCCGCCGCCTGTAACCGCGTTAGCAATTCCTCAAAACTGGAAACTTGGGGGATAAGCGCGTCAAGGTTGGTTTTCAGCTTGCCTTTCCAACTTGTACCCGTCTTTTCAGCTTGATATTCCGCATAGCTCTTTCCCTTGCTGCCCTTGCCGGGAACGACGACGGACAAGCCATTCTCCCGGCACAGCTTGTCGCTCATGTTCCGTATGCCGTAATAGCTCCTTTTGTTGGAATTGTATTTGTGGTGGTCTACGAAATTTACGGCGCAGAAAATAATGTGATTGTGGACGTGTCCTTTGTCAATGTGCGTCGTGAGTACATATTCATGCTGCCCCTTTGTTACCGCGTCGGCAAGCTGCTTTCCGATTTCATGGGCTTTCTGATAATCGACTTCCCCCGGCTCAAAGGACTGTATCAGATGAAAGGCTAAATTGTTCCCCTTTTGGAGTGCTTGGGACAAGGTATATTCAAATTCAATATCTGCCGTTTCATAGGAGCAGCCGAAAGAGGACACAAGCATTTTTCCGTCCGTCTTGTCCGGGTTTTCGATATAGTCAAGGGCTTTGCTTAGAGTGCTTTTAATAGGCTTAATCTTTGTAACCGCCATATCTCCGCAAGCACCCCCTTTATTTCCTCTATGTCCTCTTGGTATGCGTTCCCCGTCGCGTTTACGCGGCGTGCTATCTGGTTGACGTTGACACCGATTTTCTGTATCTCTGCGGTCATTGCCTTTATATCGGCATGGTCTATCTGAATGATATACCCGTCAATGGCAATCTTCCGCAGATATGCCGCCATGTTCCGGGTGGGTACGAGCTTCATTTTTTCCAGTATTAAATCCCGTTCCGCTTCCGTCACTCTGAATTTGATTTGCACCGTCCTTTTGCGTCCGTCCATGTATTCGCTCCTTTCCTTTCCGTTCCGAGGGTTTGGGACACTTCCCAACAAGCCATTTTCGACCGACGCGCCGCAGCGCGGGAGGGCGAAAATACGGAAGTGGGTACCCGCTTCCTATGCTTGCTACGAATGTTTTTATCCTTTAGGCTCTTATCACCTACTACGGAGAAAAAGCGATTTTGCCAAACTTACGCAAAAGAAAAACGCTGCAACCTCAAAAAAGATTACAACGCTTTCTAAATCCTGTTCAGTTTTAAGTCGGACATTCCTATTCGCCCTCTTTTTCGACTTCGGAAATCTCCTTTGCCGTTGCGGTTACAATCCGTATGCCTGTATCGCTCATACCGTCAAGAAGCGCGTCAAGCTGCCGCCGCTGCGTGTTCTTCTCCGGCGGCGTTTCTAAAAGGAATTGGTCTACGGATATATGGTAACGCTGTATCAGCTCAAAGAATATCTGTAAACTTGGGTGCTGCCCCTTGTTCTCAATGTTCGCAAGGTAGCGCGGCGAGATAAACATTTCGTCGCCTACTTTCTTGCGGCTCTCCTTGCATCCCTCACGCGCTGCCTTTATCGCTGCCCCAAAAGCCTTAAAGTCGTATCGTGGTACTGGTCTTTTTGCCATAGTTATTCACCCTATTACATTTTACTGTTCCCCTTTCTTCTTGGATATGTCTACGTAGTTCTATCAGTTAGCCAAAATAATTCATATATATATATGTTGACAACAAGCTGCTTTTGTATATAATATTATATAAAAGGGGGGGAATGTTTATGTTACATAGCATGCGTATTCGATAAGCATTGAAATCAAAAAAGATTTTTCCCATTTTCAATATGGGCTTTTTTGTCATGCTTATTTTGCGTATGCTATACAACAAAACTAACGACGTATAGACATAGTATAAAAACTATGCCTTAATTTTGTTGTAGTATTATATGTATAAATGCAGGTCAATGCTCATGTTGAGAATTGACCTGCATTTTTTTGCGCAAAAGGAGAAATATTATGCTTGAAAAATATTGGATAAAATGTCCAATTTGTAACGGAAAGACGAGGGTTCAAGTATTTTATAATACGGTATTAAGAAATTTTCCTCTTTTCTACCCTAAATGTAAATTAACGCATATCGTTGATGTTGAAAAACTAGAAATCATAATCAAAAACTCTGAAAAACAAACTTTTTAATTTTGAAAAGGAAGGATATTTAAATGAAACACTTACCTAAAAGTACACCTACGGAAATATTGAATGACCCATACGGATTTACTTACAAAGAAATGTCGGAAGTAATTGGAGAGGATAAAGCAAGAGCCTTATATACGGAATTGTATAAACAGCCATTTCACAAAGAAAATCTATCAATATCAACAAAAAAAGTCTATAAAAGTAGCGATACTGAAAAGTATGTTTATGAATTGAAAGATAACAGGTATATTGAAACGGTTTTTATTAAACGGCGAGATGGTGGGACTGTTTGCGTAAGTACGCAAGTTGGTTGTTCTGTTGGCTGTATTTTTTGTGAGTCCGGACGCAATGGTTTTGTTCGTAATCTAACACCGTCTGAAATTGTGCAGCAGGTTGTATTGATACGTCAAAAAGTAAATCGTATCGTTTTTATGGGAATGGGAGAACCTTTATTCAATTACGACAACTTGATTGCAGCAATCCATATTCTTCGAGATAGAAATGGACTTAACTTTCCAACCGACGGCATTACCGTATCAACAGTTGGTCCAGTTAATCAATTAAAAAAATTGCGCGAAGAACATCTAAAAATTCAGTTGACAATATCTTTACATGCAGCAACACAGGCTGCGAGAAACTGTATCATTCCTCATATGCACATGTACGCTATTGAAGATGTTGTTAAGCAAGCATTGTCCTATTCTCAAAGGCATAATCGAAAAGTGGTATTTGCGTATTTGCTTTTACCAGGTATAAATGACCGTTCCTCAGATATAAGGCAACTTGCAAAATGGTTTAAGGGCAAAAATGTTATGATTAACGTGCTGCAATACAACCCGACGAGTAATTCAAAAATTAGAGCACCACAAAAACAAGAAATGGTTGCGTTCAAACATCAATTAGAGCAAACAGGACTTGAAGTTACCATGAGAGTTTCTCATGGTAGAGAGATTAAAGCAGCTTGTGGACAGTTAGCTAATACATATAATAAAGCCAAAAAACAACAGAAATAATTTAATTAAAAGAGCCAGACGCACAGACGCAGAGCCGATAATATGCAGTTTGAAATACTGCTGTTATCGGCTCTTTTTTGATTTTAATTTGTGCCCCTAATAACCATATTGGAGCAAAATCAGAACTGTTGCTTGTCGTTCTTTGATTTCCGCAGCAGCTTTGAAAAATCAAAGCCGCCGTTTCTTTTTATCTTCTAATGAAATGACGCGGTATCACTGTTGAAATCGGCGGCTAAAGGAGGTAGCCGCCATGAAGCAAAAAGCATATCGACAAAATCCGACAGTTATTGACTTATCAAAAAAAGCCCGCCCACCACCGGGGGAAACTACGCTTATATATATGAACTGTCTAATCATCTGGATACTGCTTACAATGCCTATGCGCCCGTCCGGGCTTTTCGGACGGGCGCATTTTGTACGTTCAAAAAATTTTTGAAGAAATTTCAAAAAATCTTCGGCGTTTTTGAAAAACGCCGTATTGCCCCGCGAAAAGGGGGGAAGCACCACCAACTTTCCAACGAGAAAGGAGGTGAGAATGTGGAACCTAATAGCAGGGAGTTTTACAAACAGTGTGCTTTTCAGAAGTTTTGTAATACGGTATTGCACAATGAAGCTTGCGACACCCATAGAGAACTTCGCAGACACAAGGCAAAGGAAGTGACCTTTTCCGACATGACCTTAGACGAAGCGCGGCAGCTTCATACGTTTGATGAATATTTCAAACGTGAAGCCGCCGAAACCGTCTTTGAGAAAGCCGGGAAGAAAATCACGCCAAAGCTGCTTCTTGAAGCAATCCGTACTTTGCCGGAAGAAAAGCGCAAAGCCATATTGCTGTATTACTTCGAGGGAATGAACGATACCGAGATTGCGGAGCTGTTCAACACGTCGAGAAGCACGATACAGTACAGGCGGACAAGCTCTTTTGAGAAATTAAGAAAATATCTGGAGGAAAATGCTGATGAATGGGACGAATGGTAACGAACCCGGCTACCCGGAAAATGCCCTTGTTCCTTATCCTGTCATTGTGGCAGCGACAAAGGGCGACCCGGACGCCATGAAGATTGTCTTGCAGCATTTCAGCGGCTACATAGCCCGCCTCTCCATGCGGAAGCTGTACGACGAGCGCGGGAACGTCTATTTTGGCGTAGACCACGACATTCGGGAACGGCTGCAAGCAAAACTGATGATGGCTGTCCTCACCTTTAAGGCAGAGGAATAAACCGCAGCGGCGGCGGGACGCTTTCTCTCTCCCCCTTTTCCGTTCCGCTGCTGACGCGGCAGCAAAGCCATTCTGAACCTTGACAAAGAAAGCGGCGCAAGATAACGGCGGCGCAGCATAGGGCAAATCGGATACGTTCCTTTTGCGCCGAGCCATACGGCGGGTGCGCCATGACGCTATCCGGGTGAGGTTATCCCCGCCCGGACAGCCGAGCGACCAACACCGCGCCGGAAAGCAAGTGTAGCGGCTTGCGGGCGACGACACGCAGAATATACAATGATACTTCCTTACAGCCACAGTCCGAGCGTTAAGAGCGTCGCAGGCAATGGGTAGGGCGGCATGAGAACCATGCCGGGGTGAAATTCCCATGAGGTTATGCTAATAACCGTCCGATTAAAGCCTTTGTTTTATTGAATAGTGGACTTGCTGCTATTCATAGACTATATTATATGTTTGCGAAAGAAAGGGGGATTTTCTTTGACGCAAAACCAAACGCCCGTTACCACAACGGAGCATAAAATAGGAAAAGTTACTTACCTTGTATGTTCGTCCGCAAGTGAACGCGCAACGGACACACTGGATAAAAAGATAAAAAAACTCATTCGCAAAGACATGGAACTGAACCCCGCAAACGCCCGGAAATAGGGCGTTTCTTCACATTTTATACATGACACAGGCAGCGGTATGTGGTATAATATAGACAGTACAAATACCATGCTTGTCTGTCGTCGGAAAGGAGGACAAAATGTTACAGACAGACAAGATTACCGCTTTATATTGCAGATTGAGCCAGGAAGATATGCAAGCCGGGGAAAGCGAGAGCATACAGAACCAAAAACTGATTTTACAAAAGTATGCTGACGAACACCACTTTTTCAACACGCGCTTTTTCGTAGACGACGGATTTTCCGGCGTGAGCTTTGAGCGTGAGGGGCTTCAAGCCATGCTGCATGAGGTTGAAGCCGGGAACGTGGCGACCGTCATAACAAAAGACCTTTCCCGTCTGGGACGTAATTATCTGAAAACCGGGGAGCTGATAGAGATTGTCTTTCCCGAATATGAAGTGCGCTACATTGCCATTAACGACGGTGTAGACACAGCAAGGGAAGATAACGAGTTTACCCCTCTGCGGAACTGGTTCAACGAGTTTTACGCCCGCGACACCTCAAAGAAAATCCGGGCTGTCAAACAGGCAAAGGCGCAGAAAGGCGAGCGCGTCAACGGCGAAGCTCCTTACGGCTACCTTATCGACCCGGATAACCGCAATCATCTGATACCCGACCCGGAAACGGCGCACGTCGTAAAACAGATTTTTGCAATGTATGTACGGGGCGACCGTATGTGTGAAATCCAGAACTGGCTGCGGGACAATGAAATACTGACCGTCGGGGAACTGCGCTACCGCAGGACAGGGAGCAAACGCCACCCCCGCCCACAGCTCAACGCATGGTACAACTGGCCGGATAAGACGCTGTACGACATTCTGACAAGGAAAGAATATTTAGGGCATACCATAACCGGGAAAACCTACAAGGTATCTTATAAGTCGAAAAAGACGAAAAAGAACCCGGAGGAAAAAAGGTATTTCTTCCCCAACACTCACGAACCTTTGATTGATGAAGAAACCTTTGAACTTGCACAGAAGCGGATTGCCACCCGGCAACGCCCGACAAAGGTTGATGAAATTGACCTGTTTTCCGGGCTGCTCTTTTGCGGGGACTGCGGCTACAAAATGTATGCAGTACGCGGAGCCGGGACGCTTGAACGGAAACACGCCTACACTTGCGGCAACTACCGCAACCGGGCAAGAAATGATATGCTCTGCACTACGCATTATATCCGCAAAAGCGTATTGAAAGAACTTGTCCTTGCAGACTTGCAGCGAGTAACGTCTTATGTGAAAGAGCATGAACAGGAGTTTATCGAAACAGCCAACGAGTGCAGCGCAAAGGCAGTACAAAAGACGCTGACACAGCAGCGGAAAGAGCTTGACAAGGCGCAGAACCGTATTAACGAGCTGAACATCTTATTCCGCAAGCTCTACGAGGACAACGCTTTAGGGAAACTTTCAGATGAACAATTTGCTTTTCTGACTTCCGGCTATGATGAAGAAAAAAAGACGCTGACCCGGAGGATTGCGGAGCTGTCACAGGAAATCGACAACGCCACCGAGCGCAGCGCGGACGTAAAAAGGTTTGTCGCACTGGTACGCAGATACACAGCGATTGAAGAACTGACCTACGAAAACGTCCATGAATTTATTGACCGTATTCTTATTCACGAACTGGATAAGGAAACGAACACCCGCAAAATCGAAATCTTTTATAGCTTTGTCGGCAGAGTTGATACAGGTGACAAGCCTACCGAAAGTATCTCCTATTTCAGACAGATAGGAGCCGACGTAAAGAGTTATGCTATCTAACATACATCAAAAAGAGGTAAGATAACACCCTCTGCAAAAAAGGTATCGTTATCTTACCTCAACAAAATTTGTACCAGAATAACCATCGTCCACATACGTTTTTGCTATGTGCCATCCCTGCTTTTTCACATAATCCGTGAGGATGGATTTCTGTGTCGCAATGCTCGCACTCTCGTTATCCGTACCATCGTCTTTAGATAAGCGGCAATAAATGCCGACTAAATAGATTTTCTTTTCTTCTTTGATTCCTGCCATACTGTAAAACCTCCGTATCTGTCCTATCTGTTTTCATGTCCCATTGCGTACATTCTAAGCGGACAGCCCCTCATTGTCGAAGGTGTCGCCCTCGGCAATCTTCTTCCGAATATCCTCGGAGATAATCGGGACAAACGCTTCTGTAACGGTCTGTGTGCCGACATATTCACGGCTGATTATCATCTGCACTGGTGCTTTTGGCACGATACGCTTTCTCTTTTTATCTGCTTTCTTATCCTCGCCCATACTTAAATCTTCCTTTCCAGACAGGGCAGGGAAGAGTTTGGAAATGTCCCCGCCCTGCCAATCAGATACCATTAATCCTCGCTGTTTAATTCTTTCTGTAATGCTTTAAGGAGTGCCGCCGCTTCATCAGCGTTCAGCGTGATTCCCTTGCCGCACTTTTCACGGTTCGGGGAAAAGCTGCGGATGTCATACTTCGGCTCTTTCCCATTCCATGAAATGAGATTGATTTCCTTTGTGTAGCCACTGTCGCCCGTAGACAATACTGCGATTTCCTTTACGATTTCATACTGGATTTCTCTCATTCTCCATACCTCAACTCTCTGTATTTACTTCCCGAAAAAAGAAGATTAGCGGCTGTCACGGTTGCGTTTCCTCTGCAACTCACGCTCCAAAAGTTTGATGATGGTTTCCTCCATCTGCTTCGGCGTTGTGTTCTTCGGAAAGTATTTTTTCAGCTTGCTTGTGTTGATTTTCAAGGTTTCTTTCTGGTTGCCCTTTTCCTCCGTCATAATCGCAAATATCGTATCCATGTCAAGCCGCCCGCTCTGGCTTAACTGTTTCATCCGCTGTGCCTGTGAGAGTGAGGGCGTTGCTTCTTCGCTCTCCATCGTGGCAAAGAGGTTTTCCTGCTCGTCTTTCTTCAAGAAGGACAGTTCCACCGCAGGCGTGAGGGCGATTTTCCCCTCGTCCACCATCTGCAAAATCGGCGGTATCAGTTCCGTCAGGCGGATAAAACGCTGCACGGTCATCCTGCCCACGCCGAAGCCCTGTGCCACCTTGTCGTCCGTCCGCAACTTCGTCACAACTTGTGACGAGGTTAAGTCTGTGCGGAAACCCTGCCGCTTCATGGCTTCGGATTTCATCTTGTAAGCAAACGCCCGCTCCGATGGCAGGATATTCTCACGCTGCAAATTGCTGTCTACAAGGGTGATGATGGCTCGGTCACGGTCTAAGGGCAGGACAAACGCAGGCACGGTATTTATCCCTGCAAGTTCAGAAGCACGGACACGCCGCTGTCCTGCAATCACTTCATAACCGTCCCCGTCCTCTTTCGGGCGTGTGATTATCGGCGTGACAATGCCAAATTCCTTGATGCTTTCCGCTAACTCTGACAGTGTTTCATCTTCTGCCACATGAAACGGATTGTCGGGGAACGGGTACAAGTCTTTGGTCTTTAACACCTTAAAATCCTGTTTCTTCATTCACATATCTACCTTTCTTTCGCTCTGCTTCTATGATTTTTCTGCAATTCTTCCAACACTTCGGGCGGTATTTTTGACAGCAGCCGCCCCATCTGCTCGTTGGTTCTCTGCAATTCAAATATCTTCTGATTCGCTTTCTGCACCTTTAGTTCCTGCTCGTACTTTTCATCACGCATACGCCCCGCATAGTCTGATTCCTGCCCAATTCTCTCTTTCAAACTGTCGATATACGCCTGCTGTTTCCCGATTTCCTTAGAGAATTTCTCCACGTCTGGCAGCCATGCAGAGAGTAAATCTAACGCTTTATCCCTTTTCTTCCCTGCGTTAAAGGCGTTGATGTCGGATAGGGCAGACACGATTTCTTCATACTGTTTATCAAGCCTGCCGCCTAATTTATAGAGCCATGTGGGGACGTGTTTCCGCTTGGTTTCCATTGAGGACTGCCCCCGTTCAAGCTGATTCCACCGTGAGGACATCCGCTCATGGTAGGCGGTCTGCCACTCGGATAATGATTTCTGGTTGCCTAAGATAGCTTTCGCTGACAGCTTATTGTCTGGCGTAATCGGCACAAAGCAGAGGTGCATATGGGGCGTTCTCTCGTCCATATGGACGACAGCGGAGAGGATATTCTGCTTTCCAACACGCTCCGAAATGAAGTCAAGAGCCGTCTGGAAATACGCTTTTTGTTCTTCGGGCGGTAACTGGTTCATAAATTCTGGTGAAGCTGTGATGAGCGTTTCCACCATCATCACGCTGTCTTTCCTTGTCCTGCACCCCGCTTCGGCTACCATGCGGTTAATCTCTTTCTTGTAGGTGTACTTTGGTGGTGCTATGAGATGGTAATTGTTTTTAGAGCGTTCCATATCTATATCTGGGTTGCTTTTGTAGGCTTCTTTCTTCCGCTCGTTGTGGCGTTCACAAGCCGCAACGCCGCCCGCTTTTCGTTTCTGGAAACGCAGGATTGCATAAGGCATAGGCGGATTCCTCCTTTCTTTCGGCGGGTGACCGTCCTTTGGGGTGACAGCGGTGACGGTGGTGACAGCAGTTTTGGGATACCCCCTGCCGACTGCCGCAACTGTCACCCTCACCCCCTGCATGACGGTCATGTCGATGATGACGGTGTTTTTGGGATACCCCCCTCGCAAGAGCCGTCACCGTCATGCCGCCATTCTTTTATCCGAAGCCGTAAGGCGTAGGATAGCAGGGCACAGCCCTGCCTTAAGGGAGTCCAGAGGGAACGTCTGGCACACGACTTTGCAGGGCAAAGTGTAGTGTGTTACACCCTGTAAACGCAGTCGGAAAAATCGGAATGATTTTTCTGACCGCAGGGGTGGTTTTACACGACCGAAAAGGGCGAGTAAATCTCACGCCTGCATTTTGCGTTTACGGGGTGTTCTCCCGTAGGGATGACAGCGGCAGGGTATCCTAAAATCACTGTCACCACCGTCACTGCTGTCACCCGCAGGGCAGAGCCGCCAGCTTTACATGGCTTTAAGCGTCAATGACAGTAACAGGGGGGTATCCTAATATCGCTGTCACCACCATCACCGCTGTCACCCGCCCTCCTTGCAAGGGCAATCCGCCTGCCGTCTTTCCTGCGGCTGTACTGGTAGCAGATACGGTTCTCGCTTAAAAATGTGGTGCGGTATTCATTCAGCCATTTCGTAATCACCGTGGGTATGGTTTCCGTTTCCCCCATAGCGGCTAACAGTTCCGTTGCCGTGCCTATCCATTCTTCCTTATCCCTCATAAAATCCACCAACCGAAAAAGGACATCTGGTATCGTTTCTTTCGCAAGCTGCTCCTGCGTTTTCCGCTCCACAAGCTCCCAACGGCAATCACGGAAACGCAGCGTGTATTCCTGATAAGGCGTGTCCCTGCCCGTCACATACAGCTTGGCGGTGTCAGACGCACGTTTCTCCTTTTCCAGAACAAAGGTAGCGTCCGCACTCCCCGTTAATCCTGTCGTCCCAGACACCTTGTTGAACACGTCGCTGTCATTCTGCTTTCGGATGTGGTGTACGACAATGACCGCCAGAGAGTGCCTGTCGGCAAAGTCTTTGATGAGGGAGATGTCCCCATAGTCGCTTGCATAGGCATTGTCTTTTGAAGCTGTACGGACTTTCTGCAAGGTATCAATGACAATGAGCCTGCTGTCTGGGTAATCTTTCAGATAATCTTCAAGCTGCACGATAAGACCGTCTGACAGCTTGCAGCTTGCCACGGCAAAGTGGAGCCGCCCGCTTGCTTCGTCCGTCAAACGAAATAACCTGTCCTGTATGCGGCAGAACGTGTCCTCAAGGCAGAGGTAAAGCACATCGCCCTCCATTGTCGGCATATCCCATAAAGGGATTCCCTGCGACACGCATAAGCATAGCTTCAGCATGAGCCAGCTTTTGCCTATCTTCTGTGAGCCGCAGAACAGCGATAAGCCTGTCGGGATAAGGCTGTCCACCACAAAGGATGGTTTCTCAAGCGGTTCATAAAGGAGCGTTTCGGCGTTGACTGTCTGTAACTTCTGCATGGCTTTCCTCCTTTCGGGCGGTGTCTTTGTTTTCGTTGCACATAGGCGTTGACCTCCTTAAAAATAGATTTACTCCCACGGAAAAAAGTGAGAGTATGTAATGCCGCCAATCCCACACAAATAAAAAACAGATTTCTTTTTCGGGCGGTGTCGGTCACGGTTGGAGATATTTCTTCAATTTCCGCCTTTACTTTCTCCTTTGCAATCGCAACAGATTTCTGTATTGCCGAAGCGGTGCAATGCTCCATAGCGGCGATTTGGTAAAAATTGAACTCATACTCGTAGTAGAGCAGGAAACGCCGCCTTTGTATCTCTGGAAGGCTCCCAACCGCCTTATAGAGCGTTTCATTCCGTTCTTCCTCAACCATGCGTTCATCAAGGCTCTTAGGCACACGCAACGCCCGTCTGTAAAGGGTTTCGTCCCATACCTCGTTAAACTCCCTGTGCCGCTCGTCCCATTAGAAAAGATTCCTGTTCCTGCGCTCCATCTGCCGAAACTCCATAAAGAACTGTTCCGACACTTCCAACTCGTGGGATTTGCCCTGCCCGTCCTTAAAGCTGATAAAATACCTTGTGCCGCTTTCCGTGGATTCCTCCCGAAGCGTGTATGCCTTAACCCTGTATGCCATCCTGTTGTCCTCCTGCAAAAAATGAGTGAGGGGATTTCCATCCCTCACCCAGTAGCCCGCAGGATGGCAGGCTGTTTTAGAAGCTATAAAATTTTCCGCAGCTTCTTCCGCAGATGGTCTAACCTCGCATAGATGGCACCAGTCGTCAAATGCACAAGCGGGGCAATCTCCTTTGTGGAATACCCCTGCATTTTCAGCAGGACGATTTTCAAGGTACGCCCGTCCACCGTGACTAATACTTGATAGAGATTTTCGCTCTCAATCTCTTCCAGTAACTCCGCAACCGTACCCACTTCCGCCTGCCGCTCCCTGCCTGCCATGTCCTCAAGATATTCCGCAACGTCATTCGTCCATCGGTAAAACCGCCTGTTGGAATTGAAGTCTGCCCTGTCCGCCATGCGTATCTGCTCAATGGTCGCTTCATCAACGCCGCACTCACGCAGCAGCTTTTCCTCCGCTTCTTTCCAGATACGCCATTTCCTGTCCTCCCGTCCGTGGTTGTATGCCATTCTTACTTCCTCCAATCAGAATTGATTGAGAGGGCAGAGAAAAGCCCCCTCATCTTCCCAAAGGAAAAAACAAGGGGGCTGAACGCCTTAAATTTTAATTTTCTATTATCTTTCTTAGTTTTATTAGGATTCTGGCTTTGCGTTTGTTTACAACGCTCTGGGTTATGCCCAACCTCGCCCCGACTTCACGCTCGGAAAGTCCGTCAAAAAAGATTGCCTGTATCAGCTCCTGTTCACTATCCGACAGCAAAGGCAGGGCGGCTTTCAGCCTGTCCACCATGACCGCATTGACAACGGTTTCTGCAATGTCCACCGCTTCATCAGTGATAAAGTCCAGAGGATTCCCCTCGCTGTCCGTAAATCCGTCGAGAGATAGCAGTCTATTCTTTGTATCTAATTTTTGCAGATAACGCCACCGTTCCTTGTCACGGTAGAAGTCTGTGTATTGCTCCCTCACGACTTCAAGCAGACAGCCTTGAATGGGGATAAACAGCTTGTCCATATAGGTCTGGTCGGATTCCCTGCAACGGCAGAACTCCGTGTAGGATAATTCCACATAGCCGCCACTTTCTCTGATATATACCTTTCTTGGTGCATATTTCACCATAAATACCTCCCATCTGAATTTTTGAAATGTAAAAAATCCAGATGGAGAGGCGGAGAACGACACCGCATATCAGAAACAGCCCTACGGCACTTTCCAACAAAAATCGACAAAAGAAAAACCGCAAAGGCTCTGTGACCTTTACGGTTATAGGAAATAGTAATTCTATTGTATGGAGATTGTACTTCTACTTTCAAGGTGAGAAGTACCGTTGCACTGGCAGAAATTTTTTTAACTGGTTTCCTGCCGTTCTCTGATATGCTATGTATTGATAAATTTTGCTTCGTATGAGCAGATAGATAACTGCCCGAAAAAAGGACATAAAAAAATCCCTCCAAATTTAAAAACAAATTCAGAGGGTAATTTAGGGTATAACAAAATAACCCACCCGAATATCGTTTTTTTTATTTGGTGAGTTTGTTCTTTCAAATACGAAACAAATGCTCATGTACGGTAAAGTATCACAAGAAAATTATGTCGAATTGACAGCCGCCTCCG
>NZ_QUIV01000023.1:459-46973 GCF_003480315.1 Clostridium sp. AM33-3 | reverse complement strand
TCAAGCAAAGAAAAATTCCAGTAGATAATTCAGAATGGCATCGCCATAGAAATGAGAGAACCGCAGGCTGTAATCAAATGCACCATGACCAATGCGGTTTAAAAGAATATTTCTGCTTTGTCTATAACATATCATGTTTGTAGGGGCGCTGCAAGTATTTTCCGGAACTGTTTTACCAACTTCTGTTTTACTGGCTGTTCTGAGATAATAAATAACGCAACCATTCTTATTTTTGTAGCGGAGCCGATACAGCAGGAGGTGAATGAGACCGCTTTCCGGGATTTTTAGCATATCAGGTGTTTGCATCTTGAGCACACACGTCCGAATGTGGCGGATGTTAATCCGACACAGGCGAACGCGTGTTAGCGAGAGCAAGCAAACAACGATATGTGAAAATAGAGGAAAGCGGTCTCTTTCACTTCCGAACCTTATATGATTACGTCTCAATATGTTATTTGAGTTTTAAAACTGCCACCTGCTGCAGCATCTCTCCATTCAGTTCGATGGAGTTTCCCGCATACTCCACGACGCAGTCGCAAAGATCCGTAAACTCATCCAGGGTTCCGATGACATCATAGCCGAAAGCTTCCCCGCGATAGTGCATCGGGAGGGTAACCCGCGGTTCAATCTGGTCGATAAGGGCTTTGGCCTGCTTTGCGTCAATGGTATAGAAGCCGCCCACCGGGATCATGACCGCATCCAGTCCCTTTAATGCTTCGATCTGTTCCGGCTCCAATTCACAGCCAAGATCTCCCAGATGTGCCGCACGGTAGGTTCCGTCATCAAAAATACGGATGCAGTTACTGCCACGCTTTGTGCCCCGGGCGTCATCATGCCAGGTGTGGATCTCGGTGATGGTAAACGGAGACAAAACGCCATCCTGTTTCAGGGTCACGGTTTCTCTCCCGTTATGATCACTGTGCTCATGGCTGCAGAATACCGCATCTGCCGTCTCCCGCACCGGCGCAAGTCCAGGCACATAGCCATCCTCATATGGATCCAGAATGATCGTATATCCGTTTGATTCCATCTTAAAGCACGAATGTCCAAGCCATGTAAGTTTCATCGTAATCACCTCATGATATTTTTTCTTTCATTGTAATCGATGAACCCGGTTTACGCAATACAGCTGCTGCTCCGGTTTGACATCCGAAAATTTCAAAAGTAAATTCCACCGCCCAGGTAACAGACTGTTTTGCTTTCTTTTACAGATTGTGTTTTTTCCACAAAAGTGTTATGATTTTCTTGTTTTTACTATTTCCGAAATCAAAAGCTGATTTCGTGCTTGCATTTTTATCTCAGACATACTATAATACGCTTTAACGCGTCAACGTGCGAATTTATTGGTATTATCACAACGAACAAGCAGACTGCTGCACACTACTTACAAAACGAGGAGAAAAACTATGGCATTCGAATTCATAAACAAGCTGCCGACTCCGGCAGAGATCAAAGAACAGTTCCCGCTCCCGACGGAATTCGTAGCACTCAAAGCAAAACGTGATGAGGAAGTAAAGAAGGTTATCAGCGGAGAAAGCGACAAATTTCTGGTCATCATCGGACCGTGTTCCGCCGATAACGAGGATGCGGTCCTGGACTACACCAGCCGCCTGATCGATGTCCAGGAAAAGACCAAAGACCGTCTTGTTATCGTACCGCGTATCTACACCAACAAGCCGCGTACCACCGGTGACGGCTACAAGGGCATGCTCCATCAGCCGGACCCGGAGAAGCGGCCAAGTATGGCAGAGGGCCTGCACGCCATCCGCCATATGCATATGCGTGTCTTGAAAGAAACCGGCTTCTCCACCGCAGATGAGATGCTTTACCCGGACAATGTCAGCTACCTGGATGATATCATGTCCTACATCGCAGTCGGTGCCCGCTCCGTAGAAAACCAGCAGCATCGTCTGGTATCCAGCGGCTGCCACGTTCCGGTCGGTATGAAGAATCCGACCAGCGGTGACCTGTCTGTTATGATGAACTCTGTTCAGGCCGGCCAGCACTGTCACGAATTCATCATGCGTGACTGGGAGGTAAAAACCGACGGAAACCCATATACCCACACCATCCTGCGCGGCGCAGTCAGCAAGCATGGCCAGTGCCTGCCAAATTATCACTACGAGGATCTGATGCTGCTCCATGAGTTATATGCAAAACGCGATCTGGTCAATCCGGCCTGCATCGTGGATGCAAACCACTCCAACTCAAACAAGCAGTATATGGAGCAGATCCGCATCGTCAAGGAGATCCTGCACAGCCGCAAGCATTCCGCAGACTTAAGCAGGCTGGTCAAGGGCGTTATGATCGAGAGCTACATCGAGCCGGGCAACCAGAAGATTGGTGAGCACTGCTACGGCAAGTCCATTACCGATCCATGCCTTGGCTGGGAAGATTCTGAGCGCCTGCTGTACGAGATCGCAGAGCAGGTTTAAGCATCCGCAAACGTAAAAAGATTCGGAAGAAGCTGTGTTTTCATAGCATCCTCCGAATCTTTTTATAATCCGGTTTTATTCTTCTGTCGGTTCTTCTGTCTGTCTATCTCTGATCCAGTTCCCTCTGATTCACGATATGTCCCGGCTTTTCCCCTCTGGAAAGCTTCTCGATATCTTCCCAGATCATCGCATAACCGCGGTGGAAGCTGCTGCCAGTGATACCGCCGATATGTGGGCTGAACAGAAGCTTTGCCAGTGTCTCCTCCGGCCAGAAAAGCATCGGATGATCCTTCTGCACCGGCTCATGATCCAGCGTATCCAGGCCGGCCATGGCAATGGTTCCATTCTCCAGGGCTTCCCGCAGCGCTTCATCATCCACCAGCTCTCCCCTGGACGTATTAATGAAATAACTTCCCTTCCGGCACTTTGCGAAGAACTCCCGGCTGCACATTCCGGCAGTTTCTCCGGTGACCGGAACATGAAGGCTTAACATATCACAGGTTTTAAGAAGTTCATCCATCGAAAGATACTGTACCTGATACCGTGCTTCCTCCTCCGGACTCAGGCGGTGGCGCTTTGTGTAATACACGGTCACGCCAAAGCCTTGCAGCATGTCAGCCACCGCTCTTGCGATAGCTCCGAAGCCGATCAGGCCAACTGTACAGTCAGACAGCTCTTTCAGGCTTCCGCCTCCCATGTAGCCCATCTTGACGGCCATCTGGCGGCCATCCCGTACAGCCTGATCACCGGAAACCACATTTTTGATCACGCCAAGCATCAGAAGAATCGTCTGCTCGGCCACTGCTTTTGCGTTCATGCCCGCACAGTTGCAGACATAAATTCCCCGCGCTCCGGCCGCTTCCAGATCGATCTGATTGAACGCAACGCCCTCGGAATGGATCATTCTCAAAGACGGCAGCCTCTTTATCAGCTCTTTGGAAATTTCTGTGACCGCATCCACAATGATCACCTCTGTGTCCGGCGCCAGCTGCGCATATGCAGCATCCGTCAGTCCGATCGGGAGATTCACTACCTCCGCGCTTTCCGTGAATGGTGTCTTTGCCGTATAATGTTCTACGTTCTTTTCATTTCCGATATGCAGTATCTTCATAGGTATCTCCATTTCTCAGCCTGCTTGCGCTGTCTGCTTTTCCAACTGTTTCCAACACAGCCACGATTTTAATGAAAACTGGAATACAGCTTTCCTGCCTCCAGGCTTCTGCCCTTGGCAGCTGCCATCTGGCTTACCGTTACCATCTGGAAGCCGCGCTTATGCAGCTCCGGTACAATGCGTGCAACCGCGTCTCCGGTTGCCCCGTAAAGCTCGTGCATCAGGATGATATCGCCGTCCTTCACATGGTTTAACACTGCTGCCACCGTCTTGTCCGCATTTCTGGTCTTCCAGTCCAGCGTATCAACATTCCACTGGATCATCGGCATACCGGCATTTGCAAGAACCGTAGCGTTATGGTTTCCACCCGGAAGGCGAAGCAGAGTCGGACGCACGCCGCAGGCTGCCTGGATTGCGTCATTTCCGTTATTTACCTGTGCCTGGATCTGAGCTGCCCCCAGCTTTTGCAGATATTTGTGGTTCATGGTATGGTTAGCCACCTCATGACCTTCTGCCACCATGCGCTGCACTTCTGTTTTATAAGAGCCGACACGCTCACCCACCATAAAGAACGTTGCCTTGCCGCCATACTGCGCCAGACAGTCCATGATCCGGTTGCCGACCGAGGGCTGCGGGCCATCATCGAAGGTCAGGGCTACCATAGGCTTTGACGGGTCAATGCCGTCTGTGGTCTGACTCTGCCCTGTACTCTGCTGTGCAGCAGCCTGCGCTGCCTCCTGTGCAGCAAGTTCCTCCGGCGTAACCGGAGTCACCGGCTCACTCTTAATGCCTCCCGGTCCTTCCGGAATTCCGGTCACCTCGCCGGCAGATACCGGTGCACTGTTCTCACTGCCGGTGCTGCCCGGTGCGCTCTGTCCCTGACCGGAAACAATAGTCGGAGACTGCGATACCGCAGCTGTAGTTTCGGTCTGACCTGCTCCCGGAGCCTGAGTCACAGCTTCCGATGCCTGCTGCTCCCCCACCGTCTGCGTGCTCTCCACTGCCAAGCTTCCGGAGCCTGCCACGATCACCGGAGCCGCATAAGCCGGCTGCGCTGTAAATAAAAATGCCAGTGCGGCACCTACTGTCATCCATTTTCTGTACTTCATAATATCCTCTCCCTTTCCTGAAATCGGCAAAATCTGCTGCCACAACTGCGTCATACGGCATTTTCGGTTCAGAAAATGCCTGCCCATGATTTCTAAACTCTATCTTAATCGAAATGAGGGCATTCCGCAAGCACTTAAAAGAGGCACTCCGCAAATCTGCGGAATGCCCATGCAATTTTTTATTCTCCTCTCAGATACGCGATCACCGCCGCCGCGCTTTTCTCCCGCACCTTCATCTTCCACTCCGGCTCATGGATGTGTTCGAGGTAATGTGCGTCGGAATCGCAGATGATGCGGCACTGCTCCAGATAGGGATTGCTCTTTTTTAATTTCTCAAGCGCTGCCATATCGTGCAGCTCCGCTGTCCGGAACTGGCTTTCCGGCGGCACAAAACCCAGGTTTGAGATGAGACTGTTGGCATTTTTATCGATATGGGCCGGGATCATGACACCGCCGTACTGCCCGGTTACAATGTCCCATAATTCATCGAAGGAAAGTTCCGTGCTGTTGATGAGCAAATTGGACTCGGTGCCGATGCAGATATCTTCCTCGTTCATGATCTGCTGCTTTCCGAAAATTTCTTCCCGGTTTGGAAATTTCATCAGTTTTTCGTAGACAAACCGGTCAAATTCCATTGCCGCGGAAAGCTCGGAAAACAGGCAGACTGCGTGTACTTCTTCCGCGGTAGTCAGCTCCATGCCTGGTATGGCAAGCACACCGTACTGCTCCGCCAGCTTCAGAACCGCCGGACAGTTGCGGCAGGAGTTATGGTCCGTCACCGCGATCACATCCAGACCCTTGATGGCCGCCATGCCCACAATATTGCCCGGAGTCATGTCGTCATCCCCACAGGGGGAAAGGCAGGAGTGAATATGCAGGTCGTAGCTTAATTCACGCTCCATGCGCTTCTCTCTGCATCTGCTGCCATACCCACAGTGCCGCCTCAAACACCGGCTTCTCCGTGGCCAGCACCATGATATCCTGCTGCTCTGCCTTTTTCCTGGCTGTCTCATCCAGCGCAGCACCTTCCGCCAGAATGATACAGGCGGCATCGGCCAGGGTGGCTACCGCCAGCGTATTCATATTTCCCATGACCGTAACCCAGGCGCAGCCCGCCGGAGCTTTTCCCATAGCCACGCTTAAGAGATCACAGCAAAACGGGGTCGTGATTTCCCGTTCCGGGTCATCTCCCACATGGATCACCTGAAATTTTCCACTGTCCAGAAGATCTTTTACCTTCACCTTTCTCCTCCTTTTTCCTGCTCCATGAGCTTCCTGAGCTGCTCCTTCATAATATAGACGCAGTCCTCTTCCTTCGCCTCACCTTTGGAAATATCCTCCGCCAATGCTTTGCACGATGGCGCGCCGCAGGCACCGCAGTCCAGGCCTGGAAGCTGTTTACACAATGCCTCGATCCGGCTTAACCGGGCGAAGCTTTCCATCATGGTCTCGCCCAGATTATAGACCGGCTCATACTCCACGCTCTGCGTCCATGACATCAGCTCTTCTGCCTTTTCTTCCGTCTCTGCATCCATGTGGCTTCTTGCCACCGGCATATACTTACGCAGATGTTTCAGCTTCACTTCTGCCACATACGGATTTTCCACCGTCAGCACGCCTCCCACGCAGCCGCCGCTGCAGGCATCCAGTTCCACAAATTTTAAATTGGTAAACTTCTGGTCTTCCATATCCTCCAGCACCCGGATCACATTCTCAATTCCGTCTGCTGCAAGGTAGCTTTCCGTAAACAGGCCTCCTGCTTCCCCTCCATTGTGTCCCCAGCTGATGCCGATCTTGCCAGAAATGCTGATGTTCTCCGGGTCTTCATCTACCTGCTTCATATATTTTAAAAGCTGTGGGTACACATCCTTGATGGCAAGCACGCAGTCAATTTCACTCTTTTCTGTCCCGATCGGTGATTTTGCGTACGTTACCTTTGACGGACACGGAGAGATAAAGCAGATGCCGATGTCTTCTCGTGCAAGTCCCGTCCTTTCCATAGCCCGCTTCACAGCCAGCCCGGCAGCCACCTCCACCGGTGGATTTAAGGGCAGCAGATGCGGGATCAGATTCGGGAACCGCACCCGGATCAGCCGTACCACGCTGGGGCACGCCGTGCTGATCAGCGGCAGCTGATCCTCATGCTCCGTCAGATAGGAACGGGTTGCCTCACTCACAAGTTCTGCAGCCGCACTCACCTCGAACACATCATCAAAACCCATAAGCAAAAGCGCATGCAGCACAATGTTGATGTCATCCAGATTGTTAAACTGACTATATAAAGAAGGAGCCGGAAGCGCTACCTTGTAACGGAAGCGTTCCATCTCCTGCAGTTGATCATAGACTGCGTGTTTTGCGTGATGGGGACAGACCCGGATGCATTCGCCACAGTCAATACAGAATTTTTTGTTGATCCGGGCTTTGCCATCCTGCACGCGGATTGCCTGGGTGGGGCAGCGCTTGATACAGTTGATACAGCCCTTGCACAATTCCTCATCCAGTCGTACGGAATGGTAAAACTTATCCATGCCGCTTTTCACCTCCAAATGTCAATTTCCGGTGTTTTCGGAAACTTCTGGCTTTTGCCAGCACATTCCGGCACATACTCACGTCAGATTCACTTCCATCGTGATCTTTGTGCCTACACCTAATTTTGTTACTATCTCCATGTCATCGGTATATTTCTTCATATTTGGCAGGCCCATTCCGGCCCCGAATCCGAGGTTTCTCACCTCGTCCGGCGCAGTGGAATAACCCGCCTGCATGGCAAGCTCAATATCCGGAATACCCGGGCCCACATCATCCAATACCATCCGTACCTTTTCCGGCGTGATCTCCACCGTAATTTCACCGCCGTTTGCGTGGATCACCATATTGATCTCGCCCTCGTACATGGCAATGGCCACCTTACGCACGGCCTCCGGACTGATGCCAAGCTGCTTTAGCTTTCCCTTTACATCACTGCTGGCTTCTCCCGCCCGGGTAAAATCATCTGCTGAAACATGGTATTGCAATACGATCGCATTTTCCATCAGATTGCACCTCCGCCAAGTCCTGCTCTGTAGAGCATGCCGCAGGTAGAAAACATACGGTGTCCCGTTTCCATGACGATCAGGTCACGTTCCTTTGCCATGGCAAGGATCGTTTCATCCGGATGCTTTCTCCGGACAAAGATGAGACAAACAATATCCAGCATCTCTGCTGTCCGGATGACCTGCGGATTGCAAAGTCCTGTGATCAGGACCGAATGATCTTTTGAAAACGCCAGCACATCGCTCATCATGTCCGATGCGCAGGCACTGGTGATCTCGCGGTCCAGAAATTCTTCTCCTACCAGCACCCGCGCGCCGAGGATTTTCTGAACATCTCTTGCTGTCATAAGCAGATTCCCCCTGTCATAAAGAATAAATGTAACTATTCAGTAGGTCTGCGCATTTACTGCGCTGACCGTAAGAAAACATAGGATGGCAGGCAAAAATCCCATTGCCGCAGGCAATTTTCATGGATTTTTGCTCGTGACTGTGAAGATACTGAACAGTTACGAATAAATGAAGCATGGCTGCATATTGGTTGATCCATTTCATTGCAGCTCATCTTGTCATATTTTTGTCAGTCCAGACAATTTTATAGTGTAAGAATATCATTTATTATGTAAATAATCAACAAAAATATATTTTTAATTTTAAACCAATGCTTGATTTTTGTGGATTTTTTTTCATCTTCATGTTAATATATTATATACATTTTACAAACACATTTAGGAGGAGGGTTTACATGGCTTGTAAAAAAGAGACGGTTCCGTTCAGCGGAACACCGGAGCAGGAGGCTGCTTTAAAAAAGGTGATCGCTGAACTTAAGGACACCCAGGGCGCACTCATGCCGATTATGCAGCAGGCTCAGGATATTTACGGCTACCTGCCGATCGAAGTCCAGACTATGATTTCCGATGAAACCGGAATCCCGTTAGAAAAGATCTACGGCGTTTCCACATTCTATTCCCAGTTCGCACTGCAGCCAAAGGGCAAATATCAGATTTCCGTATGCCTTGGCACTGCCTGCTACGTAAAAGGCTCCGGCGCCATTTTTTCAAAACTGGAAGAGCTTCTTGGCATCACCAACGGAGAGTGCACTCCGGACGGGCGTTTTTCGCTGGATTCGTGCCGCTGTGTCGGCGCCTGCGGACTGGCTCCCGTCATGATGATCAACGACGAAGTTTACGGACGGCTCACCCCGGACGACATTCCCGGCATCCTTGCCAAATATCAATAGCCTATGATGCCGGAAATTTCCTTAAACATCCTTGACGTAGCAGAAAATTCCACCCGTGCCGGCGCATCCCTGGTACAGATTACCGTAGATGTACAGCCGGAAGCGGACAAACTCACTGTCATCATCACGGATGATGGCTGCGGCATGACACCAGAGCAGATCAGACAGGTTACCGATCCGTTCTACACCAGCCGTACCACCAGAAAGGTAGGCCTGGGCGTTCCTTTTTTCAAATTTGCCGCCGAAAGTACAGGCGGGAGTTTCTCCATCGAATCAGAGCCCGGAAAAGGAACCATGGTCACTGCGGTCTTCACCTTAAATCACATTGACCGGATGCCTCTCGGTGACATGACTGCCACCATCCACACTCTGATCCAGGGCCACCCGGCAACCGATTTTCTCTATGTTTACCGCTGCGGCAACAAAGAATTTTCCCTGGATACCCGCGAGATGCGTGCCATCCTTGGAGACGTTCCCCTTACCGCACCTGAAATTTCCAGCTACCTCAAAGACTATCTGACTGAAAACAAACTTGAAACCGACGGAGGATCGGTTTATTAAGGAGGACCAACCTAACATGAAAAGCCTTGAAGAATTAAGAGCAATCCGCGAGAGAATGCAGAGTCAGGTCAGCATGCGTGCGGAAGACCACACCCACACTCGCGTTGTGGTCGGCATGGCTACCTGCGGCATCGCCAGCGGTGCCAGACCTGTCTTAAATGCCCTTTCCACTCTGGTTCAGGAAAAGGGCCTGACCGATAAAATTTCCGTTACCCAGACCGGCTGTATCGGTCTTTGCCAGTATGAGCCTATCGTAGAAGTCATGGAGCCGGGCAAGCCGAAGGTTACTTATATCAAAATGAATGTGGACAAGGCTGCCGAGGTGGTAGAGCGCCATCTGATCGGCGGACACATTGTCGAAGAATATACCTTAAATTCTGCAGATCTGAAATAAGGAGGACAACAGATGTATCGTTCACATGTATTGGTTTGCGGTGGAACAGGCTGTACCTCCTCCGGAAGCCAGCAGATTATGGAAACATTAAAAGAAGAGATCAAAAAGGCCGGGCTGGAAAAGGAAGTCTCCGTAGTCCAGACCGGATGTCACGGTCTCTGCGCCCTGGGCCCGATCATGATCGTCTACCCGGACGCCAGCTTCTACTCCATGGTAAAGGTAGAAGATATTCCTGAGATCGTTCAGGAGCACTTATTAAAGGGACGTGTCGTTACCCGTCTCCTCTACCAGGAGACAGTTACCCCAGCCGGTGTCAAGGCCCTGATCGACACAGATTTCTACAAGAAGCAGCACCGTATTGCCCTGCGCAACTGCGGCATCATCAACCCGGAAGTCATTGAAGAGTACATCGGAACCGGCGGCTATCAGGCCCTGGGCAAGGTCCTTACCGAGATGACTCCGGACGATGTCATCCAGTGCCTGATCGACTCCGGCCTGCGCGGACGCGGCGGCGGCGGATTCCCAACCGGTCTCAAATGGAAACTGGCCAAGCAGAATGAAGCTGACCAGAAATACGTCTGCTGTAACGCAGATGAGGGTGACCCGGGCGCATTCATGGATCGCTCCGTCTTAGAGGGTGACCCGCACGCGGTACTGGAGGCTATGGCCATTGCCGGTTACGCCATTGGTGCAAACCAGGGCTACATCTATGTGCGCGCAGAGTATCCGATCGCAGTAGAACGTCTGAAAATCGCTATCAGCCAGGCACGCGAGATGGAACTGTTAGGAAAAGATATTTTCGGAAGCGGCTTCGATTTTGATATCGACTTAAGACTCGGTGCCGGAGCTTTCGTCTGCGGCGAGGAAACCGCACTCATGACCTCCATTGAAGGAAACCGCGGCGAACCGCGTCCGCGTCCTCCGTTCCCGGCACAGAAGGGCTTATTTGGCAAGCCGACCATCTTAAATAACGTAGAGACCTATGCCAACATCCCGCAGATCATCTTAAACGGTCCGGAATGGTTTTCTTCCATGGGTACCGAGAAGTCCAAAGGAACCAAGGTATTTGCACTGGGCGGTAAGATCCACAACACCGGCCTCGTAGAGATCCCGATGGGTACTACCCTGCGCGAGGTCATCGAAGAGATCGGCGGCGGCATCCCGAATGGCAAGAAATTCAAAGCAGCACAGACCGGTGGTCCGTCCGGCGGATGTATCCCGGCAGAGCACTTTGATATCCCGATCGATTACGACAACCTCATCTCCATCGGCTCCATGATGGGTTCCGGCGGTCTGATCGTTATGGATGAAACCGACTGTATGGTAGATATCGCAAAATTCTTCCTGGAATTCACTGTAGAAGAATCCTGCGGTAAATGTACTCCATGCCGCATCGGCACCAAACGTATGCTGGAGATCCTCACCAAGATCACCAAGGGCACCGCTACCATGGAAGATCTGGATAAGCTGGAAGAGCTCTGCTACTACGTGAAAGAGAATTCTGCCTGCGGTCTCGGCCAGACAGCTCCTAACCCGGTTCTGTCCACCCTGCGTTACTTCCGTGACGAGTACGAAGCACACATCAAAGAGAAACGCTGCCCGGCAGGCGTCTGCAAAGCGCTCCTTTCCTACCATATCGACGCAGACAAATGTAAGGGCTGTACCCTGTGTGCAAGAAACTGCCCGGTTGGCGCCATCATCGGCTCCGTCAAGAATCCGCATATCATCGACACCGATAAGTGTGTGAAATGCGGCGCCTGCATGGAGAAATGTAAATTCGGCGCAATCTACAAACAGTAATGGAGGAGAATGGCTATGGAGAATATCACAATCAAAATCAACGGCATGGAAGTCAGTGCCCCGAAAGGCTCCACCATTCTGGAGGCAGCCCGACTGGCGCACATTGAAATTCCGACTCTGTGCTTCTTAAAAGAGATTAACGAGATCGGTGCATGCCGTATCTGTGTAGTAGAAGTAAAGGGCGCAAGAAGCCTGGTGGTTTCCTGCGTATACCCGATCAACGAAGGCATGGAAGTATGGACCAACACCCCAAAGGTACTGAAGTCCCGCAGAAAAACCCTGCAGCTTCTGCTTTCCAACCATGACCGCAAATGCTTATCCTGCGTCCGCAGCGGAAACTGCGAGCTGCAGCAGCTCTGTAAGGAGCTCGGCGTTACCGATGAAGACTATTACGATGGTGAGCGCACCCCGTCCGTCATCGATGACAGCGCCGTTCACATGATCCGTGACAACAGCAAATGTATCCTCTGCCGCCGCTGCTCTGCAGTCTGCGAGAAGGTACAGGGCATCGGCGTTATCGGCGCCAACATGCGCGGCTTTGCCACCTTTATCGGATCCGCATTTGATATGGGACTGGGCGAAACCTCCTGTGTCTCCTGCGGCCAGTGTATCGCAGTCTGCCCAACCGGTGCTCTCCAGGAGAAATCCCAGGTGGACGAGGTTCTGGCAGCCATCGCAGATCCGCAGAAGCATGTCATCGTGCAGACCGCTCCGGCAGTACGCGCCGCTTTGGGCGAGGAATTTGGTTATCCGATCGGCACCAATGTACAGGGCAAGATGGCAGCTGCCCTTCGCCGCATCGGCTTTGATAAAGTATTCGACACCAACTTCAGCGCCGACTTAACCATTATGGAAGAGGCTCATGAATTCCTGGACCGTGTGCAGAACGGCGGTGTGCTTCCGCTCATCACATCCTGCTCCCCGGGCTGGATCAAATACTGTGAGCACTATTTCCCGGATATGACCGAGAACTTATCCAGCTGCAAATCCCCGCAGCAGATGTTCGGTGCCATTGCAAAATCCTACTACGCTGAAAAGATGGGGCTGGATCCGAAGGATATCGTTTCCGTTTCCATCATGCCGTGTACCGCAAAGAAATTCGAGATCCAGAGACCGGGTGAAGCTGCAAACGGAGTTCCGGATGTAGATTACTCCTTAACCACAAGGGAGCTTGCACGCATGATCCGCAAGGTCGGCCTGAAATTCACTACCCTCCCGGACGAAGAATTTGACGCTCCTCTGGGACTTGGAACCGGTGCAGCTGTTATCTTCGGCGCAACCGGCGGTGTTATGGAGGCAGCACTCCGCACCGCAGTGGAAACCCTGACCGGTGAGGAATTACAGAATCTGGACTTCACCGACGTCCGCGGCATGGAAGGCATCAAGGAAGCTACTTATCCGGTAGCAGGTCTGGAAGTTAAGGTAGCCATCGCCTCCGGCCTTGGAAACGCAAGAAAGCTGCTTGAAAAAGTCAAATCCGGTGAAGCTACCTATCATTTCATCGAGATCATGGGCTGTCCGGGTGGATGTATCAACGGCGGCGGCCAGCCGCAGCAGCCTGGCTACGTACGCAACAGCGTCGATATCCGCAGTCTGCGCGCCCAGGTTCTCTATGACGCTGACAAAAACAACCCGATCCGGAAATCTCACGAGAATCCAGCGATCAAGGAGCTGTACACAACGTATCTTGGTGAGCCTGGAAGCGAGAAGGCGCATCATCTGTTACATACCACGTATGTAAAGAGAAAAGTGAACGAGATCTAATAAAAATTAAATGAATAGCTAATAAGGTCCGAAGTTTCGGTGCGGTCATACAGAACCGCAGACACTGAGTGGAATTTTGTACTTCGTGCGCTCCGCCGCCGGTTGTCTCCCCTGCGACCTAAACTCGCACGCCTTGCGTGCTCAAACAAAGGTCTCCGGGGAGCCGCTATGCTCGCGCACGAAGAAAATTCCAATGTGTCTGCCTGTTCTGCATGACTGCCCCGGAACTTCTGCTGTACTGGCTATGCCAGGATAATAAATAACGCAGTCAGAACGTTGCTGATAAAAAGCCTGTAAATCCGACTTTTTATAGTAGCGTTCTGGCTGCGTTTTATTTTATGACAGAGTTAATATGGGTTGTAGTCAATGTTTTTGTAGCGGAGCCACTACAACAGGAAGTGAATGAGACCGCTTTCCGGGATTTTCAGCATATCAGGTGTTTGCATCTTGAACACACGTGTACGAATGCAGCGGATGTAGTCCGATGCAGGCGAACGCGTGTTGTGAGAGCAAGCAAACAACGATATGGGAAAATAGAGGAAGGCGGTCTCATTCTCTTCCGGACCTTTATTCGTCCCGTCCTATAATTGCTATTTAGTGTCTGTGCATTGCCACCTGTTCTACGCCCAGGTTCTTTAAGTTTGCATGTACCTCGCGGTCATCTGCCTGGCCGATCAGAAGATCTCTTGCCTTCTTTGCCTCCAGCTCGGTCTTATGCTTGCTCGGACCGCCTACACAGCCGCCTACACAGGCCATACCCTCTACAAAGTCCGCCGGAAGCTTGCCGACTTTCATAAGAAGCAGTGCTTTCTTACACTCTGCCGCACCGTTGCACTTCATTACATTCGGGGTGATATCCTCGTTCATTTCCTTGAAGCACTCTACCACCGCCGCGGTTACGCCGCCTGCGTTGCCGAAACGCTTGCCGAATACAGAACCTTCCTGATAGGTGTTTTCCTCCGGCTCAAGCTCTACGTCCTTCGCACGCATCATGGCACGAATCTCACCAAAGGTCATGGCATAATCTGCGTTGTCCTTGATGTTTAAGTCCAGAGTCTCGCTCTTCTTTGCGATGCATGGTCCAATGAAAACCGTAACCGTCTCCGGGTCTTTTTCTTTCAGCATTCTGGAAACGGCACACATCGGAGAAACGGTGGTGGACATGTTATCTAACAGCTGCGGGAAGTGCTGCTTGATCATGTTTACGAAGGCCGGGCAGCAGGAAGTGGTCATCTTCTTACCCTCTTTGTAAGCCTCTGCCCACTCAGCAGCCTCTGCTGCAGCAGTCATATCGCCGCCTAAGGCAACCTCTACCATATCTGCGAAGCCAACCTTCTTTAACGCGGTCTTCCAACTTGCCATGGTAATGTCAGCTCCAAACTGGCCCTCGGTTGCCGGTGCCACCATGGCTACTACCTTCTTGCCTGCATTGATCATGTTGATGACATCTACCATAAAGGTTTTGGAGCCGACTGCACCGAACGGACAGCTGTGGATGCAGGCGCCGCACTGGATGCACTTATTTTCATCAATCTCGCATACGCCATACTCGTCGTAGGTAATCGCGTCTACCGGGCAGGCCTTCTTGCACGGGCGCTCCAGATGTGCGATCGCGTTGTACGGGCAGGCATTTGCGCACTTGCCGCACTCCTTACACTTGTTCGGATCGATGTGGGCACGGGTATCCCCCATGCTGATAGCTCCGAAATTACAGGAATTCTGGCAGGCCTTTCCCATACATTTTCTGCAGTTATCGGTTACCGTGTAAGATGCGATCGGACACTCCTCACAGGCTGCCCCAATGACCTGGACCACGTTTCTGGAATCTTTGCCGCTGGTCGGGCATTTGCCCTCTGCCAGGCGGACACGCTGACGGATAATCTCGCGCTCTTTATAAATGCAGCAGCGGAACTGTGCCTGCGGTCCCGGGATGATGGTGTACGGAACCTGATCCTTGTGTTCCTCATCCAGCTCGCCGTTCCATGCCAGCTTTGCTACCTCGTAAAGTACGTCATGCTTGATGCGTAAGATTGTTGCGTCATTTGTTACCATAATTTTCCTCCTCATTTCCGAAGCATTGCAGCTTCAGCTCAACTCTTATATTTTCTTTCTATTTTGTAAGAAAACCTAATAATAGGTTACGGTTACCTGTTTTCCCATCTCTTCCACCACAGTCTTCAGCTGCTCCACCAGGTTCTGGCGAATGCCCAGATCAAATGGCAGGCCCGGATTCTGATAGGCACTGTTGATGGCTTTTCCCACATATAAATGCAACTCAGTGCAGTCCTCGATCAGCATTTTAGCTACCATGGAAGCACCATTTTGCTTATCCAGCTCCAGGAAGAAATCCTCTGAAACCGTTTCATTCTTCGCATAGCGCCGCAGAAGCTGCACCACACGGTTTAAGGTCAGCACGCCCTCCGTTACCAGCTCAATGCCATCCATATAGGCAATCGGCGGAATATCCGGATCCACATAGTCCATGGACACATCCAGCTTCTTTTTTAACACTCTGGACACGATAGTAGCACTGGTTCCGCCGCAGACGATCCGCTTGGTGGAATCATCACCGGACATAAAGCCTTTCACCATCTCCTCATCCATCGACGGATCCTGCGCCGGTCCTGTCATCAAATGCACCGGCTTTGCGCTGATAATGCGCATGCAGGCCACCGTGGTGTCATCCCCGGGACGGTACTGATAAAGCTCGTCACAGGCCTGGCAGATGGCTGCCGCAAGACGCATGGCTGATATGGTCAGGGCATACTGCTTCACTGCGTATTTCGCAATATCTTCCCAGAGCCAGCCAAAATTCAGGAGCTGCCCTACACCGGCATGGACGGTTCCATCACTCATCAGGATCAGCGCATCACCCCTCTGAACCCGAAAACGGTATTCGTTGATCTTCTTTCCCTGCACTTCCCGGATATTCCGGGGAATCGGCACAAGCTGACCATTCCGGATGAAAATACAGCTGGGATTATCAAATTCTACAAGATAGGCTTCTCCGCTGTGGAACACCTGCAGGATACTGAATGTAGAGTAGGCTACCTGTCTCACCCGGCAGATGGGCAGCGTCTCTACGATCGTTTCCACACACTCTTCCAGCGTGGCACCGTTTAAAAACATCGTTCCCAGGATCTTAGAGGTAAGCGTCGCCAGGATGTTGGCCTTGACACCGCTTCCCATGCCATCTGCCAGGATCATGATGTTGGAATCCTCTGTTTTTAACAGCTCCACCTTATCACCGCAGAGAACCTCATTAAATTTATTCAAGCTCTTATAAGCAACATCTACGGTAATTGCCATATCTAATTACCTCCGTTGTCGCTTCCGTCCTCCAGAAGAGACTTGCAAAGCTTCGTCAGAGTTGTTTTGGTCTCTGCCGTTGTCTCACCGAGAAGACCCGCAATCTCCTGGGCAACCATCATCTGCTTGTGGATGACCTTCTGGGCCAGGTCAATGGTATCTAACTTGCGCTCATACTCCAGTCTGGCCTGCTCTTCTTCTTTTGTGATATCAATGAAAGTGGCCAGCACCACGTTCTGCTCCGGTATATATACAATATTCTGCAAGGTATCCAGCTTGAATTCCGGATAATGGACCTTCTTGCCGTGAATGTTCTGGTGAGTATCAAATACCCACTGGAAATCTGACGGATCGATGAACTCGTAAAGATACATCTGAAGCGCTTCCGTACGGGTCTTACCGAAATACTTCTCACCCACCGCGGAATACTCCAGAAGCTTCATATCCTGATCCACGATCATGACCACATTCGGAGATGTCTCCATAACCAGGTTGGCAAAGGATTTGGACTTCTCATACATGAACGGAATACACATGTCAAGCTCTGCCTTTTTCTGATAAACCGCAATGGCCTTCTCCCGGCAGGTCGGATAACCGCAGGCGCCGCAGTTCAATTCATCGTCCGGGCGCATCTTTCCAGTCTTGGCAAGGATCTGACGGATCTCTGCCTCAGAAGGAACCGGCTCATGGGGGGTACGGTCAAAAAACACCTTATTCAGCGATACAGCCTCAAGCACCGGAGCTGTTTCCTGCTCCGGAACCGGCTCACGTCCGATCTGCTCTTCCATATCCAGTTTCACCTTAAAACGAGAAATAGAACGGTCATGGACGGTCGGTCCCTTGATGCAGCCGCCGGAGCACATGTTCATCTCAATAAAGCAGCCCGTAATCTCACCGCGGACCATACTCTGGCATAAGTCGATGCAGTTGCTCTCTCCATGTACATAGAACTTGCGATAACGGTCCTGCTTTGACTGTGTTGCCACCACGGAACTGATGACTCCGCTTGTGACCGGATAAAGGCGGTTTACACGCGGATCCATCCGTTCAAACGGGGTATCCTCGCAATCCTCGATGAGAATATCCTCTTCGTTTAACCAGCGGCTGATATCGTTAAAATTCAGCACTGCATCGATACAGTCCGCATGGCGCGGATCCAGCGCCTCCTGTTTTTTTGCGATACAGGGGCCCAAGAAAACGACCCTGGTATCCGCTCCCATCTGCTGTTTGATCATGCGTCCGTGGGCGATCATGGGCGAAACCACCGGAGCCAGATACGGAATCAGCTTCGGATAATATTTTTCGATCAGAGCGTTCACGCTCGGGCAGCAGGTGCTGATGATATTTTCCCTGGTTCCTTCCGAAAGAAGCTTCGCATACTCCGCAGTTACCAGCGCAGCACCCTCAGCAGTTTCACGAACATCGGTAAAGCCCAGACGCATCAGCGCACAGCGCACCTGCCCGATTGTATGGTATTTTAAGAGTCCCATATAAGATGGCGCAATGGAAATGACCACTTTCTCCCCGGCCTCAACCATGCCTTTTACCAGACTCAGGTCACTGACCAGAGTTTTGGCTGACTGTGGACAGATCTGCAGGCAGCGCCCGCAGAGAATACAATTTTCCGGCATGATCTCCGCACGCCCGTCTTTTACCATGATGGCCTTGACTTCGCAGTTGCGCACACACTTGTAACAGTGACGGCATTTTGTTGCTTTAAAGTCAATGATCGCCATACCTACAGCCTCCCTAAAATTTCCTTTGCAAAAAAGTCATCGGTGGTTTCCGGCTTTAAGGAAAAAAGTTCTCCGTCTACTGTCACGCAGACTCCATTCACACAGTTGCCGCTGCAAAAGGCTCCATTTAAATCTACCTTATCAGAAACTCCATGTTCCTTTACCAGTTCCTGCAGACGCTGGATAATCTCTCTTGACCCTTTTAAATGACATGCACTTCCGATACAGATCGTAACTCTCATAACTCAATCCTCCAAAATCGCATAATATAGGTTTATTTTCTCATATTGACACATTTTTATCAATAAGAAAATTACATAAAATAGCGTAAAACCGTGTTTTTTCTTGTATACAAAAACTTTTTTCAATTTTTTCAAAAAAGTGCTTGCATTATTTCCAGAATGGTGATATATTATTGGAGTCGCTTCGAGGCGTGGCTCAGTTTGGTAGAGCGCTGCGTTCGGGACGCAGAGGTCGCAAGTTCGAATCTTGTCGCCTCGACTCACTTCAGCTTATGCCTGAAGAAATGGCCTCATGGTCAAGCGGTTAAGACGACGCCCTCTCACGGCGTAAACTCGGGTTCGATTCCCGATGAGGTCATAGAATCAAGAATCAAAGCGAAGAAAACACCAGAGCAGCTGCTCTGGTGTTTTTTGTTTTTATATGATAGAAAATTACGTTCCATCATATAAAAACGCTCCGCGAGGATGCGCACCGCAAAAAGAGAACCGGATTTCTGCTTTCTGTTAGAAATCCGGTTCTCTTTTTTTAGCTGGGCCAGCGGGATTCGAACCCTCGAGTGCAGGAGTCAAAGTCCTGTGCCTTACCGCTTGGCGATGGCCCAATGGTTTTCGCAATCCAAATGCCTGTCCATTATATCCGATTACTGTAAAAAAAGCAATAGCTTTACCTTTTAAATCACCAAAATCTCACATTCAGCGAATGCCTTGATTCAGTTGACGTACCCCATTGAAAATATTATAATAGAACAATCAGCGGAAGTGCCGCACAAAGAATAAAGGAGTTTACAACATTTATGAAACAGATTATCCTGACCGGCGACCGTCCTACCGGCCGTCTTCATGTAGGCCACTATGTTGGCTCATTAAAAGAGCGTGTCAGACTGCAGAATTCCGGCAAATACGATGAGATCTATATTATGATTGCCGATGCACAGGCTTTAACCGACAACGCAGAACACCCGGAAAAGGTACGCGACAACATTATCCAGGTTGCCCTGGATTACCTTGCATGCGGCCTCGACCCGGAGAAATCAACCATTTTCATCCAGTCTATGGTTCCGGAGCTCACTGAGCTTACCTTCTACTATATGAACCTGGTTACCGTTTCCCGTGTGCAGAGAAACCCAACCGTAAAGGCTGAAATCCAGATGCGTAACTTTGAGGCAAGCATTCCGGTCGGCTTCTTCTGCTACCCGATCAGCCAGGCAGCCGATATCACCGCATTCAAGGCTACCACCGTTCCGGTTGGCGAAGACCAGATGCCAATGATCGAGCAGTGCCGCGAGATCGTGCACAAGTTCAATTCCGTATACGGCGAGACCCTGGTTGAGCCGCAGATCATCCTCCCGCAGAACCAGGCATGCTTAAGACTGCCGGGTATTGACGGCAAAGCAAAAATGAGCAAATCCCTGGGCAACTGCATCTACTTATCTGATGAGCCGGAGGATATCCGCAAGAAAATCATGTCCATGTTCACTGACCCGAACCACCTTCGCGTGGAAGATCCGGGACAGGTGGAAGGCAACCCGGTATTCATCTACCTCGATGCATTCTGCCGTCCGGAGCACTTCGCAGAATTCCTGCCGGATTACAACAGCCTGGATGAGTTAAAAGACCACTACCGCCGCGGCGGCCTTGGCGATGTCAAAGTCAAGAAGTTCTTAAACAATGTTATCCAGGACGAGCTGGCTCCGATCCGCGAGCGCAGAAAAGCATGGGAACAGCGTCTTCCGGATGTTTACGATATCCTGGCAGAAGGCAGCAAGCGTGCAAAGGAAACTGCAGCAAAGACCCTGGCAGATGTACGTCATTCCATGAAGATCGACTACTTCGACAATGGTACCTTAACCAAATAAAAGCGGCATTCATACAATGGCCGTCAATCGCACAAAAACCCCGGTGAAACCAATCACCGGGGTTTTTCAGTGCGGGCAACAGGACTTGAACCTGCACATCGGAGATACCAGAACCTAAATCTGGCGCGTCTGCCAATTCCGCCATGCCCGCGGATATGAATTCTTCATTCAGCGTCTACTGACGCCGTATGTGAATATACAGATTGTAAAAGATCCCTACGCATATGTGCATAAGGATCTGACAATCAGGGTGGATAGAGGGATTCGAACCCTCGGCCTCCAGAGCCACAATCTGGCGCGCTAACCAGCTGCGCTATACCCACCATTATGAAATTCATCTTTCACTTTCGTGAAAGAAACGAGCCTGAAGGGATTCGAACCCCCGACCCACGGCTTAGAAGGCCGTTGCTCTATCCAGCTGAGCTACAGACTCACTTTGAAAAGACTCGCTTTTCAAGAGCGGGTGATGGGAATCGAACCCACGTATCCAGCTTGGAAGGCTGGTGTTCTACCATTGAACTACACCCGCATATTCAATTCAATCGGGGTGACAGGATTCGAACCTGCGACCCCCTGGTCCCAAACCAGGTGCTCTAGCCAAGCTGAGCCACACCCCGGATCACTGAAAACCTGTATGTTCATCCGCCCTCTCAGAGTGCTACTGAACAACGCGAGAGTAATTATATAATACAGGTCTTCTTTTGTCAACAGTTTTTGAAAAATTTTTTTATATTTTTTTATTCCCCTAAAAACATCATGTGATATTTCGTGGTTCCGTCATCTGCCAGGTCCATGATCATGTAAGAAGGCATTCTGCCCTCCTGTCGCGGATAGGAAAGACTGCCCGGATTTAAAAGCGTGATTCCATCCAGCTCCTCCAGATATGGGCGGTGAGTATGGCCGAACATGGCAATGTCACAGCCACGATCCTTTGCTTCCTCCCAGAGGCGGTCCACATCCAGAGATACATTATAATAATGACCGTGAGTCAGAAAAGCTCGGTGCGGTCCAAGATCCAGTTCTATTTCCCGGTCCAGCGAGGAAAAGAAATCATTGTTCCCCTGTACCATAACCAGATCACAGTCCTCATCAAGCCAGTCCGCGATCACATGCTCGCTTCCCTCTGCGTCTCCCAGATGGATCAGCATATCAAACGGTTTTTCCTTCTCGATCACATCATACAGGTTTCCGTCTTTTCTGTGGGTATCACTCACGATCAGTATCTTCATCAGGCTTCCTCCTCAAAGTAATGCTCTAATTCCTTTTTCATGGCCTCCAGTGCCTTGCCGCGATGGCTGATCGCATTTTTCTGCTCCATCGTGATTTCCGCGGAGGTCATGCCGAATTCCGGAAGATAGAGGATCGGATCATAACCAAAGCCGCCGCATCCGGCCGGTTCCATGGCAATCTGTCCCTCCATAGCTGCCTCTGTGTGCAGAACACGTCCGTCTGGAAGGACTGCTGCAATATTGCAGACAAAGCGGGCACTGCGCTCCTGGCCTTTTGCGTCTGCCAGACGTTCAATGATATTCCGGTTCTTGATCTCGTAAGAGGTATCCTCGCCCATATAACGTGCAGAATAAATGCCCGGCTCTCCACCAATGTAATCCACCACAAGGCCGGAGTCATCTGCCAGCACTATATCACCGGTGCAGTTCCAGACCGCGCGGGCCTTGATTTCCGCGTTTTCCGCAAATGATCTTCCGTTTTCCACGATTTCGGGATCTGCCCCGGCCTCCTTCATGGAAACCACCTCACAGCCCAGATCAGCCATGATCAAGCGGATCTCTTTCATTTTTCCGGCATTGCCGGTTGCAAAGACGATTCTGTGTTTTTTCATATCTACTCCATTCTTTCTACTGCATCACCGTATACGCTTTCAGACAGAGGTTGCACTCCTGCTCTGTCTCCACCCGTTCCCATACATCACCATCTGCACTTAAATAGCCCTCTCCGTCCGTGATATCCACCAGGCAGCGTCCGTCTCCGGAATCGTATTCAATCGCCATGGGATGAACTGCTCCCGGCGTATGAAGCTTCAAGGTCACAGCAAAGCGCTCTCCCGGCTTAACTTTTACCGGTTCCGCAAGCGGTATGGTGTAATAGCCCGCATACGGAACCGTTCCGGATACCGTTCCAAGCTTCTTTTGCTTTAAGTGCCTCCAGTCTGCTGCCGGCTGGTCCGGCACGTCCGTGACGATGCCGATCTCATATTCCGTATCTGCATCCACCGCATAAAATCCGGCGGCACAGATCTGCTGCATGCCGGCTGAAGCCGTATAAACATTCGCTCCCCACACATTCTCATCTCCATAGCCGATCTGCCCCAGCCATCCGCACAGATCAGTCTGATAGATCCGGTCATAATTGTCTGCCGGTTCCACATCGGAATAGAGCAGATTGGTGTTACAGAGATTGGTATCGTAATAGGAAACATAGAAAAAACCCGCTTCGCCGAATCCCGTTCCCCAGCTGTTCTCGCAAAGAAAAGCGCCATTATCCGGCGGAAGCTCCGAAAAATTTTCTGCCGGATAATCATCATTCCAGCCCACAATGACCACATCGTGGTTGGGCGGAAGCGTTCCGGAATAATAGTAGGCTCCGGTTTTGTCATTATAGTAGCGGCTGTCCTGCTCCTGCCTCTGCAGTGTCGTATACAGTGCGCTCTGGACACCCCCGGTCCGATACACAGCTGCTTTGACAGCCTCACGGTCATATGCCGGCAGAATCCGGATCTCCTGTACATGCTTTGCCGCCGTCAGTCCCTCCGGCGAGATACCGTCCCCATAAGGATCCTCCTCCTCCAGGACAGGTCCTCTCCAGGAAAGCAGATAGGCCATGGACATGATATAGTCGCCTCCGCTTTTCTGATCCAGCAGAAAATTCGGATCATGGGACATATGGTCCTCCGAAAAATCATAGGATTCCTCCGGCAAAAGGCTGCTTTCCAGCGCCAGAAGCGATGCAAAGGCCCAGCAGGTGCCAAGATCTCCCTGGTTCTTTACCGGAGCTGTGCGTCCATCCTCCCGGGCATCATATCGCGCCGGAAGTTCTGAGTTTTCCGGTATCACAAGCTCTGTCACCGCAGAGGCTGTCTCTGATGTTACAATTTTCTCAGCTGTACAGCCGACTGCAAAAAATGCCGCGGCAGTCAGCACAGGAACCAGCCACATCCGCGCAAATCTATTTTTCAATTCAGCTTCTCCCTGCCTGTTCCATGGAGGCTTACTGCTCACAATCCTGTTTTTTCGGTGCGCCCTCCGGTTTTCTTCTCGGCGGCTTCGGGCCCAGGAACTGATAGAAATAGGTCTTCATCATACCATTGTAGATCTTACGGTTTTTATCTGCCTTGCGGCCCATATACTTTTCAACATCTTCATAGGAAGTAATGATAAACGCAGACCAGCTGTCCAACGCCTTAAAGCGCTCTCCGATCTGGGTATACAGAGCCGGAAGATTCTTTTTGTCTTCAATACGCTCGCCATACGGCGGGTTGGTGATCAGGAAACCGTATTTTTTCGGATGGCTTAGCTCCGACACCGGTCTCTGCTGGAAATGGATCATATGAGCCACGCCAGCCAGCTCTGCATTGGCTCTGGCTGCCTTAATGACCTCCGGATCCAGATCATAGCCCTGAATATCCACACTCACCGTATCGTCCACCATCTCCTGGGCCTCATCCATAGCCTCATACCAGCACTTGCGCGGAATGATCTGCTTCCAGTCCTCTGAAAGGAAGGAGCGGTTCATGCCCGGCGCCATATTAGCCGCCATCATGGCTGCCTCAATGGGAAAGGTTCCGCTTCCGCAGAACGGATCTACCAGGATGCGGTCCTTATTCCACGGCGTCAGCATAATGAGGGCCGCTGCCAGAGTCTCCTCGATGGGAGCCTTGCTGGTCAGCTTGCGGTATCCACGCTTATGAAGGGACTCGCCGGTGGTATCCAGCGCTACCGTCACAATATCCTTATACAAAGATACGCGCACCGGATAATCCGCACCGGTCTCCGGGATCACAGACACACCATAGCCCTGCTTCATGCGCTCTACCATAGCCTTTTTCATGATGGACTGGATATCAGACGGGCTAAAGAGCTTGCTCTTGATGGAATTGGCCTTCTTGACCCAAAAACGGCCATCCTGCGGGATATATTCCTCCCATGGCAGTGCCTTGGTTCCCTGGAAAAGCTCCTCAAAGGTGACAGCCTTAAAGCTTCCCACCTTCAGCAGAATACGCTCCGTCGTGCGCAGGAAAATATTCGCGCGGCAGATAGCCTCCGCATCTCCGAGGAAGGTTACCTTTCCGTCCTCCACCTGGGCAATCTCATAGCCGAGATCCAGGATTTCTTTTTTCAGGACTGCCTCCAGGCCAAAATGACAGGGTGCAATCAGTTCATATACTTTTGTCGCCATACCATTCCTTTCCTAACCTAATTTTGCCTCTTTGACTACATTTCCGTCAAAGTCAAGGATCTTGAAATCCTGCTCATCCAGGATCGCGTATGTAGCCGGATTGCCGCCCTTCGGGATGGAGGTGGAACCCGGGTTTAAGATGTAATGGCCGTTTACTTTTTCTGCCTTCAGAAGATGTGTATGACCATGTACCAGAATATCTCCTGCCTTTAACGGCGGCATCTGGTCCTGATTGAACAGATGACCGTGGGTAGCAAAGAAGGTCAGGCCATTTAACACCAGAATGGCATAATCTGCCATAACCGGGAACTCCAGAACCATCTGGTCTACCTCAGCCTCGCAGTTGCCGCGCACGGCAATGATCTCATTTTTGTACTCATTTAACATGGCGATCACCTGCTTCGGCGCATACTCCTGCGGAAGGTCGTTGCGTGGTCCGTGATACAGAAGATCACCCAGCAAAATCAGGCGCTCTGCTCCGGACTGACGGTACACCTCAAGCATTTTCCTGCAGTAATGGGCAGAACCGTGAATATCAGATGCAAACATGTATTTCATAGCGTATTCTCCTCGTCTTTTCTTGGAATTAATACTGTTATTTTATTACCCGCCCATGAACTTGTCAACGAATACCTCTGCCGAAATCATAACTGAAATCATAACCCGGAAATACCGCTCCCAAAAATCAGCATTGTGGTCCCCACTCAAGATACTTCCCACGGTAGGCCTGGATTCCGCCATATACATCCGCTGTCTCATATCCCAGAGAGGCCAGCCATCTGGCCGCCCGCATGCTGTTCGGTCCATGGTAACAGTAAAGCACGATCAGACTCTCCTGCGGCAGCTCCCCGATCCTGGCCCGCAGTTCTCCGTACGGAATATTCACAGCACCCCGGATATGTGCCCTGCGGTAGGCACGTGCATCCCGCATATCCACCAGAAACAGTCTCTTTCCCTGATCCAGGTATTCATCCAGCTGTGCTCCGCTTATCAGATCCCACATACGCATCCGCCTGTCCGTCTTTCTTACTATATCTTATGCAGACAGGCTGCGGTTGGACAATCCACGAAAAAAGAATGTGCCTTGACGCATCCCTGCGGAGCGCTTTTTTGTTTCATAGGACGCAATTTCCTATGAAACAAAAAAGGCCGTCTTCACAGGGAAGACGACCCTTTTTTCTGTTGCAGCCTGTTAGTTTCTGCTGCTGTTATCCATATTGTTCCGGCTGCTGTTGTATGCTTTATTCCTGCTGTTATTCTGCGTCTTGTTCTGCCCGGAGTTCCGGCTGCTGTTCTGGCCGGAATCGCGGCTGGTATTCCGGGTACTGTTCTTCTCAGAATCCACAGAATCAGAAGTATGGCAGTTTCTGCTATTGTCCATATCATTGTAATGGTCTCTCATGATCGCTACCTCCTGTTTGAGCTGTAAATTTGTTACGGGATTAGTATGCGAATCTGCATTACAAATATACTGTCCTGATCCTGTCTGTTTTTTCCAAAACGGAAAAGCCGGACAGGGGAGCTGTCCGGCCTTCACTAGGGAGTATAAATAATTAATAAGGTTGAAGAACCTGACTAAGGGGATCAGCATTCTTCCGCTTCATTATACTGGAAATGTGTGGAAAAAGCAATGCGATTTAAAACATGCTTACAATCTTCACCGGATTGCGGTAATTCCATTTGGAAATCTTGATGCCGGTCGCATAAGTAGACGCATGCACGATCTTTCCGTCTCCGATATACATGGCTACATGATTGATGCCGGAACCGCCGGAGTAAAACAGCAGGTCGCCAGGCTGCATCTGACTGGAGTTCACTGCGTGACCCTGGGTTGCCTGAGAACCGGAAGAACGGTTCATGCTGATGCCTGCGCCATGCTGCATGACATAGCGCACAAAGCCGGAACAGTCAACACCGGTATGCGGGTCATTGCCGCCTGCGCGGTACGGGCCGCCCACAAACTGGAGCGCATAGTCCACAAGATTCTGGCGGGCACTGGCTGCCTCTTCTGCTGCCCTGGCTGCCTCTTCCTCGGCTGCTGCCAGTTCTTCTTCCAGCTTCTTTGCTGCCTGGATTTCCGGAGCCGGTCCATTGTCCTCGTCAGCCACCTCTTCTGACGCCACTTCGAGTACAGTAGAAACCGGAGCCTCCTGGATGACCTCCGGCTCTGCATGTGCAACCATAGGTCTCTGCCACATCAAACCGCCTGATACTGCCAGCACTGCTGCTATGTATAATACTGTTTTCTTCATGAACCGCTCTCCAATCGTGAATACTTTATTTCTAAATATTACATAATTGTTAACTATGTTACAAAGAGATTATACACTTGTGACGCTTATGAGTCAAGCAATCTGGTCAAAATTTACTTTTTCTTAATAATTTCCTTTCGTTTTCTGTGCTATCTGTATAATTTAACCCATAAAATGGTAAAAAGCCGAGGGAGCAGACCCATGAAATCTTCTCTCCTGTTTCAATATGCCCTTTCCCGCTTTCTCCGTTTTGTGGTTACCGCGGAAATCCTGATCCTGACGGCCCTCTGCCTTTCTGTTTTCTCCCGGAAGCTATCTTCCGGAGCCATCTTTTCCAGCACCCAAAACGCCACTCCGTCAGACTCCGCTCAAACAGAAGAAAAAAAGTATATTAAGTGGGTCGATTTTTCTGTTCCGGATGAAGCGCTGCGTCAGGCTCTCCGTCTGGATGTAGACAGCTTTACATCTGACTGCCACCTAAACTGGATCGAGCTTCTCGCTTACCTTGCAGCTCGTTACGGAGGCGATTTTTCCCGGTTCCGCACTACCGACATGGATACACTGGCAGAACGTATAAAAGGTGGCGAATCCATGCAGACCCTGACAGAAAACATGAAATACTACGCCTATTATCTGGATGCCTACACCGCAGTTCTTGGCGGCATGGTCGGTACTTATGAAATTCAGGAGCCGGCAGAAAACGGCAGCCTGTCCTGGGTTACCAAATACGGATTAAAAGCCTTCTCTCCCATTGCTAAGCATTTTCCCTATCAGGATTATGACGATTTTGGTGTTTCCCGCAGCTATGGCTTCAAGCGCCAGCATCTCGGACATGATATGATGGGCCAGGTAGGAACCCCCGTCATTGCCGTGGAATCCGGCTATGTGGAGGCTATCGGCTGGAACCAATACGGAGGCTGGCGGCTTGGGATCCGCAGCTTTGACAAAAAACGCTACTATTACTATGCACATCTGCGAAAAAACTATCCCTATCACAAAGCCTTAAAGGAGGGCAGCATCGTCCAGGCCGGGGATGTGATCGGTTATCTGGGCCGCACCGGCTATAGCCGCACGGAAAACACGAACAATATCGATGAGCCGCATCTGCATTTTGGGCTTCAGCTCATCTTTGATGAATCCCAGAAGGATGGAAATAACGAGATCTGGATTGACTGTTACCAGCTTGTCCGGTTTCTGCAGCTGAACCGCTCCGAAACAAAAAAAGACCCGGAAACAAAAGAATATTCCCGGGTTCTTGAAATGCGTGACCCTGCAATTCCTTAGCAGAGTGCAGACTGCATTTTTATTCAGATATTTCAGCCTCGCGGACCGCGAACCAGCCACATGACCAGGATCACAATGCCGATCACTGGCAGCAGCGGAATCACCAGTGTCAGAATTCCGCCTATAATGGTCAGCACCAGTGTAAAAAACAAGATCACGACCACAACAGCCAGAAGCTTCCAGTACCACTTGTTCAGGTTGTAGTAGTGGATATTTCCGGTTCCGCCGTAATTGCCATACTGGGCCTGCTGCGGCTCCTCCTGCTGACTGGTTCTGCCGCTGTTTCCGGCAAAACTGCCGAACGGATGATACTCCTCATACTCACCCTCTGCCGCTCCCGGCGTTGTATCCAGAATGGTACGGGCAATCAGACGCGGATCTCCCAGTTCATCCATAATGTCAGACTCCGAACGTCCCTTCTGACGCTCGGAACGAATATAATCATCGTAATAACGGAGATTGTCCCGCACCACAGACGGCGGAACATTGCCGGAAAGCGCATTCTCCAGTCCCCGCAGAAATTCTTCTCTGTTCAACTCGGTATGCCTCCTCTCAGGTTGCTTTTTTTCTAGAAGTATAGTACCATAAATACTGCAAATTGAACAGTTACAAGTTTTCACGAAATGATAAGGAGTATGACATCCTATGGAAAAGCTTTACGTATTCGGCACCGGCAACGCCAATGCCACTCATTATTACAATACCTGCTTTGCCCTGCGTGACGGCGACCAGTATTTCATGGTCGATGCCGGCGGCGGCAACGGCATCCTGCGGATTCTGGAGGATATGAAGATCGATTATCCGCAGATCCATCATCTGTTCGTGACCCATGAGCATACCGACCACATCCTCGGTGTGATCTGGCTGGTCCGTTTCATTGCTACCCGCATGAAAAACGGCAAATACGACGGGGATTTCCAGATCTACTGCCACGATGGCCTGGTATCCACCATTGACACCTTCTGTAAGCTGACCCTGCAGGACAAATTCTACCGTCTCATCGGTGACCGCATTCATCTGATCCCGGTCCATAACGGTGAAACCCTGCATATCCTGGATTACGATGTCACCTTCTTCGATATCCACTCCACAAAAGCACGGCAGTTTGGCTTCACCACCATTCTGAAAAACGGCAAAAAGCTGACCTGTGCCGGTGATGAGCCTTACAATCCGGACTGCGAGCCTTATGTGAAAGGCAGCGACTGGCTGCTTCACGAGGCATTCTGTCTCTACGAAGAGCGTGACCGCTTCAAGCCTTACGAGAAGCACCACAGCACCGTTAAGGATGCCGCCGAGCTGGCTGAAAGCCTGCATATTCCAAATCTGGTGCTCTGGCATACCGAAGACAAATCCGTCGGAAAGCGGAAAGAGCTTTACATGACCGAAGGCAAGACTTACTATCATGGAAATCTCTATGTGCCGGAAGACCGGGATATTATAGCGCTTTAACATTTCTGCAACAAATGTTTTCTTTCAAACAAAAACAGCCCGTAGACTTAACGTCTGGGCTGTTTTTATTATCGTATTTTTTTAATTATTCTTGATCCGTCCATCGTAATCCAGAATATATCCATCTGGAGTTGTAGTGTTTTTCAGCATTGCACCGGAATTGTCACAATAGTATTTTTCACCGTTCCAGTCGACCCAGCCGGTTCTCATATAGCCGTTCTCATCGAAAATATACCACTTGCCGGCAATCTCTTCCCAGGCATTCTTCGTATAGGTTCCATCGCTATGCTGATACCACCAGCCGGTTGTGTCACTCTTCCACTCACCGGAAACAGGAAGACCGCCGGCTTCGCCGGCACGAATTTCCTTCACCTGATCTGCGTTGTAATAAACACTGTTGGATTCTACCCACTTGCCTTTATTGGAAGCATTCTCTCCATTCACCGGCCGGACCTTTACCTGGTAATTTGCCGGTCTGGTCACTTCGTTCTTTAAATTGTAATTTGTCTCTGCTACGGTACGCGCAGTCACGCCGACTGTGTTTCCGTCACGATACACCATGACTTCATAGCTGCCCGCTCCGGAAATTGGATTCCAGACTGCAAAACCATTGTCAGTCAGTGTCACGGTCTCTTCCTCAGAGAAATCTGCCACATATTCAGAAAGAGACGGCAGCTTTACTACCACCTTTAAGGTTTCTGAGGAATCCTGCTTGGATGCTTTCACAAGAGTTGCCCCATCTACTTTGACGTCGCTCAGTTTCGTAACTGCAAAATAATAGCTGTCCTCTGCGCGCAGATAAATGGTAAGCTCCGGAACATCAGTAGCCTCCCACTCAAAGCCACTGTTGTTTACCTCGTATGTATCGTAGGAATACTTGGCGCTGTCTTTTACTTCTACATCTACATCTTCCGAGCCAATCCTGGTTTCCGGTGTGATCGATGCCTCTACCTTCAGACTGACAGTTTTAATTTTTTTTCTGCTTGCCGCCATAACCGGCATTGCCATCAGCCCTGCCAGGAGAGCTGCGATGGTAATCATACCAATCAATTTCTTTTTACTCATCATCTTCCCCACTCTCTTTTTATGATTTATTGCTGGATACTCAGCTTTTTCTATGGATCTGGATTATTACAGTTTTACTCTATTACATCTCTTTTCCAATGTCAAGATGCCATCCTGATTCGTAAGTTTTCTCATAAAAACGTAAGAAAAAAGACCGGCATTTTCTCAATACCGGTCTTTTATTTCGTTTCTCTTGTGTTACCCGTTTTTCAATTGTTGTTCTCTAACCGATCAGGCTCATTAAGTATCCTACAAATGCGCCGCCCGGCGTTCCAATAATATTGCCGAGGAGAGCCATCAGGATACCGATCGGAACCAGCGCGTTACTGTATGCGCCTGCAAGTACCGGTGCTGTCGCAGTTCCTCCGATATTCGCCAGCGAAGCAACGCCACAGGTAAAGATATCCAGCCGGATCAGCTTTGCGAGGATTACCATAACCGCTACATGGATCAGCAGGATCAGGAATCCGGCTGCCAGCCATACCGGTGCATTTCCCATAGCAGAGATATCTGCTCTGGAAGCGATCATCGCAACGACAATGTAAAGAATGATATTGGAAACCTCTTCCGTTCCCTTAATCTTTCCAAACGGAGTCATCGCTGCGATCAGGCCGGCAGCTGTTACGAGAAGGACCGTCCAGGTTGCCTTATCAAAAACAGGCAGAACGGAAGCAACCATAACACCGGCATCCTTGGACAGAGAGGATACAAAAAAGGATACACCGATCAAAAGAAGCATGTTTTTCCATGCAAGAGGCCTCTTGTCCTCCCTTGCCTCTTTTTCCAGAGATGCTCCTACTTCATCGATCAGACGTACATCTGCCTTTGTCCAGGAGTTGAATTCCTTAGAGAAATTGATTACCCACAGAAGGAACATAACATAGATCACTGCACAAACCGAGTCCATTACCAGGGCATATGCCAGACTTTCTTCACTCACATCCAGAATTGCCTGAACCGCCAGCATATTACTGCCGCCGCCTAACCAGCTTCCGCACAGTGCTGCAAGTGCTTTCCAGCTGTCCGGGCCCAGTAATTTATGGAAAATACCATAGCTTACTACAAAACCAACACCGATTGAAATACTTGCTGAGAAGAAACCGATCAGCATTTTCGGTCCTAATTTAATAATCTTTTTCAGATCACAACGAAGCAGCATTAAAAACAGCATCGCGTAGAGTAATGGATTTTTAATTGCTACATAAACGGCTGACGTATCCTGCAAATCCCATACTTTCATAGTGCATAAAAGCATCATGCCTAAATAGATCAGAACGATCGGCGGTGCAAATTTAAAAAAAGTCTGTGCGCCCTTTCCCCGCAGGTACACAGGAAGATTGACCAAAATTGCTGCCAACAGCATTAAAGTGGCCAGATAGATAAATCCATCATGAATCATTTGAAATGCTCCATTCCGCCACCAGATATCGGTGGGCTTTCATTTTTTTCAGAACAAGTCAAAACAGGCGGTTGAATTTTCCTCCTTCCCCTCCTTCCCCATTTCAATATCTTTTCACGGACCGCAGGACAATGTGAGGTATGATAGGACACAATTTCCTACCATACAAAAAGGGCCAGAATCATGTTCTGGCCCCTTAAGTGACTTCTCGAATGGTGTAATGCCCCTTCACATTGCCGTTTCTTTTTTTGACTTTTCTTCTATGTAGTATAAAGGGTAACAGTAAAAAAGTCAATTTTCAGACATAAATATGCTTATAAAAAAGAATGTGCCTTGGCACATTCTCGCGCCGAGGCGCGGTTGCTTCAGCAACCATCTACCTTTGCGCCGAGTGCGCATCCCTGCGGAGCGCTTTTTGTTTCATAGGACGCAATTTCCTATGAAATAAAAAAGACCGGCATTTTCTCAATACCGGTCTTTCATTTCTGTTGATATACTGTGCTGCTGTCCGCATGAAAACGATTATTTTGCGTAATCTGTCACACGGGATTCGCGGATCACGTTGACCTTGATCTGGCCCGGATATTCCAGCTCATCCTCGATGCGCTTGGAAATCTCACGTGCCATCAGGACCATATCGTCGTCACTTACCTGCTCCGGGATAACCATGATACGAACCTCACGGCCTGCCTGGATGGCAAAGGACTTGTCAACTCCCTTGAAGGAGTTTGTGATCTCTTCAAGCTGTTTTAATCTGTTGGTATATGTCTCCACAGTCTCTCTTCTTGCACCAGGTCTTGCTGCGGAAATCGTATCTGCAGCCTGTACCAGGCACGGGATCAGACCCTGCGGCTCAACATCACCATGATGGGATTCTACTGCGTTGATAACAGTAGGAGACTCTTTGTACTTTCTGCAAAGATCTGCACCAAGCTGTACATGGGAGCCCTCCATCTCATGGTCAATGGCTTTTCCAATGTCATGCAGTAAACCGGCACGCTTTGCCAGACGCACATCTGCTCCGACCTCTGCGGCCAGCAGACCTGCCAGCTGTGCAACCTCGATAGAATGCTTTAACGCATTCTGACCGTAACTGGTTCTGAACTTCATCTTACCAAGCAGTTTGATCAGTTCCGGATGGATTCCATGGATGCCAACCTCAAGGGCTGCAGCCTCACCATCCTCACGCATATTCGCTTCAACTTCACGCTGCGCTTTCTCTACCATCTCTTCGATTCTTGCAGGATGGATACGTCCATCCACGATCAGACGTTCCAGGGCAATTCTTGCCACCTCACGCCGTACCGGATCAAAGCCGGATAATACCACCGCCTCCGGAGTATCATCGATGATCAGCTCTACGCCGGTCATGGTCTCAAGGGTACGGATGTTACGACCCTCACGGCCAATGATGCGACCCTTCATTTCATCGTTCGGAAGCTGTACGACTGACACCGTCGTCTCGGCCACATGGTCTGCAGCACATCTCTGGATTGCAGTGACCACGTACTCTTTTGCCTTTTTGTCAGCCTCTTCTTTTGCCTTGTTTTCCAGATCCTTGATCATCTTGGCAGTATCATGCTTGACCTCTGCCTCAACAGATCTGAGCAGATACTCTTTTGCCTGTTCGGAGGTTAAACCGGAAATACGCTCCAGTTCCTGTATTCCTTTTTCGTACAGGGCCTCAACCTCGCTGTTACGCTTGTTCAAGGCTTCCTCACGGGATGCAAGTCCGGCTTCCCGCCGTTCCATGTTCTCTGCTTTTTTGTCCAGATTTTCTTCTTTGCTCAGCACACGTCGTTCATAGCGCTGAAGTTCAGCTCTTCTTTCCTTTGTCTCTTTATCCAGCTCATTCTTAGTCTTTAAAGACTCTTCCTTTGCCTCCAGGAGAGCTTCTCGCTTCTTTGTCTCTGCCGTCTTTAACGCTTCATCTATTATTTCCCTGGCTTTTTCTTCCGCGGTTCCGATCTTGCTTTCGTAAGCATTCTTCCGATGCGCGGTCGCAACAGCCCAGGTAATAGGCGCCACAACACACAGTGTAATTACAACTGCTATTATCGTTGACACAGGAGCACCTCCTTATTTAATTTTCATTGTACACCAATACAACACTTCAATTTTAAACTGTTTTGTGCACTATGTCAATAAGATACCTTTCATGGGCACGAATTTTCTGAATGGAAGCAGCCTTATACGTTCTGCAGCTACAATCAGAGGAACGAGTCATACTCCTCACGCATGCTTTCCATGACTCTGCGGATTGCCTCACCGGAGAATCCGCGGCGGCCAAGTGCCCCCATAAGACGACGGTATTCTGCAGGCTCCATGCTCTTTCCGGGTTCATATCCTTTCTTCTCAAGAAGCTTTCGGATCTGGCTGTCCTCGTCCACATATTCCTCCTGAAGCTGAAGATCAATGATCTCACGGGATACTCCCTTGCGCTCTAAATCTGCCCGGATCTGCCAGCGGCTTTTCCGTGCGGCACAGGTGCGGATATAACGCCCCGCGTAAGCCGCATCGTCTAAATAACGGTACTCTTTTAAAAAGAGTACCGTCTCATCTATTTCCTCTGTGCTGTATTCACGCTCTTTCAGCTTCCGGCGAAGTTCCCGCTCGGTCCGGTCACGAAACTCCAGGAGTGCGAGGGCGCACTCCCGGACTGTTCTGTTCTGACCGTTTGCTTTCTTTCTGTTTGCCGCCGGATTCTGCTGTTTTCCGGACTGCAAAGATTCCATGGGCAGACTTTGCACCTGTACTTCTCCGCCCTGTATAGTCCATATTTTCATAGAACTACTCAGCGTCATCAGCACCGGTGAATGCTGCGTCCTGCACCTCTTCCTCTGCTGCGCCTGCTGCGAGGGCCGCTACCGCCTCATCTGCCGGAAGGCCGTGTTTCTCACGCACCTTCGTCTCAATCTCAGCGCAGACTGCCGGATGCTCACGCAGGTAGGTCTTGGCATTTTCACGGCCCTGGCCGATCTTGGCGCCGCCGTAGGCATACCAGGCACCGCTCTTCTCCACGATGTTATCCTTGGCTGCCAGGTCCAGAATATCTCCCTCTTTGGAAATGCCCTGACCGAACATAATGTCAAACTCTGCCTCCTTGAACGGCGGAGCAATCTTATTTTTTACGACTTTGACACGTACATGATTGCCGATCACCTCGCCGCCCTGCTTGATGGACTCCACACGGCGCACATCCATGCGGACGGAGGAATAGAACTTCAGTGCACGGCCGCCGGTGGTCGTCTCCGGATTGCCGAACATAACTCCAACCTTTTCACGCAGCTGGTTGATAAAGATCACACAACAGTTTGACTTGCTGATGATACCGGTCAGCTTACGCAGTGCCTGAGACATCAGGCGGGCCTGCAGGCCCACATGGGAATCTCCCATCTCACCATCAATCTCGGCCTTTGGAACCAGAGCTGCAACAGAGTCCACGATCACAATATCTACTGCGCCGGAACGAACCATGGTCTCGGTAATTTCCAGAGCCTGCTCACCGTTGTCCGGCTGCGAAATGTAGAGATTGTCAATATCCACACCGATATTCTTTGCGTATACCGGATCCAGCGCATGCTCTGCGTCGATGAAGCCGGCAATGCCGCCGCGCTTCTGTACCTCTGCAACCATGTGGAGTGCTACCGTAGTTTTACCACTGGACTCCGGTCCGTAGATCTCAATGACACGGCCCTTCGGCACACCGCCAAGGCCCAGCGCGATATCCAGGCTGATGGAACCGGTCGGAACGGTTTCAATATTCATATTGGTGCCGGAATCGCCCAGTTTCATGATAGAGCCCTTTCCGTAAGACTTCTCAATCTGTGTGATGGCAGCGTCCAATGCTTTTAATTTATCGTCTTTATTCATATCTTCCTCCAAATGCAGAACCTCGCAGTTTTCTGTATTTCAGTCTGCGAACAAATGTTCTTTTCAATGTTTTAATCATAGTATAAACTGCTTCAAATGTCAACAAATTGTTTCCGCTCAGCCGCAGGATTTTTGCTGTTCCCTTACTGATTCACACATGTGTGCCCGGCAACAGGGTTTTGCCGATACTGCAAAGAACGGTGCATATTCTGAACAGAATCGGTTTTCTCAATGATAAAAGTGGATTCTGGCGAAAGGCCGGATAATCAGATGGGCCGGACGGCCCGCTGGACTGCATCTTCAATATAGCATGCCGCAGACAGCATGTCAAATGAAACAAAAAAATCCTGTGCCGTGATGGTTGCACAGGATTTTTTCTTACATATTCGTTTCAAAAAAGTTTTAAGGAGTTCAGATGTATATCTTTTTTCTGACTTTAGTATAACATAAGCCTTACGGAAATGTTTGTATAATGTTTAAATAGATTATGAAGATATTCTTAAGTATGGACACGTACGGGAAGTGCTTCTCCTGAATACCATAACAGTAAAAAAAGCCGGGAGTTCCCATGAGCCAGGCCCCCATTTTCCCTCCCGGATCCGGTTCTGACCACCCCACCGGACGCGGCATTGGGGTAGCCGTACTGGATACCGGCTGCTTTCCCCACGAAGACTATCAGGAACGGATCGCCGCCTTTTTTGATATGGTACGGCGACGACGGCTGCCTTATGATGATAACGGACACGGCACTCATGTCTGCGGCATCATCGCCGGGGACGGCAGTGCCAGCAAAGGCCGGTTCTGCGGCATCGCTCCCGGCTGCCACCTCATTCCGGTCAAGGTGCTGGACAAACGGGGCGGCGGCTATGTTTCCGATGTCCTGGCCGGTCTCCACCTCATCCTGCAGCAGCGCGACCGATTCAACATCCGTATCGTCAATGTGTCCGTCGGCTCGTTCTCCGGCCGGAACATGAGTGAGACATCTGCCCTGGTGCGCGGTGTCGAAGAAATCTGGGATGCAGGCCTTGTAGTGGTTGTGGCAGCTGGGAACATGGGACCAAAGCGGGGAACCATCACCACGCCGGGCATCAGCCGCAAAGTCATCACGGTAGGCTGTTCCGATGATGACCAGGTAGTCAATGTCATGGGCAGCCGCATGTCCGACTACTCTGGGCGGGGACCGACCCGTTCCTGTGTATGTAAACCGGATATTGTAGCTCCGGGGGCGGCCATCACAAGCTGCAGCAATCAGAGCGGCTGTTACACCATAAAAAGCGGCACCAGTATGGCCACTCCTTATGTTTCCGGTGCCATTGCCCTGCTTTTGGAGCAGAATCCGGAAATGTCCAACCGCGATGTAAAGCTTCTTTTGCGGGAACGTGCCGTAGATCTTGGTCTCCCCAGAAACCAGCAAGGCTGGGGACTTCTCGATATCCCCAGCCTTTTAAAATAATGTACGGTTTTCTGATCAGATAAGTCTGACTCTTAAGACACCCTCAATGGCATTTAATTTCTGTACCATGATGTCATCCGGCGTATGCTCCAGATCCATCAGGGTATAAGCGAACTTGTCGCGGCTCTTGTTGGTCATGTCGGAAATGTTGATCTTTCCGGCAGCCAGTACTCCGGTAATCTGACCAATCATGTTCGGAATATTCATATGTAAAACTGCCACACGGCAGGCCGCCTTCTTCACGCCCATATCGCAGGCCGGATAGTTGACGGAGTTACGGATATTTCCGTTTTCCAGATAATCCATGATCTCCTGAACTGCCATCTTCGCACAATTGTCCTCAGACTCTTCCGTGGAAGCGCCCAGGTGCGGGATCACAATGGTATTGTCCATGTTCACGGACTTCGGATTTGCAAAGTCGGTCACATATTTTTTTACCTTGCCGGACTTTAATGCCTCAGCCAGGTCATCTTCATTGACCAGAAGGTCACGGGCAAAGTTTAAGATCATCACACCGTCCTTCATCTGCTCGATGGCAGCCTTGTTGATCATGCCCTTTGTGGAATCCACAGCCGGAACATGCAGGGTAATGTAATCACACTCCTGGCAGATCGTGTCCAGGCTGGTGGTATGCTTTACATCACGAGACAGTCTCCATGCCGCATTAACAGAAATGTACGGATCATAGCCGTAAACCTCCATACCCAGAGCAATGGCTGTATTGGCAACCTCAGCACCAATGGCACCCAGACCTACCACACCAAGCTTCTTGCCCTTGATCTCGCAGCCGGCGAAGGCCTTCTTTGCCTTCTCGGCAGATTTGGCAATGTTTGCGTCCTCTTTATTCTCTTTGCACCACTCGATACCGCCCACGATATCGCGGGATGCCAGGAACAATCCGGCAAGCACCAGCTCCTTAACGCCATTCGCATTGGCACCCGGAGTGTTAAAAACAACAATGCCTTCCTGTGCACAAGCATCGAGCGGAATGTTATTGACACCGGCTCCTGCGCGGGCAATAGCCAGCAGGGAGTTGGAAAACTGCATTTCATGAAGGGATGCGCTGCGGACCAGAATACCCTCTGCCTCATTTACCTCATCTGTGAGCTGATAGTCTTCTGTGAACTGGTCTGCGCCATATTTAGAAATGGCGTTGATGCAATGGATCTTTCTCATGCCTGATGCGCCTCCTCAAATTTCTTCATGAACGCAACCAGCTTCTCCACGCCTTCCATCGGCATGGCATTGTAGATGCTGGCACGCATGCCGCCTACGGTACGGTGTCCCTTTAAGTTTACAAAGCCCGCTGCAGTTGCCTCTTTGACAAACTCTGCATCCAGATCTTTATCTCCCGTAACAAACGGAACATTCATTAAGGAACGATCCTCTTTGGCAACGGTTCCCTTAAACAGCTTGCTCTGATCCAGGAAATCGTAGAGGATCTTTGCCTTTTTCTCATTGTACTCCTTCATAGCCTGAAGACCGCCGCGTTTCTTTAACCATTTGAATACCTTGCCGCAGATATAAATGCCATAGCATGGCGGGGTATTATACAGAGACTTGGCATCGGCCTGCACCTTGTACTGGCAGATGGTCGGGGTTCCCGGAAGCACATCCTCACGGATCAGGTCCTCACGGATGATCACGATAACAACACCTGCAGGTCCGACATTTTTCTGGGCACCACCGTAAAGCAGACCATATTTGGTTACATCCACCGGCTCAGAGAGGAAGCAGGAAGAGATGTCAGCCACCAGCGTTTTTCCCTTAGTATTTGGCAGGGTTTTGTATTTGGTGCCATAGATGGTATTATTCTCGCAGATATATACATAGTCTGCGTCATCGTCGATCGGCAGGTCAGAGCAGTCCGGAATATAGCTGAAAGTCTTGTCTTCACTTGATGCAACAGCCACTGCCTTTCCGTATTTCTGCGCTTCCTTAAATGCCTTCTTCGCCCACTGACCCGTGATGATGTAATCAGCTACACCGTTTTTCATCAGGTTCTGCGGAATGGCGGAGAACTGCAGATGGGCACCTCCCTGCAAAAACAGCACTTTGTAATTATCCGGAATGTTCATCAGATCCCGAAGGTCCTGCTCCGCTTCCTCGATAATGGTCTCAAAGGCTTTAGATCGATGGCTCATCTCCATCACTGACATTCCGGTGCCTCTGTAATCAAGCATTTCTTCTGCGGCTTCCTTCAGGACTTCCTCCGGTAATACGGCTGGTCCTGCTGAGAAATTGTAGACTCTTCCCATTGTTTCTTCCTCCTTCTTTATAGAATTAGATTTCTCATAATTATATGATAACGATCCTACTTAATTTTCAGATCGGTGTCATCAAATGCATCCTGGATCGGAGCTCCCGGTGATACCATCGGGTATACCTTGTCGTCACAGTTGATCTGGCACTCAATGAGTACCGGAGCCTTAAGCGCAATAGCCTCCTCCAGAACCGGCTTTAAATCTTCCTGTCTGATCACGCGGTAAGCCTTTGCACCCATGGCCTCAGCCAGCTTCACAAAATCCACTGCATCATTTAATACAGTATGTGAATAGCGTTTTCCGTAGAACAGGTTCTGCCACTGGCGCACCATACCCAGCACGTGGTTGTTTACCACAACCTGGATGATCGGGATATTGTAGCGGGTGGCGGTAGCGATCTCATTCATATTCATACGGAAGCAGCCGTCTCCAGCAATATTGAATACCGGGGTATCCGGATGTCCCATATCGCCGCAGGCCATCTTTGCTCCGATGGAAGCGCCCAGGCCATAGCCCATGGTGCCAAGTCCGCCGGAAGTAAGAAGGGTTCTCGGCTTTCTGTATTTGTAGTACTGTGCAGCCCACATCTGGTGCTGGCCAACCTCAGTACAGATAACGGCGTCGCCCTTAGTCAGCTCATCAATAGTCTCCATGATGAACGGGCCGGTAAGCTGGGTCTTATCATAGCGCAGCGGATACATGTCCTTCATGCGCTCTACATGCTGGATCCATTCCTCATGATTCATCGGATCCAGACGGGCGTTGAGCTTGCGCAGAACTATCTTTAAGTCACCGATGACGCTTGCATGAGTGTGGATGTTTTTGTTGATCTCAGCCGGGTCTACATCGATCTGAAGGATCTTTGCATTCTTCGCAAACCTGGAGGCATTGCCGGTAACACGGTCACTGAAGCGGGCTCCTGCCACGATCAGGAGATCACACTCACTCACCCCAAAGTTGGAGGTCTTGGTTCCGTGCATGCCGAGCATACCGGTGTAGAGCTCATCAGTTCCGTCAAACGCACCCTTTCCCATCAGAGAATCGGCAACCGGCGCCTGGATCTTGTGAGCCAGTGCCCTCAGCTCCTCAGATGCACTGGAAAGCACTGCTCCGCCGCCCACGAAAATAAACGGCTTCTGGCTATTACGGATCATCTCCAGCGCAGCCTCGATATCCTCCTCGCGGATGGTATCGGTCTGACGCACGATCGGAGCCGGCTCCTGCGGAGTGTATTCATACTCTGCCGCAGTCACATCCTTGGTGATATCGATCAGGACCGGACCCGGTCTGCCGCTCTGCGCGATGGTAAATGCCCGGCGCACGGTATCGGCCAGCTTTTTGATATCTTTTACGATGAAATTGTATTTGGTGATCGGCATGGTCACGCCGGTGATGTCGATCTCCTGAAAGCTGTCGCGGCCAAGCAGGCTCACACCAACATTACAGGTAATGGCTACCATTGGGATGGAGTCCATGAATGCGGTCGCAATACCGGTTACCAGGTTGGTAGCGCCCGGGCCGGAAGTAGCCAGGCATACGCCAACCTTTCCCGTAACTCTTGCATAACCGTCCGCAGCATGGGATGCGCCCTGCTCATGGGAGGTCAGGATGTGGGTAATCTCATCCTGATGCTTGTAAAGCGCATCATAGATATTTAAGATGGCTCCTCCCGGATAACCGAACACGGTCTTTACACCCTGTTCTTTTAAACATTCGATCAGGATTTCTGATCCATTTAATACTCTGGTTTCCGCCATGTCAAAACACTCCTTATCTGTCTCTGCTACGGTCTACGCTTAGTTTCCTTTTAAGATTGCGCCCTTGTCTGCGCTGGTAACCAGTGCAGCATAGCGCTTTAAGTATCCGCTGACCTCTTTGGTCTTCGGAGTCCAGTTTGCGCGGCGTCTTGCCAGTTCTTCATCCGATACCTTCATGTTGATGGTATTGGCGTTGATATCGATGGCAATGATATCGCCCTCTTCCACCAGGCCGATTGGGCCGCCTGCTGCTGCCTCCGGGCTCACATGGCCGATGGATGCACCGCGGGATGCGCCGCTGAAACGTCCGTCGGTGATCAGGGCTACCGTAGAGCCAAGGCCCATGCCAACGATGGCGGAGGTCGGGTTTAACATCTCTCTCATGCCCGGACCGCCCTTTGGTCCCTCATAACGGATAACTACCACGTCACCGGCTACGATCTTGCCGCCCTTGATGGCTGCGATGGCATCGTCCTCGCTGTCGAAGACACGCGCCGGACCCTCATGTACCAGCATCTCCGGTGCCACTGCGGAACGTTTTACAACGCAGGAATCCGGTGCCAGGTTGCCGCGCAGAACTGCGATGCCGCCGGTTTTAGAGTACGGATTGTCGATGGTACGGATGACCTCCGGGTTCTTGTTGACGCAGTCCTTGATGTTCTCGCCAACAGTCCTGCCGGTTACAGTCATGCAGTCCAGATTTAAGAGACCAAGCTTGCTGATCTCATTCATAACTGCGTAGATGCCGCCTGCCTCGTTTAAATCTTCCATATAGGTATGTCCTGCCGGTGCAAGATGGCACAGGTTCGGAGTCTTTGCACTGATCTCATTCGCAATGTCTACATTCAGCTCAACGCCAGCCTCATGGGCGATAGCCGGCAGATGCAGCATGCTGTTGGTGCTGCAGCCAAGAGCCATATCCATGGTCAAGGCGTTGCGGAATGCTGCCTCGGTCATGATATCTCTCGGACGGATGTTTTTCTTTAACATATCCATAACTGCCATACCGGCATGCTTTGCCAGGACCAGACGCTCGGAATAAACGGCCGGAATGGTTCCGTTGCCCTTTAAGCCCATGCCGAGAACTTCGGTCAGACAGTTCATACTGTTTGCAGTGTACATACCGGAGCAGGAACCGCAGGTCGGGCAGACCTTGCACTCAAACTCCTTGACATCCTCCTCAGTCATAAGGCCTGCTGCATAGGAGCCGACTGCCTCAAACATACTGGAAAGGCTGCGCTTCTCGCCTTTTACGTGACCGGCTAACATCGGACCGCCGCTGACGAACACGGTAGGGATGTTTAAGCGGGCTGCCGCCATTAAAAGGCCCGGAACATTCTTGTCACAGTTCGGAACCATGACCAGCGCGTCAAACTGATGTGCCAGTGCCATACACTCGGTGGAGTCAGCAATCAGATCACGGGTTACCAGGGAGTATTTCATTCCCACATGTCCCATGGCAATACCGTCACACACTGCAATGGCCGGGAATACGATCGGAGTTCCGCCTGCCATGGCTACACCCTGCTTTACTGCATCTACAATCTTGTCCAGATGCATATGACCCGGTACGATCTCATTGTAGGAACTTACGATACCGATTAACGGACGTTCCATTTCTTCATCGGTTAATCCCAGCGCACGGAACAGAGAGCGGGCCGGTGCCTGCTGCATTCCTGCTTTTGCATTATCACTTCTCATATCTGACTCCTCCTCATGTGAACTCCTGTATATGATACATTTTTACTGGATGCGTGCCGCAATCAGGTCACCCATCTCGATAGTTCCGACCTTCCTGCATTTCTCAGAATAAATATCACCGGTGCGGTAGCCTTCCGTCAGCACCTGCTGAACTGCTGCCTCAATGGCATCTGCCTCCTTATCCATATCAAAGGAATAACGAAGCATCATGGCTGCGGAAAGGACCGTGGCGATCGGGTTTGCCAGGTTTTTACCTGCAATATCCGGTGCGGAGCCATGGCTTGGCTCGTACATGCCAAATTTGGTCTCGTTTAAGCTTGCGGAAGACAGCATACCGATGGAACCGGTGATCATGCTCGCCTCATCCGAAAGAATATCACCGAACATGTTCTCGGTCAGCACAACATCGAACTGCCCCGGATTCATGACAAGCTGCATAGCACAGTTATCAACCAGCATATGCTCCAGCTTTACTTCCGGATAATCCTTAGCCACTTCCTCAACAACCTTTCTCCAGAGTCTTGAGGAATCCAGCACGTTGGCCTTGTCCACGCTGATGACATGTTTTCTTCTCTTCATGGCAATATCAAATGCCTTGATGGCAATGCGGCGGATCTCATTCTCGTTGTAGGTCAGGGTATCGGTTGCCTGCAGCACGCCATCTACTTCCTCGGTATGACGCTCGCCAAAGTACAGACCGCCGGTCAGCTCACGCACGATGATCATGTCAAAGCCGTCGCCGATGTTTTCTTTTTTTAACGGACAGGCATCTGCCAGCTCCTTGTACAGGTAAGCCGGGCGAAGGTTCGCAAATAAATTAAGGCCTTTGCGGATTGCCAGCAGCCCCGCCTCAGGTCTTAAGTTCGGTGCCACGTCGTACCATTTTGAATTTCCTACATTGCCGCCAACAGCACCAAGTAAAACCGCATCACTTTTCTTTGCGGTTTCCAGGGCCTCATCGGTCAACGGAACTCCGTATTCATCGATGGAGCAGCCGCCCATCAGAATTTTTGTGTACTGGAAGCTATGTCCGTACACCTCCCCAACCTTATCAAGTACCTTGCACGCCTCGCGCACAATCTCCGGTCCGATTCCATCTCCGGGAATCGTTACGATATTACAATTCATGGTGTCTTACCTCTTTCTGATCCATCCCGCTCCGGTCATAGGGGATTGGGGTATCTGTCTGTTTGCGCTATGTATGAATCATAACGTGTTTCTTCCCATATTAACGCATTTATTTCCATTTTTCAACCGATCTGCCAGAATTTATTCAGAAACATCTATACAAGATTGGAATTAACTCTATAATTTACAGTTATAAAATGACAAAAAAATATCGCCGCAAGGTATATCCTCACGGCGATATTTTGATTTCATATTATCGTTTCTGTGCCCTGGTGCTGCGTTTTCTGTCTTATTTGCGGCTGTCCCAGGCCCCATCTTTGCCTACATAATAGCTTCCGATCGTTTCTTCCGTAGCCATAGCATGATCTTCCTTGAAATAGTACCACTTCCCGTCTATTTCTTTCCAGCCGGTCACAGCTGCTCCGCTGGCATCCAGATAGTACCAGGTATGGTCCTGTTCGTGCCATTTGGATGTGGCCATAGTACCGTCCTCCTCGATCCAGAACAGCACATCTCCATTTTTGATCCAGGTATTTTTAGCCATCTTGCCATTGGAATAGTAATAATTCCATACACTTCCGCTGCGCTTCCAGCCGTTCTCCGCATAGCTTAAGAATGCAGAAGACAAAGTAAGCAGCACTGCCATGCACAACACAGCCGCCCTTTTCATAACTCCCGTCATCTTCATGCATCTGTCCTTTCTTTAGCGGTCACGCTTTCCGTCTGCTCCAACATGTCCGCCGCCCGGAATATTTACATCAGTTGCCATAGTGCCACTCTTTAAGAAGTAATACTCTGCATCATCAATGGTCTTCCAGCCGTTTTTGACTGCCTTGCCATTCTCGCCAAAGTAATACCACTTGCCTTCCTCATTCTGATACCAGGAATTGGTCACCATTCTGCCATCCTTGCCGAGATAGTACATATCCTTATTCTCATTATAGACCTGGTCTTTCAGGATCAGACCCTTTGCATCTACACGATACCAGGCATCTCCGTCTGCTACCCAGCAGCTGGCAGCCATAGTGCCATTTCCCTGTACCCAGTAGGACGCAGCGATGGTCTTACCCTCTTCGGTCGCAAAATCCTTATTGCCCACCTGATAGGTAAGCTCGCCGGATTCATCGTTGCTGACCAGCGTGTTGATCCAGGTATTTCTTGCCACGGTTCCGTCCTCCTGGTAATAATACCACTCACTGCCAACCTTGCCCCAGCCTGCCGCAAAAGCCGCAGTGGTAGATAACGTAGCCATAGCCAGGCTCAGCGCCATAATCTTAAACATATTTTTCTTCATAACGATCATTCTCCTTTTTCCGTCAGAACACTCTTACTGCTATAGTTTATGATACCTTTTTCCAATGGCATTTGTCAACGAATTTGCCGGGCAATTATCTGACGATTTTCTTTCGATTCTCTATAATTGCAATTATAGGACGGAACGAATAAAGGTTCGAAAAATGCTTGCAGCTCCTTTATAAACATGATATGTTATAGGCAAAGCAGAAATATTCTTTTAAACCGCATTGGTCATGGTGCATTTGGTTACAGCCTGCGGTTCTCTCATTTCTATGGCGATGCCATTCTGAATTATCTACTGGAATTTTTCTTTGCTTGAACACCCAACTATCAACACAAAGGAATTCCAGAATGATAAAGAAAAGCAGAATGGGATTCCGGCATAAGGAAGGAGATGCCTATGGCAAAAAACACATTGACCACTGCATTTTATCAGACCGAGAAGAATCTGAAACACCCCGTTCCGGTCCGCGCCTACAAAGACCGGATCTTTCGAATGATCTTTAAGGAAAAGCGGGCGCTTCTGGCACTTTATAATGCGATGAATGACACCGCATATCAGGATCCGGAAGAACTGGTCATCACGACCCTGGA
>NZ_QUIV01000023.1:0-449 GCF_003480315.1 Clostridium sp. AM33-3 | reverse complement strand
GACACCGCATATCAGGATCCGGAAGAGCTGGTCATCACGACACTGGAAAACGCCATTTATCTTGGTATGAAAAACGATGTATCCTTTATGATCTGCGACCGGCTGTTTCTGTATGAACACCAGTCCACGAAAAATCCAAATATGCCGCTGCGAAATCTGTTGTATGTGGCAGATCTTTACTCGGTGCTGACAAAAGACATGTTTTTGTATGGGGAACTTCCGGTAGCAATCCCGGAGCCTCGTTTTGTGGTATTTTACAACGGAGAACAGAAAATGGAGGAACGAGCCATCCTTCGTCTGTCTGATCTTTATCGCCCCAGAACCGAGCATCCTTACCTGGAACTAGAAACACTGGTATTAAACATTAACAAGGGTTATAACGCAGAATTAATGGAAAAATGCCGGGAGCTTCATGACTATTCCGCGTTTGTTGCATTGGTCCGTGAAAA
>NZ_QUIV01000022.1 GCF_003480315.1 Clostridium sp. AM33-3 | reverse complement strand
TCTGTACGCGGTTTCCGGAACTTCGGACCTTTTAGTGGTTCCGTCTCAATATTTTTATTCCTTCATCCGGTATCCTACTCCGATCTCTGTGAAAATATAATGCGGCTCTGCCGGGTTGCTTTCCAGTTTTCGGCGGATATTGGCCATATTTACGCGAAGAATCTGGTTATCGGTATCAGCATACGGTCCCCAGATTTCCTTCAGGATAAAATCATAGGTCAGTACTTTTCCTGCATTCTTTGCAAGCAGGGATACTAGCTTATACTCAATCTGGGTCAGATGGATATCTTCTCCATTTAACATTACCACCCGTTTGTCAAAATCGATGACCAAGCCATCCCGGGAATAAACTGTCTCGCGCGGCCCGGTACTTGCAACCTGAGCACTGTGCCGCAGAGCAGTACGGATACGGGCCAGAAGTTCTTCAGATCCGAACGGCTTTGTTATGTAATCATCTGCTCCCTTGTCAAGTGCCTGGACTTTTTCTCCCTCCTGGGTTCTGGCTGAAATCACAATAACCGGAACTGCCGAAAAGCCTCTCACACGCTCAAGGACCTCACCTCCGTCAATATCCGGCAGACCCAGATCCAGAAGGATCAGATCCGGATGATGAGAAGTACACAGAGAAAGTCCGGACATCCCATTCATGGCACGCAGAGCCTTGTAACCATTTGATATCACGATCGTTTCAATGTAATTTCCAATATTTTTCTCATCCTCAATGATCAGAATCACCTGTTTATTTGTCATATTCTTCATCCTCTTCTAATGGTAATGTAAAAATAAATTCAGCACCTTTTAAACGGTTTGCTGCCTCAATGGTTCCGTTATGGGCATTGATAATCGTCTTGCAGATGGTCAGGCCAATTCCCATTCCCTTATGGGAATCGCCACTCGCGTTTGGTTCAATTCCCGCACCGTCAAAAATCGTTTTCAGGCGTTCCGGATCGATTCCTTTTCCGTAGTCCCGGATATGAAAGGCCACACAATCATTTCTCTTTTCTACATAAAACTCAATTGGTTCATCCGTTCCGGAATGATATACTGCATTTTCCAGAAGATTGATGATCACCTGTTCAATCAGGGTCGCATCCATCGGTACCATCAGAAATTCATCCGGAACTCTCACATCCACCTTTCCCTGCGGAAGACGCTTGCGGAAACGCTGCACAGCCTCTGCCACCACCTCCTCAAGAGGCTCCGGCGAAGTATTCACATGGGTATCTTCCACCCGGATCCTGGTCACAGATAACAGGTTTTCTACCATATTTAACAGCCAGTTGGCATCCTCCCGGATTCCCGCTAAAAGCTCCCTGCGCTTTTCTTCCGTCAGTTTCGGGCTGTCACTCAGCGCTGTGTCTGCCAAACCGATAATGCTGGTTAACGGAGTTCTCAGATCATGAGATACCGCCCGCAGCAGATTTGCCCGCATAGTCTCCTTCTCAGCCTCCACCAGCATTTTCTCCCGCTGATTCAGAAGCTTGCTCTGCTTCTTAAAACGAGTTGTTGTAGTACTGGTAATCGAAGATACCAGCATCATGCCAATAAAAGTTACCGGATATCCATCCAGGGAAAAATTAAAATTCATATATGGATAAGTAAATACATAGTTTACAAAAAACACGCCAAACAATGAGGTAATGATGCCGGTAATGTAACCGGTGGTATAACGTGCCACCAGCATGACCGCCAGCACATAGATAATTGCCACACTGGTAGAGTTCCTGCTGAAATGGAAAAAGGCCTGTGCCATAACAGTAGAGATTCCCATGATCAGAAGCGTTACCGACACATTATGCAGAATGACTTTTTTCATATCTAAATGTTCTTTTTCTGTTTTTTTCTGTTTTTCTCTGTTGCTTTTCTGTTTTACTGTTTCACTCATGATACTTCCCCCGAAGGTCAAAAAATGGGAGCGGAAAAAATCCGTTCCCATTTATTTTACACTAAAAAGATTAGCGTGTATAGTTTTTGAAATACCAGATGGAATTCCTTAACAATCCCTTTACGGCATTCTATTTGTTATAATTCACAATTGCGCCGAAATCCGGTTTCAGGGACGCACCACCAACCAGGCCGCCATCGATATCTGCCTGTGCAAACAGCTCCGGTGCACTTGCAGCAGATACGGAACCGCCATACTGGATACGGATAGCTGCTGCGGTTGCCTCATCGTAGATCTCGCCAATGCATGCGCGGATGGCTGCACATACTTCCTGTGCCTGCTCGGTCGTAGCTACTTTTCCGGTTCCGATCGCCCAAATCGGCTCATATGCGATGACTGCGGTCTTTGCCTGATCTGCGGTTACGTTTAAGAAGGCAATCTTGATCTGCTGACGGATCCAGTCGATGGTAATGCCCTGCTCTCTCTGAGTCAGACTCTCACCACAGCAGATGATCGGGGTAATACCGTGCTCAAATGCTTTAAGAACTTTCTTATTTACAGTTTCGTTGGTCTCTGCGAAATACTCTCTTCTCTCAGAGTGACCGATGATCACATATTTTACACCTGCATCCACCAGCATATTCGGAGAAATTTCGCCGGTGTAGGCGCCTTTTTCCTCGAAGTACATATTCTCGGCACCGATCTGGATGTTGGTTCCCTTTGCTGCTTCCATAGCCGGGATGATGTCGATAGCCGGAACGCAGAGCAGAACATCAACCTCATCGTTCTGTACAAGTGGTTTTAACGTATTGATCAGGGCAACTGCCTCAGAAGGTGTCATGTTCATCTTCCAGTTGCCTGCGATAATTTTTTTTCTGGACATTTTGAGTTCCTCCTCAATGTTTACTTATGGAAACTTCCCCTTACTAAGCTCGAAGCTGCGCCTGCGGCTTGTTCTCACTTAAGTGCTTACTTATCATCTGCTGCTGCTACGCCCGGAAGAGATTTTCCCTCTAAGAACTCCAGGGATGCGCCGCCGCCGGTGGAAATGTGACTCATCTTATCAGCAAAGCCGAGCTGGTTCACTGCTGCTGCGGAATCACCACCGCCGATGATGGTGGTTGCGTCGGTCTCTGCCAGTGCTTTTGCTACCGCAATGGTACCTGCTGCCAAAGTCGGGTTCTCGAATACGCCCATCGGTCCGTTCCATACAACCGTTTTGGCACTCTTAACAGCCTCTGCATACAGTTTTGCGGTCTCAGTACCGATATCCAGGCCCATCTGATCTGCCGGGATCTGGTCTGCCGCTACATTCTGAACCTCGATCGGTGCGTCGATCGGGTCCGGGAAGGATGCTGCTACTGCTGCGTCTACCGGAAGCAGTAACTTCTTGCCAAGCTTCTCAGCCTTCTCAAGCATCTCCTTGCAGTAATCTAACTTGGTATCGTCTACCAGGGACTTACCAATCTCTTTGCCCTCTGCTTTTAAGAAGGTGAATGCCATGCCGCCGCCGATAATGAGGGTGTCACATTTTTCAAGCAGATTGGAGATTACGTTTAACTTGTCTGCTACCTTTGCTCCGCCCAGGATCGCTACAAACGGTCTTACCGGATTTTCTACTGCGTTGCCCAGGAAATCGATTTCTTTCTGCATCAGGTAACCAACTGCGTTGGTGCCTCCCTTTGCAGTGATGAATTTGGTTACGCCCTCAACGGAAGCATGAGCTCTGTGGGAAGAACCGAATGCATCGCATACATAGTCATCTGCCAGGTCAGCCAGCTCTTTACTAAACTGCTCTCCGTTCTTGGTCTCCTCTGCGCCGCGGAAACGGGTATTCTGAAGCAGAACAACATCACCGTCTTTCATAGCCTCAACTGCCTTTGTAGCTGCCTCACCGGTTACATTGTAATCTGCTACAAATACTACATCCTTACCCAGCTTCTCGGACAGGCGTACTGCAACCGGAGCCAGGGACTCACCCTCGTTCGGGCCATTCTTCACTTTGCCCAGATGGGAACAGAGAATGACTTTTGCACCTTCACTGATCAGCTTCTGAATGGTCGGCAATGCAGCCACGATACGGGTCTCATCGGTGATGACGCCGTTTTTTAACGGTACATTGAAATCACAGCGAACGAGAACTCTTTTTCCTTTTAAATTTTTCAGATCATCAACACTTTTTTTGTTTAACATAGAGGTTATCCCCTTTCCACATTTACATAATAATTGTACAGAAAAGGGCCCGGTCCACACGTGACCGGACCCTTATGGAGTCTTTTGTAAGTTTTACACTTATGCCAGCTCTGCGAAGTACTTAATGGTGCGAACCATCTGGCTGGTGTAGGAGTTCTCGTTGTCATACCATGAAACAACCTGAACCTCGTACAGATCATCTGCGATCTGAGCCACCATGGTCTGGGTTGCATCAAACAGAGAACCATATCTCATGCCGATAACATCGGAAGAAACGATCGGATCCTCGTTGTAACCGAAGGACTCGCTAGCTGCTGCCTTCATAGCTGCATTGATGTCCTCTTTGGTAACACCGGCTTTCTTAACAACTGCGGTTAAGATGGTGGTAGAACCGGTCGGTACCGGAACACGCTGTGCGGAACCAATGAGTTTGCCGTTTAACTCCGGAATAACAAGACCGATTGCTTTTGCAGCACCGGTGGAGTTCGGAACGATGTTTGCAGCGCCTGCTCTTGCTCTTCTTAAATCACCTTTTCTGTGCGGGCCGTCCAGGATCATCTGGTCGCCGGTGTAAGCGTGAATGGTGCTCATGATACCGGACTGGATCGGAGCGTAGTCATTCAGAGCCTTTGCCATAGGTGCTAAGCAGTTGGTGGTGCAGGATGCTGCAGAAATGATGGTATCATCTGCAGTCAGAGTATTCTCGTTTACACTGTAGACGATAGTCTTTAAGTCGTTGCCTGCCGGAGCGGAGATAACTACCTTCTTTGCGCCTGCATCAATGTGAGCCTGTGCTTTTTCTTTGGAGGTGTAGAAACCAGTACACTCTAATACTACGTCTACGCCAATCTCGCCCCACGGAAGGTCAGCAGCCTTAGCCTCTTTGTAGATGGTGATCTTCTTGCCGTCTACAGTGATGGAATCCTCGCCAGCCTCTACAGTGTGCTTGCCCTCACCGATGTGACCTGCGTATCCGCCCTGTGCGGTATCGTATTTTAATAAGTGAGCTAACATCTTCGGATCGGTTAAGTCGTTGATTGCTACTACTTCATAACCCTCTGCGCCAAACATCTGTCTGAATGCCAGACGGCCGATACGACCAAAACCATTGATTGCTACTTTAACTGCCATGATTCATTCCTCCTAGATTGTTAAAAATATGATGATTGTTAAAAAGTCATCAACCTTGCTCTTATTGTACCTAATAACCTGCAAAATAGCAAGCCTTTTTTTACCATAATGACAAAAACCCGTTGATTATCGTCTTGTTTTTGTCAAAGGAGCCCTCCGGAGGTATGCTCCAAAGGGCTTCTTTTTGTGCTTTGTATACAGAATCCATGCAGAACATGTCATTCTGTTCACAATTATGTCAATTACTACATCTCGTCCTTGACATAGCCTGCCAGATTGTAGGCATGATCGGATACTCGTTCCAGGTTGCTGATGATATCCAGGAATACCACGCCTGCGGAAGCCTTGCACTCTCCCGCCGAAAGACGCTCAATGTGCTTCTCACGAAGCTCCTCTTCCTGGCTGTCGACATCGTCCTCATACTGGCTGACCTTGCGCACAGCCTCCATATTGCCGTTCTGTCTGGCATCGATGGCATACTGGAAGGATTTTAACACACTGTCGCTGATGGACTTTAAGTCATCCATACCGGTAGTGGAAAACTGAAGTCCGTGCTCAACCATGTACTGTGCCTGCTCCGCCAGGTTTTCCGCATGGTCACCAATACGCTCGATATCGCTGACACTGTAGAACAGGTTGTTTACAACTTTCTTTTGTTTCTCAGTCAGGGAAAGGTTATCTACCTTAATAAGGTACTCGGTCAGCATCTTCTCCATATTATTGATGGTCTGCTCGGTCTTGAATACCGTTTCCACCTCATCGGAGTTTACAGTCAGGACCGAATCAATGGCACGGACCACATTCTCATAGGTGATCTGGCCCATATGGACAACCTCAAGGGCTGCTGTCTCCACCGCAAATGCAGGAGACTCAAAGATACGCTCGTCCAGATGTTTGAGGGTGGCAGCAGTTTCCGCATCCTCTGCTACCGGCTCCTCCTCCGCCTTCTCCTTCACAACCATGCCGGAAATCTTAACCAGCACATCCGCGAACGGGAACAGTAATGTGGTCATAGACAGGTTGAAAATCGTGTGGAAGATGGAAATCTGCACTGCGTTAATATTGGAGGCCGCAAAGGCCGGACGCAGGCTGAAAAAGATAAATCCGATCGATCCGAACACAATCGCACCAATGACGTTAAAGGTCAGATGCATGACAGCCGCACGCTTGGCCGTGCGGGATCCGCCCATACTGGAAAGCATGGCAGTCACACAGGAACCAATATTCTGGCCCAGTGTAATATAGATAGCCGCATTTGTGGTTACAATGCCGTTCATGGCCAAAGTCTGCAGGATACCAACAGAAGCAGAAGAACTCTGCAGAAGCGCGGTAACCAGCGCACCGATGATCATGCCCAGAAGCGGATTGCCTCCTAATATTTCAAAGGCTTTCGCAAAAATCGGTGCATCCGTGTAGGGATTGATCGACCCTGACATAAAATCAAGACCAATAAACAAAAGGCCCAGACCGATCATGATCTCACCAATGGTCTTCTTTTTCTGACTCTTGGCAAAAACTAGCAGCAGTGCGCCAATACCGATGATAGCCGGTGCATAAAAGCCTGGTTTCATAACCTCAAAGGCATCACCCAGCTGGCTCATGGATACGATCCATGCGGTGATGGTGGTACCAATGTTAGCACCCATGATCACGCCGACCGCCTGGGACAAGTTCAATACACCTGCACTTACAAAACCGACTACCATGACCGTTGTGGCTCCACTGGACTGGATGATCGCTGTGATCAATGCGCCCAATGCAACCGCCAGGAACCGGTTGTTGGTAAGCATCCCAAGAAAACTGCTCATCTTGCTTCCTGCTGTCTTCTGCATACCGTCCGCCATGATATTCATGCCGTAAAGGAACATACCAAGACCGCCCAGGAAACCAAACCCGTTTGAAATGTCGCTGATTGACATACTCTCCTCCTCGTCTCGCGTACTCTTTTCTCTCTATTCTCTTCAGTCCGCAAACAGTTTAATCATACCATACCGCTTCTTCCATTTTCAACCGATTTTAAAATTTAGGTAATTTTTGGGTAAATAGCATGTAAAAATGCCCGTCACAAGTACCGTGACGGGCATTCTCAACGAATTTTGTTCAATTTTTGTTAATGATCTGCTGCATAAGCCGCAAGTGCTGCCAGAATGGACTGGTTGCTGTTCCAGACATTACCGAATTCACTGACCGGCATCGGGCAGGCCACACTTCCCACCTCAATGGTCAGGCTCGGGATCGGGCTGTCTTTGATCTGGACATAATCTTTGAATCCGCCTTTGCCGCTGCTTCTATTGATACGGTATCCGGTAATGCCGGTTACCAGCTCAGCAAGCGCTTTGGACTGTTCCACAACCTTATTTCCGGCGAAATCCCAGTACACCAGATTGCCCATACTGTGATAGCTGATGGTCATCGTCCAGTTTGCGGAATTAGCCAGATTGGCAAGGGCCTTGCTCTCCGGCTCAGAAAGTACGCTGGTTCCCTTGTAATTTGCATAGGAAGCATGGGAAGGTCCGGTGGTAATGGAGTCCCACAGAGCCGGGAAATTCTGGTTTAGGTCCACACCGCGTCCATTGGCCTTCCACAAAGCCTGATAGCGCTCAAAGCTCTGGGTAGTACGTCCGTCTGCCTGGTCCTGCGCATAACACTGGTTGACAATCTGGCGCAGATCTGCGGAACGAAGGGCAGACACTCCAAACTGGCTGATGGTAATCCCATCCGGATTGACCATCGGCACAATATGAATGGCTACTCCCGCAAGGATATCCGAAAGCTTTCGTCCCTGATAGCTTCCGCTGTCATAAAAAGCCAGAAGATGTTCTGCCTGTTTCATGACGAGGAGAGGTGTCATATATTCCCGTGCGTGAATACCTGCATGGATCAGGATCTGCCTGGATGCGTTCGGACTGCCAATAATCATCTCATAAAGACTTCTTCCATCCAGGCTGGTCCCGATGGTCTTCACCTGCAAATGGCTGCCGTAGCGCGATTTCAGGCTGCTGATATCACGGCTCATCTGGTCATAGCTGTATTTGTCTGTAACTTTTACGATCGGATCCGTCAGCTGACCGGCGAAAGAGATATCTCCCGCTCCGACGACAGCCGGAATTGTTATGCCAGATGAAGCCGAAACACCTCCGGGACCGGAAAACGCGCCTGAGGTCATGCCGCTTCCCACTGTGATGGTTCCTGAAGCACCGACTGCTGCTGGTCCGGCCAGTCCTCCTGCGGTTATGGTATTTCCTGCCAAGACTTCGCCTTCCCCGGCATTCACGGTTCCGGCAGAAGTATTTTCTCCGACTGTTACAATCTGGGATGTACTGCCCTGTGTTTCTGCTGCCGATGCCGGCGCGGTGGTTTCTGCCGCTGCTACACCTGCCGTCTCATTTCCTGTTCCCGGTGCTGATGTAAGTCCTGCCGGGTCAGCTCCATTGGCCACCGGTCCCTCAGCATAAGCCATAAAAGCACTACTGGCTACCATAAAGGCAGCCAGAGCACCTGTAAAATATCTTTTACAGTTCATAAATTAGTTTTCACTTTCCTTTTTTGCAAGGTCACCCGGCTTCATGCTCAGGCTGATCTTGCCCATTTTATCTACATCGAGAACCTTTACGGTTACCATATCTCCGATATTGACAACATCCTCAACCTTCTCCACACGCTTGTCGGAGAGTCTGGAGATGTGGATCATACCATCCTTTTTCGGTTTCAGCTCTACAAAAGCACCGAACGGCATAATGCGGACAACCTTACCTGTAATGATCTGACCCGGCTCAATGTCGGTTACGATATTCTTGATGATGCTCTTTGCTTTCTCGATCATCTCTTTGTCAGTACCGCAGATTCCTACATTTCCTTCCTCAGAAATGTCGATCTTCACACCGGTCTCCTCGATGATCTTGTTGATCACGCAGCCCTGCTTGCCAACCACATCACCAATCTTCTGCGGGTCGATGCTGATCTGATCGATCTTCGGAGCGTACTGGCCAACTTCTTTTCTCGGCTCAGAGATAGCCGGCTTCATGCAGGTATCCATGATGAAGAGTCTTGCCTCACGGCATCTTGCGATAGCGCCCTCTACGATCGGTCTGGTCAGGCCATGGATCTTGATATCCATCTGGATTGCGGTGATGCCATCGGTCGTACCGGTTACCTTAAAGTCCATATCGCCAAAGAAGTCCTCCAGGCCCTGGATATCGGTTAACAGAACGAAATCGTCGTCAGAATCACCGGTAACCAGACCACAGGAAATACCTGCAACCATCTTTTTGATCGGAACGCCTGCAGCCATTAAGGACATACAGGACGCACAGGTAGATGCCATGGAGGTGGAACCGTTAGACTCAAAGGTCTCAGATACCGTACGGATTGCGTATGGGAACTCTTCCTCCGACGGCAGCACCGGAATCAGCGCACGCTCAGCCAGTGCTCCGTGACCGATCTCGCGGCGTCCCGGTCCTCTGGACGGTTTGGTCTCGCCTACAGAGTAGGACGGGAAGTTATAATGATGCATGTAACGCTTGGATACCTCGTTTTCATCCAGGCCATCTAACTTCTGCTGCTCAGACAGCGGAGCCAGAGTGCAGACATTGCAGATCTGAGTCTGTCCACGGGTGAACATTGCAGAGCCATGTACGCGCGGGATCAGGTCAATCTCTGCTGCCAGCGGACGGATCTGGGTAATCTCGCGGCCATCCGGTCTCTTGTGGTCTTTTAAGATCATCTTGCGGACGGTCTTCTTCTGGTACTGGTATACAGCCTCACCAAGAACTGCCAGCCACTCCTCATTATCTGCAAAAGCCTCTTCCAGTTTCTCGGTAATCTGACGGATATTCTCCTCACGGGTCTGCTTATCATCCGTGAATACTGCCTCTTCCATCTGCTCCGGAGTTACGATCTCCCTGATGGCCGCAAACAGTTCCTCCGGAATCGCACAGCTCTCATAGCCGTGTTTTTCCTTGCCGCACTCTGCCACAATGGTATCGATAAACCGGATAATCTCCTGGTTCACTTCGTGAGCTTTATAGATCGCCTCGATCATCTTAGCTTCAGGAATCTCATTTGCTCCGGCCTCGATCATGATGACTTTCTCACGGGTAGATGCTACAGTTAAGTTTAAATCGCCCTGCTTCCACTGTGCCTGGGACGGATTGATGATAAATTCGCCGTCAATCATACCAACCTGTGTCATAGCACACGGACCGTCAAACGGAATATCGGAAATGCAGGTTGCGATTGCCGCGCCAAGCATCGCAACTAACTCCGGACGGCACTCCGGGTCAACACTCATGACCATGTTATTTAAGGTCACGTCGTTACGATAATCCTTCGGGAACAGCGGACGCATCGGACGGTCGATCACACGGGAAGTAAGGATCGCATTCTCAGATGCCTTGCCCTCTCTCTTGTTGAAGCCTCCCGGAATCTTTCCTACGGAATATAACTTTTCTTCATATTCCACGCTTAACGGGAAGAAATCGATACCGTCTCTCGGTTTGTCAGATGCGGTAGCGGTAGATAATACGGTGGTGTCGCCATAGTGCATGAATGCTGCGCCGTTTGCCTGCTTTGCCACTCTGTTTACATCAACAGTCAGAGTTCTTCCGGCAAGTTCCATACTAAAACTTTTGTACATGGTTTGTCTCCTTTTCTCTATCTATTTTCTATATATTCACAGAAGGCTCCGAAACTACTGCTCTGTACACAAAAGATCACGCGAGACCGAAAATGATTCTCAGTCTTATCCGCCCGCACATTTTGTGTATACAGCAGCGGCTTCGGGATACGCCTTCCAGAAAATATCAGGTTTTTGCAAAGTACGGAAAAAACAAAAGGGTGGAGATGACCTCTCCACCCTAACGTCCTAATTACTTTCTGATGCCTAACTTTTCAATCAGAGCACGATAGCCTTCCAGGTCAGTTTTCTTTAAGTAGTCAAGAAGACCACGTCTCTGACCTACCATCTTTAACAGACCACGTCTGGAATGATGATCCTTCTGATTGCTCTTTAAATGCTCAGTCAGCTCTGCGATTCTTGCAGTAAGGATTGCGATCTGAACCTCCGGTGAACCGGTATCTCCTGCTTTTCTGCCGTACTCAGCGATAATAGCTGCTTTCTTTTCCTTTGAAATCATGTTGATTTCCTCCTTAAATTTTTATACTCACCGCAAACCAGGTCTTTGGTTGGAGTATCCAAAAGACTGGGTCCCGGCGTTAACTCATACCAGAATATGATAGCATACCCGGTTATCCATGTCAACCTGTTTTTTGAATCACACTGCCGAATCGCACTGCTCACACAGACCCGTTCTGGTCAATGTCCAAAGACAAGGTCCGCAGCCTGAATGATCAGTAACACTGGTGTACGATCAGTGCAAGTATGATTCCCAATGCAGCGCCTGCTGCCACCTGAAGCGGTGTGTGTCCCACAAACTCTTTTAACCTCTGCTGGATTTCCTGGTTGTTTAAGTTAAACCAGTCCTGCTCCATAATCAGATTTAAGAGTTTTGCCTGCTTTCCGGTTTCCTGACGGACACCGATGGCATCATACATGACTACAGCTGCCAGTATAAAGCTGATGGCAAACTGAAACGAATCTACCCCGTAACAGAGTCCCGATGCCACGGTAAGCCCGCAAACCGTAGCAGAGTGAGAACTTGGCATGCCGCCGGAGCCCACAAGACGTTCCGGTGTAAAGCTCTTGTTCAGACCGAAATCGATGAGTGTTTTTAAAACCTGAGCAACTGTCCAGCCCACAACGGCGCTGACCAGTACTTCGTTACTCAGAAGCTTGTCCCAAAATCCCATGTTGTAATATCCTGCTTTCTAGGAATTAATATCCGATCAGCCAGTCGTAAAGCTCCTGGTACTTGCCGGCAGACTGCTGCCAGGAGAAATCTGCTGCCATAGCCCGGTCAATGATCTTGTTCCATTCACGTTTCCTGTCATAGTATACATGTTTGGCATAACGAATGGTATCCAGCATCTCATGTGCATTATAATTGGAGAAAGAGAAGCCGGTTCCGCGGCTCTCGTACTCGTTATAAGGCTCAACCGTATCCTTCAGTCCGCCGGTCTCACGCACAATCGGCACGCTGCCATAACGCAGAGCCATCAGCTGGCTTAAGCCGCATGGCTCAAAAAGGGAAGGCATCAGGAATGCATCACAGCCTGCATAGATCTTGTGAGACATCTCGTTGGAATAATAGATCTGGGCGGAAACCCGGTCATGATACTTCCAGTCATAGTGCCGGAACATGTTCTCATATTTCTCATCTCCGGTTCCCAGTACTACCAGCTGCATATCATCGCTGCAGAGTTCGTCCATAACACACTGCACCAGATCCAGTCCCTTCTGGTCGGTCAGACGGGAAACGATTCCCACCATGAATTTCTTTTCATCTACCGGAAGGCCAAGCTGTGCCTGGAGTTGTTTTTTATTTTTTCCCTTTTCCTTACGGAAATTCCTTGCATTGTACGGCTGCGCAATGAGCTTATCTGTCTCCGGATTAAACTCGTCATAGTCAATACCATTGACTATACCTCGCAGATCTCCGGCACGTGCGCGCATCAGGCCATCAAGTCCCTCCCCGTAGAACGGCATTTTGATTTCCTCTGCGTATGTCTGGCTGACAGTAGTGATGGCATCTGCAAAAACAATGCCTCCCTTTAACATATTTCCATCTTTGTAAGCTTCCAGCTTATCCGGCGTAAAGTAATAATCCGGCAGCATGGAAAAACGCTGGATCGTCTTCACGTCCCAGACACCCTGGAATTTCAGGTTGTGTATGGTCATAACAGACTTCATGTTCGCGAAGAACTCGCCGCCGCGGAACCGGTCTTTTAAATAAACCGGTATCAGTCCTGTCTGCCAGTCATGGCAATGTACCACATCCGGTTTAAAACCGATGACCGGAAGCGCAGATAAAGCTGCGTTACAGAAAAAAGAGAATTTTTCCAGATCATACAGCCAGTCTCCGTATGGTTTTGGTCCACTGAAATAGGATTCATTATCGATAAAATAAAAGGTAATCCCATCGTAGATATATTCCATGATTCCCACATAACGGCTTTGTCCCAGATAATCCATGTAGAAATGATCGATATAGGTCATCTCATTGCGCCATTTTTCCGGGATGCACAGATATTTCGGTATCATAACCCTGACATCAAAATACTCCTTGTCAAAGCACTTTGGCAAAGAACCTACCACATCAGCAAGACCTCCGGTCTTGATAAACGGAACTGCTTCTGATGCGACAAATAAAATGTTCTTCATACGAACCCCTCCTCTGCACCAGTCTGCCCCAAGCTGACTGTCTTAATTATCAGTATACATGATTTCTGACATTTTAGGAAGTAAAATCTTTATGAAACTTCGATTTTGAAGCAGACGATTGTGAATATCAGAGTGCCCGTTTATAATCCAGACGGATCTTATCCGTAATCAGCGCAATAAATTCCGAGTTTGTCGGTTTTCCCTTGCCGCTGTTTACTGTATATCCAAAAATCTCATGAATCATCTCCAGCTGTCCGCGGCTCCACGCCACCTCGATCGCATGGCGGATGGCTCGTTCCACACGGCTTGAGGTGGTGCCATGCTTCTTGGCAATGGTAGGATACAGTACCTTGGTAACCGACACCAGCATTTCCTTTTCTTCCACCGAAATGGTGATGGCATCCCGCAGATACTGATAGCCCTTGATATGCGCCGGGATTCCGATCTCATGAAGAAGCTGCGTAACATCATCCTCCAGGTTCTGGCGTATGTAATCTCCCTTGGCAAAATATGTCTCTGCCGGTTTTTCCCGCACAACAGACACCGTTTTTGTACGGATTCTCTCTTCTGCCACCAGATGAATCTTATCAAGCAGGATTTCCCGGTCAAACGGCTTTAAAATATAGTAGCTTGCGCCATTCCGGAAGGCTGCCGATGCCACTGTCTCATTGCCGGCCGCACTTACGATAATTACCGCCGGCATGTTCTTGCCGCTGCGAGCGGCACGAACCTTCTCCAGTACGGAAATCCCGTCCAATTTCGGCATAATCACATCCAGAAGCACAAGATCCGGACCCTTCTCCATGATCATCTGATAAGCATCTTCCCCATTGTCTGCCTTTCCTACCACAACAAATCCATCTTCCTCTTCCAGTATGCTGCTCAGCAGTTCCATCATCAGCGGGTTATCTTCTGCAATCACAATTTTTAATTCAGCCATGATCCATTCCTCCTGTTTCCAGATCCGACATTCTTTTTTTGTGTCTGCCGGACTGTTACATAATTTGTATTATACTCGCCGTCTTTGCAGGGCATCAATCTGCATCTCCCGCACTGTTCGACGTACTGCGCACGATTCGACAAACTATGCGGGCCTCAGCGCAGCCAGCCAGTGCTTTGCCTCTGCATTTCAGGCTTTCACTTATTCATAACGAATGGAAGATGGCGAATATAACGTCATTTTGAAAAAAATTATTTTTTTATCATATCTTCCACAAAAATCCCGTAGCCGCGGGTCGAATCCTGTACAAACACATGAGTCACCGCACCGACAAGCTTTCCATTCTGCAGAATGGGACTGCCGCTCATACCCTGTACAATCCCTCCGGTCAGTCTTAAAAGGCGCTCATCTGTTACCTGAAACACCAGGCTTTTATTCTCCCGTGACGGACTGTAATCTACCCGCTGGATTTCAATTTCATAATCACAGGCTTTCCCGGAAACATAACTTCGGATCCAGGCTGTGCCCCGCTTTACATCCTGCCGGTGCCCCACCTCTGCGGCAGGATGCTTTACAGTATCCCAGAAAGCCTGCTCCACCGTACCGAAAACACCGCATCCTGTATTGGATTTCACACTGCCCAGGCGGGAACCCGGACCATAGTAGATCACCCCTGCCATTACTCCCGGATTTCCGGCACTTCCCTTCTCAATTCCAAAAATCTCTGTTTCATACAGAGCACCATCCTCGATCTCCACTACGCGTCCGGTGTCACTGTCACTGATCCCATGTCCCAATGCTCCGAAGGTGCCATCCGGCTTTACGTAAGTCATGGTACCGATCCCCTGCGTATCATCCCGTACCCAGGCGCCAAGCTTCCGGCTTCCGTCCTCTGTTTTTACTGTATCTACAGAAAGATCCAGTTCTTTTCCGGCCCGCCTCACCCGCAAAAGTGCTTCACTCTCTCCCATGCTGTTCAGGCTGGTAATCAGCGATTCTTTATCAGAAAGAGGCTGGCCGTTGATCGCCTCAATGTAATCTCCGGACTGCAAAATTCCATATGCGGGCTCCGCCTCACCTCCATTTTCATCCGTCACCTTTCCGGTCCCGATAACCATAACTCCCCTGGATTTTAAATAGATTCCCACCGGCATACCGCATGGAACTGCATAGCAGACATCCTCCACATCCACGCTAATTTCTTTAAATGGAATGGTACCGAACAGCTTCAGTCCCAGGCGAAAGCTGCCATCCTTTCTGGCATACAGAGAAAATGTCTGATCTGGCCGGATGCGTATCTCATCCTGTGGAATGCCGGAATCCCCTTTCAATACCACTTCCTCGCTTTCGCTCAGCAGCGTGGTGTAAAGCGGCAGATCCAGAGAAAATGATGTTTCCTCGCCCTCCGCAACGCTGAAATGCTCCGGAATCTGGTGTTTTGCATAATACCAGCCATAACCTGCCGTAAAGATCAGGCTCATCCAGAATATTGCCGCAAGGATCCGGTAAAAATATTTTCCTGACCTGCATGTTTTTTTCATCCCGCTTTCCTCCTGTTCTGAAAGTACCATCTGACGCGCCGCGCGGCACATTCTCCGGTCAAATACAAGCAATGAAAAAGGAGCCTTTTTCAAGCTCCTTTCTAGTATGTGTGCGGAATATCAAAATCACACTGTCAGTTTTTAGTTGTGAGTTTTTGTCTGCCAGGCCAGTTCTTTCATCTCCCTTGCATTCTGAAGCACTGCATCCGTAATCTGTGCGCCTCCCAAAAGTCTTGCAAGCTCTGCAACCACCTCATCTTCTTTTAAACGGGTGATCCTGGTTTTTGTACTGGCTCCGTCTGTGGATTTTTTAATTTCAAAATGACAGTCTGCCATGGAAGCAATCTGCGGCAGGTGCGTGATACAGATGACCTGATGATTCCGGGCGATCACTGCCAGCTTTTCTGCCACCCTCTGAGCTGTGCGACCGCTGATGCCGGTGTCGATCTCATCGAAGATCAGGGTTGGAATGTCATCACTGTCAGCCAGCACGGTTTTTATTGCCAGCATAATACGGGAAAGCTCACCACCTGATGCCACCTGGCCCAGGGAACGCTCCGGCTCACCCGGGTTCGTGGAAATGACAAACTCTGCCTCATCAAAACCGGAGGCCGTGTAATGAGACAGCCGCCGGAATTCCATAGAAAACCGGACATCCAGAAAATTCAAATCGATCAGACCTGCCCGGATCTTCTCCGCCAGCTTTTTTGCTTCTTCCTGACGGACCGCAGAAAGCTCTGCACTTACAGCCTCCAGTGCTTTTTCTGCCTTTTGATACTGCTGTTCCAGCTGCATGCGGTACTCATCAAAATGCTCCAGCTGTTCCAGACGATTTTTCTTTTCTTCCAGGGCTTTTTCGATCTGTTCCACACCTGCGCCGTATTTGGCCTCCAGTCCGCGGATCAGATCCAGCCGGTCCTGTGCTTCCCGGTATGCCTGTTCATCAAAGTCAAGCTGTTCGAGATATTCTCCAATGGCATGATGAGCATCCGATAATACTGCTTCCGCATCGTACAGCTGATCCTGGATAGCCTTTAATTCCGGATCAAACTCTGCCACCTCACATACCTGATGCAGAGCATTGCCCACCGCTTCAGTATCTACTGCCCGATAGGCCGCAGACAGATTTTCCATGATCCGCCTTGCATTTCCATATTTTCTGCAGCAGGCCGCCAGACATTCTTCTTCTCCGGCTTTCAGCTGCGCGTTTTCAATTTCCTCAATCTCAAAGCGCAGGAAGTCTGCCTCTCTTCTTCGGCTCTCATTGTCTGTATCAAGCTGGCTTAACTGCTTTTCCAGACTGATATACTCCGCATAAAGAGATGCTGTCTGAATTTTCAACTGCTGTACCCGGGATTTGGCATAGGTATCCAGAATTTCCAGATGTTTTGAAGCATGAAGCAATGACTGATGCTCATGCTGTCCATGAATATCGATCAAAAGAGAAGTAACCTGTTTTAATCTGGCCGCGGTAACCGCCTCATCATTGATACGGCTCAGACTGCGGGATGGCATAATCTTGCGGCTGATGATCAGCGTTCCGTTTTCATCCGGCATCACATCCAGAGCCCGCAGCGCATCCTCCTTTTCCGGATCCACAGAGAAGACCAGCTCTACATAAGCATACTCAGCTCCGTTTCGGATCATCTCTTTGGAAGCTTTCTGCCCCAATGCCAGATTGACCGAGCCGATCATGATAGACTTACCGGCTCCGGTCTCACCGGTAAGGATATTCAGTCCGTCCTCCAGCTCCACATCCGCCGTTTCGATCAGAGCCAGATTTTTCACATGCAGTTCCAAAAGCATTGCTGCACCTCCTTTTGCCTATCTGGCAGAGATCAGTTTTTTTAATTTATCCATCAGAAGAATCGTATCATCCACGCTGCGCACTGCGCACATGATGGTATCATCTCCTGCAATACAGCCTACAATCTCATGAAAATGGATCTCGTCCAGTGCCGCGGCAACAGCCATAGCCATGCCGGACACAGTCTTGATCACAAGGATATTCTGCGCCATATCCATAGATACATACCCGTCCTTTAAAATACGGATATACTTATCACTGAAGGCGGTCTGGTTCTGCATGACCATGTAACGCTGGCGCCCATTTTCCGACTGCACCTTCGTCAGCTTCAGTTCCCGGATATCCCGGGAAATCGTAGCCTGCGTAACCTTATAGCCAGCCTGCTTCAGATGCTCTGCCAGTTCCTCCTGGGTCTCAATCTCATATTTACCTATCAGTTCTACAATTTTGCTGTGACGTTCCAGTTTCATCGGTTACCTCCGTTTTAAATACGGTTCATTTTCTGCCTGATATTTTCAAGAAATGATACGTTTTTCAGCTGAATAAGGGTGGTATATTTCGGCGCCCTGCAGATTTCAAGCTTTTCTCCATAGTGAAGCGGGAATACCTGATCCCCGTCAAATACAGCCGAGTAGGATTTGCCGCCGGACCACTTCACCAGACGGATACTGATGCGGTCCTCCGGTGAAAGTACAATACTTCGCGCGCTTATGGAATGAGAACAGATGGGTGTCAGCAGCATCAGCTGAGCTCCAGGAGCCACGATCGGCCCACCTGCCGATAAATTATATGCGGTGGATCCGGTTGGCGTGGCCGCGATGATACCATCTGCCATATACTCGTTGAAAAATGTATCGTTTAAGTAAACCTGGAAATGCAGCATCTGAAGCACATCCTGCCTGGTCAGGACAATCTCATTTAAGGCAATGCCCTTTACCGTTTTCTGCGCTCCTACCACGCTGCCTTCCAGCATCATGCGTTTTTCCAGCGTAAAGGAATCATTTAAAAGCGCATCCAGCACCGGATCCATGAATTCCTCCCCCGATACCTGGGTCAGATATCCCAGATGCCCCATGTTGATGCCCATCATGGGAAGCTCCAGGCTGATCAGATCTCTTGATGCCTGGATCAGGGTTCCGTCTCCTCCAAGCGTGATGATACACTCTGTATCTGTCGGAATCTGATCCGGTCTGGTATATCCCCGCGTATGCATGCAGGCTGCCCCTCGCCGTAAAAATTCTGCCTCAAGTTTTTCCGCCATACCCAGGGCCCCCGGCTTGGAAGGATTGGCGATCAGATAAAAATGTTTCATAAAGTCTCCTGTTATTTATCCAGTTCCCCATGAGCTGCATCCACGATTGCTTTCGCATTCACCTGGTACTCCGGATAAATCTTTCCATCAACATGATTCTGGAGATAGAGGAGATATTCGATATTGCCCTCCGGTCCCTTGATCGGGGAATACTCCAGATTCAGGATTTCAAATCCGATACTCACCGCAAACTCGATCACCTTCTCGATCACTTCCAGGTGAGTGCTCTTCTCACGCACCACACCTTTCTTGCCGACCTTCTCCCGTCCTGCCTCAAACTGCGGTTTGATCAGACAGACGATCTGTCCGTCATCGGCCAGAAGCGCCTTTACTGGTCCCAGTACTTTGGTCAGCGAAATGAAGGACACATCAATGGAAGAAAAATTGATCCGATCGGTGATATCCTCCGGAGTTACATAGCGGATATTGGTCTTTTCCATACAGACCACGCGGGGGTCATTGCGAAGCTTCCAGTCCAGCTGTCCATGCCCGACATCGACCGCGTATACCTTCACCGCGCCGTTCTGCAGCATGCAGTCGGTAAATCCGCCGGTAGAAGAACCTACATCCATACATATCTTATCTTTTAATTGGACGCCAAAATGAGTCATTGCCTTCTCTAATTTCAGGCCGCCGCGGCTGACATATTTCAGGGTTGCGCCGCGCACTTCAATATTAGCTGTCTCCTCGAACATGGAACCAGCCTTGTCTTCCTTCTGTCCGTCTACATAAACGATTCCTGACATGATGATGGCTTTTGCTTTCTCTCTGGAAGCGGCAAGTCCCTTGTTCACGATCAGGATATCCAGTCTTTCCTTCATGCTTTTTCCTCTTTCTGTTCTTCGTTTGCGGCTGTTTCCATGGCATTCATGCTCTTATCCAGCGGCCCCCATGCCATCCGCATGGTGCGGATCACAGAATCACTGTCAATCCCAAGTGTCTGTCGAAGCACCGATACATTGCCATGCTCCACGTAAGCGTCCGGCAGCGCGATCGTCAGCACATGCACATGCGGATAATGCTCCTGCACATATGCTTTAACCTGTAAACCGTATCCCCCCTGAAGCACATTTTCCTCCAGAATCACCATAAGCTCATGAGCCTGTGCCAGCCGGTCTGCCAGTTCATAGTCTACCGGCTTAATAAACCTGCCGTTTGCCAGGGTACAATGAAAGCCTGCAGATTTTAATTTTTCCCGCACATGTTCTGCGGTACTCACCATGCTTCCCACCGCCAGCAGGGCGATGCGGCTTCCCTCATAAAGAAGCTCTCCCTTTCCATATTCGATGGGTGCATCAAATTCCTTTAATCCACGGTATGCCTGTCCCCGCGGATATCGAATAGCGATCGGTCCGTCATAATGGCATACTGCAAATTCCAGTTCCTGTCTCAACTCCCACAGATTTTTCGGAGCCATGATGCTCATGTTCGGAATGCAGCTTAAATACGACAGATCAAAAATACCCTGATGGGTTTCTCCGTCACTTCCCACCAGTCCGGCCCGGTCCAGTGCGAAGATTACCGGCAGATTCTGAATGCAGACATCGTGAAGTACCTGGTCAAATCCCCGCTGCAGGAAGGACGAATAAACCGCTACCACCGGCTTTAAGCCGGCCGCAGCCATCCCTGCCGCAGAAGTTACCGCATGCTGCTCCGCAATTCCCACGTCAAAGAACCGGTCCGGAAAATATCTGGAAAAGGCATTTAATCCGGTTCCGTCCGGCATGGCCGCCGTGACAGCCACCAGACGATTTTCCGTTTCTGCCAGCCTGCAGATTTCTTTGGAAAACACATCCGTATAAGTCGGATATATCTTTTCTTTTAATGACTTGCCGGTGGCAATATCAAACGGATCAATCCCATGAAACCGGGATGGGTTCTTCTCTGCCGGAGCATAGCCCTTTCCCTTTTTGGTCAGCACATGGACAAGCACCGCATGATCCATCCGGCGTGCTTCTTTTAACGTTTTGACCATGGCTTTGATATCGTGTCCGTCTACCGGCCCCAGATATGTCACACCCATATTTTCAAAAAGCATTCCCGGAATCACCAGCTGCTTGATGCTGTCCTTGGTACGGCTGATCTTCTCAACCAGTCCGGCGCCCACTACCGGAATTTTGAGCAGAGTTTCTGATACCCGGCGTTTCAGTTCATTATATCCTGCGCCGGAACGCAGGCTGCTTAAATATTTGGACATGCCGCCGACATTTTCTGAAATAGACATGTTATTGTCGTTCAGTACAATGATAAAATTCTTTTTCAGATGGGCTGCGTTATTTAATGCCTCGTAGGCCATTCCGCCGGTCAGCGCACCGTCCCCGATAACAGAAATGACTGCATAATCCTCTCCCAAAAGATCTCGGCCCTGTGCAATGCCGAGCCCGGCTGAAATGGAAGTGGAGCTGTGTCCTGTGTCAAAAGAATCGTAAGGGCTTTCCTTGCGTTTCGGAAACCCGCTCATGCCGCCATATTGCCGCAGTTCATCAAACATTTCCCTGCGTCCGCTTAATATCTTATGGGTATAGGACTGATGTCCCACATCCCAGATTACCTTATCTCTCGGCAGATCAAAGGCCAGGTACAGGGCAATGGTCAGCTCTACAACACCCAGGTTGGAAGCCAGATGCCCGCCGGTCACACTGATCTTTTCGATCAGGAACTGACGGATCTCCGCAGCCAGTGTCTTTAATTCCTCCGGGCTTAAATTTTTCACGTCCCATGGACCTTCTATGTGTTCCAGAATCATGTTCTTGCAGCCCCCGTATTTCCTAAGGTTTTCTCCTATTTTTTACGTTCCACCAGCATGGCGATCAGATTTTCCAGAAATGCATTATTCCCCGGAAGCTCCTTTAACAGACTGACTGCACGGGCAGATATCTCTTCTACATTCTTCTTTGCCTGCTCCAGTCCCACCAGTGTCACGTAGGTTGTTTTCTGATTTTTTTCATCGCTTAAGACCGGTTTGCCCAGTGCTTCACTGGTGCTGGTCACATCCAGAATATCATCCTGGATCTGGAAGGCCAGCCCGACTGCGGAAGCGATTTCTTCCACACACTTTACTTCATCCGCCGAAGCGCCGCCCAAAATGGCTCCGATCATCATGGAAGCCTCTAAGAGCGCCCCTGTCTTTAACCGGTAGATAAAATCCAGCTTTTCCTGCGGAACCGGCTTTCCGGTCAGTTGCACATCCACGACCTGACCACCGATCATGCCGTAAATACCGGTCTTTTCTGCCAGCACCTGAATGGCTCTTGCTGCCCGGTCCGGGTACCTAGTCATGGCAAAGGCCCGGGATGCTGTCTCGAATGCATAGATCATGAGGGCATCGCCCGCCAGAACTGCCATATCGTAGCCGAATTTCTTCCAGGTAGTAGGAAGGCCGCGGCGAAGCTCGTCATTGTCCATGCAGGGGAGATCATCATGAATAAGCGATGAGGTGTGGATCATCTCCATGGCTGCCATGAAGGGTTCCACAGCTTTCTCCGTACCGCCAAACAGATGATAAGTTTCTTCCATGAGCATGGGGCGCAGGCGTTTTCCGCCAGCCCGCACACTGTAATTCATAGCCTCAAAAATTGTCTTCTGATATCCTTCTTCAGCCGGAAGGTAGCTGTCTACAATGCTCTCAACCTCTCCGGTCCGCTTCTTCAGTTCTTCACGCATCTCCATCTTCCTCTGCACCTCCCTGCAGGATGATCATCTGCTTTTCTACTTTATCGATCTTGTCATTACAGGCCTTTACCAGCTTCATGCCTGCCTCGTAACAGGCAAAGGATTCCTCCAGTGTGGTATCCGGAGACTCCAGCTTTTCCAGGAGTTCCTCCAGCTCCGTAAAGGTCTGCTCTATTGATTTTTCCATATCTGCTCCTTCTGCTCACCTGCCCTGTTTCTGAAACATAGCATTGCTTCTGTCTCAATCACTGCTTTCCTTTCTGAAGTCCAGCGTTTTCTGATACGGTATCGTTTCAATAACCTGCGCCCGGATTCTTCCATCGGAAATACGCAGGCTGATTTTTTCTCCCGGTACTGCCTGAGAAATACTGGACAGACGTTTTCCTTCTGCATCCGTCACAAAGCCATAACCGTTGCTGATTTTTGACAGCGGTGAGGCCCCATGCAGCTGTCCGCCAAGAAGTGCCAGCCTGTGACGTGCTCCGGTCAGCCTCTGCTCCATGGCACGCTTTAAATTTTCTTCCATGTCTGCAAGGTGCTGTCTCTGTTCTCGCAGATTTCTCTGTGGGTCATGCAGCTTTAACCGCAGCCGGTACTGCTCCGCACGGGAACGGGCTGTCTCTATTTTTCGCTCCATTGCCTGGTTAAATAACGCCTGATAAGAAAGACGCGCCGCCTCAAACTGACGGTAATCAAATACAGCAAGCTCTGCCGCCGCAGACGGAGTCGGTGCCCGAAGATCTGCCACATAATCGGCAATAGTCACATCAGTCTCATGCCCTACAGCAGAAATCACCGGGGTAATGCAGTCAAAGATCGCACGCGCCACAATTTCCTCATTGAACGCCCACAGATCTTCAATGGAACCGCCGCCCCTCCCCACGATCAGCACATCCAGTCCCATTTTGTCCAGGGTACGGATTCCGGCTGCAATAGAAGCAACTGCCCCGTTCCCCTGTACCAGAGCCGGATACAGGATCAGCTGAACATAGGGATTTCTCCGGTTCGTGATGTTCATAATATCGCGGATGGCCGCGCCGGTAGAAGCCGTCACAACACCCACCGCCTTTGCGTACCGTGGAATGGGCTGTTTGTACTCCTGGGCAAACATGCCCATCTCCTCCAGCTCATCCCGAAGCTTTATAAAACGCTGGTATAAATCGCCGCGGCCCTCCTGCTCGATCTTTCTGGCATACAACTGGTACTTTCCATCCCGTTCGTAGATATCGATCGAACCGGTCACTACCACCTGCTGTCCTTCCTGTAACTGAAAAGAGAGACCTTTCCTCTGGCCGGCAAACATGACTGCCGCCAGAGTTCCGGTCCCGTCCTTCAGCGTAAAATATATATGTCCTGATGTATGGTACTTGCAGTTTGATACCTCGCCCCGCACCGTAATACGGCTGAGGGCAAAGTCCTGGGCAAACATATTCTTAATATAGGAATTCACCTGGGAAACAGAATACACACTTGCCATATTATTCCTCGGTCACTAACTTCGCCAGAACACCGTTGATAAATGCCGGTGAATCCTTTCCGCCAAATTTCTTCGCAAGATTTACCGCCTCATTGATGGCCACCTTGGAAGGCACCTCGCTGTCATACTGCATCTCATAAACAGCCTGGCGCAGGATGGTAAGCTCTACCTTTCCCATGCGGCTGGTCTTCCAGCCCTGAGCTACTTCGTCGATGCGGGCATCCAGTTCCGGGATCTTTCCGACAATTCCCTCCACACGGTCAGTCAGGAATGTGCGGTCAACCTCTTTCATCTCCACATTGTGGACAATCTCTTCTGTTCCGTTTTCTGCAACGTCATCCTCTTCCGGAGCGTCAAAATACTGCTCCACCTGGGTCTTTATTTCCTCTGTCGGGTAGAATTCCACTCCAAACAGGATCTTAAAACAATGCTCACGCATCTCTCTTCTGGTCATCTGTCTTTCTTCCTCCTGATGTAACTGTTCAGTGTCTTCCGCACAGTTATTCAATCTTACGCATTATCATAGCATACTTTTTTCTGTTTCACAAGTCCAGCCGCCTTCACCTGGTATAAAAACTGCCGCAGAAGACACACTAAAAAACATCTTATGCGGCAAAGTTTTATTTTCTTATGAAAGGAGATATTTTTATGTTTGGATTTCTGATTGCCCTGATATCTGGTGCCCTCATGAGCATTCAGGGTGTCTTAAACACCGGACTGACCCGGCAGACCGGCATCTGGCTTTCTGCAGGCTGGGTCCAGATCAGCGCCTTTTTCACCTGTGTGGTTCTCTGGCTGTTTTCCGAGCGGACCCCTATTTCCTCCCTGCTCTCTGTACGGCCCCGGTACATGGCCATCGGCGGGGTTCTGGGTGCCTTCATCACCTGGACCGTCATACGCAGTATGGATAGACTCGGGCCCGCAAAAGCCACGCTCTTTATTGTAGTGACCCAGATCATTGTGGCTTATCTGATCGAGCTGTTCGGATGCTTCGGCGTGGAAAAAGCATCATTTGAATGGCAAAAAGTAATCGGGGCACTGGTCGCTATCGGTGGGATCATTCTGTTCCACTGCTGAATTACTGTGGGAAATTCAGCCTTCCCTCCCGGTCCAGCATACGCAGAATAAAATCCACAGAACCATCAATTCCATAAGCAGCACTATTTAAACACAGATCATAGTTAGAAGCATTGCCCCATTTTCTTCCGGTAAAGAAATGGTAATAATTCTGATGATCCCGGTCCAGCTTCCTGAGCAGGTGCTTTGTCTTCTTCTCACTGAAATCCGGGTGGATTTTCATAGCACGACGCAGACGCTGCTCAAATGGTGCCGTAATAAAAATACTGATGTGCGGAATATGATTGTTGGTCAGGATCACATCGGCACAGCGGCCCATCACAATAAAATCTTCATGTCGCGCCATCTCGCAGATCAGGTCACTCTGGTTAAAAAAGATTGCATCCCGTTTACTTAAACCGTGATACCGGCTGAATTCGGCAGCCCAGGTTTTCAGCGTCATCTTCTGCGGCTTCGCGAAAGCAGTTTCCTGATTTGCCATGTCCAGAGTTTTTCCCGGATAACTGCTCAGATCCTTTACATGGTCTTTTTCTGCCTCCAGGCGTTTTAACACCGCAGAGAAAATTTCCGCATCATAGTAATTGATCCGCAGGCGGTCTGCCAGGGTAAATCCGATCTCATTGCCGCCACAGGCATAGGTACGGCTGATGCAGATGATCAGATGGTCCTTGCCGGTGAAACGGTTTTCCAGATTCAGTGCATTTAAGCTGGCCATTCTCTGATCCAGTACATCTCCATCTCCAAAACTGGTAGGCAATGCCATCACCTCATGCAGAATACCCGTGTATTCCCGCATGATCATAGAGCGGCTTTCCTTATCCGGGATGGTGCGGGCCATATTGCTGATCAGGGCCAGCTCACTTCGAAGCTGATGACCGCTGTCACGCTGCATCATCAGCTGGACGATCTCCGTCACGCAGCGTTCCCGGTCCCGGTTGAACACACGACCCAGGGAAGAACCAAGACGGGTATAAACTTCTGCATCCAGGTCGTAGATCCGCTCCGCAAGCTCGCGGAGACTTTCCTGTGTATATTCCATAGTCTGTTCTCCTCCTTATAAAAAGAATACCAGCGTGTCCAGCAAAAATACCGGAATCAAAAATGTAACAGACCAGAGCAGATAGCCAAAAAACGAAGGCATCCGGATACCATTCTCGTCAGAAATAGATTTGACCATAAAGTTCGGAGCATTGCCGATATAGGTATTTGCTCCCATAAATACAGCACCGCAGGAAATAGCCTCAAGCATAGCGATCGGAACCGTTCCCAAAATGGTCGTCATACCTTCGGTAAAGCCAAGGGCCCCGGCTGTGGTCAGAAATACCAGATAGGTCGGCGTGTTATCGAGGAAGCTGGACAGACATCCCGTAGCCCAGAACATCTCAAAAGGTTTGCTTAAACCAAGGCTTGCGCCATTTGCCTTTAAGATCATGAGTGCCGGCTGCATGGTAATAAAGATGCCGATAAAAAGTACTGCAACCTCGTGGATAGCCCCCCAGGTAAAGTGGTTCTTCCGGCGGATTTCCACATTTGTCGTTTTAAAAGACAGAAAGGCCGCCACAAGAATCATCACAATCTCGATCAGAGCCGGATAGGTTAAGGTCACTTCACCAAACAGCCGGATTCCGCGCACTGCACCCTCTGCATCCCGGAATGCTTCCATCCCAGGAAGAGTTCCGCTTAAGATGACAGCCGCCACGATCATGACCAGAAAGATCAGGTTATGGAGTCCCAGAATGTGGACCTCCGTACCCGGTTTACTGATATCTGGCTTTAAACCATCCGCGATATCCCTGCGGTAAGCCCTGCGGTCCAGAAAATAAAAAATGGTCAGCAGAATGACTGCATTAAACAGCAGAACCGGCAAGAGATGCAGGCTCCAGAAAAAAGGAATGCCGCGCATAAATCCCATCAGCAGCGGCGGATCTCCGATCGGAGTCAGGCAGCCGCCAATATTGGAGATCAGAAAAATGAAGAACACCATGATGTGGCTTCTCCGTTTTCTCCAGGCATTCATCTTGATGACCGGGCGCACCATCAGCATACTGGCCCCCGTCGTACCGATCCAGCTGGATAGCATGGTGCCGATCAGAAGAAGTCCCACGTTAATGCGCGGGGATCCGGCCAGATCCCCCTCCAGGGTAATATTACCAGACACGCAGAACAAACCAAACAGCAGAATGATAAAGGTCAGATAATCATCCACGATACACTCAAGCACCTTCTCAAACGCCTGTCCCGGTCCGTACACAAATGCAAAAGGCAGCACAAACAGCAGAGACCAGAATATGACCGCATGCGGCTGATGTGTCTCCCACCACTCTGCTTTGATGAGCGGAAGCACCGCGATGCAAAGCAGCAGTCCTGCAAATGGAATGCAAAATGCAAGATTCATCACTATTTCCTCCTTTGTTCTCCCAATCCCAGACAGCAATCCAAATTGTTCTTTTTGAAAATCATGCATGATTATAACACCATTCTCACCAAAATGTAACCATCGATATTTTATTGTCATGTTTTTCGCAAGGCATCCGCAGATTGAAGCTTCACAGAACGCAATTTCCTATCATACAAAAAAGCCGGCCCTTTTCCCCGTCCGGCTTTCCTGCTTTGTATTCTGTTTTACTGCTCGTTGATGTTGACGCCTGCAATGCGGATATTGACATCCAGCACAGTAAGGCCGGTCATGTTCTCAATAGCGGACTTCACACGGTCCTGAACACGTTCGCTCACATCAGGGATATTGTAGCCATACTTGATGTTTAAAGACAGATCTACAGACACATGCTCCTCGGTTACGTCCACTTTTACACCCTTAGACAGATTCTTCATACCAAGCTTTCCTACCAGTTCATTGGTAATGTTGCCGGCCATGGAATCCACACCATCTACCTCTGTTGCTGCCAGGCCCGCAATGATAGCTACCACTTCATCCGCAATACGCACCTCGCCCATCATCTCTTTTTCATATAATTTATGTGTATTTCTTCCTTCTAACTCTGCCACAGTATTCCCTCCTCAGATCAGACAGATTCCATAGCTTTCACCAGAAATCCATGTTTTCTATAGTATAACAAATCTGCCATGATTTGCAAAGGGGCATTTTCCGTTTAGTCCTCAAGATTCAGGAGTGTGATAATGATGTTTTCAGCCCCGACTTCTGTTTTCCGCTTTACAATATCCTCGATCTGTGCGCGCTGCTGGTCCGTGATGGAAGGTGCATGGATCACAACGTCTACCTTGCCGTCCGTCAGGCTCACCACCGGATCTGCAAAGCCCCGGGCCTGCAAAAGCGTCTCCGCAGCATTCTCCTTTTCTGCCACCGCCGTCATGGCGATCATGTTCTGGATTGCCTCCTGCTTGGCAGCCTCATCAATGTTCGTGCTGTTAATGATGGAATTTAAAGTTTCCTTATTTCTTGCGCGGATCTGCTCCCGGTTTAACTGCACGCCGGCTATGTAATCTGATACAGTAAGCCCGCTGGTCAGTACCGCTTCGCCCGGATTTTCCATGCCGGCTTCCTCACCGCCGTCCCAGCTGTCAATCACAGCCTGGTCCGTTCCCGCATCTGCCTCTGCCAGAAAACTTCCATCCTGCGATGCTTCCGCCTGAAGCTTTGTTCCTTCCGCCTGTGGCTGTGCTTCCTCGATCATGGCGGTATCCTCCTGTCCCTTTTTCTGGTTTTCCGCTAGCAGATCCTCTTCCGAAATATCAAAGGTTCCGGCCTGATAGATGTCTTCTCCGGTACTGGCTGCCAGATCCCTTTTTCCGGCATAATTCAGATATCCGGCAGCCGCGATCATGATGGCCAGAGTTGTAATGATGATCTGGTTCCTTCGAAACAGTTTTTTCATATTGATGTCCTGTTTTGGTGTTCCTTCCCGTTTCAGCTTCATACCGACGCTCCTTCTTTCACTCCACCCGCTTTAACACTTTTATTTTATTCGCCGGAAGTCCGAATAATGCCTCCATAGCCCCGGAAATCTCTGCCTGGACCGATGCATTTCCTCCCCCTGAGGCGCTGATGATAATTCCGGCAATCTCCGGATAAACCTCCTTTGCCACCACAGGTTCCTGACCGCTTCCGCTCCCTGTCAGCACCGTATTGTGCTCCTGATCCATCGTTTCCACAGAACGGTCTGTTCCGCTCCCCTTTTCTGTGGTCACTGACTTCGAGCTGCTGTTGTCCACCTGGATCACCTTTTCCACAGAGGATTTTAGTACGATCATCACATCCACTTCCCCCACGCCGGAAACACCCCGCAGGATTTCCCGCACCCGCTTTTCCAGCTTCTGCTCATAGGCCGCCGCATCCTGGCTGCCTGGCGCAGAAGCCGTTACGTTTTCAGCTTCCATCCGGGATAGCGGCAGAGTTCCTCTGCTGCTCTTACTTCCCACCGGGAATGCCAGAATACACAGGATCACCCCCACCGTCAGAAGAAAAATCCACCGGTCCTTCCCCTCCGGCAATTTCAATTTCCACATACCGCTCCTCCAGACCATAATATTCCTGAATCTTATTTGACAGCTTCTCTTTTTCCGTTTCTCCAGACTGTTGCGGCAAAACCGCAAAAATGCTCTGCACCGTCCCAAATTGCGGACTGTTTTCATTGTTCTCAATGTGAACGCTGCATTCTGACAAATCCAGGCCGCAGGACCTGGCCAGTTCCTGTATATCCTGGCTGACCGCTTCCTCATACTCGGAAAGTACCCGGCCCAGATATTCCTGCTCTTCCGCTCCCAGATCATCCTGCAGTTCTCCGGCCTCCCAGCGGAGCACCAGATTCTCGTAACTGCGTGCCAGCACTTCTTCCAGGTCAAATCCGGAGGTAAATGGCTCCGCCACCAGAAGGATCAGTACCATACCTGCAAACAGCCGGATATACTTTCCGTATTTCTGCCCCGGAAGCAGATTTTCCATCACCGACAAAAACAGGAAGAATGCCACCAGGTTTCGGATCCATTCGTATACCGCCGTCACACAGCCACCTCCCTTTTCCACAACACTTTGGTTCAGGCACACGTTCCCGCATACCAGGCCTTCTTCTCTACGATGACAGGTAAGCCGCATTCGTTCCCTGACAGATCAGTGCAATGGTAACTGCAAACAGCAAAAATCCTGACGCTGCCACTCTCAGCAGCATTGCCTGAGCCTGGGCCGCACCGCTCAGACAGGCTGTCAGACGATTATCTGCTACCGGCTGCAGCACAGCTGCCACCCCTCGGTAAAGCAGATACAGAACCAGAATCCTTGCCAGTGGCAGGATAGAAAGCACAAACAGCAGCAGAACAGCCGCTGCGCCCATGGTATTTTTAATGAGCACGCCGGATCCCATCATCAGCTTTGTCACCGCTCCCGCCCCGTCTCCGATTCCGGGAATTGCCTGTAAAAGCCGCTGCATTCCGGCATTCTTCACAGAATCTGCATATGGAAGCACCATGCCCTGGATCAGCTGAAATCCCAGCACGATCCCGATCAGTGATCGGCTTCCCCAGCTGATCCCGGATCTTAAAAGTTCCGTCATCCGTGAAAACATATCCTCTTTCACCATGGATCCTGCCAGTACTGCCAGAAAATAGATCCGTACGAGTGAAAGCAGAAGCCCGGCATAAAGCTTCTGTACCCCTGCGATCAGAAACAGGGCTGCTTCATACCACGCCGCGGAAGAAAATCCTGCGCCGGACCAGACCACCGCGGTAAAATACGAAGGAAGCAGTACCTTCATAAACTGGATCTGACGTTCCAGCACCTGTGCCGCGGCTCTCGCACTTTCCCCGAAAACAGCCGCCAAAATCGCGAACATCATCAGATAGGTCAGGAAAAATCCGGTTTCCGCCACAGGGCCCACGGAAAAGACTTCAGAAAATCCGGCAAACAGAGCTCCAAACAGACCAAGCGCCAGAAGACGTCCCGCCATGCGGTTTTTTCCCTGCAGTTCTCCCAAAGCCGCCTGACGAAGTCCCTCCAGACACAGCGATGACGCTTCCTTCAGATTTCCGGACGCCAATGCCCGCATCAGATCCGCGAAACAAATACGATGGCCGGAGCTGCCCAGCTCCTGTTTCAGATAATCCTCAATATCTCCAATGCCGGAAAGCCCGTCCCCTGAAAGTACAGACTCCACCGCAGCTGTATCCATGGCCCATACTCTGTCTTCGGGCCAGAACCGGCAGAATATACAGAATAAAAAAAAGCCGGCAGCAAACGAGACCAGCCATCTTCTCCCCCGCCTCATGCCAGAAATCCCTGCAGCGTATCCAGCAGTGCCAGAATAACCGGAATACTGACTGCCAGAATAGAAAGCTTTCCAAAAATTTCAATCTGGGTGCCCAATGCCGCGTACCCGGCATCCCTGCAAATTCCGGAAGCAAATTCCACGATATAAGTGATGCCTGTCATTTTCAGCAGCGTATTCAGATAAACCGGATTGATACGGATCATATCCTGGATTTTCTGCAGACCATCCAGAATTCCTTTCAGCCGCAGCGTCCCATAAAAAAAAATGACACAGGCTGCTGCCAGCACCAGATACAGGCCATACTCTCCTTTCAGGCTTTTTAGCTGGACTGCCATCAGCACTGTCATGATCCCAATGATTCCCACTGTTACTACTGTCATACCGTCCCCTACAATGCAAACAGATTTTTCATAGTTTCAAACAGCTCATAAATATATGGCACAAGCCAGAACAGAACAAGCACCAGCCCCGCCAGACTGGTCAGAAATGCCTGTTCCTCCCGTCCGCTATGCCGCAGTACCTGACAGATCACAGATACCAGGATTCCCACCGCGGCAATGCGAAAAATCAGATTCACGCCCATATGTACCCTCCATCAGACCAGGATCACCGCAAGAAACAGACCGCCCATGACACCGAGACTGGTATACAGCCTGCAGCGTTCCTGTTTGTGTTCCCGCAAAACCAGAAGCTCTGTATCCACCTGTTCCAGATACAGGAGCAATGTCCTCTCCTGGGTCTCCCGATCTAAAAAGCCAAGATGCTCGCCCAGAGACTCCAGCATCTGCCTGTCCGACTTTGAAAGTGCCGTCTTCCCCTCCATCCCGGAAACCACATTCCTCCATACTGTCGGAAATGGCTCTCCGGGCTGTGCCTCCAGCAGAGCTGCCGTTTCCTGAAACAGGTTTCCCAGAGTTCCGGCCACCCGTTTGCCCACCGTCCCGAAAGCTTCCGGAAGAGGTGCGCCGGCATACAGAATCTGTCCTTTTAAAAGAAATACCATCTGCTTTAACTGCTCCAGCTCCAGAATCCGCTGACGGTACCGCCCGGCAAACCAGATGCCGGTTCCGGCCGCTCCACACAGAATACAGACTGCACCAGACAGCTTCATCCATCCCTGCATGTTCAAAAGCACTCACCTCCCACCGGGTAAAGCCTGCATCCCCTGGAATCGTAGATTTCCCCGATATTGCCCACTTTTCCCCTGTTATTTAAAATTACATACCGCTCAAACCACTTTTCCAGCACCATCTTTCTCAGCACCGGTTTCTGTCTGATGTCCTCCATTGAATTTCCATGCACCGTGGCTACCAGCTTGCAGCCGCAGTTCATCACATACTCGATCGCCTCCAGATCTTCCCGGCTTCCAATCTCGTCCACCGCGATCACCTGAGGTGACATAGTCCGGATCAGCATCATCATTCCCTGAGCCTTGGGGCAGCAGTCCAGAATATCCGTCCGGATCCCTAGCTCATTCTGCGGAATCCCCTGGTAACAGGCTCCAATCTCCGAACGCTCATCGATCACCCCGATGGTCAGCCCCGCATGCTCCCTGCTGCCATTTGACACCTGCCGGATAATATCCCGCAAAAGTGTGGTTTTTCCACATCGCGGCGGCGATACGATGAGCGTATGAAAGATCATGTCCCGGTCATACAGATATGGAAGCACCGTCCCTGCACACCCTTTCACCTGGTGGGACAGACGAACATTGATGAAGGAAATGAACTTCATGCTGCGAATCCCGTGACCGTCTGTGATGATCTTTCCGGCGATACCGATGCGGTGTCCACCCTGGATCGTAATAAACCCCTGCCTGATTTCTTCCTCGAAGGCATAGAGGGAATAGCTGCTCATGTAATCCAGCGTTTCCTTTAACGCATCCCTTGTCACCAGATATGCTTCTTCCGCGCGCATGCTCAGATTTCCTTCCCGTGTGATATAATACTCACGGTTGCTGCAGATCATCAGAAGCGGGGCATGGACCCGCAGCCGTATCTCCTGTACCTGTTCGAAATCTACCGTGACCTGCTTTAAGATCTCACGGATATCTTTGGAAAAAATCTTGATCAGTTCTTCCCGCTTATCCAAAAAACACCCCTCCCCTGCATAATATATATGAGGGAAGGGGTGTTTTTTATTCATTTTAGAGAAAATTGCATTTCGTCACTGCTGCAACGCGCCGGAAGCATCAAACCGGTACTGCATGCCTTCAATAGTGTACTCACCTATCGCCATGGCACCACTCTCCGTGCAGTAGTAGCGCTTTTCGTTCCAGTCGATCCAGCCAGTCTGCATGTAGCCCTGCTCATCAAAGAAATACCAGATTCCGCTTGCCGGATCCTGCCACCAGCCGCCCTTCGGATAGCTGCCATCTGAATTCCGGTACCACCAGCGGCCCGTGCTTTCTTCCCGGATCCATTTCGCCTGGATCACGACAGAGGCTTCTTTCTCCGTTTCTGCCGCAGAACCGTTTCCGGCTCCCGGACCTCCGTTTTTCAGCCCGGAAGTACTTCCGCCGTTTTTGATCATCTCTGCAAAGCTCTCAGAAATATAGGTTGTCTCTGACTCTTCCGACCAGTAGCCATCACTGAACTCCTTGGAACCAGACTTTGCAAGAGCGCGCACCTTGAATGTGTAATCACCCTCTTTTGTCATTTTCTTTTCCATGTCGTAATAATCCTTTTTGGTTTTCACCGTATCCATCTGGCTGTCATTGCAGAAAAGCCGGATTTCATACTGGTAGGCGTCATCTACTGCATCCCAGTTTGCAGTGGTACCGTCATCTCCCCAGTAAACATCGGATACCGTGTCCAGTCTGGTCCTGGATGCTGCCAGAGCTGTTACCGCCCCTGCTGCAGACAAAAGACCAGCTGTCAAAATCAGTGCAATTTTCGTTTTCCAGTTCTTCAAAATAAAACACCCTCCTATCTGAATTTATTTTATTTGTGATACGGCTCTTTATGAATGATCCGGTAGCTGCGATAAATCTGTTCTAACAGGATTACTCGCATCAGCTGATGCGGAAATGTCATTCTGGAAAAACTCAGTTTGTAATCAGCACGGCTCAGCACGTCCTCGGAAAGCCCCAGAGAGCCTCCGATCACAAAGACCAGCTGGCTGACTCCGCCTATGCCAAGCTTGTCAATCCGTTCTGCCAGTTCCACTGAATCCAGCATATTTCCGTTGATTGCCAGGGCAATCACAAACGCGCCGTCCTTGATCTGCTCCAGGATCCGCTTTCCTTCCTTATCTTTGATCTGCAGTTCTTCTGCTTCGCTGGCCTTATCCGGTGTTTTCTCATCTGCCACCTGGATGATCTCCAGCTTGCAGTACCGGCTCAGACGCTTCGCGTATTCCGCAATGGCATCTGTGTAAAACTTTTCTTTTATTTTTCCTACCGTCACCAGTGTAATTTTCATGACTCTCTCCTGCTTCTTTCCCTTCCGGACTTTACCCGTTTTACGGTTTTTCCCTCTTTCTTTCGCTCAATGCAGTAGATGATCTCCAGAAAATGGCTGACCTCATCCCATGCCTCTCTGCTCTCCGGGATCAGACGCAGCGCCATCTGAAAAACATGGAACATGCCCTCGTATACGGTGACCCGCAGCTTTCCGTGAGTTTTGCGGACCTTCTCGGCCACCCTTAAGGTATCATCTAACAGCACTTCCTCGCTTCCTACCTGAAATAAAATGGGCGGAAACTGTTCAAAGCTTCCAAACAGAGGAGAAATATACGGATTCTCCGGGTCTGCATCTCCAATGTAGGTACTGTGAAACAGCATATTGTCTGTAGTACCTCCAAACTGCGGATCGCGGTTAAAATTGGTCTGATAAGATTTCCCGCTGTTGGTCAGATCCGTCCAGGGAGACATCACCAGTACCCCTGCCGGCAGATCCATACCATGATCCCGCAGATACATGACCAGGGCAAGAGCCAGGCCGCCGCCGGCGGAATCCCCTGCGATCACGATCTTGTCTGCTTCATAGTGCTTTTCCCCGATCAGCCACTGATAAGCTGCCACTGCATCCTCCAGGGCTGCCGGATACGGATGCTCCGGAGCTACACGATAATCGACGGTCAGCACATCACCACCAAAGCTCCTGCGACAGTACTGAATCGCAAAATCCCGGTAAATATTTTTCATAGGGCCGATGTAGCCGCCACCGTGAAGCTGGAGAATCACACGGCCTGTACAGACTCCGGCCGGACGCAGATATTCCATTTTAAAATGCTCCATCCCCACGATCTCATATTCATAATCCGGCGGACAGATCCATGCAGGTTCCTTCGGGTCCATCCGGTATTCCCCGGTCTGGATCTTGTGACCCATGGCAGAATCCATCATGTTCTTCATCATATCCCGCACCAGTTTTCCCCGCAGACTCACTTCTCTGTTCTTCAAGTAATCATCCTCCGTCTTAAGTCCTGTCTGTTGCAGCTCATGCTTTGCATGAACGGTTTGTTCATTTTTTCAGATATGCAGCCGCCGTCTTAATTCTTCCCTCCAGCTTCTGCGTCCGCTTACATAATCGCGGATTCCCTTTGCGGCTCCCATACCGGTATTTCCTACCTGCTTTGCCATGCGGGTTGCCTTCTCCTCTGCGCCTCCGCGCCGGATCAGTACCTTACGGACACGCGGATAGATATCCCGCTTTGCCGCAGCAGAAAGCTCATTTCCCTCGAAGCGCACCGGCACACCGTCCGCCTTTAATTTTCGGAAAAACTGCTTTTGCAGACGGCTGTCCGCAAAGACAGAAGTAAAGGTAATGACCATCTCATCTTTGTACGCACAAACCGCACACTTCACCGGCTGGCGCCTGGATACACCGATCATTAAGTGGAACCTCTCGATGAGGTCCGCATACTCCGGCTCCATCTGAACCGGCCCAATATTGGATAGTGTCATGGTATAGGCACGGTCCTTTAAGCGGAACACCAGAGAAAGCGCCGGTACTTTCAGGAACAGCGGGATTGCCCGCAGATACCATTTTTTCTCATTGGAAACATTGTAGGCAATGCTTTCTGCCAGCTTATCCTTGTCAATCTTGCTGTCCATCTGACTGCTCACCTTCTTAAGCAGCACCTCAAACGGAATGTCCGGATTACGAAACAGCCAGCCGATCATGGTAACCGCAAAGAAATTCGCCATCGTATCAGAGCCGAAGAAGGCGCGCAGATTGATCGGCAGATTCAGGACTACGGCCCGCCTGCTGCTTCTTCCGCCCAGATACTCCTGCCAGATTGCCCAGATCAGTGCTGCTGCCAGATACTTGGTAATACTGACTCCATGCTGTTTGCAAACAGTCTTCAGCCGGCTCACCGGCACATAACCATGCAGGACCTGACCACTTCCCAGCGGAAGATAATGTCCCTCCAGCTGGTATGCCGGTTTCGAGCTGTAGCTGCGCGGCTTTCCATCCTCACCATGCTCCAGATAACTGTCCTGAACATGGAAGACCTCCTGGTTTCTGGCTTTTTCATCGTCCTGCGTCATTCCTTCCGATACACCGGCTGCCAGCCGCAGGTACTGCCTGATCAGGCACTTTAAAAAATTCACCGCGCCGAGACCGTCTGTCAGCGCATGGAATACCTCCAGATTGATCCGTTTCTCATAATACGTGACCCGGAACAAAAAGCGCTGATTTCCATGCGGATCGATAAAACGGCATGGATACGTATTCTCACGCTTTACCTGCGGGATCCGGTCATTTTCCTCAAAATAATACCAGAAAAGTCCCCTGCGCAGCTTCACCCGGAAATTGCGGATCTCCGGCAGGATTTCCTCCAGCGCCCTACTAAGGAGTTCCGGATTTACCGGTTCTTTCAAAGTTGCGGAAATCCGAAATACCTGACTTACATTTTCATTTGCGATCACCGGGAATATCTTGGCTGTATTGTCCAGCCTTCTCCACCGGTTCTTCCATCTGCTCTGTCCCATGATGCTCCACCTCTCATACCGCAGTTTACTTTCTTAAAACCACAGCGTTTCTGTCTTATGCCCGGAAGTAATAGCCGACCCCCCATTTTGTGTGTACATATTTTGGATCGCTCGGGCTCGGCTCGATCTTTTCACGAAGGCGTCTTACGTGGACGTCCACGGTCCGGACATCACCGGACTCCGATGCCTTATTGCCCCAAACAAAGGTCAGCAGGCTCTCTCTGGAGTAGACCTTATTCGGATTGCATACCAGCAGTTCAAGAAGGTCGAACTCTTTTGCCGTCAGGTTGATCTCCTTCTCTCCGATAAAGACCCGGCGGCCCTCCCGGTCAAGCTTTAAGTCTCCGGCCGTTACCATCTTGTTTTCTGCCTCTTTAGCCCTGGCAGATTTCTTCGAGTTTCTGCGCATGATGGCCTTGATGCGTGCCTTTACCTCCAGAATATTAAACGGCTTAGTCACATAATCGTCCGCGCCGTATTCCAGCCCCAGGATTTTGTCCATGTCTCCGCCCTTGGCAGTCAGCATGATGATTGGCATCTCTGAAAACTCCCGGATTGCCTGACAGACCTCAAATCCGTCATGCTTTGGAAGCATGACATCCAGAAGGACTACGTCGTACTCCGTCTGCTTTGCAAGATTGATCGCCTCTTCGCCGTCAAACGCGCAGTCTACTTCCATTCCGTCCTGTTCCAGACTGAAACGGATGCCTTTCACGATCAGTTTTTCATCATCAACCACCAGAATCTTTGCCATGTTCTCACCTATTCCCTATACTGTAATGTTTTCTTTTATTTTCTGAAAGGCCGTGTTCTTGATTCCCGGCACTTTCATGATATCTTCAATTTTCGTAAAACCGCCGGCCTCCTCCCGGTACCGGATGATGTCCTCTGCCCTGGATGATCCAATTCCCTTTAACGTCATCAGCTCTTCCAGAGATGCCGTATTGATGTTGACCAGGGCCGCCTCCGGCGATGCAGCGGATCTGGTTCCCGCTCCGTTTACTGTCCCGCTCCCGGCAGTGCTGCCATATGGATGCTGCGCCAGCCAGGAAGGGTCCTTCACCTGAGCTCTGGATGGGATCTCCAGCTTCATGCCATCTATGACAGGCTCTGCCAGATTCAGCCATGATTCTGCGGCCTGCTGCGTAAAACCGCCTGCAAGATCGACCGCCTCATAGATCCGCGCGCCCTCTGAGACTATGTATACCCCCGGAGAAAAGACCTCTCCGCAGACATATACATAGCAGACTTCCGGCTCAGACAAAGCAGCTGTTTCCATATCATTCCCAGACTCTGCGCTTTGTTCCGATTCACCTTCTCCGGCCATTGCCGCGCACGCTGATGTTTCTGTCCGGTCTCCGGCCATATCCGGCGCGCTCTCCGCCTGAAATGCCCTGTTTTCCTGTGCAGCAACGGCTTTCTGCCCTGTATCCCGACTGCTGCAGCTGTAAAAGGCTCCTGCTACCAGCAGACCAAACAGCAGCATCAGCCATTTAAAAATTACAGATTGTTTATTCTTCATGTTCATCTCTCCGTTTCCAAAGAGAATCCCAGATTCAGCCTAGCTCTATTCTACCGAAAGGCTTACGTAAATACAAGCGGTATTTCAAGAAAAACGGCAGAGAGCTGTTGCGCTGTTCTGCCGTTTTTCTTTTATGGATCTTACCATTTTTACTGCTCTGATGGAGATTTCGTCAGCTGGCTTTCATCCTGTCCGGCTGTCTGAACCGGAGATTCACTGCTCTTTTGCTGCTGTTCTTCCTGTGCAGACGGACCTGGCCTGGTATCGGTCGACGCTCCTGCTTCCGGTGTTTCCCGGGTTGCTGACGAAGCCGGAACACCTACACCCGGACCTGCATTCACATAAGAACCAACCGTATAGGTTGCGTTTCCGGTATTGCCTGCTGCCAGCTCCGGATAATCATAGTAGGAAGCCTCAATGCAGACATTTCCGGTTATACCGGCTACAGAACCGGTCTCCGTAAACTGCCAGATCTTGCGGTTCTGGAACTCGCCGTTTGTTCCGTAGCGTGCATACCAGATATCATACGGCACCTGGGAAACATCCACGTAATTCGTCAGCCACTGGTTGTTGCCATAGAGCATCGGCCGGTATCCGGCATCTGCAATGGCCTTGCAGAAGACATTGGTCTGGTTTGCCAGCTCCTGCGGAGTCTTTCCGTTATCCAGCAGATATTTGGATTCCACATCATAGGCCACCGGGTAGGAAATCTTGTATCCACGGATCTGCTCCAGCACAAACTGTGCCTCCTGCCGGGCTGTTTCCTCATCCAGTGCCATGGAGTAAAGAAAGACACCCACACGGATTCCGTGACTGATGGCTCCTTCCATATTCTCCCGGAAATAAGGATCCGGATCATTCAGATATCCAATCCGGATCATGGCAAAGGTTACTCCGTCTGCCTTCACGGCATCCCAGTCAATGGCTCCCGCCTGATTCTGATATTTGGAAATGGTTACGCCCTTGGCCACAGCTCCCTCAAGCTTCGTTCCGTCACTGCGGTAAAAGCCCTGTTCCTGCACCGTCAGCGTTTCTGCCGCCATGGCCGGTACCGCCGGAGTCTGCAGAACAAAAAGCCCGCAGAGTGTGAGCGCCGCCAGACGTTTTCCTGTATTGTTCTTATGAAATAACATCAAAAAAAATCTCCCTTCTATCTGATTGCTTCAGTCCATGTATCTTAGTGTAATTCAGACAGAGGGGAGATTCAATTTCTATTCCTTTAAAAATTTCTTACTATTTTGTAAGGCCGAACACCTGCTCCGCGTAATTTACAGAGGCCATGGCATCACGGCAGTACTGGTCTGCCCCCATGGTATCGGCATATTCCTGGGTCAGCACGGCGCCGCCTACCATGACCCTGGCCCACGGCGCTGCCTTGCGAAGCTGCACAATGGTTTCTTCCATGCTCGGCACGGTGGTGGTCATCAGCGCAGACAGTCCTACCAGCTGAATGTGTTTCTCCACTGCCGTCTCCACGATGGTCTCAGGCGGAACATCCTTGCCAAGATCCAGCACATCATAGCTGTAATTTTCCAGAAGAACCTTGACGATATTCTTTCCGATATCATGAATATCTCCCTTTACCGTTGCCAGGATGATGGTCCCCTTCTTCTCCTGCTTCTGTCCGCTGGCATCCATCTTCTCTTTGATTACCTCAAAGGCGCCCTTTGCTGCCTCTGCGCTCATCAGAAGCTGCGGCAGGAACATGGTTCCCTTCTCAAAGCCCTTTCCGACCACATCCAGTGCCGGGATGATCTGGCTGTTGATCACATCCAGTGCGTCCTGAACCGTCAGCAATTCCTTTGCCGCATGCACAGCCTGATCCTTCAGTCCTTTTACAATACTGGCATGCAGGTCTGACGTTCCCTGTCCGTCCGTTGCTCCCGATACACTGCCGGCAGACGCACCGCCATTTCCGGTCACTGCGCTCTGTCCAAGGCTGGCCACCTGACCACTGTAAACAGAAATATACTCGCTGCACTGCGGATCTAAATTCATCAGTGCGCGGAAACTGTAGTATGCACGCATCATGGCTTCGGAATTCGGATTAATGATGGCTGCACTTAACCCGTTCTGCATTGCCATGGTAAAGAACGCAGCATTAATGATTTCACGCTGCGGCAGTCCGAAGGAAATGTTGGACACACCAAGAATGGTCTTTCCGTGAAGCTCATCCCTTACTCTCCGCAGAGTTTCCAGTGTGGTGATGGCGCCCCGGCTGTCGGAGCTTACCGTCAGGCACAGGGCATCGATGATGATGTCTTCCGGCCCAATGCCGTACTCTGCCGCGGTCTTATAAATCTTCTCCGCCACCCGGATACGGCCCTCAGCTGTCTCCGGGATACCGCCCTCATCCAGCGCCAGCGCCACTACAACGCCTCCGTACTTCTGTACCAGCGGAAATACCGTGCGCATGGACTCTTCCTTTCCGTTTACGGAGTTGATGAGAGGCTTGCCGTTGTATACACGCATTGCCCGCTCCATAGCCACCGGATCCGTGGTGTCCAGCTGAAGCGGCAGGTCGATGATGCTCTGCAGCTCCCGAACTACCTCCTCCAGCATGGCCGGCTCATCGATCTCCGGAAGTCCTACGTTTACATCCAGAACATGGGCACCGTGATCCTGCTGGGTCACGCCCTCTCTTAAAATGTATTCCAGATTGTGATCCCGCAGAGCCTGCTTAAACTTTGATTTACCTGTCGGGTTGATGCGCTCACCGATGATAACCGGGTCCCTTCCGATCTCAACTGCCTGCGCAAAGGAGGAAACCACGGTGCGGTTTTTCCTAGTCACCGGCACCGGCTTTTTATCCCTGCAGAGCTCTGCCACCATGCGGATGTGCTCCGGCGTGGTGCCGCAGCAGCCGCCCACGATCCGGGCGCCCATATCCACGATTTCTTCCTCGGTCTTTGCAAAATAAGCCGCATCAATATCATAAACCGTTTTTCCGTTCTCACTTCTCGGCAGACCTGCATTTGGATTGATCATGACCGGAATGGAGGAAACCTCCAGGATATCTTTCAAGATCTCTTTCATCTGTACCGGACCGAGTCCGCAGTTCATACCCAGTACATCTACGCCCAGACCCTCTAACATTGCTACAATGGAGGCCGGACTGCCGCCGGTTAAAAGCTTGCCCCGCTCATCAAAGGTAACCGTAACAAAGACCGGAAGACTGCAGCCCTCTTTGGCCGCCAGGACAGCCGCCTTAGTCTCATAGCTGTCACTCATGGTCTCGATGAGGATGAAATCCGCGCCGGCATCCGCGCCGATCTCCACCACCTCCCGGTAGATGGCACAGCAGTCCTCAAAGGCCAGATCCCCCATTGGCTTTAACAGCTTTCCGGTCGGTCCCATATCCAGGCCGATCCAGGCCTGCTTTCCGCTCTGGCGGATTGCTTCCTTCGCGTTTGCCACTGCTGCACGGATAACCGGCTCTAACTGAAATTCCGTGCTATCATTGTACTTTAACCGGTCTACCCCGAAGGTGTTTGTGGTCACAATATCTGCACCGGCTTCCAGATATGCTCTGTGGATCTTCACAAGTTCCTCCGGATGTGTGATGTTCCAGGTTCCCGGAAGTTCGCCCGGCTTTAATCCTGCCTCCTGCAAAAGACTTCCCATTCCTCCATCACAGAATAAGATCCGGTTCTGTAATTCCTGTAATATATCCATGTTTAACCAATATCTCCTTCGCATTTTTCCTCGCAGCTTTTCTGCGTCCATCACAGTTTCTGTCTGCTTTTCGTTCTTCCTTTTCCTTATCTGCGGTATGCACAGTCCCGCTTCGCGCAGGCCTCACAGCCCTGCACCGTACAGTTTCTGGGCAGACGGCTCACACCGATCACTGCCGTCACCGACTTGGACGGTGCCATGAGAAGGCTGTCTGTCAGTGTTACACCGATCCTTTTATTCAACTCCAGCGCCGGAGCTATCTGCCGCTGGCACTCCAGGGAGAAATCTCCGTATCCGGGACTGAAGCGAGGGCGCAGATACCAGCCCTTTTCTTCGTATTCCTCTTTCAGCTTCTGATTCTGTTCATCGCAGAAGGTCTCCAGCATAGCCACCGAGGCAGCCTGCATCACCACGGCCTTACTCATCTGGATCATGTTGTAGCGGTGAAGCAGCACATCTACCCGGCTTCCGAGTGTTGCCGCAAACAAAAGTACCCGTTCGCAATCCTTCAAATTGCGTTCCAGGCTTTTGCTCTGCGTCTGCAGACATGTCATATCAATGCTGTGATCCTGAATGCAGAGCGGATACTCCCGCCATATCACTCTGGGAGAAGCCGCCTGCTCCAGCTCCTGTTTGCACTGTGCGATCAGATCCGTAAGATTCTGATCCGGGACCGTTCCATTTTTGCAGCCCAGATAGCGCAGCAGTTCCCTGTCGTTCCAGTGAAATATCTCTTTCATGAATCCTGTTCTCTCCGTTTTTCTGCCCCGGCCTTCCGGCTTTGTACGCCGGGCCTTTTCTGCTACCGGATGATTTCGGAAAGGCTGCCCTTAATCTGTGCTGCCACATCCGGCTTATTCATGGAATATACATGAATTCCGTTCACATGATTCGCGATCAGGTCAATGATCTGTTCCGTTGCATAGGCAATGCCGGCCTGCTTCATAGCCGCAGGATTATCACCAAAACGGTCAACAATGGCTTTAAAGCGCGCCGGAAGATAGGTTCCGGACATAGAGCAGATGCGCTTGATCTGGGCTACATTGGTCACCGGCATGATGCCTGCGATCACCGGAACCGTAATGCCCTTTTCACGCACGCGGTACAGATAATTGTATAGGATGTTGTTGTCAAAGAACATCTGGGTAGTCACGAAGTCACAGCCGGCCTCTACTTTTTCTTTCAGATGCTGGATATCCTCCGTCTTATTGACAGACTCCACATGCCCCTCCGGATAGCAGGCTGCACCGATGCAGAAATCGCCGGATGCCTTGATCTCTGCAATGAGTTCCGATGCATAGCGATAGTCGTTCTCAACTTTTCCGTCCTTTGGAATGTCACCGCGCAGAGCCAGTACATTCTCAATCCCCTCTGCCTTTAACTGCTCCAGAACCGAATGTACCTTTTCTCTGGTGGATGAAACGCAGGTCAGATGCGCTAACGGAGTAACCCCCTTTGCCTTTAAGGATGCTGCGATATCAACCGTATACTGGCTGGTACCGCCGCCTGCGCCGTAGGTCACGCTCATGAATGCCGGATTCAGCTTCGCGATCTCGGAAGCAGCCATTTCTACAGACTCGTATTTATCCTCTGTCTTTGGCGGGAATACCTCAAAGGAAAGTGTTGGTTCGTTTTTTGCAAGAATATCTCTGATTTTCATACGTACTGTTCCTCTCATATTTATGATTTCATAGCTGTTTTGTACCTCAGGCACATCATACATTTTGGCATTTACAGACTATCGGTATGCTCTCCATAACTGTAGCTGTCGCTGCTTCTGTCAGGATAGATCCACACACTGCAGTTTTCATCTTCCGCATCCGGAAATTCAGCATTGATACCGGCTCCGCACCAGACCCCCTCTGTTTGGTTCACACCGGGTTCCATCATCCGGGCATACAGCTCATCCAGGTCTGCCGCATCAGAACGATGTTTCTGTTCCATATCCCATGCATCCGCATCGTTTAACATCAGCAGAAACTGCTTCGTCAGAACCGTGATGGAATCTCGTTCCGGGACAGACAGATAAATCTGATGGAGCTGACCTGTAGCTGTGTCGTAGTCAAAATCCACATAGGCATACGTGTCCTCTGCTTCCATATAATAGGTTTCTGTGGAAGAAAACCAGGTAGTCTCATCGGAATATACCGTGTTGTGGGAATAGGTATCTGTTCCGGCCAGCGGAATCTGACAGGTATCAAACAGTTCCCGGATCGGACTCTGCAGAGCTTCGATCGTGACTTCAAAATGCAGTTCATCCGTGCAGGGACCGCCGTAAGCTCTTGCTTCTTCATCCGTCAGTTCCCGGAAATCAGACCCGCTGATACTGTCAAATATGCTTCCGGTAATATCAGAGAATGAACCAGCCATACCGCTCAGCAGCCTGAACAGCCATATCACAACCATCAGGAAAATATACAAAAGAATCAGTTTTCGAACCGGATTTTTCTTTTCGATAACCGTCTTCGACTGCCCTGACGCGCCTTTTTCTGTGGTTCGGACCGCCCGCTCTGTTTTCACGCTTCGCTCTCTGCCGGAAGATGATCGCACTGCCTTCCGCCTTTCGGCTCCGGCATTCGTATGCTCCTCTTCTGCATTATGGTAACTGCAGTGCGCCTCGTTTTTCGGGTGGCGCTCATTCAGATAATACGTGACATTCATATACAACGGGTCCTTCACCCAGGAGTGACATGCGCTGCAGTAGTGGGCATGCTTCATAACCTGGTCACAGACCGGACAGATTCGCTGCATCATAAAAAGAGACACCTCCTTACACGATTTGCCTTTAAGTATAACATAAGATTCCGGGATTTTCTACGAAAGGAATATGTTATTTTTCAGGCAAGCAAAACAGGAATGAAAAATCCGCTGCTGCAGATCCTTCATTCCTGTTCCTATCACAGAATATTAACTTAAAAAGTTTTCAATGATCACATTCTCAGCTTCTGCCTCGGTCATGCCAAGGGTTCTGAGCTTCAACAGCTGCTCATCATTGATTCGTCCGATGGCTGCCTCGTGAACGATCGCAGCATCCACATGATTGGCCTGAATCTCCGGAATTGAACCAACTTTTGCATGATCCATGATGATAGAATCACACTGGATATGAGCATGACATTTGGTGTTTCCGACTGCCTTCGGATGGAATACCTGGGAAGACTCCCCCTTGCCTACAGAACGGGAAACGATCTGAGCTGAGGAGCCGCTTCCATTCATGCAGACCTCCATATCTGACTCCGCATGCTGTGTTCCGTCTGTCATGATACGCTCCACCACATAAAGCCTGGAGCCTGCCTCCATGGAAACATTGGTTCTGCGCACTGTGGAATCCACACCTTTGATCTGAACGGTATCCAGGGTAAAAACAGAATTCTCGCCTACCTCAATGTTCGTCACCGGATTTAAGATACGGCTTCCGGTTCCGTTGCCCTCTCCGTAATGCTTTTCTTCATAACGGACATTGGCATTCTTTCCTACATGGAAGGTATGAATACCATCATGACGGCTCTCATTGCAGCCGCTGTTGTGGATACCGCAGCCTGCCACGATAGTCACATCCGCACCATCCGCGATATAGAAATCATTATAAACCAGATCCGTCATGCCGGAAACACTGACTACAACCGGGATGAAGACTTTTTCACCCTTTGTATCACCGTCAATCAGGATATCGATCCCCGGCTTATCTTCTTTCTTACGGATCTTGATGTGCTCGCTGTCTCCATGACAGATCGATACGCCATTCTGGCGAAGATTATAAGCACCTTTCTGCGCAAATCCTTCGCTGATCTGATCCAGAACCCCCTGGGTGGTCTCATTGATCTGTGCCATCAGCAGACACCTCCTTCCAGTCCATTCGCACACTTGCCGCAGCCCTCCTGTGTAAACAGAGTTGGCAGGACTTCCTCACGGCTGCCGTATTGTTTCACTTCACCATCTTCGATCACCATGATCTTGTCTGCCATACGGATGATCCGCTCCTGATGGGAAATCAGGATCAGGCTTTCCTTTTTCTCTTTGTGGATCTCCTCAAACCGTTTGATCAGCATAGAAAAGCTCCAAAGATCAATACCGGCCTCCGGCTCATCAAAAATGCTGACCTTGTGCGGTTTCGCCAGTACCGTTGCAATCTCCAGACGCTTCATCTCGCCTCCGGAAAGTGTGCCGTCCATCTGTCGGTTCAGATAGTCGGCAGAACAAAGTCCTACTGCAGAAAGCAGCTTACAGCTTTCTGCCTCCGTCAGATCCTTTCCAGCCGCAAGAGACAGCATTCTAGCTACAGTCATGCCCTTAAAGCGCGGCGGCTGCTGGAATGCATAGCCGATTCCTGCATTGGCACGATGATCGATATCGTAACCGGAAATATCCTCTTCATCCAGGAAAATCCGACCCTCATCCGCTTTTTCAATGCCTGCCAGCACCTTGGCCAGCGTAGACTTACCGCCGCCATTCGGCCCGGTAATCACTAACATTTCACCATCCGCAACCTGAAAACTGACATGATTGACCAGACAGCGTTTTCTGCCCTCTTCATTCACCTCAAACGTGAGGTTGTCTACCTTTAACATGTGATTCTCACCTCTTCTATAGTATGTCCGCTATGTTCCGCATTTTCCGCAACCGGCGGAACACAGTGTATCGTTCCTATTGGATGGTACCCTAATCAGGCAGATCTGTCAATCTTTATATCCCGAAGTTCCCAGGTTAATAGTGGTTTTCGTATTGACTTTTGTTATTTATGAGTTATAATCGACATATGTCGAAAACAAGGAGGATTTCAGATGCCGAGACCCCAAAAATGCAGGAGGATCTGCTTTATACCGCAGTACGATTCATTTTATCCGGAAAACAGCCAGACCGATGACACGATCACACTTACACTGGATGAATATGAAGTGATCCGTCTGGTTGACCTGGAAAAGAAAACCCATGAACAATGCTCCGCGCAGATGGATGTTTCTCGCACAACGGTCACGGAAATTTATGAAAGTGCCCGTTATAAGCTTGCACAGTGCATCGTAAACGGGAAACGGCTCATCATTTCCGGCGGAAATTACCGAATCTGCGAAGGGCGGGAATATCCCCGCTGCGGGCAATGCATGTGCCACATGGCCACGGCAGAACACAGTTTTCCTGTTTTCCATCTACAACACAACAAAGGAGAAGGTATTATGAAAATTGCAGTTACTTATGAGAACGGAGAAATTTTTCAGCATTTTGGACACACAGAGCAGTTTAAGCTCTACACGGTAGAGAACGGAACCATAACTGCTGTCGAAGTTGTTGATACTAACGGAAGCGGACATGGAGCTCTTGCCGGTTTTCTGCTGGAACATAACGTCGACACTCTGATCTGCGGAGGCATCGGCGGCGGTGCCCAGAACGCACTCGCCCAGGCCGGCATCCAGCTGTACGGCGGCGTAAGCGGAAACGCAGACGAAGCCGTAAATGCACTGTTAACCGGAACCCTCGGCTATAACCCGAACGTACATTGCAGCCATCATGACCATGAAGGTGAAGGACATGCCTGCGGCGAACACAGCTGCGGTGAGCACAGCTGCCACTAAAGATCATTGTAATTATAGGACAGAACGAAAAAAAGGGGCTGTCGCACTAACGTGCGGCAGCTCATTTTATATATCCAACACAAAACGCCGAGC
>NZ_QUIV01000021.1 GCF_003480315.1 Clostridium sp. AM33-3 | reverse complement strand
GCCTACTATATGCAAGGAATATCTAATCATACTTATCAGGATCTGATTCAGGATCTATCATTCATCATCAGGGAAACCGAAGATAAGTGCAAATTTCACGTCATCAGAGTTGGAGCATCTACTATACAAAATACGAACCGTTAAGATAACAACCAAAATTATAATATATTTTTTATGGCTAATAATATTAGTATTGTAATCATTATCCACCCTGAAAATATCTGTCATTTTCCGGGAGATAGGGTTCCAAAACCTAAAACTATCTTTTAGTCCATTCTAATCAACTGCCCCTGCACAACAAACCTTGCATTTTTCGTTTCATAGGAACAGGTAGACAGCGTCATAAGCGGAGTATCATTCTTTTCCGAAAATACTGGTACAATCTTGCTCTTCCCGTCCCACCGTTTTACATACGCTTCCCGTTCCTCTTGTGATTCAAACGCCAGATGATAAAGCTCTGAATCCCCTGTTATAATGCCCGCACGCAGAATTTCCAAGCGGTAATTCCCTGTTTCCGTCAAATAATAGAAACAACTGTGTGCTTCATAATATTCCTGGCTTTTGTATTTCTGAAGTTCCGCAAACATGGAACCATTTTTCATATGATGTCCGTAAAGGATTTCATTGGAAAACTCCGACCGCTCCGTATTCCGGCAGTCCATGAAAATGGAACCGGAACTATTCTTTGACCGGTCTGCCATGTGGGTTAGATAAAAGGTATTGTCCTTTCCCTGCACAACCGGATAATTGATTTTTGTATCTTCTCCGTAGATCCATCCTACAATATCCGGATTCATTTCTTTCAGTTCTTTCCAATTTATCGCAATTGGGCAGATCTCCTGTGCCTGATTGCTCTCAGCTTCCTCATTTTGTTGTTTTTCTGGTACTTCCTGCACATAAAATTTTTCCAATTTCTTGTATTCTCTTCCAGCCTCCAAATACGGCAAGAGCGCCCTTACGGTCATCGCAAGAGCGCCTAAAAATATAATTATAAAAATGATTAAAAGTCCGATTAGTCCTCTATTTTTCCTCATGCTTCTCGTCCTTTTCCCGTTTTTTAATCAGGATAACCAAGCCGATGATGACAAGCAGGGATACCTCCATCACGACAACATAGACCCCGATAGGGGAATCATCTCCTGTTTTCGGTGTTTCCGTAGAAGGTTCTGAAGATTCCGTTGGAATATCTGGCAACGTTTCTTCCGGATCAGATGGGGCGCTTTCCGTACTTGATGTACTTTCCGTCGGAATGTCTGGTCTGGAACTCTCCGGTGTCGTGTGCGGTTTTGTGCTGCCATCAGAAGAATGATGTCCACTGGAAGGACGATCCGGTTTTGTCTCAGATGGATTCGTTTCTTCTGGAGCTGTCGGTTTATCACCGCGTGATTCACTGCTTCTGGTAAACTTCGGTTCCAGTTCCACGTTCATGTAGTCCTTATCGCCAATATGCGACGGAATTTTTATTACTGCAGGTGCGCTGCTATATGTATATCCTCCATACACAAAATCGGCTCTCTGAATCATTAGATATATACCCGGATCCAAACCGTCAAACACAATGACTCCATCGCAGTTGCTGCTTCCTTCCTTTTCCAGAAACTTCTTTTCCACAACATACTCATAAAGATCTTTTGCAGTTTTTTCCTGAGATTTTGCATCCGTGAAATCCAGCTTTCCCTTAAAATCTGCAAAATCCAGTGTCAGCATCCAGTCATTGTTTTCCCAAGCTGCCACATAATAGAGTAAAAAATCCACATCTTTAATCCCGACTTCATGTCCTTTATCATCATCAACGATGACATCGATCTGGATTTTGCCATGCTGATGAGCATCGTCTGCATAAACCGGAAATACCGCACCAAAACAGAGTTCTGCCAAAGCGAGAAGGAACATTCCACAAATCCATATTTTTTCTTTCCAGCTCTTACTCTTCATCATTCTCCTCCGATTTCTTCCGGCTGCGGAACCAACGAACAATTCGTATGATCGTCACAACTACCCAGATCAGGAATACGGCAGCCAGACCCATGATCAGCAGTTTCTGTGTCAAAGGCATCTGTGGCTTGATTTCCAGTTCTTCTGCAACTTCAACGGCTTCCTCATAAGGGATCCGTTCTCCGCGTACCAGCAGACGGTGTGTATTAATCATATATGGTGTACAGGTCACAAGCGTTACCTGGTCAGCTCCTTTTGTTACTGCAAGAGCTTCCGTTTCGCTTGGAAGTACCGTCAGGATCTGATCCACCTGATAAGCAAGCGTCTCATGCAGGACTTTAATGTAAAATACATCGCCCTCTTCCATCTGGTCCAGATCCGTAAACAGTCTTGCCGTCGTTAATCCCCTGTGTCCGGACAGCACCGCATGCGTACTTTCCCCGCCAACCGGAAGTGACGTGCTTTCCAGATGACCAACTCCGGACTGCAGAACCTCTTCCGTCGTACCATGATAAATTGGAAGCAGTGCTTTGATCTTCGGAATCTCAATGTATCCCATCATTCCGTCCCCTCTTGGGTTTAAGAGAGTTTCATATTCTTCATTTTCCTTTTTAATTCCACTCGCAAACGGATCATCTGCGGATGCACCGATCAGTCGTTTATTGTAGGCACGGGCATCCTCCAGCATCTGTTTTTCCATATCTTCCGTTGTATGTGAAACCTGTTGCTGGTAATCACTTACCACACTTGTTCCGTGCAGTGTATTGACATATTTGCTGACGGTCGGGTACAGCAATACAGAGAAGCCAATCAAATATCCGCATGTTCTGATTATTTTTCCAACCACTTTGTTCATTTCATTACCTTCTCTCTGTTGTCGTACTTATTTTGATATTCCAGGAGGGAACAAATCTCCCTCCCGGAATGAAAATCCATCATCAGCAGACGAACGGATTATTTTGCGTTTTTACGCTTTTTGCTTACAAGGCTGCTTACCATCATAACACCGATGATTGCAACGCCAACGATGGTAAATACGATACCGCCATTACCACCAGTGGACGGAAGCACGGTACCAGCATTGTTTCGTACCGGAATTTGTGCTTTGCCATCAGTAGTTACCGTAACGGTTGTGCTTGTTTCACCCGGCATTGTATAAACGACATCGAAACGTTCCAGTTTCGTTGCATCATCAGCGGCATATGTTAAGTTATTGATTTCTACTTTGATGTCGCCAACCAGCTTGTTAAATCCATCCGGAGCTTTTGTCTCGGTCAGATAGTAAGTGCCATCTTTTAAACCTTTTATAGTTACAATTCCAGTATCGCCTGTTGTAATATACTCAACTTTATCCTCTTTATCATCCTTTGCCTGACGGTAAACTCCCTTCGTTTCATCGACCAGACTGATTTCGTCGCCCTTTGCATCGCCATTTGCTGCATACAATTTGAACTGTGCGCCAGCTAATGCGGTTCTATTGCCTTCTGCATCCGCCTGCTGATCATTTGTTAATGTATATTTGTAAATATCAAATGCAAAGGTATAAACATCTGCATGTACTTCCTCAGAAGTACCGGTTCCATTCGTGCTCGGATCATTGCTGTATGTAACACTTGCCTTATTGGTATTTGGATTGATGCCAGTAACAGCCTTCTCATTTACAGTTGCAGTGTAGGTAACCGTAATGGTTGCACCAACCGGATAAACTTCAATATTCGGAGTCATGGAACCATCTGTTCCTGTTGCCATATTTTTTAATTCCAGGGTTAATTTCTGTGCATTCTCCTCAGCTGTCTTTGTTAATGTATAGTTTGTTTCACCCAGATCACTATCGTCGATCTTTACACTTGTCAGTTCCTTAAAGGTTAATCCTGCAGATAAAGTATCGTTAATCTTAAATACATAACCTTTGTTGTAACCGCTGACATCCGGTACCTTGGAAGTAATGGTATAGGTGATCGTATCGCCAGGTTTTACCGTTCCGGCAGCTCCGTCAGTACCATCTGCAGTTGTTTTTACTGTTTTCTTTACCGTCGGATATTCACTTTTTAAGTCGGCGTTTACAGTAGAAGTACCATCTACATCCAATAACATAGCTGGGGACTTTGCTGCATCTTTCAGCACGCTTGCACCTGCAGGGAATACCAGATAATAACCAGCATCCAGAGAAAGAGTGGTTGTACCTGCTGTTGCATCAACCGTTGCATCTGCTGTCATACCAGACTGACTTGCAAGCCATTTCCACATATCAGCAGCAAACTGTGATAAGTCTGTTGCTTTTTCAGCACTGCTTAATCCAGATACATATTCGTATGCTGCAGCTGATAAAGCGTCACCTGTTTTGCCGTCTCCGACTTTACCGGTCTGAGTAAAATATCCTGCATACCTATCATTTAAGGTATATGCGACTACTTTCTTTTCATTAACAGTTGATTCCGTTCTATTAAACAGCTTGAAGGCTTCTACCTTTCCGTTTGCCTTCGTTCCACTGATATTCAAGTTTGATGCTGCCAGTGCGCTCATGTTCATTCCCAATACCATCATCATGGCCAGCGCAAATGCCATAACTCTTGAGATCCACTTTTTCATTTTCATGTTGCGTCCTCTTTTCCGCTTTCGCTTTTCAATTATGATTTCTTTTTCATTCTGCACGCTTTTCTGTATCCGGTGGCCGTGCCTGCAGCCGGAAATACCCGTCCCCCTTTCTCATCATTCGCCATCCTCCTCCCGTTTCCTGCCGGATCTGCCTGTCCTGTGCACGATGACCAGGATTGCCATACCAAACATGAAATTTATATAAGGTCCGTATCCGCCTGTATCCGGCAGTACACGGAGATGACTGTTCGTGATCGTGACGGTAAATTCATCGCCGTCACCATATGCGATCTTTGTGAGGTAATCGGATATTTCTGCCTCTGTAATATAGTAAGTGTAGTAATAAGTGTTTGTCGTTTCTGTTCCATCTTCCGCCGTAATGGTTTCCGACTTATATGCTGGCAGGTCGTTCCACACCGTCTGCCAGGTGCTGTCTGAAGAATCATCCGGTGTCCAGACAAACGGATCGTATCCCTGTACGGCTTCCGTCTGTTCGACTCCATTTCCATCCGTCCACTTTCTCCAAAGTGTCAGGGTAATGGAATTCGGTCTCAGATGCTCGATATTATACAGATCCTGCCATACCTTATTGACTGTGATATGCAAAAACTCATCACACGGATCCTGCATCTGGGACGGAGGCGGAGTGATGCCGGCCGATGATGTTTCTGTCGGGACATCATCCATCAGCACCGCTTTTGCATTGGATACGTAGGCGTCCAGACTGCCACTTGCGGAATTACCCGCTTCTTTCAGACTTGCATTTTCCAGATCATCATACGCTTCCACCGTGTTCATATGTAGGATGGTATAGATGTTGTACTGGTCCCTGCCATTTGCCTTCTGGAATTCACCTGCCACATCCAGACGGCTTCCGTTTGTACCCTCAATCTCAGTCGATCCGTTTCCAAATGCATCCGACAGCTTCCGGTAAATCCGGTAACGGTTTGCATCTCCCTCGATGTTCTTCTTTGTATTGAATGCGTAAACACTGTTTAAATCACTGACTCCGGTAAACGGTCCCACTTTGTTTTCCGTACCGCGGATCGTATCACAGCGATACATATTGTTGCCTTTCAGCAGACCCTCATCATTGTATCCGATGAAACCGCCGCTGAGTCCGTCGTTTCCGGCACCATCTTCTGTATTTCCGGCACCGCCGCCGTACACGTCATATCCATCCCGGATCCCGTATACCGCACAGTCCTGGATCTTGGTCCGGTTTGCCTTGATCAGCGCAATGTTGATGTTCTGGGTACTGTCATCCCCACTGATTCCTTCATCCGTACATGGAAGTTCAATGGTGGAATCTCCGATCGTAATGATCGCCAGGTCTGTCTTCTGTTTATTTTCGTCTGTCTTTTTGGAAAGACCGACAGAAATATCGAGTCCCAAAAGATTGACATGAAGCAGATTTCCATCATACAGCGCCTGAACCGTAATGATTCCAAGATCGATATTGAGTAACTGCAGATCCTGAAGATTATCCAGATACAGTGCTTTGATCAGGGTATTCAATAGTTTCAGAACAACATTGAGCGCTGTGGAATCTAACTGAACGTCAGCCAGGTATTTAAAGCTTGTCCGGCCAGCAAATCCTCCGGCAATCTGTCCGCTTGCGACCTGTTTTAATCCATAGGATTCCGTATCCGGATCTCCAGCCGTACTGTCGATGACCTTCGCAAGGTTTGCATAGCCGATAAATCCTCCGGCGATTGGCTCCTCGCCGTTTCTGCTCAGTACCGTATAACCTTCCGGAATGCCTGTTACGCTGCTCTTTTCAATGTGGGAGCCAAACACATCCAGGACTCCTAAAGAACCGCCAAGAAGCTGCGTTACACTGCTTCCCAGTACATTAAATTTGTCAGCTCCAACAACACCGCTCTTTCCGCTGTATCCGACAAAGCCTCCGGCACTGTTCATGGCCGTGACACTTCTTAGTCCGGTAACACTGCTGTTTTTTACAGAGCCATTCATCAGGCTTCCGCCAAAACCTCCGGCATTTCCGCTATAAGTAACTTCATCGTTCTGTCCGGATTTCACCGCTGTATTTGCAGAAACCGTCAGACCTGCATCTTTGCTTCCACTGACAATTCCGTCATAAACGTAGGTCCGGAATGCGTCCAGAACATTGACACTTCCAATTTGAAGAACCTGTCCTAAAAGATCCGTTTCTCCGTTCTTTGAAATATCAGCAACCGCAGAGACATCGGCAATACCAAAGCATCCTCCGGCATATTCCCCGCCTGTTACGGTACGGATCCCTTCCGCATGGATTCCGGCTTCTTCCGTATTCTTTTCGCCAAGCACAGCTCCCGAGATACTTCCGGCAAATCCTCCGGCTGCTTTCGCATAAGAGGTGTTTGCTTTTGTCTGATCCAGATAGATACCGTTTACGATAATTCCCCAGTCATCCCAGGATTCCACATCCGCATAACGGATCGTCGATACTGTTGCGCTTAATACCTGTACCAGATTAGCCGGAGCATTTAAGAGATGCGGCTTATGAAGAATACCATTCAAAAGTCCCTGGCTGGTTGCCGTATCCAGTGCAACCGCACTTCCCGGATCTACCTTTCCGGCAAAGCCTCCAATGTAGGACGTTCCGTCCACTTCCCTCAGCTTGCTGATCCTGCAGGAAGTTTCCGCATCGCCCCAGATCTGACCGCCGATCATCCGTCCAACGTAGCCTCCGGCATAACCGGCCGGATTGTTTTCACTGACTCCGGTGGATTTTACAACAGCTCCGGACTGATATCCTGCCACATCAGACTGCTTGATGACCGGTACGAATGTCTGCAATGCTGACAGACTTTCCGTTCCGACCAGTTCAATCTTTCCAAGATCGATACCGCTTGTATTGGCTACGGATCCGGTGATCATCTCACCCGCAAAACCTCCGGCACTCCGGAAGGCTTCCGTATCCATAAGGTCCATCGCATGGGCACTTGTGATCGTGCCGCCTTCCATACGTCCTACATAACCTCCGGCAACTCCGCCTTCGTCCACTGCGGCAGACGCTTCGTTTCTTCCAGCTGTTACTGTATAACCATATGCGTATTTACGGATATATCCGTCTAATGTTTCCTGATCCTGCACCGGACCAAGTTCATGCATCTCATTTCCGTAGCTTCCGTAAGAACCAACATGAGTTACCCAGCTGTTCCAGGTATCCACATCGAGTCCACGAAGCGGTCCGTAAACGGCTGTATGTTCTTCTGTCGGATAAACCGCCTGAAGGACACTTAATGGATTGTTTAACTTGATGACTCCATATAGAACGCTTAAGCTTCCTGTATCTGCCACGTTCGCACACCGCATGAGTCCGGTATAACCGCCGCCGTATTCCGTACCGTAAACGGAACGGATCCGGACAGCAGCACAGTCTCTCTGGGTTCCGGTGTATTCTGTCCCTCGCCATTTTTTCCCGTTTTCTCCGGAAATCTGACCGCCGTAGTTGTATCCTGCATAGCCACCTGCAAGACCGCGAAGAATTCCATCGCTTCCTTTTGCATCTGCTCTTACAACACCGCCACATGGGATACAGGTCGTTTCGCTGTTGCGTACAGCCGGAACAAAGGACTGTAAAACGGTCAGTACATCACTGCTGACATTTACCAATCCTCCAAGAAGACTTGCTCCGCCAACCACGTTGGCTGCGCTTCCCGGTTCCATGGTTCCTGCATATCCTCCGGCGCTTTCCCGTCCGATGATGTGGTAGAAGTTGTACGAGTTGCTGTCCTGGATCTGTGTTCCAAGCAGATGTCCAGCATATCCTCCGGCTTTTCCGACAGTTCCCGTCTGGGTCCGGGTATCCGAAGCCAAAACATTAAAGCCTCCGGTTGCTCCGTATACATCCGAATGCTCAATGATCGATGTGATCACACTGAGCGCGGATGCAATGTTGGAAAGGTTCAACACTTTCTTTAATACATTGATACCGCCAACGGATGCCGTACTTCCCATATCCGCTTTTCCGATATATCCGCCCGCATTGCGATAACCATATACGGAATACACACTGGCTGCATCAAAATAGCCACTTCCGTCCGTTGTCTGAAGATCCTTCGGTTCGTAAACCCTTGTATTCTTCAGCTTATTGACATCCGATGAACGGATCTGTACGCCTTTGCCGCATCCGATAAATCCTCCGGAGCTTCCGGCATCAGTATCATTCGTATCATCGTTTTGCAAGGTTCCTGTCACCGTAACCGTGAATCCACTTGATCGAACACTTGCATGTTCGATCACTGGGACAAATGCATTTAAGAGTGTTAAAAGTCCTGTGATATCTGCCACTTTTCCAAGCAGGGAAGCGTTGTCTGCAACTTCCGCCACAGATCCGGCCTTTACCAGTCCGCCAAATCCTCCGGCATAGCGAAGACCGCTTACTTCTCTTAAGTTTTCTACCGCAGTTCCTTTTTCTCCATCAGCGGCATTCGCCTGATTATTGATATCACCGCTCTGCATCTCTCCGATGTAGCCGCCGGCATATCCTTCTGCGTCCGTTTCTGAATTTCCGGTTCTTACCGCCTGTTTGACAATCAGTCCATCTTCCGATCCGGAAACTTTGGAATTTAAGATTTTTCCGGAAGCCGCCTGCAGAACACCTGCAACGTCATTCAGATCGAGAATCTTACCAAGCACGCTGTTTAATAGTGCTCCGGTATCATCTCTCGCATCCACGGCACTTCCGGACCGCATCAAGCCGATGTAACCTCCGGCATGATACGCACCAGTTACTGCTGAGACGTTCGTTACATCGGAATTTTCGATCATGATCGCTTTTCCGTATCCGATATAGCCTCCGGCATCACCAACGGTTAAAATCCCGTCTTTTCCATCCGCCGTAACGGTCAGGTTATTTCCAACAAGCGAAGATTCTGAGATCCTCGGATATGCTACATCCATAACACTTAATAACTGTGAAATGTTCAGCAAACCAAGTAGCTTCACCGATCCCGTCTGTGCCACATCACCTGGAATCAGTCTTCCGGCAAATCCTCCGGCATAAGTAACTCCTTCCACGCTGGAAAGACCTGTAATGACAGTTGTGTTCTTTGTATCTGCCATATCGGCATCCAAAGCGCTGTCAGAACTGTTTTCATCAGACTCCGTCGTGTCAGAATTCTTTGAGGTTGACGGATGATTGCTTCCATAGTTAATATCAACAGCTTCTCCGTCACCAATGAATCCCCCAGCCATATCGGCCTGTACCTGTGTATTTTCGCTGCCATTCGCTACATAGATAAGTTTTGTCTGATTCAATTCCGGTCTTAACGCGCTGACAACACCAAGCAGGTTCGTAATCTCTACTGCGCTTAAAGCTTTTACCGAAGTACCTGCACTTGCCAATGCATCACCGGCTTTTGCATAACCGATAAATCCACCGGCTTTTCCTTCTTCCATGGAAGCTGTTACCGCTTTCAAGTTTGTCACTGAAGAGGTTCCGGTTCGTCCGCTGATGCACTCGCCAATAAATCCGCCGCTCATACCGTCTTTTGCTGTCGTGGAAACCGTAAATCCGGTATCCACACCTGCCACACTGCAGTTTCTGGTGAATGTCTCGATCATGGCTCCTACGGAAAGAAGTCCATCGATCTTTACCAGGTTGGCTCCAAGCAAGTTCACGCCTCCGATATCCGCAAGTTTTCCACTTCCGAAATATCCGGCAAATCCACCCGCAGCGCTTACCGCCCGGGAAGAAAGAAGATGCTCTACCGATACATTCCGGACTTCGCCCCCCATTCCATGTCCAATGGCTCCGCCTGCATAGCTTTCCGTTTCATTTTCTGCTTTTACCGTCAAACCATGGGTTCCGCCGTCCAGTGTGACATCCTTTAATTCAAACCGCATGTAATCGGCTGCTCCGACTGTGCCATTTAAAACAGCTGTCGCACTGGTCATTGTTGCTTTTCCAAGCAGCCCGCCAGCATTTATAGCGGCTGTTACCGTCATTTTAGAAGCAGCCGTAACGGTATTTTTATGATCGAACAGTTCATACTCCAGTCCGGTCTTCGTCAGCATACGACTTAGATTCTTGGAAGTTGCCTTACTGTCATCCGCAAGTTCTACGGTATCTGAAATCTGTACTGCACCGGCATATCCGACCAATCCGCCGGCATATGTTCCGGATGCCTTTACGTTGATGGAATCTCCGGATACTTCGCAGCCTGTAATTACGGACGGGCGTAAACCGACCAGACTTAGTAACTGAGCATCTGTTGATCCAGATAAAATCGCAGTTAATAGCTTCTTTACAACATCAAGAAGGTCTTGGTTTGCGTTAATATCTGCTACATCACCAAGATCTGCTTTTCCAGTAAATCCGCCGACATAGTCCTTGCCTTCCACGCTTCCAAGTCCGGATAGACTACAGTCAACCGCATAGCTGTTGCTCATGGCTCCGACAAAGCCGCCTGCATAGCCGCTTTCCGTACCTGTCGGTTCTGCTTTTACCTGGGTAATCCCGTCCACTTTGCAGTTCAGCAGGATTGTATTCACCGGGAAATTTCCCATCACGTCAATGCCGAGATTTTTCAACACTCCGGCAATCACTGCATTGGCGGATCGTCCAATAAATCCACCGGAATAATTCGTTCCAGATACAGTGTCTGCATCCGTTACCATACAGTTTTTGATAACGGTTCCGATTGTCTCACCGGCAAATCCGCCAGTGTATTGTTTACCTTCGACTGTTCCGTTACCGCTATAAGAAACACTGCAATTGGTAAAGACCGGATTGACATAGCCGATCGGAATCAAGCTGTCAATTTTTAAAAGGCCTCCATTTAAAAGAACCGTTAAAAGATCACCGAGTCCAAGAAACGGAAGTAAATTTAATATCTTCGCTAACGTATCAACCGACATACCTAAATAAGCAATAATTTTTTCATAACGCGTCATACCAGAAGCGTAACCGACAAATCCTCCAGTCCAGTCGTTTACATTAGAAATACCATCTAACTTCTCAATGTTGCAATCAGAAATCTGAACATTGCCTTCTATAGTGCCGGCAAACCCACCTGTTGTAAAAGATTTCGGATCTGTACTTAAGCCACTGTCTACCCGAAGTAATTTCAGAGCGACTGTCAATAAACTTCCAACCAACGAAAAATCTCGATGTACTTTCGTTGCCGTCGTAGTAACAGACATATTTGATAAAGTCAGATTTTTGACTGTGATCGGTGTTTCCGAAAATGTCAGATTAGCACTATACGGTGTACTGATACTTCGGAAAAATCCAATTCCGTACTCAGATTTTTTATCTGTCTGTTGTAAGTTTTCACTTTGTTTGATTGTGATATTGCTGATGGTAACGTTTTTGTCATCTTCCATTCCAAGACGGCCTTCCATGTTACCCTGGAAGTTTTCGATCGGTGTCCAGTTCTCACTGGAAAGATCAATATCCCGGAAAATGATGTAGTTGGCATCATCACTGTACTTATACTGGCTTACCGTTGTTGCGCCTGGAGAAGAAATATTGATATTCTTTGTTGCAGTCGTATCGTAAGTAAGTTTGTATTTTTTAATATCGTCCGGTGCTCCGCTTGCAACAATCGGTTCAGGTTCATTCTCACCACTATCCGTTTCGCCGTCTGAATCTGACCCATTGTCACTGGAATTATCATCTGTCGTATCCGTACTCAGGCTTTGCGTCTGTGTATCATCTGTTTCTGGCACTGCAGCTGTTTCTGTACCTTCCAGCTTGCTGCCGACATATAAATAGCATTTTTTTGCACCTGCAATGGTAAGGCCATCCAGATGCTGCCGATCACCAAGCTTATGCGTGCCTGGATCATCTGCATATAACTCCGTTTCTGACCAGTCCATGGAATCATTGAACTTAATCAGATCTGCATCACCCGGATAATACAAAGTTGCAGTAACCCCATTTTCATCCGCAGATGTTTCCCAGCTATGCAATCCATTTATTCTTGTCTGGTAAACCTGCCAGATCGGCTCCGTTACATTTTTATCCGTGCCAATCGCACGAAGCTGTTGTTCATTTCCGATCAGGATGTAATCTACGTCGTTGATTGTTTTTACGACCTGACCAAAATAGTTTCGTCCATCATACCAGTTATCATCCGGATAATACGCACTCATATCCGTGGATGCTGCCTGATAGTATGATACATCCTGTGTATCAACCCCAAAGGTTGATGCGATTACATAATTGTGTTCCTTTCCATAGGTTAAATGACTGCCATCTTCCAGTGTATATACCTGACCCATGCCAAAGGTATCCACCGAATAGTCTCCGGTCATAACCAATTCATTTTCACAATTTTCAGAATTTACAAGGTAAAGTTGATAGATATTATGAAGATAGATGGTATCGGTCTCTTCATCGTATACCCGCATATCTTCATCGTCATCAAGATATGGAATAATTGATCCAGAAAAGTCTTCCGGCACATTCCAGGTTTCTCCATCTGGAATGCTGATATCATTCATGATGTAATAATCTGCAAAAAGTGTATAGCCCAGATCATTCTTATCTGATCTGTTTGTGTTACGAGTTTCTAGCGAATCTTGTATGTCGTCCTCGTACGCGTCCTCATTGTCCTCATCAAAAGAGTCTTCATTTAAAATTTCTTCATCAATGATATCGTCCGTCGATATAGAATTCTCAGAATTTGTATATTGGATTTCGCTTCCTATCTTTGAAAGCTGTTCATAATTATAAATGCATATTCTACCGTCTATAGCATATGCTTCAAACGGCAGTGTAGCATTTGAGTCCGTTGCTTTTACTGCATCAGAAGCAGTTGCATTCGATGCTGTCGCATGTGATTTATGTGTGCTACCCCCCCCCAAATTGGAAGATGTGGCTTTCCACTCCTCATATGCACCAGTTAAAACAGAATCATCCAAGTTTGAATCTGTTGCTCGATGCGACCGCACTCCGTCGGACCACTCATTCATTTGCTTTCCTAAAAGCGATCCTACTTCTGCGCTTGCTTGTATGATATTTGTTTGTGTTCCCAAAATGGTACAGCATAACAGCCACGCAATATCTCTTCTGGCTTGCGAAAGACTGTGCCATTTCGGCAGTTTGAAATGCTTTCTCATATGTGTTTCCTACGATCCTGTCTGCATTTTTTGCACGCGTTATTATTTCTCACACAAGACTATACCTATGTAAAATTTTTGTCAATGATAATTCATCGGAATTTGTCGATAATTCGTCGGAATTTGTCGACATGTCCATCATTACTGGTTAAGTATCTCAATAACTATTCAATTGGTACTAGCTATTTCCTTTCATAGAAAATGCCCACATAAAAGCGGGCATGCTTCAGCTAAAGAAAACGCCGTAAGCGGTCTTTCCTATAAAAAAAGTGCAATCTTCACTTATTTTTCAGGACATCCAAGCGAGGATCCTCGGCCATTCAATGACCGAGAGGAATCGCCCGCTCCATTGTATATTGGTATCCTGAATTATTTTGCAGCAATCTGCAGAATTGCGACTTCACTGTGACCAGTGATCCATGGATCGTCTTGATATCGAATGACCCTGTTGTCCTGACCATGACCCGTCCAACAAAACGTCCTTCGTATTTGAACGGCTTTTTATCACGGTGCGGCACCTCCGCCACGACGATATCACCGGTCTGGAATCCGTCTGCCGTTTTGCTTCGGTTCATCCATTTATGGACAATGATGCCGCACGCATTGAGTTTCCCCCGGAGTCTTGTTCCTCTGCCGGTTGCTTTTGCGTACAGACAGTATCCGTTTGTACGGTCTTTGAATCCCTGTTCCGGTACCTCGCCGACACACAATGCATCGTAGTGATGGTCTTTCGGGAGTTCCAGTTTTGTACGGTTGTACTTCGTTTTCCCTCCGCTGGAACATTCCACTGTCTCAAACTGTTCGAACAGGCGCCTCTCAATATACTTCCTGGACGCGGAAACCCATGCGGCATACCGGAGCGGTTTTGTCCCGGGTTTCCCATCCATGACGTTTTGTATGCATGTCATGCGTGTCTGATCGAGTTCCTGTTTCTTTTTCGTCTCGCGAGTGATGCGCGCCTTGATGACCTTGAGCCATTCTTCCAGTGTCCGGTCATCCTTGTCCTGGTTGCATTTGCTGCATGCGAGCGTTGCGTTCTTCAGCCTGTCGGAACCGCCGCGGCTCTTTGGCCGGATATGTTCCCACTCCAGTACGCTGTCGCCGGCCTTTCCGTTGCAATATTGGCAGGTATGTCCATGTTTCTCCAGCAGATACTCCTTGAGTTCATATCCAAACAGTTCCCCTTGCTGATACCGGACACCTTCGATATCCGGCTCCTCCAGAAGCTGGGTGTCAAACCGGACAGCCTCTTCAACCTGTCTATTCACACATTACTTCTCTTTTATTTCTCTGCTTCCACCGTTCTGGTCACAATGACATTGCTTCCCAGTCCCAGCACATTTTCAATCACGACCTCGCCCTCATGAATCGGCGCGGTGCGTTTCACTTTCCGGATCTCATTCATAACGTCAAAGATCTTAGCCTTCGGGATCGGCGCGCTTAAGCGGACGCTGGCCAGCGGCATCTCACCGCCCTCCACCAGAATGGAGGTTGCGATGTTCCGCATCGGATTTACCAGTTCCTGCTCTACATATTCATGGCCGCGTTTGCACTTGTTTCCAGTGATGGAATACGGCGCTTCGCTGCCCTCCGCGGTAATCTCACAGCCCTGAGGGCACATAATACAGGTAAAGGTTCTTAACATACCACTCTCACCTCCAGGTTATCCTTCTCATTCAGTTCTTCCGGCTTTAAGGCGATCTGGATCATCTCTGCCGGGAGAGCCTTCGGAAACTTCTTCTGTTTTACCAGATGGTCACCCTGCCACAGCTCTACGGTGCAGTTTCTCACCGGTTTTCTCATACGGAAAGACACCGTTACATTTCCGGTACCGCTGAAGCGGGCCGGGGTAAGCTGTCCTACCATACTGTCTCCCGTAATGGCAAGGCCGCAATCCGGAAGTGCTCCCTCTTTGATGTAGCAGGCTGCTCCGTCTGCCAGCTCCTCTGCCTCCATGGAAACAAAGTCTACCAGATCATGTACGTGAAGCACGTTTCCTGCCGCGAATACGCCTGGAACAGTGGTCTGGAAGTTTTCATCTACGGACGCACCCTTGGTTCCATCATCCTGCTTTGCGCCGGCCATCCAGGTCAGCTCATTTTCCGGGATCAGGCCCACGGAAAGGATCAGGGTGTCACACGGATATTCCTTCTCAGTTCCCGGGATCGGCTGCAGCCTGTCATCCACCTCGGAGATGACTACACTCTCGAGACGGTCCACGCCGCGGATCTCCGTTACGGAATGGCTTAAATGCAGTGGAATCTGATAATCATTTAAGCACTGTTCAATATTTCGCGGCAGTCCGCTGGCATATGGCTGAATCTCAAACACGCCCAGTACCTTCGCCCCCTCCAGGGTCATACGTCTTGCCATGATCATGCCGATATCACCGGATCCAAGGATCACGACATTCTTTCCCGGCATGCGGTTCTTTAAATTGATATAAGCCTGAGCCACACCGGCAGTGTACACACCGGCCGGCCGGGTTCCCGGAGTGCTGATAGCTCCGCGGGTGCGCTCCCGGCAGCCCATAGCCAGGATCACAGCCTTTGCCTGGATCTCTAACAGTCCCTCCGGGGATGCCGCAAACACCTGCTTATCCGGTGTCAGCTCCAGCACGGTGGTATCGGTCATATACGGAATGCCCAGCTCTTTCACCTGCTTTGCGAAGCGGGATGCATACTCCGGTCCGCTTAAGGTCTCGCCAAAACGGGTCAGGCCAAAACCATCATGGATGCACTGGCGCAGGATTCCGCCCAGTCCCTTTTCTCTCTCCAGGATCAGAATATCATGAATGCCCTTTTTCCAGAGCTCCAGCGCAGCCGCCAGTCCGGCCGGGCCGCCGCCAATAATTACAACATCTACATTTTTCATTTTACGTCCCTGACCTTTCCTGTGAAAATATAAGAATCCCGTTTGGAGTACCGAACCTCTTCCGGTGCAAGGTGCTTCTCCTGCTCGATCATCTCGGTGATACGGGTCTCGCAGTAGCCGCCCTGGCAGCGCCCCATGGTGGCGCGGGTACGGTTCTTGATGCCGGTCACGGTACAGACGCCCAGCGGATTGCGGATCGCATCCAGAATCTCGGCCTTAGTCACGGTCTCGCAGCGGCATACCACCTCACCGTACAGCGGATTTTCTTTGATGGCCGCCATCTGCTCCTCATGGCTCATCTCATGGAAGCGTTTCTTTACCGGACGCACCGGATCAAAGCCTTCATTTTTCTGCGGCTGTTCCTCTTTCACTAATAATGCCACAGCACGGCGTGCCAGCGGCAGGGCGCAGGTCACACCCGGAGACTCAATGCCGACCAAGTTTACAGTATGCGGATGCGCTCCATCGGACTCTAACAGGAAATCCAGGATTTCTCCGGTTTCCGGATTATAGCGTTTCCAGCGGATGCCTGCAAAATTCCGGATAAAGTACTCACGCTTCATCTGCTTGAACATCTTGCTGCCATCGCGGAACAGACCGTCCATATGCTCCTTGGTTACAACGTAATCCTCGCGGTCTTCTGTTACATAGGAATCCGGTCCTACCAGCACATTGCCGTCCACAGTCGGGGTTGCATGGGTGGAGAAGCCGCCCTTATCATTCGGAGCCGGATAAACCGGGATGGAAAGGAATTTTCCAGCCTTTTTATCCAGTACATAGTACTCACCCTTAAAGCCCTTTACCGGGTAGTTCGGGTAGCCAAGCATCTCGGAAATCTCCGATGCATACATACCGGCACAGTTGATGACCCATTTTGTCTCAAAGGTATCCTGCTCCGTCTTTACTACCCAGACATCCTTCGCCTCGTCCCGGGTAATGCCGGTCACCTTCTGTCCAAAGTGGAATCTGACGCCATTCTGGCAGGCATTCTCTGCAAGACCGATGGTGTACTGCATCGGATCCAGAATGCCGGAGGACGGCACATACATGGCAAACTCACCGCCTGCATTCGGGTCAATGCGGTTGATCTCATCTTTGTCGATCATGCGCATGCCCTGGACACCGTTCTGCTCGCCAATGGCCTTGTATTTTAAAATGTTTTCCCGGTCATGGTCGGTAAAACCAACTACCAGCTTTCCGGTACGCTTAAACGGCACGCCAAGCTCCTTTGCCACCTGGTCAAACTCCTGGTTTCCCTCTACGGCGCACTCTGCCTTTAAGCTTCCCGGCTTATAAGTAAATCCGGCGTGGAGCATGCCGGTATTGCGGCTGCTGTTTCCGCACGCCACATCCAGCTCCTTCTCCAGCACCGCAGTCTTCAACTGGTAACGGGATAATTCCCGCGCCACGGCCGATCCGACAACGCCGGCGCCGATCACGATCACATCATAGGACATCATTTTGATCCATCCTCCTCATTTCTCCTGTGAAACTTGTCTTATTGATAATCACATTGTATAATAGCTCTATACGTCAGTCAAATTTATATAAATAATATTTATGTTAGTTTTTCTAACATTCATTTCAAAGCACGATTCCGGTATTACATAGCATTCTTATGACAGGAGGGTTTTCGGTTGGATACCAGACAAATGGAATATATCATACAGATCAGTGAAGAACGCAGCATTACCAAAGCTGCAGAGAAACTTTTTATCACCCAGTCCGCCTTAAACCAGCAGCTGCAGAAGTTGGAAAAGGAGCTGGGGCTCCCGCTCTTTGTGCGGACCCGCTCCGACTGGCACCTGACTCCGGCGGGCGAAATTTATGTAAATACGGCAAGACAGATCCTGAACCTGAAAAAGGATGCCTACAGCCAGATCCAGGATTTAAAAGAAAGCGGGAACCGGCGTATCAGCCTGGGACTTATTCCGGAGCGCGGCGTCAATATGTTCACTGCCATCTACCCGGAATTCCACCGGAAGTTCCCGGATATCCGGATCGAGCCGGTGGAGTGCAACGTCCGGACCATGCAGAATCTCATCACACGCAATGAGCTGGATCTTGGTCTTATCACACTGGTGGAATCCCAGAAGGACGACAACACCTATCTTTCCATGGCAGAGGAAGAAATTTTTCTTGCTGTCCCCGCCTCCCATCCGCTGGCCTGGCTGGGAAGTACACAGACCGAGGATGCACCCACGATCAGTCTGTCCCGTTTTCTGGAGGATCCGTTTATCCTGATCACCCGCCGGTCCACCATGTTCCAGCTGGAGGAGGCTCTTTTTCGCGAAGCGGGGTTCCAGCCACAGGTGCTCTTTTCCACCAGCAGCAATGTCAGTAAATACCGCATGGTCCTGGCTGAGGTGGGCTGTGCCCTGCTGCCGCGGATTTTTGCAAAGACAGCTCCGGGGGTTGTCTATTTCCGGCTGGAAGGACAGCCGCGCTGGGAAGTGACCATGTGCTGTCGGAAAGGAGCCTATCTGAGTCATGCAGAGCAGTATTTTCTGGAGCTATGCCGGGAGTACTGGAGAAAATGACACGTTCCCGCCGCTTAGCTGACATATCATTTCTGATCCTTTTATTATATACCACTACAAAAAAGAAATGCCAGGTTCCGAAACTTGCCGGAACCTGGCATTTCTTTTATAAAACTTTATGAAATATTCAATTACCGAACCATGCACGGTTTCTTGTTATCGAAGGTCCAGCCCGGGATCAGGTACTGCATACCAACAGCGTCGTTACGAGCGCCCTTGCCGTAGCACTTATCCATGTAAAGCTGATGAGCCTTCATGATCTGGTCGCGATCAACTTCTACACCAAGACCCGGTTTCTTCGGCAGCTCGATGCATCCGCCTACGATCTGCATCGGCTCTTTGGTCAGGCGCTCACGGCCCTCCTGCCAGATCCAGTGAGTATCGATACCGTTCATCTTGCCCGGGATTGCAGCTGCACACTGTACAACCATAGCCAGGGAGATATCGAAGTGGTTATTGGAATGGCAGCCCCACATCAGACCGAAGTCGTTGCACAGCTGGCCTACACGTACGGAACCTTCCATGGTCCAGAAGTGCGGATCTGCTAACGGGATATCTACGCTCTGCAGAGCGATTGCATGGCACATCTGACGCCAGTCCGTGTTGATCATGTTGGTAGCGGTCGGCATCATGGTTGCTTTTCTGAACTCAGCCATAACCTCACGGCCGGAGAAGCCATCCTCTGCGCCACACGGATCCTCACAGTATGCCAGAACCTTCTTTAAGTCCGGAGCAACTTCCAGAGCCTCTTTTAAGCTCCAGCAGCCGTTCGGGTCAAGGTCTACACGTGCGTTCGGGAATGCCTCCTTGATTGCGGTAACAGCCTTTACCTCTTCCTGAGGAGCTAAAACGCCGCCCTTTAACTTGAAGTCTTCAAAACCGTATTTCTCGTTGGTAGCCTTTGCCAGTGCCACGATTGCTTCTGGAGTCATAGCCTCCTCGTGACGCAGACGGTACCAGTCGCACTCTGCATCCGGCTCTTCCTCGTACTCAAGATCGGTTTTCTTGCGGTCTCCAACATAGAAAAGATAGGACAGGAAACGAACCTTATCTCTCTGGATTCCGTCACCCATCAGAGCTGCAGCCGGAACGTTTAAGAACTTACCAAGCAGGTCAAGAAGCGGAGCCTCTACTGCAGTAACTACATGTACGCCTACACGCAGGTCGAAGGTCTGAAGACCACGCTTGTCATCTTTGATGTTTGCAGACAGCCATGCGCGGATCTTGTTTAAGGTCTGCTTGTAATCACCGATGCTGGAACCGATTACGAGATCTTTAATCTGCTCTAATGCAGCAGTGATCTTCTCACCGCCCGGAACCTCACCGATACCCTCGTTACCGGTGCTGTCGGTCAGGATCACGATGTTACGGGTGAAGTACGGAGCGTGCGCACCACTTAAGTTCAGCTCCATGCAGTCATGTCCTGCAACCGGGAAAACTTCCATCTTAGTAATTGTAGGAATTGCGTTCATTTGAATACCCTCCTTGAATAATATATAAATGATATTTTGAAGTTCTTTGTATCTCTTACTGATGCTATCATAGCACCTTCATGCAAATAAGTAAAATTAATAGTTTTTATGTTTCTCTTAATAATTTTTCTTGTTTATTTTCTGTTTAGAAACTGCTATAATCAAATGTGCTTTATTTATAGAAGAAACACATACAGACGCATTTGTTCATGGGAGGTTTACATGGATACCAAGCAAATCGAATACATATTAAAAATTGCAGAGGAGAACAACATCACCAAGGCTGCGGAAAAACTGTTCATCACCCAGTCTGCCTTAAACCAGCAGCTTTTAAAGCTGGAAAAAGAACTTGGCACACCTCTGTTTCACCGCTCCCGCACCAACTGGCGCCTGACAGAAGCCGGAGAAATTTATATTGAAGGTGCAAAAGCCGCTCTTCAGATTAAAAATACTACATACAACAGAATCTACGATGTTGTCAGCGCCCGCAAAGGCCATCTGACTATCGGCCTGACACCGGGACGGGGACTTCGCATGTTCACCGCTATTTACCCGGAACTGCACCGCAGCTTTCCGAACCTGGATGTGCGCCCCATCGAGATGCGGGTCCGGGCCCAGCAGGATGCCATTGCAAAAGGGGAGATTGATGTAGGTCTTATGACCCTCGCACGACGGGACCAGACCAGCGATACCTACTATCCGTTAAAGCAGGAGGAGCTGGTACTAATCATCCCAGCCGGGCATCCGCTGGCAGAAAAAGCTGCGCCTTCCGGCGAACCACTGGCAACCCTGGACCTGACCGAGCTGCGCTATGAGCCCTTTGTGCTGATGGACAAGACCTCCACGCTTCGTTCCTCCTGCGATCTGCTGTTTGAGAAAGCCGGTTTCGCCCCAAATATTCTGTTTGAAACCAACAATACCAGCGGTATCGCCGCCATGGTACAGTCTACTCTGTGCTGCGGCATCATTCCACGCTATTATACGCTGGGACTCACCGAGGGAGTCGCCTGCTTTTCCCTGCCGGAACGTCCTTCCTGGGAAATTGTTATTTCCTGTCAGAAAAATGCTTACTTAAACTCCGGTGCACGGGAATTCATTCGGCTCGCACGGGAATACTGGGAAAACTCAGCGCCATTATTTTAAGAACAAATATTAAATATTTTAAGAGTTGGCTAAGTACAGTTAATTTTACTTATGTATCAATTTTCGCTATAATGCCTCTTGTCATAATTTTATCACTTCGTTCGCAGCCTTGCAACAGCGGCCTTGCAAATGCATCCCCCCATATTTGATGCATACGAAGTGAGCACACTACAGAAAGAGGTATGAAATATGTCACATGAAACCCAGATGCTGCTTGGCCTGTTCTTAGGCATCGCGATCATGATCTTCCTGGTTATGAAGACCAAGACCCACACCTTCATCGCGTTGCTGCTTGCTGCACTGATCACAGGTCTGATCGGCAAAATGTCCCCGTCTGATGCCATTACCGCAATTCAGGATGGCTTCGGAAACACCTTAAAAAGTACTGGTATCATCATTGGCCTCGGCGTTATGATGGGCGGTATCCTCGAAAAGACCGGCGCGGCAGAGCGTATGGCTTATTCCTTCATCAAGAAAATCGGAAACGGCAAAGAGGAGCTTGCCCTTGGTATCACCGGATGGCTGGTATCCATCCCGGTTTTCGCAGATTCCGCAATCGTAATTTTCGCACCGTTATGTAAGGCAATGTCCCGCGTAACCGGTAAATCCGTTATCGCTCTGGCTCTGGCTCTGGCCTGCGGCCTGCAGTGTACCCACGTAATGGTTCCGCCGACTCCGGGTCCGTTAACCGCAGCCGGAATGATGGGCGTAGATGTTGGCCAGATGATCATCGCAGGTGCCCTGATGTCTGTTCCGATCCTTATCGCAGCTCTGCTGTATGCACACTGGGTCGGCAAGAAGATCTACCAGATCCCGCGTGAGGATGGTACCTACGACCGCAAGGAGTTCAAGAAAGAGTACTTAAAATCCATGGATCAGTTAGATGAGATCATGGGCAGCAAAAAGCTTCCGGGCCTGGGCGAGTCCCTTGCTCCGATCCTGATCCCGCTGGTACTCATTCTGAGCAAAACCGTTTGCGATTTCGCAGGTGTTGACAAAGAAAGCTTCATTTACAGCATCATTACCCTGGTAGGTTCCCCGATCGTAGCCCTGGCTCTTGGTACCACCATTGCTGTTTACGGCATCGGTAAAGATATCCCGAAGGATAAGCTGATGAACATCATGGGCGACAGCATCAAGGATACCGGTATGATCATGCTGATCACCGGTGCGGGCGGCGCTCTCGGAAACATCATCAAAGTCAGCGGTATCGGCGATGTACTCGGTGCTACCGTAGTTTCCTGGCCGATCCCGGCTATCCTGATCCCGGTCCTGATCGGTGCCCTGATGCGTCTGGCTCTTGGTTCCGCAACCGTAGCAATCACCACCGCAGCATCCCTGACTGCTCCGCTCATCACAACCCTGGGCTTAAATCCGGTTCTGCTGGCACAGGCTTCCTGTATCGGCGCAATCGCATTCAGCTACTTCAACGACAGTGGCTTCTGGGTGTTCAATGGTATGTTCGGCTTAACCGAGATCAAAGACCAGCTCCGCTGTAAGACAGCCGTATCCTTCGTCATGACAGGTGTCGGTATCTTAGAGCTGCTGATCTTAAATATGATCTGGAAATAAAATATTGCTTTATCATGAAACGAAAAAGAACCTTGCCCGATGGAAATATATCCATCAGGCAAGGTTCTTTTTCGCATCTTGTCATTTTTAATACGCGGCACGCACTTCAAAATTTTTCCGTGCTCCATCCACCTTGAAATACCTCACACTGTGGCGGTATTTTAAAGAAATGGCAGTTGACCGTCCTTGATCACCATTTTCAGTTCCAGGTTTTCATCCAGCAGTACGATATCTGCTTTTTTTCCCTCCGTAATGGAACCATAGGTATCATACACACCCAGGCACCGGGCCGGGTTGGCTGTTGCGCAGGCCACTGCCGTTTCCAGCGGGATCTCCATGACCTTCACTACCGTGCGCATGCAGTCCATCAGATTGGTCACGGAACCGGCCAGTGCACCGCCATCCACCAGGGTTGCCCGGTTTCCGTTCACGCTGACATCCAGACCGCCCAGCGTGTAAGTACCGTCCGGCATTCCGGTGGCCCGCATACTGTCACTGATGAGGATCATCCGGTCCGCTCCCATCATGGTAAAGGTGGCCCGCACCACTGCCGGATGAATGTGTACGTTGTCACAGATAATCTCAGCCATCACATGTTTGCTGTCTGCCACTGCACCAATAACACCCGGAGCCCGATGGGTAAAGGCAGGCATGGCATTATACAGATGTACCGCATGGTTCGCCCCGGCAGTGAATGCTGCCATGGCCGTATCATAATCTGCATTGGTATGCGCCAGGGAAATATCCACGGAATCTTTCATTTCCTGAATAAAAGCAACTGCCTCACTGCTCTCCTCCGGCGCAATGCCGATGAATTTCACCAGACCCTCTGATGCTTTCAGGAAACGTTTTGCGATCTCCACATTACAGGGAACAATGTTTTTCTCATCCTGCGCACCCTTCTTGACCGGACTGATGAACGGGCCTTCCATATTCAGGCCGATAAGATCTGCCTCCGGAAATTCCAATTTTCCTTCCGGCATCCCGTCTGCTTCCTGTTCTGCCTTCTGCATACTTTGGCCTGCTGCCGCATTCGCCGCCCTGTGCTCGTCCTGCGCCCGCTTATAAGCCGCCGCATTCTGCAATATTTGCTCCAGCTCCTCCACCGGCAGCGTCATGGTAGCCGGAGCAATGGCTGTAACTCCGACAGATGCCTCATACTGTGCAATCTTTTTCAGCGCCTCCGGTGTTCCATCGCAAACATCTGCCCCCACGCAACCGTGGAAATGCAGGTCAATAAGACCCGGAATGGCGTAAGCACCTTCCCCGTCCACCACGACCTCTTCCGCTTCTTCAGCTTCCGAAAATCCGTTTACTGAAGACTCCGTTTCCAGAGCTTCTGCGGCAGTCTGTCTCTTCTCCCCATCGGCACGCACCTCTGTGATCCGGTCTCCCAGAACCACGATTTCGCCAGGTACAAATTTCTGTTCTTCTGTGTAAACCTTTACATTTTTAATGATCATGCGTATGCACCCCCTATGGGCGTAGTATAGTTGACTCTGCGCAGAATTACAATAGTTTTTGCTGAACTGTTTTTTCTATTGTATTTCTGCAGAAAACCGATATACTTAAAGGTGGAAGGGGTATTTTATAATAATAAGGGGGTATTACTTACTATGAATATCTGCAAAGCAAAAAACTATCAGGACATGAGCCGCAAAGCGGCTAACATCATCTCCGCACAGGTTATCATGAAACCGCACTGTGTATTAGGCCTGGCCACCGGCTCTTCCCCGATTGGCACCTACAAACAGCTTATCGAGTGGTACAACAAGGGCGATCTGGATTTTGCCCGGGTTATGAGCATCAACCTGGATGAATACAAGGGATTAAGCCCGGAAAACCCGCAAAGCTACCGCTATTTTATGAATACCAACCTGTTCGACCATGTCAACATTGATAAAACCCGCACCTTCGTGCCTAACGGTCTGGAACCGGACCCGGAAAAAGCCTGCGCGGCATATGAGGAAATCATCCGCCAGTCCGGCGGCATAGACTTACAGCTTCTCGGACTTGGCCGCAACGGCCACATCGGCTTCAACGAACCGGCAGACTCCTTCGCCCGCGAAACCCACTGCGTCAACCTGACCGAAAGCACCATTGATGCCAACAAGCGCTTCTTTGAGTCTGAAAACGATGTTCCGAGACAGGCCTACACCATGGGCATCGGAAGCATCATGAAGGCCCGGAAGATTCTGGTGGTAGTCAGCGGCGAAGACAAAGCCGATGCATTAAAAGCCACCATCTGCGGACCTATCACTCCGCAGGTTCCGGCATCCATTCTGCAGCTGCATAATGATGTCACGATCGTGGCCGATGAAGCTGCGATGAGTAAATTATAGCAATATCCCTAACGTAACAGGACCGCGGAAATTACCAAAGGCAACTTCCACGGTCCATTGTTTTACGCTCAAATTATTCACTCATTTTTCCAGGATTTCCCGCACCATCAGGTCAGCTGCTTCCTTCCAGCCATCCATGAAATGCGGAATAAATCCGTGGGATGCTTCCGGGAAGCGTTTTAAGATGACTTCCGCACCTGCGTCTGCCAGGCAGATCGCGTAATCTTCGTCTTCATAACGGAAATTGCAGAGACCTGCGGACAGAATCAGGGTTTTTGGCTGCTTTGCCAGAATCTCTCTCGGCGCATAAAGCGGAGAATTATGAATATCCTCAAAATTTTCTTTCTTATCATCGAAGTAGAGATCTGCAAATGCCTTGCACCGCTCCATTCCAATCTGGCGGTCGTAAGCATCGATCTTGTACTGATCCGGGATACGGTATTCCAGCGGAGGATAACACAAAATCTGAAGTTTTGGCACAAAGCCGCCGCGCTCTGCACAGCAGATTCCCATTGCTGCTGTCAGGGCGCCGCCGGCGCTGTAACCGCCAACGCTGATATCTTTCGCCGACGCGCCCCACGTGTTTGCATGCTCTGCCACATAATCCAGCGCATCCATGCACTGATGGAGTGCCACCGGATATGGTGCTGCATCAGAAATGGTATAGTCCAGATCTACCGTAATTCCATGAATCTGATCTGCCATGTACGCACTGAAATAAGTATCGTTTTCCCGGTGCGGACCAATAAATCCGCCTCCATGGATATTGATAAACAGCGGGCAGTTTTCTCCCCGGTTCTTTGCCCGAAGAATATCCATGCGATAGGAAAAGCCATCCACGGTGCGGCTGATGCTTTCCATCTCTTCACAAAGATTGGGATATGCCATAATTTCTTCCGGGTACAGCGGTTTGCCGGTCTGTGCCGGTCTCCGGTTTGTATTTCTTATGATTTCGAGAATTTCCTGTTTTCTCTCCTCTGTCATCTTACTTTACCTCCCTGTACTCTGCTTTTTTCAGATACCGTATGATGAGGTCCTGGGCTTCTAACCATGCTCCTGTCATGCGGATGGTAAATCCATGGGCACTTCCCGGGAAAAGCCGAAATGCCACTTCGTTTCCGGCCTGTGCCAGCCGCTGTCCATAACGCTCGGTAACCGTCCGAAACGGGCAATGCTCTGCGTTGATGATCAAGGTGCGCGGCTGATTTTTCAACATTTCACCGGACGCAAAAACCGGAGAACAGTATGGGCTCTTTAATACACGTACATTTCCATCGCAGTAAAGCATGGAGAACGCGCGGCTGCGTTCATTTCCGCCCGGCTCAAACGACATTGCATTATCCAGTGCCGCATAATCCAGGATCTGAAGCGCAAATTTCATGTTTCCAGTTTTTGCTGCACGCAAGCAGATGGCTGCAGTCAGCGCACCTCCAGCGCTGTGACCGCCGATGGAAATCCGGTTCGAGTCTGCGCCAAGCTCTTTTGCATGTGCAAAAGCCCATTCTGCCACATCCCAGACCTGCTCAAACGCCGTTGGAAATACATATTCCGGTGTTACCGCATAATCGACATCCACTACAATTCCACCGATTTCGGCTGCCACCCTGGCGCAGAACAGGTCGTCATCTCCATCCTGCGGATGGACAAATCCGCCCCCGTGCAGATTAATAAACAGCGGGGCATCTTTCTCAAGATTGTTTGCTTTTGTGATCACACACCGCACCGGCACACCGGTTGACGGGCTCTCAAGCATCGTCTCTTTCTGTTCCACCTGGTTTTTGTAAGCCAGATAGCTTTCCGGGATCACGCGTTCTTTTGCTGCGTTTTTATGCATATTGGTGCGATCCAGGATTTCAAGCTGTTCCTGAAGCAACTCTTTCGTCATATCACTTTACCTCCTTAACTGTAAACCGGGAAAAAAATACTTGCGGAAATGATCAGGGAAACAGATCCCAAGATCAAAAACGGCAGCGTAAACCGAAGCAGCTTCATCGGGTTATGATTTCCAATGGAGAATGCCATCATCGCTGCGGCGCATCCGGTTGGGAATGCAATCGCCAGGCAGGATGCACCGAATACAACCAAAACAACTGCCTTTGGATTCATGCCCCCGGCCAGTGCCGTCGAAACTGCGATCGGTGTCATGATCGCAATGGTTCCATTGTTGCTTAAGAACGTAGTCATAATCACGGTAACAACACAGAACACCGTAATAACCAGGATGCTGGACGGATTGCTTCCCAAAAGCTTCAGCACAAAATCACCGATCAGCTGACCTGCACCGGAAGAGTTCAGCGCTGAAGAAACAACCAGAACACCCGCTACGCAGAATACCATGTCACCGGCAAGTGTGCAGGAAGCTTCCTGACTGGAAACAACACCGGTCAGCACCAGGATAATGCAGCCTGCGATCGGAAGCAGATAAACCAGATTTCCAAGCTGGGTAGAAAATACAAATGCCAGCATGATGACTCCAAATACGCCCCAGACAATCTGCTCCTGACGTTTTGTCAGCTGGGATGCCTTTGTATCTTTGTTGGTGTGCTGCATCGCATTCACGTCCATCTTTGTCTTTGGAATCAGCTTCCATGCAAACAAGCAGTAGATCGTCAACACGATGGACGGGATCAGTCCCACTTTCATATAGTCAAATACACCAAGCAGGAATTCCGGATGCTCTGCTACCAGCCCCTCATAGTAAGAGTTATGGATCATCGGCAGGGTTGCACCCATACCGATCGGAAAACGTCCGAACCAGGCTGCATTGACCGCTGCGATCAGGAAATAAATTCTGGACTGTGCCAGATCACTGTCATCATCCAGTGTAACGACTAACATCAGCATGACAGACATCAGGGCAGTCATACCGATCAGCTGGGTCAATAAAATGGTGAAACCAAGAATCGCCAAAAGCAGGAAAATTCCGCTTTTCTCCTGAATGGAAGACATCCGCTTGCGGATTACGCTTACCAGACTTGTCTTTCCGATACAACCAGCTACCAGCATCATAGTTGCAACCAGAATTGTGGTTTTATTGGAAAAACCGGAAAACGCCGTGTTTAAATCTATGACTCCGGTCACTGCCAGTGCGAGCATGCAGATCATGCCAGTCAGACCGAATGATATTTTTCTCACCATAAACGATACTGCCATGAATACCAGCACCGCCAGGGTAATGATCAGTTGTGTGTTCATTTTTTGTTGCCTCCTCCCTTGTACCATAAGAAAACTGCATCGTAATGATTTTGAATCCAGGCCTGATTCCAACAGGTTACTGTTTACACATGCGTACCCAGCACCTCTTATAGTTCCATCATACGCTTGAATCTTCGGATTTTCTAATATATACTAAACATAATACTATAAGAAAAAAGCATAGCATCTCTGTCCATACGCGGAATTACTGTCTCCACCGTATTTCTGACAGCAACTCAGATGCTTTTCAGGAGGAGACTCGTGAACACACTCCACTACGATTACTTCATTGCCATCGCTGAAAATAAAACACTTTCCCAGGCTGCCCGGACGCTTCATGTCTCACAGTCCGTGCTGAGCCGCTACTTGAAAAATCTGGAGGAAGAAACCGGGATCCGCCTTTTTCTCACCTCTTCCGGCTGCTATACCCTGACCCAGGCCGGACAGATTTATCTGAAAAGCGCACGCAAGATCCAGCTGCTGCAATCCCAGCTTCATCAAAAGCTGGCTCTTCTGGAACAGGATTCTCCAAACGAAGTACGTTTCGGGATTCCGCCCATCCGTGGAGGCGCTGCGCTTGCCTATATTTATCCGTATCTTCTGGAGCAGTATCCATACATTCAGGTTTCGGTGACAAACGAGGGATCTGCCTCTCTGCATGAAAAGCTTCTCGCCCATCAGCTGGATTTTATTCTTCTGATGATCGATGACTGCGAACTTCAAAGAAAATCCGACTACCTGTTTTTCTCTCTTGAACAGAAACAGATCCTGCTTGGCATTCCCAGTTTTCACCCGCTCTATGACAAAGGAGGTACTGCCACCGCGCCTGCTGCCTTATCCGTTTCAGAGCTTTCTGCCATGGAAGATGCCCCGTTTATTCTCCCAGATATCGGAACCGTAATCGGGGAACGCGTCAGCCGTTTTCTGGAACAGAATCATCTGAAGTTCAATATTCAGCTCAAAACTTCGAATCGCCTGACAAACGAACATCTGCTTGCAGAAGGAAGCTATGCCGGTTTCCTGGATGAAGCAAGCGCTTTTGGTCTTCCACAGCTCCATTATTTTTCACTTCCAAGTATGCCCACTCTTTTCGAAGGATTTGCCTTTCGCAAAGGGCATGTTCTGACCCCAATGGAAAAATTTTTTATTTATCTGGAATACCGACGCCTGCACCAGGCAAATTCTGAATTTTTGTGTCCGGACGAAAACACCAGACAAATTCTGAGAGAATATGGAGAAGACTGCTTATGAATTCCAGAATTTACGAATACCTTCTGGCCATTGAAGAAGAACAGAACATCAGCCGCGCGGCAGCGCGCTGCCTGCTTTCCCAGCCAGCACTTTCCCAACAGCTGAAAATCTTTGAAGAAAAACTTGGTTTTCCGGTTTTTGCGCGTTCCAAATCTGCTATTCTTCCGACTGAACGCGGAAAAATCGTGCTGGAGACCGCAAAGCAGATTGCAAAAACAGAGCAGGAGCTTCAGGATGCTTTAACCTCCCTGAAGCAGACTGCTCTTCAAAATGTCCGTATCTATATTGAATACACCATGCGAAACATGTTCCTGAAAGACATCTGGCCAAAAGTCCTGAAACTTTATCCGCAGGCGCGGCTTACACTCACAGCCGGAGACTGTGAAAATGCCTGGCAATTTCTGGAAAATGATGTCGTTGACCTGCTTATCGTAAATACCCGGACCATGTTTTCCAAGCCCTGCATTCAGCAGATCTTTCACCAGGATTCCTATCTTCTCGCCGCATCCCGCTCCCGGTATCAGCAAATGGATCTAATCGAAAGAATGAAATCCAAAGGCTCCTGGAAGTATGACCGCGTTTTTATGAAAGAAAATTTTTCCCTTTTCCCATCCCTACAGCAACAAGCCATGGAACAAACCGGGCTGGCTGACTGCCCAAACATCGTCAAAACCAGCACGTATCAGGAAGCCGCACGCCTCTGCTGCGAAAAAGAGGGACTTAGCATTCTTCCGGAAAGTCTGTTTCATATAATAGAAGCAGACCTGCTCCATATTCCTCTGCCGGAACCATTTTTTGTAAAAGGGCTGCTTGTCTGGAGAGAAGAGCAGGCGCTGAACCCACTCTACCCCTGCATACGGAAACTGTTGGAAGAACGATACCAGGAACTGTAGCAGATTACTCCTGCTGGCCAAACAGCAGATTATCCGCTTAACTGCTCTTCCGGTCAACAACCGGATGACCTGTCAGCCAGTTATCTGACAATTCCCAGAAGCTTCTCGGCCCGCTCCACTTCTTCCTTCGTCGGAGCCGGTACACCTTCCAGCGTGTACGGAATTCCCAGATTCTGCCACTTGAACAGTCCCAGACTGTGATACGGCAGGATTTCTACCTTTTTCACGGTCTTTAATTCATCAAGCATACCTCGCATAGCCTTAAGATCATCTTCCTGGTCGGTGAGCCCAGGTACCAGCACATGGCGGATCCACATATCTTTTCCGGTGTCGGAAAGATACCTTGCCAGATCCAGAATGTTGTCATTCGCAACACCTGTCAGTTCTTTATGGCGCACGCCATCCATCTCTTTAAAATCCAGCATGACCAGATCCGTCAGTTCCATTAATTTCCGGAACTTACCGAAAAACGGTTCTTCCCTGGTGAAAGGATTGCCTGCGGTATCCAGTGTAGTGTGAATGCCTTTTGCCTTTGCCAGCGCAAAGAACTCCAGCAGGAAATCGATCTGCAGGAGTGGCTCGCCTCCGCTGACGGTAATACCGCCATTGTTCTTCCAGTAGGTGCGGTAGCGGTAAACCCGGTTAAACAGATCCTTCGCGCTCCACTCCTCGCCGCCGGACATGCTCCAGGTCTCCGGATTGTGGCAGTAACGGCATCGCATGCGGCAGCCCTGTAAAAATACAACGGTGCGAACGCCCGGTCCGTCTACCAGGCCAAAGGTCTCCAGGGAATGCACATGACCCACAAGTGCTTTGTTCTCTTCCATGAACTCTCCTCCTGTATTGTTTCTATGATTATAGTATCTCCCGAAAAGTAAAAACACTCCGGTATAGGGAAATTTTCGTTCCCCCCGGAGTGTTTTTTATCAGACTTCCGTCCGTAAATTACATGCTAGCGTGGCAGGTTCTGGAGATTACATCCATCTGCTGCTCTCTGGTTAAGTCGATGAACTTAACTGCATAACCGGATACACGGATGGTGAAGTTTGCGTACTCCTCTTTCTCCGGATGCTCCATAGCATCGATCAGCTTCTCGGTACCAAATACGTTTACGTTTAAGTGGTGAGCGCCCTGATCGAAATATCCGTCCATAACCTGTACCAGGTTGTCGATACGCTCCTGAGCGTCGTGGCCCAGTGCATCCGGGTTGATGGTCTGGGTATTGGAAATACCATCCAGAGCCCACTCGTACGGAAGCTTTGCAACAGAGTTCAGGGAAGCTAACAGTCCGCTCTTCTCTGCGCCGTAAGACGGGTTTGCACCAGGAGATAACGGCTCGCCTGCTCTTCTTCCGTCTGGCATGTTGCCAGTTGCCTTACCATATACTACGTTGGAGGTAATGGTCAGGATAGAGGTGGTAGCCTCGGAATTTCTGTAGGTGTGGCGTTTCTTTAACTTCTCAAGGAAGGTCTTTAACAGCCATACTGCGATATCATCCGCACGGTCATCATCATTACCGTAACGCGGGAAGTCACCCTCAGTCTCGAAGTCCATGATCATGCCTTCCTCATCACGGATTGCTTTTACCTTAGCGTACTTGATCGCGCTTAAAGAGTCTACTACGTGAGAGAAACCAGCGATACCGGTTGCGAAGGTACGGCGGACATCGGTATCGATCAGCGCCATCTCAGCTGCCTCGTAGAAATATTTATCATGCATATACTGGATCAGGTTTAAGGTATTTACATACAGACCTGCCAGCCAGTCCATCATAACATCGTATTTCCGGATGACCTCATCGTAATCAAGATACTCAGAGGTGATCGGTCTTAACTCCGGACCAACCTGCTCTCTGCTCTTCATGTCGCGGCCGCCGTTCATAGCATACAGCAGGCACTTAGCCAGGTTTGCGCGTGCGCCGAAGAACTGCATCTCTTTACCGGTCTGGGTAGCAGATACGCAGCAGCAGATGGAGTAGTCGTCGCCCCATACCGGCTTCATCACGTCATCGTTCTCGTACTGAACAGAGCTGGTGTTGATGGAGATGTGAGCTGCATATTTCTTAAAGTTTACCGGCAGAGAGGAGGAGTAAAGAACGGTCATGTTCGGCTCCGGGCTCGGTCCCATGTTCTCTAAGGTGTGCAGGAAACGATAGTCGGTCTTGGTTACCATGGAACGGCCATCTACGCCGATACCGCCAACCTCCAGGGTAGCCCATACCGGGTCACCTGAGAACAGCTGGTTGTAGGACGGGATTCTTGCGAACTTCACCATACGGAATTTCATTACCAGATGGTCGATCAGCTCCTGTGCCTCTGCCTCGGTGAGCACACCATTTTCAAGGTCACGCTCAATGTAAATATCAAGGAAAGTGGAGATACGGCCGACACTCATTGCAGCACCGTTCTGGGTCTTAACTGCGGACAGATATCCGAAGTACAGCCACTGAACAGCCTCTTTTGCGGTCTTAGCCGGCTGGGAGATATCGTAGCCGTAAGACTGAGCCATAACCTTCATATCCTTCAGAGCCTTGATCTGCATGGACAGCTCTTCTCTCTGACGGATGATGTCATCGGTCATAACGCCATCGCCACAGTTAGCAAAGTCATTCTGCTTCTCCTGGATCAGGAAATCGATACCGTACAGAGCAACACGGCGGTAGTCGCCTACAATACGTCCGCGGCCATAGGTATCCGGAAGTCCGGTAATGATCTTGTTGTGACGAGCCTTCTTCATCTCAGGAGTGTAAGCATCAAATACGCCCTGGTTGTGAGTGCGGCAATACTCGGTAAAGATCTTATGCAGCTCCGGATCCGGCTCATAACCGTAGTTCTGGCAAGCCTGCTCAGCCATCTTGATACCGCCATACGGCATGAAAGCTCTCTTTAACGGCTTGTCGGTCTGAAGACCAACAATCTGCTCTAAGTCCTTATCAGCTTCGCTGATGTAGCCCGGGCCATGGGAAGTGATACCGGAAACAATGTGGGTATCCATATCCAGAACGCCGCCCTTTGCGCGCTCCTCTTTCTGAAGACCCTGCAGGATTCCCCACAGCTTGTCGGTAGCCTCTGTCGGGCCGGCCAGGAAGGACTCATCTCCCTCGTAAGGCTTGTAGTTATGCTGGATAAAATCACGGGTGTTTACTTCTTCTTTCCACAGGCGGCCGTCAAATCCATCCCACTGATCAAAGTTAGTCATTTGGTGTTTTCCTCCTTAAATTGTACTGTGTTTTTGCATACTGTATACATAGCTGACAGAAAAAAATATAACTTCTCAAATATTTTGCTATCTGATTAGTCATATTGTCTGTCCGTCATCTGCAGCTGTCTTTTTCATGGGGGATCAGCAGCTTCTCTGTATACCTCAATACCGCTATGATTCGTTAAAATCATAACGATTTATTCTATAGCAGGCCATTCATCTGACCTGCATATAGAATATCATATTTCCTTAAAATTGCAAGCGGTAAATCTGCGTTTTTTTCTCAATATGATCCAGGTATCCATTTTTGTACAATCTGCATTCTCCTGTATGCACAGTCTAAGATACTGCTTCGGCCAGCATTTTTGCGGACTGGAGCACCAGTGTCGGTACAAACGCACAGACCAGCACTGCCGCAAGCTGCCGTACGCTTAAATCTGCCACTGCAAACATAGCCTGCAGCCCCGGTAAAAACAACACCGCTGCCAGAAGCAGCGTTCCCGTTTCAAAAGCCATCACACTCCACATATTGCTCCAAAGCCCCAGATAAAGAACAGATCTGCTGCTCCTGCAATTAAATCCGTGAAGCAGCCTTGCCAGCGTCAGTGCCGAAAATGCCATTGTGCTGGCTGTTCCAGCTCCTCCGGTTTCCATCCCTATCTGATAAGCAGTCATGGTAGCCCCTGCGATCAGGATTCCCTGCACCAGAAGACGCCACAGAAAGGAGGGCGTCAGGATTCCTTCCTGCGGATTCCGCGGCGGACGGTCCAGAAGTTCTTCCTCCTGTGGCTCCATTCCGATCGCAATGGCCGGAAGTGAATCCGTCAGCAGATTGATAAACAGCAGATGCACCGGAGCAAACGGCATCGGCAATGCAAGAACGGAAGCATACAGCACGCAAAAAATCCCGGCCATATTTCCTGACAGCAGAAACTGTATCGCATTCCGGATATTCCGGTACACATTCCGGCCATTTGCCACTGCCTTGATCATGGTGGCAAAATTGTCATCTGTCAGGATCATGGAAGCTGCATCCTTGGATACTTCCGTTCCCATCATTCCCATGGCCACACCAATATCCGCCTTCTTCAGTGCCGGGGCATCGTTTACACCATCTCCTGTCATAGCCACGATCTGTCCCCGGCGCTGCCAGGCTTCCACGATCCGGATCTTGTGCTCCGGCGATACCCGGGCATAAACCGCAGCCGATGACAGCTTTCTGTCCAGTTCCGCATCCGTCATCTGATCCAGTTCCTGTCCTGTCACCACCAGATCTCCCGGTTCCCAGATTCCGAGCTTTTTCGCTACCGCAAATGCGGTAACCGGATGATCTCCCGTAACCATGACCGGGTGGATGCCGGCTTTTCTCGCCGTCAGCACTGCCATCTTCGACTCAGGTCTCGGCGGGTCCAGCATGGCGGCCATTCCCAGAAAAACACCGGAATTTTCCAGTTCCGGGCTGCAGGCCTGCATCTGCTCTAACGGACGGTACACTACAGACAGCACACGGAGTCCGTCAGCTGCCCATTTCTCATTCTGCTGCCGGAGCTGCTTTTTTTGCTCCGGCGTCATGAGCTTTATTCCCTGCTTTGTCAGGATCCTGTCGGTCCGTTCCAGAAGCACATCCGGAGCGCCTTTTGTAAACAGCACAAAACCTCCGTCGCAATAATGCAGCGTGCTCATCCGCTTTCTTTTGGAATCAAACGGCAGTTCCCCGAGACGGGGCATCTCCCTGCGGACCGCCTCCGGTGAAACCTCTGCCCGCAGCGCCATTTCCAGAAGCGCTGCTTCTGTCGGATCACCCGTGCAGACACCTTCGTGCAGTACCGCATCGTTATCCAGGACCGCTCCATATAAAAAATACCGCTGTACCGGATCATACAGCTTTAGCTGCCCCGGCGAAAAAACAGTTCCATCCACCAGTATCTGCTCCACCGTCATGCGGTTTCTGGTCAGGGTGCCGGTCTTATCCGAACAGATCACCGACACACAGCCCAGGCTTTCCACCGCCTTCAAATCCTTGATAATGGCATGTTCCCGGGCCATCTGCTGGGTTCCCATGGCCTGGACAATGGTCACGATAGATCCCAGTGCTTCCGGGATAGCCGCCACAGCCAGCGCCACCGCAAACATCAGGGCTTCCAGCACACCTGTCCCCCGGTACAGACTTAATCCGAACACCAGCGCACAGATTCCAAGGATCAGCGCTGCCAGATGGGTGCTGAACTGATCCAGACTGATCTGCAGAGGTGTTTTCTTTTCCTTTGCCGAATTCATAAGACCGGCGATCTTTCCGAGCTCCGTCTCCATGCCGGTAGCTGTCACCACAAAAACGCCCCGGCCGCCGGTTACCAGGGAGCCGGTGAATGCCATATTGGACTGATCGCCCAGGGGAGGCTCTGCTTCCGTCTTCAGTACGCCCGACCGCTTCTCCACCGGCAGAGACTCTCCGGTCAGCGAGCTCTCATTCATCTGAAGATTGTGGCACTCCAGCAGCCGTCCGTCTGCCGCCACCAGACTTCCTGCATCCAGCAGCACAATATCTCCCGGCACCAGCTTCGCCGCTGGAATTTCCCGCTCCCGTCCATCCCGCAGTACCCGGGCAGCCGGTGCAGAAAGTTTTTTCAGGCTTTTCAACGATTTTCTGGCCTTTTCATGCTGGATCGTTCCCAAAACCGCATTCATCGTGATGACCGCAAAGATGACCACCGCACTTTCCCCACTTCCGGAAAGAATGGAAATGGCTGCCGCCGCGATCAGAATCAGCACCAGAAGATCCTGAAACTGCTCCAGAAAGACCTGCCAGGTCTTCTTTCCCGGATACTCCTGCAGTGCATTCTCACCATATTGTGTATACCGCGCTTCTGCCTGCCGCGTCGAAAGCCCGGACCGGCTGCTCTCCAGCCCGCGCAAGGCTTCCTCCGCTGTCATCCGATACCATGTTTTCATTTCGCCACCGCGCTCCCGGAGATTTTCAGGTTTCCGCGCGCTCATACAAAATCTGCCGGGAACCGTTCTTATCTATGAGTATGTATCTGCCAAGCTGTTCAGTACCTTTTATTTTCTCCGGTCATTCGCTTTCCGCAGCTTCCGGCCGATCCACAACAGCGCCAGAACAAAAAGTCCTCCCACAAAGAAAACAACTCCGATTCCCACCGCGACCAGAAAAATCCTGGTTACCTTTTCCAGATATTCCTGCAATCTGGATTTTCCGTGGAGCGGCTGCTCTTTTGGCTCTTCACCCTCTGCTTCTGGCATCTTTTCCAGCGTTTCTGTGACCGCCCCTATCGTCTCCGGCACAGTTTCTTCCTGCCCTTCCTCGTTCAGTTCCCCGTCTGCGCCGCCCCGCTTCAGCTCCTGCCACCGCTCCGTTTCTACAAAGCCCTCATACTGCACCCGCCAATCCCGAAGCAGCCGGTTTCCGTACGCCATGGCATCCCGGCACACGATACCGTCTTCCTTCTCATATGGTGTGCCGGTCCAGACAATCTCCTTTACCTCGTATTCTTCTGTCGAAAGTCCCATGCTCTGAAGCAGCTCTGTTCCATACTGCTCTGCCAGCTCTGTCAGCTGCTCCGGCTCTTCCAGATCTGTTTTCTTTACCGTTATCTCCCCCAGCTGATATGCTCCGGCTCCGTACTCATAAAATGTTATCGGAAAGGAAAAATCATCCTGCCAGTAAGCCGCTTCTTCTACCCGGCCCACCGCCTGACATGGAACCATTTCCCCGTCATGGCCTGCCAGGACAGAAACCATAATCTCCTCCGGAAGCGCTGCCTCATCCTCGACCGCTTCGTATGTTACTTCCCGGTGCACTGTTTCCGCGCGCACCTCCAGACAGCCAACCACACCCATCTGCACCAGAACCAGTGCCGCCCAGAGTGCCGTCTGGATCCCTTTTACTGCATCCTCAGTCACTTTATCCCTCCATAATCCAATTTTCCTGTTGCCCTTACCAGTCAGTTTTCATTTCTGGAATTCCCTGCCGCGAACGGGCCGGGTTGTCTGCACATACCGGAACCGGCGAACTGTGCTGAATGATTCTTACCCTTTATTCTACTTTGGGCCGGAACACACGTCAAGCGCATTCCAGCCCATTCCTTTTTTCTCTGCCGCATGATTCGACAGACATGCGTTTCTTACTGCTGACACCATCCATATACGAAGCAGCAGCGCGATGATGCTCATCTGGTTTCATATACCAGCTGATACAGCCGCTCCAGCTCCTGAAATGCTGCCAGATCCTTTAAATCCTGCAGACCATCCAGAATTCCGGCCAGATACCAGCGATGGCTTTCCCGGTTCTTTTCATTGAACCGCTGCCAGATCTCATCCCCGATCACCATGTAATCCCGGGCCGTGCTGCGCATATTGCTGAGCTTGTCTCCCAGCGTCAGCAGCTTCACCTCGCGGGAAGCCTGCTTTAAATGCTCGATCGTACTGGCCTTTCGTTCCCTCCAGGTCCGCTCCTTGTCCTCACTTTCCTCCTGCACCAGGGACAGGATCCGGCCGCCAAAGGTCCGCTCCAACTCCTCCGGCGTCACACTGGTATCCTCCAGCACATCATGAAGATATGCCGCCGCAATGACCTCCGGGTCATCTGTCATCTGCGCCACAATGAGCGCCACCTCCATAGGATGATAGATGTAAGGGATCTTGCTTCCCTTCCGCATCATGCCCTCATGAGCTTTTGCCGCAAAAACCGCTGCTTTCTGAATCATTTGTTTATCCCCGTTCATAGACTGCTTTCCTCTTCTGCACAAAATACTTAATCTGATTGTAACACACTCCCCGACTCCCCGAAAGGGGCAAACTCATATTTCACTCATGGAATCGTAAGAAAAGTTATCTTGTAAATCCGTCGTTTTTCTGCTATGCTAATGAACAGATTGTAACTGTCCAGGCGACAGATCATCGGGCATTTTGCCTTGCGATAAAAGGAGTTTTTTTATGGAACAGAATCAGCAGTCCACATCCCGCCGTGACCATCGGTACCGCAGGAAAAAACAGAGTGAATGGCCTCACATCCTGTTATTTTATGTGTTTCCCTTCCTTGTATTCAACAGCATTTTATTTTTCTGTCTCACCACAAAGCCCAAGCTCAGTGTTGTGGTAGAGGACACCAACGACTACCTTTCCACCAACGTTGTCCTGACCGTAAAGTCGTTCTTTCCGACTAAATCCGTCAGCATGACCCTGGACGGAGAACCGCTGGAGCTGGAAAAAGGCAGACACCGTACATACACCGCCACCGTTTACAAGAACGGTTCTGTCGAAACCTCCGTTGTCAACTTAAACGGCATGCCGGCTACCGTATTTGAACATGTCAATGTATTAGATGATAATCCGCCTGAATTTTCCAGCACGGACATTCAGGACGGCGTAGTTACCCTCACGGTAGCAGACAGCCAGTCCGGCATCAACTTTGATTCCATCTACGCACTGAATTCTGCAGGTGAGCGTGTGGAGCCGCTGAGCGTTGACCGTGCCGGCAACACCCTTTCCTTTGAAATGGACCCGGCAGGACTCCATGTCTTCGCCCGCGACAAAGCAGACAATGAAGTACAGGGCACCTTCACCTCCCACAAGGAGGGCAATGTAGAAACTCTGGAGGGCGGCGCAGTCGATCCGGAGTCTGCCGAGAGTGGTGAACAGCTCCCGGATGCAGAATCCGATGCGACATCCGGAACCACAGAGGTTTCCCTTCAGCAGTAACACACAAATCTGAAACAATATTACCAAAACAAAACGCACAGAACCTTCGGGAACCATTTCCGGGTCTGTGCGTTTTTCTGTCATGCTTTCTGCAATTGTTCCGTTTCTTTTAGCGGGCCGGATTTCTCTTTTTTCACCCGACCATAGGTCTCTGCCATCCCCCGGCACTTTGCCAGAAGCTCCGGCGTCAGATCATCCTTCTTCATACGCCAGCGCCAGTTTTTCCCCAGCGTAGACGGCTCATTGGTGCGGGCCCAGTCCCCAAGTCCCAGATAATCCTGAACCGGGATCACCGCCAGCTTTGCCACACTTGCCAGTGCGAGGCGGATATAATCCCAGTGGATCTCGCCCTCCGGCGTATATGGATTGCCCAGATATCGGATCGCAAATGCCTTAGCATCCGGCTCTAAGCTGCGGTACCAGCCCTGCAGCGTCATATTGTCATGGGTCCCTGTATACACCACACAGTTTTTCGGATACCGGTGCGGCAGATAGCTGCTCTCACCACTGGCATCAAACGCAAACTCCAGCACCTTCATGCCCGGAAAGCCGGTCTTTTTCACCAGTTTCAGCACCGAAGGCGTCAGAAAGCCCAGATCCTCTGCAATGATCGGAAGCTTGTCAAAGCGTTTCTTCATCGCCTTAAACAGTTCATAGCCAGGTCCCTTTTCCCAGTGGCCAAATTCGGCGGTCCTGTCCTTTGCCGGAATTGAATAGTAGGCATCAAATCCACGGAAATGATCCACACGCACAACATCATACAGACGGAAGCTGTACTCCATGCGGGACAGCCACCATGCGTAATCCGTTGCCTTATGATGCTCCCACCGGTAAAGCGGATTGCCCCACAGCTGGCCGGTCGCGGAAAAGGCATCCGGCGGACATCCGGCAACTGCCTCCGGCTGTCCGGCTTCATCAAACTGGAACAGCTCCGGATGAGCCCAGCTGTCTGCACTGTCCATGGCGACATAGATCGGGATATCACCGATGATCCTTATGCCGCGCCCGTTTGCATAATGCTTGAGCTTTGCCCACTGCTCCTGAAACTCATACTGCAAAAATTCATAGAACAGGATTTCCTCCCGGCAGGCTTCCCGGTAAGCCTTCACCGCCTCCGGCCTTCTGGTACGGATATCCTCATCCCATAACAGAAAGCTTTTTCCGTCAAAATGATTCTTTACTGCCATAAAAAAGCAGTATTCTCTGGTATCTGCCGTAAGTGCGTCCGCAAAAAACTCCATCAGCTTTTTATCACTGCGGCCCTTTTTCTTCTGCTGCTCTCTCCAGCGCCCAAAGGCCCTTTTCAGCAATGGGAAGCGGTGAAAATACTGCTTCTCATAATCAATATCTTGCGGATCCGTTCCAAGATCTGCAGCGTCACACTCCGCCTTTGTCAAAAGTCCCCGCGCGATCAGCTCCTCCAGATCGATAAAATACGGATTCCCGGCAAATGCGCTAAAGGACTGATAGGGCGAATCCCCATATCCGGTCGGCCCCAGCGGCAGGATCTGCCAGTAACGCTGTCCCGCCTCTGCCAGCTGGTCTACAAACGCATATGCCTCCTTTGAAAATGCTCCGATTCCATACTCCGACGGCAGACTCGCCACCGGAAGCAGCATGCCACATGCCCGTTTCATACTCCGTTCCTCCTTATACCTGACGCACCCGCGTCGAAAATCCCTTAAACCTCCACACAAACACGATCAGACGGAAGATCCAGTCTGCAAACATGGCGTACCAGATACCCAGAACGCCCATGTGAAGTCCCATTACAAATACATAGCTCAGTCCGATGCGGAATGTCCACATGGAAAACACCGAAACCAGCATGGTAAACCTGGCATCCAGCCCGGCACGCAGTGTATTTGGCAGCGCAAAAGCCAGCGGCCAGAGCACCATGCCAAAGGAATGGGCCAGCAAAAGCTTCTGCGCCAGATCCGATGCCTCCGGGGAAAGGTTATAGATTCCTACCACCTGACTCCGGAAAAATGCCATGCATGTGCAGATCAAAAGCAGCAGTCCGTAGTTTACCGCAATGACTTTTTTCGTGTAAGCCTTCGCCTGCTCCGGCTCTCCGGCACCCACACACTGACCTACAATGGTGATCAGGCCCAGCCCAAGCGCCACCCCCGGCAGATACTGGAATGTCACCAGATTTGTTGCTACCGCATAGCCCGCGATAGATGCCGTACCAAGCGTGGAAACCAGACTCTGCAGCGCAATCTTTCCAAACTGGAACATGCCATTTTCCAGGCCGCTCGGAATTCCCACGGAAAGGATCTTTTTGATCATATCCGGCTGAGGGATCAGCTGGGACAACCGGTTTACCCGGATACTGTTTTTCGGGCTGCGCACCAGAAGCACCATAACCACTGCCGCAAACATACGGGAGAGCAGGGTAGGAATTGCCACGCCCTCCACACCCATGTGAAGTCCGAATACACAAAGGGCATTGCCTGCCACATTGATGGCATTCATGGCCAGGGAAACCTTCATGGAAACCTTGGAATTTCCCATGGAACGAAACAAAGCCGCGCCGGAATTATAAAGTGCCAGAAACGGATATGACATGGCAGTGAACCAAAAATACGTTGCCGCATTGTCCATAACCTCTGCCTCGACTGAGCCAAAGATCAGCCGCAGCAGATGACGGTTTCCGATAAATGCCGCCGATGCGATTAAAAGAGAAAGAACCGCCGTGATCAAGACCAGCTGTCCCGCTGCACGGCACGCCTGGTCCTGCCGCTTCTTTCCTATATATTGAGCACAGACCACTGCACCTCCGGTAGCCATGGCTGATAATACCTGAATGACCAGCACGCTGATGGAATCCACCAGCGCCACGCCGGACACTGCCGTCTCTCCGACAGCCGCCACCATCACAACATCCGCCATGCCTACCAGCACCGCCAGCAGCTGCTCGACTAGAAGTGGTCCGAAAAGCCGGACCATATCCTTTCGTGAAAACATACCCATTTTCTTATCCTCTGTTTCTACCGCATCATACGGGAATTTCAGTTTCATAACAAATTTATGATACCTATTTTGCCTTAAATTTACAAGTATTACTTTTCAGGGAACCGATTCTGGGCTATACTAAAGAATGTTGCCGGCCAATTCAAGGCCGGCAACGATATCCGCTCTGACAAAAATGTTTGAAATAAGAAAGTGAGACACTATGATCAATCCAATGAAGCTTATGAAAATAAAAAACGCCTGGTCCCGCTTCGCGGCAAACCATCCGAAATTCCCCCTCTTTCTCAATGCCATCGTAAAAAAGGGCATTCAAGAGGAAACCATTTTTGAATTTAAGGTTACCTATCCGGACGGTCAGCAGCTCGTCACCAATATGCGCCTCCGTGCGGAAGATATCGAGCTCTGGAAGGAGATTTCCGAAGCCGTGCGCTAAACTGTTTTTTTCAGTCAGTCCGCTGCGCCGGACGCTTCACCAACGTGCTCATCGACTGCACTGGCGCCGCTCTGATCTGGGTTCTGGTTTATCTTTTCTCCCGCCCTTCCAGAATATCCAGAGCTGCATAAAGCGCCGCCACATGTACTGCCTGCTCAAATGTTCCTTTCCGCAGTGCCCTCCGCGCATCCTTTACATCCATAAACTCCACCGCCACGTCCTCCATCGCATCCAGATGCTGTGCCGCCACCCACTCAGCATCCGTCGCGAGATAGCAGTACGCATATGCGGTGGAATTGGCCGCATTCGGCGCTGTTTTCATCAAAAACTCCAGATGTCCGGCCTGATAGCCTGTTTCCTCCAGAAGCTCCCGTCCGGCAGCCACCTTCGGATCTTCCCCTTTTTCAATCGCGCCGGCCGGAAGCTCCAGCAGCACCTTCTCCACACCATGACGATACTGGCGCACCAGCACCAGACGCTCATCCTTTGTCAACGCAACCACCACTGCAAAGTCCGGATCCCTTCTGATATAAAATGGTTCAATGATCCGGCCATCCGGAAGTTCACAGCGCGATGCCTCCAGCTGCACCCAGGTATCCTGAAAGACAATGTCACGCTTCAAAACCTTCCAGGCCATATCGTTTCTATTTCCGCTCATGAATAAGCCTCCCATCTCTGAAATACTTTTTTGATATGCTTTCTCTGCGTTTTTTGTTTTTTACAGCGAATACTCCTGAATTGCCGCCACGATCACATTACGCTGATACCTCACAGTCACCCGGCAATTGATCTGCATCCGCTTCGGCAGCGGGCTCTCATCCCGGGCCTTCACCCCCACCAGCGGCTTATGGAATTCATTCGCCGCATCGATCACAAGATCCATCCATTCCCTGTACTCTTCATACATCTCCGCAAAAAGCACCACACAGCTGCATGTCTCAATCCTTCGCCGCAGCAGCAGCCGGCGCCGTTTCAGCTCTACCCCCTCCAGTTCATCATTGTACGTCACCGAATCATCCGTCCATTTGAAATAGTTTGTCGTATTTAGCCACTCGCTCACAGTCTCGTAAATCTCACGATGATCCTTCGAACGGCTGACCACAAGATGTCTGTCCTTCAGTGCTGGCATACTCATTCCCCCCATTAGTGAAAAAAGACAGCCGTTACTGTTTACGAAATAAGTAAACCATAACGAAGCTGTCTTCTCGTAATTTGATACTCCTATTTTACCGCACTTTTCTAAAAAGGAACACCCGGCTGTCAATTTTTTTTATTATTTGTCACCTTTCAGCGCAATGTTTTCTGCTTTCGCCATAAAAAAGAATGTGCCTTTGCGCCGAGTGCGCATCCTCGCGGAGCGTTTTTGTATGATAGGAGGCAATTTCCTATCATACAAAAAACGCTTACCAGCCAGCCGCCATACGCTGCGCGATCTTTTCCCGGTACTTCGGGCTGATGCGGAATGCCTCACCATTCTTCATGTAGACTGTATGACTCTTCACAGACTCCACATACTTCAGATTCACCAGATAGCTGACCTGCACCCGCACAAAGTTATAATCCTGCAGAATCTTTTCGATATCATCTAGCTTTCCGCGGATCAGCGGCTTATTGCCATTTTTCATATAGACATCAATGTAATGATTCCGGCTGGCCAGATACTCAATCTCATTGACATCCCAGACATGATACTTTGCCCCCTCCTGCACGATCACCTGCGTAGCGGAAATCTTTCTTTTATAGGAAATAATCGCCTGCTCCAGATCCTCATCCAGATTCGTTTTACGGACAAAATATAACGGATTCGTATCAAATGATGCAAACACCTTGTCATCGTGTGCAGATACAAACACGACTTCATCGAAACGGCCGGAATTCTTCCACTTTCTCGTAATACGAATGCCATCCTGCTCCGGCAGCACAATATCCATAAAGGCCAACTGATACGTCTTATCACATGCCTCCAGCTGTGCCAGGCTGTTCATACGGTCTACCTGAAACTCCAGACCGTACTTTTTAAACAACGCCTCCACCTTCATCTGAATAAGCTCTGATAAGATCTTATTATCATCAAAAACCAACGCATTTTTCATACTTTTTCTTCATCTCCCAACGAAGTTCACGTTCTTATGAATGAAACGAACTCATTATACTAAAGGGAAATCCCTTTGTAAAATGTATTTCGAAGATTCGGAAGTTCGCACAAATAATATGAGAGATAATGGAAGAAGATGGAAAAATTGCCATACAAAATCAGGGCTTCTGATCCCGCAGCGTGACCCGATACGCCCATACCAGTATCGAATACTGATACGCAGCCTGTTCGTACAGCCGGATCCGATCTGCTATTTCGGTCTCCGTAATCCACCTTTTCGCCGCAATCCAAATCCATGCAGATAGATTTCAAACGGCAATTATTCCCTGCTCTCAAACATATTTTTTTCTAATTCATCCAATAATGCATCCATTTTTATGTAATCCTGCATTTCTTCTGTTGAAAACTCCTGCATTTTTTCTTTGAGTAATCTCTTTTTTTCCAGTAACTGCATGCACTGCCAGATTTCTTTCAGCGGTCTCAATCAGAACTCCAAGGCCTCCTCCATATATCGTCCCTTTTCCGTTTTTCCATATATCATTCCATCTTCCCGCCACTCCATATGTTCATCATAATCCTCCATGGCTGGATCTACGAAGCCCTTCTCACCTAAAAATTGTATACATTTATTACAGGAGAATAATGTATGCCGGATTATAAGAACATCATTATCAAACATTATGCGCTTTCTCTTTCAGGAAGCGAAATTGCCTGACAGCTGGGTGCAAGTAAATTGGGAGTGAACGACTTCTTAAGAGCATTTGATAAATGCGAGTCACCTGTATCCAGTCTTTCTCTATGCCATGCATAGACGGCCTCAACTGATATTTCCAGTATAACAATGCCTTCTGCGCACATTCTACTGAATTGCAATTTTTACACCCTCTTACCACTCAATTTCTTCCGGATACTCCAGTTTCGGATCTTCCAGTTCATGAATACTGCAATGATAAATCATCGCTGAATCTTCCAAATCCTGCTTTAATCTTTTATAAGAATCTGACTGCTTAAGGAAACGCTTTGCAATGTTGCGAATCTTGTCTTTTCGTTTCTCCACAGCCGTTTTCAAATACTCAGCATTGCATTTATATACATACTGCTCTATATAATCCCAAAAAAGAAATGTATAACAGTTTTCTTTCAATTTCATCAGTTTTTCTAACTCTTCATCCCCAATTACTTCTGCCAATGCACTAAGAATTGTCACAGATAATTTATCTATGACTGCCTTGTCTCGTATGTAGTCTACATAAGAGAATACCGGAAACATTTCTGTTTCCTCGTTCCTTTTTGCGCAGATTCCATAATCACGCCGCGCCCGGACGTAAAGTTCTGACGATGATAATGCCACAAACAATGCTTCAGGAAATAAGAGATTCACACTAAAATGCACTTCTGTTTTTGGCATTTTCATAGAATGCCATTTCATCATCTCATCATGAACTCCGTTATCAACCTTCTTCGCATCACGATATCCCATAAAAGCATGCCTTATCTCATAACACACACTGAGAAGCATATTTTTAACAGCATAATACTCATCGCAAACGTCCTCTTCCAGACCGCTCATTCTATGGATACTGTCCACGATCTCATAGAAATCATCATAATCACCTTCTAAGGTAATTCCCGTAAGTTTTTCTGTTGGCTTTGCTGAAATCATAGCTGGTCTCCTTTGTCTGATAAAATAGTTTGTAATTGCCGCACTGTTCTAAATTCACTGCTTATAATGATTTAATCAGCATACCACTTTTCTTTGCATCCATGTAAATATTTTTCAATTTTCTTTTCATGTTGCTCCCGATCAGAATGTTATATGGCAGATTATCTCCGCACTCTTTTAAGAATCTTGTCACATCATTCCATATCGCCTCAGTTATCTAAAGATTTTGCTCATTATAATTCAATAAAATCAATGAATTTTAATGTCCGGTAGAATTTACCACTGCACTGGAATTTACTTTTTCAAGTCAGCAGAAAATGTTATCATTATTATCTTTTTATATTTAAATAATAAATATAACAAAATTGTAAAAACTAATATAATGCATATTTTTTAATAAAACCAGAAACCTTTACCTGATATTTCATTAAACCTTTCTGCCACTTGTTCTAACTGCTCCCGCTCCGTAGCAGTTGTCATAGTCAATGTAATGAAAGCATCCGTCATTTTCAGATTTATGTACTGTTTATACTCCATCATTTCATTTTTATTATTTTCGGAGTGTATCACTTCAAATTTAACTTTACTCATCGTTGAAAATTCATCCGCTATTTTATCATAGGCTTTCCTGAACATCCTCTGATACTCGCCAAATGACAGATTATCCGTGTTACTATAATTTAATTGATGCAAAAATTGATTACTGGCAACATTGGTTGGGCACTGGAATTTAAAATTTCAAGTCAGCTTAGGGCATTATCAACTGTTGTCCGTATTTATGCCCTTGCCGGAGAATTCCTTTGCGAATGGTCAAAAGCAATAAGAAAGAGCCAGTGGTCCACGAATCCGAAATATCTGCCGGATAATTATAAAGGATTTACCCAGTGGAATGGTCCTTACTATATTCAAAAATCGCAATGACAATCTTCCCATATATTCATAGAAACATACTTGGTCATGGGTTACTTGGACGAGTTTGAGTTCCTAAGCCTCATTCTACATTAACTCTCTTTCTCGCGCCGTTCAAACATTTTATCAATATCTTCTGTAGACGCTGACGTCATGTCCGGCGTTATGCCTGCTTCTTTCATTTCTTCTAATGAAATTTTCTGGTTTATCACGTTTGACTTCGATATAATCATATCTGTCACCAACCAAGTCAAAAACAATAATATTATACTGAATGTAAAAATTGCTCCAGCAGTTATCCATTTATTGGAATTTCCAATTTCCCCAAATACTCCCAATAAGTATCCAACTCCTATATAAAAAAAGGAAATCTTATTCAAATAGCTCGTTCTATATGCTTCCTTAAATGCTTCTTCTTTATAATTAAGTTCTTTTGTTTCTTTATCATATGTAATGATTCCTCCGTCACCAAACTTTCGAATAACATCCACTCTTTTTGTTGAAACAGAAAACAACAATAACAGCAGCGCACCAGTCACTTGTAAACTAATTGCCCCAATATAAACTAATGTATTTATCTCCGTTATTATCCCCACTCTGTTTTGTCCCACAGTTCTTTGTACTTGAAACATTAATTTAATTCCATTTTCGCCATAACTGCTTGCAAGAGCCATTTCTTCTGCAACTATACAATTTAATTTATAAGAATACTCAATCGGAACACTTTGTATATCTGTATAAAGAACTTTTAGATTCAGGCCCGGCAACTCCATAGGCCCATTTCCCTTTTGAGCATAAATCTCACGCAAACATTTCCAATATATTTCTGGCACTTGAAAAACCTTAACTTCATCATTACCAATCAATACATATGGATACTCTATACTCAAATTTTTTTGATTTAAAAAATAAGAATAATCCTGATCTGGATTTATTTCAGATAATATTGCTACCCATTCTCTAAGTACTGCTTCATCGAACTGAACAACCACATTATCTGCATTTCCATTTCCAATATTGGTTAATGTTAAATCTAATTGCGAGTATTCTATATTCTGTTTATCTTCGCCTTCTTTCCATCGAAACTCAATCATAGGATTTTTCTCTAACGTATCTATTTTTATACATGGCAAATACGCGCTATTTCTTGTTTTCACATTATCTTTGAATGCCAAAATAGCTACGAACAAGCCGATTATTGTTGCTATCTTATACAAAAATTCTATAATTTCATTATTCCTTTGTAAAAATCTCTTGAAATTTTCCATCCACCCTCCCACATATTTCGCTCATCTAAAAATTCCCCTATATAAACGGGCTTCCCCCTGTATACGCCAGACATAAAACCAACACACAAAATTGTCACAGATTTCTGAATCTTTCAATTCAAGCACAACATCTGAATTGGAATAAATCATTTTACTAATTTCTAACAAATATTCCTTGACTTTTATTCCATTGTTAAAGTAAAGCGTAAGCGCTTAAATTCTGGGTAACTAGCTATCGTCTTCCAAATACCTCATAATGATTGTAAGTAGATTTTTACTCCATTTTTATGGTAGAAAGTAAAAATTCACTCTACTTGGAGGATTTATTATGAGTTGTAAACGTGCTTCAAAACGTTCCCTGGATGAATGGATGGAAATGGTGACAGCCTGCAGGCAAAGTGGTATGACGGATGCGGACTGGTGTGCAGAACACGGAATTGCTCCCAGCAGTTTCTATAATGCAGTTACCAGGTTGCGAAAACAGGCCTGCCAGATACCAAATCCGATAAAAAAAGCCAGTACTCTGGATCTTACATCCCGTAAACAGGATGTGGTCCGGATTGCTATAGAACCGGAGAATTCTCCGGAAGAACTGCTTCCAAATCCCATGGACAGTTCTATGTACCTTGACAATTCATATACAATTGAAATCGAAACGAATGGGATACTGATTCGCATGAGCAATTCTGTCCAGCCATCTCTTTTAAATCTGTTGCTGAATGCACTGAGGAATCCTGTATGTTAGCGGATATTTCAAACGTCGATGCTATTTACATTGTATGTGACAGAACGGATATGCGTAAATCTATTGATGGCCTGTGCGCGATTATTCAGGATCAGTTTTCCATGAAGCTTGATCATTCACTTTACCTTTTCTGTGGTCGCAAATGCGACAGGATCAAAGCAATTCTGAAAGAACCGAATGGGATTGTCCTGATCTATAAAAAGTTGACGGCATCCCAGCGTTCTTACCGATGGCCAAGGAATAAATCTGAAGTGCGGAATCTCACATGGAGGGAGTTTGACTGGCTGATGTCTGGCATTGATATCGAACAGCCAAAAGCAATAAAAACCACCTGATCCAAGACTAAAAAAGTGCACATAAAAGTGCTGCTTTTCCTTGTATTTTCGGCACTTTCAGGTCTGTTGGAAACGTTGTTTTACTGAGCTTTTCCTGCTCTTTTTGGTATAATAAAGGTATCAAAAACAGGAGGAGAAAACCGTGGCAGACAGTTCCAAAGATCTCCAGCTGCGTGAGCTGAAAGATATGATCACCGATCTGAAACAGATGATAAAAACGCTTCAGGCAACTGTCGATGCTGCCAACAAACGGGAAGAAGAACTTATTCAGGAACGTGATAACCTGAAAGATGAAATCGCACTTCTTCGTAAGAAGTTATTCGGTTCTTCCAGTGAAAAATCTCCTGTTGATTTTCCAGGCCAGCTGAATCTTTTTAATGAAGCGGAAATGGAACAGAATCTGGCTGCCATCGAAGCTGAGAAACTCTCAGATTCACTTGCTGAATCCGCAACAAAAAAGCGTAAATCCAGAACCACAGATGCAGACCGCTTTAAAGGAATCCCAATCACCCGCAGATACTTTGATCTTTCAGATGAGGAAAAAGTCTGTCCTGTTTGTAATACCCCATTGAAAAAAATCGGTGAGGAGTTTGTGCGCAGGGAACTGGTTTTTATTCCGGCTAAGCTGCGTGTGATTGAATTCTACAGTATAAACTATGCCTGTCCCAACAATAGCGAACATGCGCTTCCTGTTATCCGAAAAGGAAAAGACGGAAAACCACACATGCTTTACGGAATGGCATCTGCGAATACCGTTGCATGGGTTATGTACCAGAAGTTCTGTAACAGCATGCCATACTTCCGTCAGGAAAAGGACTGGAAACAATACGGAGTCTCTATTACAAGAGCAACCATGGCAAACTGGGTGATCCGTAATTCCCAGGCATTTTTCCTTCCGATGTATGAATACTTTCATCGGAAACTTTTAGAGCGTAAATTCGCAATGGCAGATGAAACTCCCTTGCAGGTGTTACAGGAACCAGGACGCCGTGCACAGACCAAGTCTTATATGTGGCTGTTTCGCAGTGGAGAAGATGGAGAAGCGCCAGTCATCATTTTTAAGTATTCAGAAACCCGTGCTGGTGACACTGCGGTTGAATTTCTTCAGGGTTTTAGAGGATACCTGATGTGCGACGGATACAGCGGCTACAATAAGGTTCCAGATGCAAAGAGAACAGCTTGTTGGGCACATATCCGCAGGTATCTGACAGACGCCATTCCCAAAGGGAAAGAATTGGATTACTCCCAGCCTTCTGTACAGGGAATCATGTATATCAATCAACTTTTTCATATGGAAGAAGTGATCAAAGCGAAACAAACTTCCTTCGATGCTATCAAGAAGGCTCGTCTTGAAAAAGAAAAGCCGATAGTAGAAGGCTTTTTGTCGTGGCTTGATAAACAGAACCCTGTACGTGGATCCAGAATGGATAAAGCAGTTACCTATATCAAAAACCGCCACTCCTATCTTGCAACTTACTTTGAAGATGGCAGATGCAACTTTTCCAATAACCTTAGTGAAAACGCTATTCACCCATTTACTGTAGAGCGGAAAAACTGGCTGTTTTGCGACACACCAAATGGGGCACAGGCAAGTGCTATCGTATACACGATGGTAGAAATGGCAAAAGCGAATGGAGTAAACGTCTACCACTACCTTACCTACCTTCTTGAACATCAGCCCAACGATAAGATGAGCGATGAAAAACTGGATGCGCTGGCGCCATGGAATGAATCTGTCAAAGCGGAAATCGCACAGCGGGCAGATGACGTAAACCAGCAATAATCGTATATGAATTGTCAAGGTACTCCGGTCACTGAAAGGTGACCGGGAATTTTTATATCAGCGGCTAAAATTTAAGCGCTTACCATCAATACAGTACGAGGAGCCGATGCCAGCGCAATCATCTACAGTGTTACGGAGACCGCCCGGGCAAATGGCCTGAATGTCTACTACTACATAAAGCATTTACTGACAGAGTTGGCGCAGGTTGTTCGTGCTGATGGAAGCATAGATGAAAAAGATTTAGAACCACTCATGCCATGGTCAAAAGACCTTCCGGCTGAGTGTTACAAGCGCCGCAAATAAGCGGCGGAGACCGTTTCAAGTTTTGTGTAAACGTTAAAAACTGATATAAGATTTGTGAATAGT
>NZ_QUIV01000020.1:53278-53482 GCF_003480315.1 Clostridium sp. AM33-3 | reverse complement strand
TGACTGTCACTAATAGGTCGAGGGCTTAACCAAGACGGTTTAGGTAAGAAAACGGATGAAATTCAATATGTGGTTTTGAGGGTACATGTACGATATTTGGCCTGGTGGCTCAGCTGGTTAGAGCGCCGCCCTGTCACGGCGGAGGTCGTGGGTTCGAACCCCATCCGGGTCGCTGAATATCGCAAAAGTGATATTCGAAAGTTG
>NZ_QUIV01000020.1:0-53268 GCF_003480315.1 Clostridium sp. AM33-3 | reverse complement strand
TGAGATATCCCATACGCAAGTAGTAAGACCCCTTGAAGACGACGAGGTAGATAGGGCAGAGGTGGAAGTGTGGTAACACATGCAGCTGACTGTCACTAATAGGTCGAGGGCTTAACCAAGACGGTTTAGGTAAGAAAACGGATGAAATTCAATATGTGGTTTTGAGGGTACATGTACGATATTTGGCCTGGTGGCTCAGCTGGTTAGAGCGCCGCCCTGTCACGGCGGAGGTCGTGGGTTCGAACCCCATCCGGGTCGCTGAATATCGCAAAAGTGATATTCGAAAGTTGAATATGGGGTCTTAGCTCAGCTGGGAGAGCATCTGCCTTACAAGCAGAGGGTCATAGGTTCGAGCCCTATAGGCCCCACTTTCAAAGAAAACCTGGTTCGCCGATATGGCTCAATTGGCAGAGCAGCTGATTTGTAATCAGCAGGTTATCGGTTCGAGTCCGATTATCGGCTTTGAAATTTCCGCTTTGCGGTTAATTTAATAATTATTCTGGGGGAATTCCCGAGTGGCCAAAGGGGGCAGACTGTAAATCTGTTAGCTGTGCTTTCGGTGGTTCGAATCCACCTTCCCCCACTCAACAACTTCATATTTCGCGAATATCGCGGGGTGGAGCAGTCTGGAAGCTCGTCGGGCTCATAACCCGAAGGTCATAGGTTCAAATCCTATCCCCGCAATTTTGCCTTGGTAGCTCAGTTGGTAGAGCAGAGGACTGAAAATCCTCGTGTCACTGGTTCGATTCCGGTCCAAGGCATACGGGCGTGTAGCTCAGTCGGTAGAGCACTTGACTTTTAATCAAGTTGTCCGGGGTTCGAATCCCCGCACGCTCAGTACATTTAAAAGGCGGGAATCCTTAAGTTAAGGTTCTCGCCTTTTTGTTTCATATGTAATGGTATCCTGTGAAACAAAGCTGTTTTAATCTATGACCGTGCTCTGACCAAAGAGGAGACGATAGAATGAAAAGAACAAAAACACAGAGTATATCAGAGAGGAATCAATGGATTCATGAATTTGAAAATCTGTATATTCTGACTTACAAGTCATTATACCGCCATGCCAAGCTGATTTTTGGACAGGAAGATAAAACGAAGGAACTCCTGATTCAGGTGTATATGGAGGCGTATCAGCGAGGGGAACAGCTTCAGAAAGAGAAGAGTCCACTGGACTGGCTGCTGAAGCGTTCAGATTTTCTTGCAGAGACCCGCATTGAGGCGACAAAGGAAATGATCGAGGCTTCCTATGCCGAAGAAAAAATGCAGTCTAAAGAGGCGAAAAAAGAGAATCTGACTAATTTGGATGAAACTTCTCTGTTGTTGGAAATTGAGGATCGTCTTGGAATTGTAGAAGGTGACGGAGAACATACGGAAGAGCCAGAGCTTTCAAGGGAAAAGAGAATCATTTCTCTGCTTCTGCTCGCAGCAGCGCTTGTACTTGCTGTTGTCGGAATCTGGAAGGTAAAGCATCAGCTTGATTTACTGCAGGCCCCTTTTGAGCGGACCTTTCAGCAGCCAGAGAAAACGGAAGTCAAGAATGAGAATACAGAGATTCAGTTAGGAGATAAAGCTGTTATTCTTTCCGAGACAGGACAGATCCTGTATACAGTACCATTATCGGAAAGTAGTCTGGCAGGGGAACATGATTATAATGAGGAGATTCAGACCCGGGATGGCTGGACCTATTATCTGCCTTGTCCGGAACGAAAAGACAGCCAGTTATCAAAAGTACACCCATCTCTGTATCATACGCTGTACCGGTCAGACAGTGATCAGGAAATAGAAGTCATAGCCCAGGATGTTGATAATTTTACCTTCTGGGAAGATGGTATTTATATCATGCAGTATGGTTCCGTGCAGCGTATCAGTGTGGATGCAGTTTTTGAGACACAGCAGATTGGAACTTATGCAGCGGTGGAACAGGATGAAATTTATCTTTATGACACGCTGGGAAGAAAGCTTCAGACGGATGTTGATGGAAATTACCTGTATGGAGATCGAATCTTTAAGATGTCCGGCAATCGGATTGAAACTGTTCAGGCTGCAGCCCGGGAGAGTGATGGTATTTTCTATTATCTGAAGGAACAGGAAGATGGGAATGGACAGGCAATTTTCTGTAATAAAGGCGGAACTGAAACGCTTTTCGAGTCCATGGGCAAATCCATCGACAGTTTTTGTATTGTAGGGGACTGGATCTATTACAGTGCATGGATGAAGGGCAAGGAACGCAGCAAGCAGTATAGCCAGTTATTCCGGATTTCCATGACTGAACAGGATGCGGAAGTGGAGGAGCTGCATAAGCGTTTTCCTGGGCGCATCTGGCAGCTGTATTATTCTGAGGAAGGCGACCAGCTTTATGGAAATTACAATCCGAAGAACTGGAAGAGCAGTCATGGAGTCATTGCGGTAATTTCCAGATCAGGTCAGATGAGTTATCTGAATGACGAAGAACTTCGGGAAAGAGAAGAGACAACCGGTAATGACAGGGTAGAATTTGTGATGATGCAGGATGGACAGGTATATTGTTACTGGGAAGACTGCTATTGGGAAAAAGGAGAAGAACCGGTGCCTATGTGGCGCAGAGTTTTGATCATTCCTGATAAAAACAGGGTTGTGATGGAAGACTGATTGTCCGTCACAACCCTGTTTTTGTGTAAGAATATTTGTTTTTTCAGATTTCCGGTTCGTCAAATTCCGCAATAACATAGAATCCACGGGAATTTTCCTTAATATCTTTGATAACGCCCTGTTTGGATTTCAGGCGATCGCGGGATTTATAGCAGCCTGACATGGCTACGGCAGGCTCAATGATGTAGCTGTAGTTGAATCCCTCACGCTCTGTGACATCAACCACATCGCCGATGTTTACCAGGCCCTGGCGCTCCATTTTAAATTCCATTTCACGCACGATCATTCATCTCTTTTCTTTTATTAGTACATGTCAATTATAAAGAAAAGAGGTTGGAATGTAAAGGAGTTGTATGTTACAATCACATATTAGAGTTTGGAAAAAAGAATGAGGTTTGTGGATGAAAAGAGAGGAATTGCTGAGAGAAAGGTTAAAACGTTATAGCGCTTCGGAGACAGCTGCTTTTCATATGCCGGGACACAAGCGGCATATGGAATATGGACTGCTGCGGGATTTTCCCAATCCGTTTTCTATTGATATTACGGAAATTGACGGATTTGACAATCTGCATCATCCGGAGGGGATTTTGAAAGATTCCATGGAGTGGGTAGCCGGAGTGTATGGGGCAGATCATACGTATTATCTGGTAAACGGAAGCAGCTGTGGAATTTTAAGTGCCATTGGTGCGGTTATGCGCCCTGGAGAGTCCATACTGGTAAGCCGAAACTGCCATAAGTCAGTGTATCACGGACTTATCCTCAATTCCTTGAAGCCGGAGTATGTTTATCCACAAATCATAGAAGAATTGGGGATTCAGGGCGGGATAAGACCAGAAGATGTGGAAAAGAAGCTAAGTGAACATCCGGAGATTCGCGGTGTTCTGATCGTGTCTCCAACTTATGACGGAGTGGTTTCGGATATCCGCGGGATTGCCGATGTGGTACATGCTCATGATATTCCGCTGATTGTGGATGAGGCCCATGGCGCGCATTTTTCGTTTGGAGATGGATATTTTCCGGAATCCGCACTGCAGTGTGGGGCAGATCTGGTGATTCAGAGCCTTCATAAAACGCTGCCGAGTCTGACTCAGACAGCCGTTTTGCATTTGAAGGGGCAGCGGGTCAGGCGCGACCGTCTGGAACAGTGTCTTCAGATGTATCAGAGCAGCAGCCCGTCCTATGTGTTTATGGCTGTGATGGAGCAGTGTATTTTTGAGATGCATCAGCACGGAGCGGAGCATATGGCTGCGTTTGCGGTGCGCATTCAAAAGGTGAGGGAGCGTTTGAAAAACCTGAGGAATCTAAAGCTGCTTGACCGGAGCCAGATCGGTGCTCATGGTGTATTTGATGTGGATGAGTCAAAACTGGTGATCTCCTGTCAGGGAAAAATGATAGGAGAAAACCTGAATGAATGCCTGCGCCGGGACTATGCGATAGAAATGGAAATGTGTGGGGCAGATTATGCGGTGGCCATACTGACCTTTCTGGACAGTGAGGAACATTTGGAACGGCTGGTTGCGGCTTTACTTGTCATCGATCGGAACATCGGAACGGCCGGGAATCATTTTGAAGATAACAGTATAAAAGCATATAGAAGAAATTATGACAGAGTCAGCACAAAGGTGCAGCAGGAGCCAGGGATCTGCGTAGAGGAAAAAAAGATACAGGACGTTCAGGCACCGGAGATATGCATGACTCCGGCAGCAGCGTTTCATGCTCCGCTAGAATGTATTCGTCTGGAGGAATCTGCAGGACGGATTTCAGGCGAGTTTATCTATCTGTATCCGCCGGGAATCCCGATCATCACACCGGGAGAACGGATGACAGAGAAGCTGATCAGCCAGGTATTGTATGACCGGGATATCGGACTTCCGGTACAGGGCATGAAGGATCAGGAAATAAAGTATCTGCAGGTCGTAAAAGAAGACAGAGCAACAGACAGGACACCGGAAAAGAAAGAGAGATAAAACCGGTCTGGAGGAAATGAAAATGGGGAAGATTTTTTATCTGATGGGAAAGAGCGCATCGGGAAAAGACAGCATTTATAAACGGCTGCGTAGTCTGTGCCCGGAGTTGAAAAGCATTGTACTTTATACAACGCGGCCTATGCGGGACGGAGAGCAGGAGGGAGTAGAGTATCATTTTATAGGTCAGAAGCAATTGAAAAAACTGGAGCAGTCCGGCAAGGTAGTAGAAGTGCGGACGTATCAGACAGTGTTTGGACCATGGAGCTACGCCACTGTGGATGACGGGCAGATCAATCTGGCACAGGCGGATTATCTGGTGATCGGTACGCTGGATTCCTATGAGAAATTACGGGAATATTATGGAAAAGAGAAGCTGGTTCCACTGTATGTGACGGTGGATGACGGTGTACGGCTGGAACGGGCTATTGCCAGAGAACGACAGCAGCAAGAGCCGAAATATACGGAACTGTGCAGACGTTTTCTTGCAGATGAGGCGGATTTTTCACCGGAACGTCTGGCGGAGCTGGATGTGACGGAAGCTTTTGAGAATCAGGAGCTGGAGGCATGTGTGCAGGCAATTGCGGACCGGATCTGGCAGGAAACGGGAAAATAGAAGCAGAAAAAACAGAAAGGACCGCAGATAAAGCCGGAAATTTGGAATGCGGAGCATTGGCTGAAAGCTAAAAGTGTGTTATACTTCTGATTGATATGCCTTAAAATTAGAGAGATTGTGAGGTGACTGCGATGCTGAATTTTCAGGAAATCATCGGTCATGACCAGATAAAGGAACATTTTCAGAAGGCGATTGAGTACAATAAGGTTTCTCACGCTTATATTCTGACCGGCGAGGCAGGCATGGGAAGAAAGTCCCTGGCCAATGCATTTGCTCTTACCCTGTTGTGCGAGAAGGGAAAAACCGAACCCTGTATGGAATGCCACGCCTGCAAACAGGTATTAAGCGGCAGCCATCCAGACCTGATCTACGTGTCTCATGAAAAACCCGGCACGATCGGAGTCGATGACATCCGAAAGCAGATCAACGACACCATCATGATCCGGCCATATAGCAGCTATTATAAAATATACATTGTGGATGAAGCGGAAAAGATGACACAGCAGGCACAGAATGCGCTGTTAAAGACTATTGAGGAGCCGCCGTCCTATGCGGTGATTCTTTTGCTTACAACGAACCAGGAGGCATTTCTGCCGACTATCCTGTCACGCTGTGTGCAGCTGAAATTGAAACCTCTTCGGGATTTTACCGTGAAGAAATATTTAACCGATACCCTGCATGTGGAGGAGGCAGATGCGGACATCTATGCGGCTTTTGCACGTGGAAATCTGGGAAAAGCCATTTCGCTGGCTTCGTCCGAAGATTTTAAGCTTCTGCATGGGGAGATGCTGCATCTCCTAAAGCATGTGAAGGAGATGGATATTTCGGAACTGCTGGATTACATTCGCAAGATGAAAGAGGAAAATCTGGATATTTACGAGTGTCTGGATTTCATGCAGCTCTGGTACCGGGATGTGCTGCTTTACAAGGTAGCGAGGGACATGAACCAACTTATTTTTAAGGATGAGTACAGCAGCATCAATGAGATGGGGCAGAAGTGTTCTTACGAGGGTCTGGAAAAGATTTTACAGGCAATCGATAAAGCGCGTATCCGTCTGGATGCAAATGTAAATATGGAGCTTGCCATGGAGCTGATGCTTCTGGTGATGAAGGAGCAGATTGATCGCAGGCGTGAACCGTAAAAAGAGAACGCCGGGAACAGATAGGAGATAGAAATTTATGGTAACAGTAATTGGAGTTCGCTTTCGCGCAGCAGGAAAAATCTATTATTTTTCTCCGGGAAAGCTGGAAATTAAAAACGGGGACCATGTTATTGTAGAGACCGCCCGCGGCATTGAGTACGGCCATGTCGTGCTGGGAAACCGTGATGTAGAAGATAACAAGGTGGTACAGCCATTAAAAGCAGTCATTCGTATGGCAAATAAGGAAGACATTGCCCGCGAGGAAGCAAACCGCAAGAAAGAGAAGGATGCCTTCAAAATTTGTCAGGAGAAGATCCGCAAGCATAAGCTGGAGATGAAACTGATTGATGTAGAGTATACCTTTGATAACAATAAGATTCTCTTCTATTTTACAGCAGACGGACGTATCGACTTCCGTGAACTGGTAAAGGATCTTGCATCTGTGTTTAAGACCAGGATCGAGCTGCGTCAGGTCGGCGTGAGAGATGAAACCAAGATCATAGGTGGTGTGGGAATCTGCGGAAGAGCCCTTTGCTGTCATTCTTATCTGTCGGAGTTCATACCGGTATCCATCAAGATGGCGAAGGAGCAGAATCTTTCTTTAAATCCAACCAAGATTTCCGGTGTTTGCGGACGTCTGATGTGCTGTTTAAAGAACGAGGAGGAAACTTACGAGTACTTAAACAGCAAGCTCCCGGGTGTGGGTGACTATGTAACAACCGACGACGGCTTAAAGGGTGAGGTGCAAAGCGTGAATGTGCTGCGCCAGCTGGTAAAGGTCATTGTGACGGTGGAAAAAGATGAGAAAGAAATCCGCGAATACAAGGTGGAGCAGCTGAAGTTCAAACCGCGTCGCAGAAAAGGCAAGAATGAGCAGCCTGAGGATCATGAACTGAAGAAGCTGGAAGCGTTGGAGAAGAAGGAAGGAAAATCAAAGCTGAATGAATAATGTGACTTGCGGTGAGGATGAACGGATCGATGATCTGCAGAGAAACGGTTACCGTATCATCCAGAAAAAAAAGGGCTTCTGTTTTGGCATGGATGCCGTGTTGTTATCCGGTTTTGCCCAGGTGAAGGAAGGCGAAGTAGCCGTAGATCTGGGAACCGGAACCGGAATTATTCCGATTCTGCTGGAAGCCAAGACAAAGGGAAAGCATTTTACCGGTCTGGAGATCCAGGAGGAGGTGGCTGAGATGGCAGGCCGCAGTGTCCGCTTAAATCAGCTGGAGAACCGGGTAGACATCGTAAGAGGAGACATCAAAGAAGCCAGCCGCCTGTTCGGCAAGGCTTCTTTTGACGTAGTTACCTCGAATCCGCCTTACATGAATGACAATCACGGCCTGAAAAATCCGGAGCTTCCAAAAGCCATCGCGCGGCATGAGGTGTTCTGCACGTTGGATGATGTCTGCCGGGAGGCGTCACTGCTTTTAAAAAGCGGAGGGCGTTTTTATATGGTACACAGGCCGCACAGGCTGGCAGAAATTATAACAGCCTTAAAGACCTATAAACTGGAGCCGAAGCGCATGAAGCTGGTGCATCCGTTTGTGGACAAGGAAGCCAACATGGTTTTGATTGAGGCAGTGCGCGGAGGCAGATCCATGATGAAGGTGGAAGCGCCGATCATTGTATACAGGGAGCCTGGCGTATATACACGGGAAATTTACGATGTTTACGGATATTAAAAGGCATACGGAATGTTATTTTAGTGGTTCCGGGAGCAGATTTTGCAAATAGCAGGAGGAAATTATGGCGGAGCAGGCAAAAGCAGCAGGGAAATTATATCTTTGCGCGACACCCATCGGTAATCTGGATGATATTACCCTGCGGGTACTTAATACTTTAAAGGAAGCAGACCTGATTGCGGCAGAGGATACCAGACACAGTATTAAGCTGCTGAACCATTTCGGGATAAAGACTCCGATGACGAGCTATCATGAATACAACAAGATTGATAAGGCACGGTATCTGGTGGAGCAGATGCGCCAGGGCGTGAACATTGCGCTGGTGACCGATGCTGGTACGCCGGGTATTTCTGATCCGGGAGAGGAACTGGTGAAACAGTGCTATGAAGCAGGCATTGAGGTGACATCCCTTCCGGGACCGGCAGCCTGTATTACAGCGCTGACTATATCCGGCCTGGCGACAAGGCGGTTTTGTTTTGAGGCCTTTCTGCCGGTTGATAAAAAGGAGCGTCAGTGGATCCTGGAGGAGTTAAAGACGGAAACCCGCACGATGATCGTGTATGAGGCGCCTCATCATCTGGTACGGACGCTGCAGGAGCTTTCTGATGCACTGGGAGCAGACCGCTGCATTACCATTTGCCGGGAACTGACGAAAAAATATGAGGAAGCTTACCGGACTACCTTTGCAGAGGCGCTGGAACGCTATGAAATCGAAGAACCAAAAGGGGAGTGCGTTATTGTCATTGAGGGAAAGAGCATTGGCGAACTGAAAGCGGAGCAGCAGAAATCCTGGGATGAGATGAGCCTGGAGGAGCATATGGATCTCTATTTAAACCAGGGCATTGACCGGAAAGAGGCCATGAAGCTGGTGGCGAAGGACCGTGGAATCGCAAAGAGGGACGTGTACCGCATGCTGACAGAGCAGAAAGAACAATAACTGACTGGCAAAATATGCCAAAATCTCGCCTTATATTATCAAAATATTAAATCTATGGCATGTCTCTGAAATCCAATAAGATAGAGGTATTCAAAGGAGAAGGAGATATGACATCATGGAAAACGAAAGGCTGCTGGCGAAAATCGAAGAGTTGATGAAGCAGAGGGGTTACAGCCGATACCGGCTTTCTCAGTTAAGTGGAATCAAACAGTCAACTCTGACAACTATGTTTAACAAGCGGAGTACCGTCAGCATTGACACATTGACAAAGATCAGCAAAGCGTTTGGCATGAAATGTTCGGAATTTTTAAGCTTGGTAGAAGACACCCCGGAAGAGCATACCGCCAAAGATTTTCCGGTATGCGAATGGGAGGCACTGAACAAGGACCGCAAGCATGTGGTGGTTTTGATGATGCGTCTTTTAAAAGATGAGCAGATCGAAACAAAATAAAAGATTGGCTTACAGAAGAGTTTTGTTGGGAATATTGCTTGACAAAACTCTTTTTATTCTATAAGATAAAAACGTCAAAATACTTTGAATATCAAAACATTCGAAAATAAAAATAAAATTCAGATGGTTATGACAGAGTTTAGCACGAATTTGAAGAGGAAACAGGTACGAGCATGACAGGCAGAATTATTGGAACCGGTTCTTATGTTCCGGAACGGATTGTGACGAATGAAGAATTGGCAGAGGTTGTAGAGACCAGTGACGAGTGGATCGTCACCCGCACAGGAATCCATGAGCGCCGTATCGCGGAGACGGAAGGCACCAGTGTGCTGGCCGCCAGAGCGGCAGAGCGTGCCCTAAAGAACGCAAACGTATCGGCAGAGGAAGTTGATTTTATTTTGCTTGCGACATCCTCACCGGATCACTGTTTCCCGAACGGAGCCTGTGAAGTGCAGGCGGCCATCGGAGCGGTTCATGCTATGGCGTTTGATATCAGCGCGGCATGTTCCGGATTTGAAATCGCGCTCAGCACCGCCCAGGCGTTTATCCAGGCCGGTGTATATCGGACTGGGCTCATCATCGGCGCGGATTGTCTGAGTAAGCTGACTGACTGGAGTGACAGGGCAACCTGTGTTTTATTTGGAGATGGTGCCGGAGCGGCAGTCATTCAGGCAGATGAAAAAGACGGCATTATTCATACAGTTATGGGTTCTGATGGAGCCAGAGGCATGGTGCTTTCCTGTCTGGCCCGCAGTGAGGGAAATTTCCTGAACGGGAAAACTCCGGAGTTGGGATATATCTATATGAATGGGCAGGAGGTATTCAAGTTTGCGGTAAAGAAGGTTCCGGAATGCATTAACCAGGTGCTTTCCGAGAGCAAAACAGAGATTGGGGCTATTAAGTATTTTGTCCTGCACCAGGCTAATTACCGGATCTGCGAGGCAGTAGCCAAGCGGTTAAAGCAGCCTCTTGACAAGGTGCCGATGAACATTGACAAGTATGGAAACACTTCCGGCGCTACAGTGCCGATCCTGTTAGACCAGTTAAACCGGGAAGGAAAGCTAAGCCGGGGTGACAAACTGGTGCTGGCAGGCTTTGGAGGCGGCCTTACCTGGGGAGCTGTCCTGTTAACCTGGTAGTATGGAATGCGGATGAAACGCCGCTTCCTTCAAATTATAAAAGAAAATATTTCATATCAAAGGAGATCAAAATTATGTTAGAGAAAATGAAAGAAATCATTGCAGACCAGTTAAGCGTAGATGCAGACAGCATCACCGAGGCTTCTTCCTTTAAAGAGGATTTAGGTGCTGACTCCCTGGATCTGTTTGAGTTGGTTATGGCCCTGGAGGATGAGTACTCTGTAGAGATCCCATCTGATGATCTGCAGAACCTGCTGACTGTTGGCGATGTTATGAATTACCTGAAGGAGAAAGGTGTAGAGGCGTAAGCCCTGCACCCTTTTTTAGACAGCACATCAGGCTTGCGTCTGGAACACAAGTTCTGAGCACAAGCCTGATGGAAAGCAGGAAGTTGGAGGAGTCAGATGAAAACGAGAATTACAGAACTCTTAGGCATTGAATATCCGATCATTCAGGGCGGTATGGCATGGGTGGCAGAGAGCCATCTGGCAGCGGCAGTATCTGCGGCAGGCGGCCTGGGCCTGATCGGCGGAGCAAACGCTCCGGCAGAGGTAATCCGCAATTACATCCGTGAGGTAAAGGCGGTGACCGACAAGCCATTTGGCGTAAACGTTATGCTGATGAGCCCGTACGCAGATGAGGTGGCCAAGGTGATCGTGGAGGAAGGCGTAAAGGTTGTAACCACCGGTGCCGGAAACCCGGAAAAATATATGGAGATGTGGAAGGCAGCAGGCATTAAGGTAATCCCGGTTGTAGCTTCCGTAGCTCTTGCAAAGAGAATGGAGCGCTACGGCGCAGACGCTGTTGTGGCAGAGGGAACTGAGTCCGGCGGACACATCGGTGAAGCAACTACCATGACCCTGGTTCCACAGGTTGTGGACGCTGTTTCCATTCCGGTTATCGCGGCAGGCGGTATCGGTGACGGACGCGGCATTGCTGCAGCATTCATGCTGGGTGCAGAGGCAGTTCAGATGGGAACCCGCTTCCTGGTTGCAAAGGAATGCACCGTACACCAGAATTACAAAGACCGTGTCTTAAAGGCAAAAGATATTGATTCTACCGTAACCGGCCGCACCCACGGACATCCGGTACGCTGCTTAAGAAATCAGATGACCAGAGAGTATGTGAAGCTGGAAAATGAGGGCAAGAGCTTTGAGGAGCTGGAGTACCTGACCCTCGGAACGCTTCGCAAGGCAGTTCAGGAAGGTGATGTTACCAACGGAACCGTGATGGCAGGACAGATTGCAGGAATGGTTTCCAAAGAGCAGACCTGCAAGGAAATGATTGATGAGATGATGGCACAGGCAGAGACACTTCTGGGCCGCAAGTAAGAGAGAAAAAGGAGCAAGAGTGATGAGTAAGATCGCATTTATTTACCCGGGACAGGGCGCGCAGGTATGCGGCATGGGACAGGATTTCTATGAGCAGACAAAGGAAGGAAAAGAAACCTTCGACCTGGCAACCGATATCCTGGGATTCTCCGTTCCGGAGCTTTGCTTTACGGAGAATGACCGTCTGGATATCACTGAGTATACCCAGGCAGCGATGGTGACCACCAGCATTGCCATGACAAAGGTATTGGAAGCACAGGGGGTAAAGCCGGATGTGACTGCGGGCTTAAGCCTGGGTGAATATTGCGCACTCTATGCTGCCGGTGTTATAAGCGAGAAAGATGCTATTGCAACCGTGAGACAGAGAGGAATCCTGATGCAACAGGCCGTTCCGGCAGGGCAGGGCGCTATGGCGGCTGTTCTGGCTATGGATGCGGCTGTTATAGAGGAGACGATCGCAGATATTGAAGGCGTGCAGATCGCAAATTATAACTGCCCGGGACAGATTGTGATTTCCGGAAAAAAAGAGGCAGTGGAAACTGCCTGTGAAAAGTTAAAGGAAGCCGGTGCAAAGCGCACCATCATGTTAAATGTAAGCGGACCGTTCCATTCCCGCATGCTGACCGGTGCAGGCGAGAAGCTTGGCGAGGTACTGGAGCAGGTGGAGGTGCATACCCCGCAGATCCCGTATGTAGCCAATGTGACTGCGCAGTATGTAACTGATGCGGCAGAGGTAAAACCGCTTCTGACAAAGCAGGTTTCTTCCTCTGTCAGATGGGAGCAGAGTGTCCGCACCATGCTGGCTGACGGCGTGGATACCTTCGTGGAAATCGGACCGGGAAAAACCCTGAGCGGATTTATGAGAAAGATCGACAGAACCGTAAAGGTTCTTAATATAGAGAAACTGGATGACGTGGCGAAAGTCGTGGAGGAACTGAAATAAATGTTAACTGGAAAAATCGCAGTGGTGACCGGCGCGAGCCGCGGCATCGGCAAAGAAATCGCAAAGACTCTGGCAGCAAAGGGAGCAACCGTTGTTGTTAATTATAACGGTTCTGCAGAAAAGGCTGAGGAGACGGTAAAAGAGATCGAGGCACTGGGTGGAAAGGCTGAGGCCCTGCAGTGCAACGTGTCGGACTATGACAAGGCAGCTGAGATGATGGCATATGTGGTAAAGACCTACGGCCGTGTGGATATTCTGGTGAACAACGCCGGGATTACCCGGGACAATCTGCTGATGAAGATGAGCGAGGAAGATTTTGATGCAGTGTTAAATACCAACTTAAAGGGCGCTTTCAATTGCATCAAGCACATTTCCCGTCAGATGTTAAAGCAGAAGAGCGGACATATTGTAAATATTTCTTCTGTATCCGGCGTCATGGGAAATGCAGGACAGGTAAATTACAGTGCTTCCAAGGCGGGCGTGATCGGCATGACCAAGGCAGTGGCAAGAGAGATGGCAAGCCGCGGCATCACCTGCAATGCAGTGGCCCCGGGATTTATCAAGACCGATATGACCGAGGTGCTGTCTGATACTATCAAGGAAAATATCAGTGCACAGATTCCAATGCGAGCATTTGGCGAGACTGCGGATGTAGCAAATCTGGTAGCATTTTTAGCATCTGACGAAGCAAAGTACATTACAGGACAGGTTATCTGTGTAGACGGCGGAATGGCCATGTAACGTAAGCATGCAAACGGCGGTGACAAAGTCAGATCTGAAGATAGCGCCGCATGTGTTGAAAGAAAAATCACAGGAGAACAGATATGAGCAGACGAGTAGTAGTAACCGGCATGGGTGCCATCACCCCGATCGGCAATAGCGTAGAAGAATTCTGGAATGGTTTAAAAGAAAAGAAAGTCGGTATTGCACCGATCACCTATTTTGACACGACAGATTACAAGGCAAAGCTGGCAGCAGAGGTTAAGGATTTCGATCCGAAGCAGTTCATGGATCCGAAGGCAGCAAAGAGAATGGAGCAGTTCTGCCAGTTCGCAGTAGCTGCAACCAGACAGGCTGTTGAGGATGCAGATCTTGATATGAGCCAGGAAGATCCGTTCCGTGTGGGCGTAAGCATTGGTTCCGGTATCGGAAGCCTGCAGTCCGTTGAGCGTGAGTACAAAAAGCTTCTGGAAAAAGGACCGGGCCGTGTAAATCCGCTTCTGGTTCCGCTGATGATCAGCAATATGGCAGCAGGAAACGTTTCCATCCAGTTTGGCATGAAGGGCAAATGCATCAATGTAGTAACCGCGTGTGCAACCGGTACCCACTCCATTGGTGAGGCATTCCGTACCATCCAGTATGGTGATGCCGACGTGATGGTAGCAGGCGGCGCAGAGGCAAGCATCACTCCGATCGGCGTGGCTGGATTTACCTCCCTGACTGCATTGAACACCACAGATGATCCGGCCCGGGCATCGATTCCGTTTGATGCAGAGCGCAGCGGTTTTATCATGGGTGAGGGTGCAGGTGTCGTTGTATTAGAGTCTTTAGAGCACGCGCAGGCAAGAGGTGCCAAGATTTATGCTGAGCTGGCCGGCTATGGTGCAACCGGTGACGCTTACCACATCACTTCTCCGGCTGAGGACGGAAGCGGTGCGGCAAAAGCCATGGAGATGGCTATCGCAGATGCAGGCATGAAGCCGGAGGATGTAGATTACATCAACGCGCATGGCACCAGTACTCATCATAACGATTTATTTGAGACCAAGGCCATCAAGATCGTGCTCGGTGATCATGCATACAAGACTAAGATCAACTCTACCAAGTCCATGATCGGACATCTTTTAGGCGCAGCAGGCGGTGTGGAGTTTATCACCTGTGTAAAGTCCATTCAGGAGGGATATGTCCACGCAACCGCAGGCCTGGAGAAGGATGATCCGGAGTGCGATCTGGATTACTGTAAGGGTGAGGGCGTGCAGATGGATGTAAACTGTGCAATCTCCAATTCCCTGGGCTTTGGCGGACACAATGCAACCCTGTTGGTAAAGAAATTCGAGGCGTAAAGCTTCAGGAGGTAGACCATGACGATTGATGAGATCGTAACACTGATCCAGGCTGTTTCTGATAATGGCCTGACCAGTTTTGTATATGAAGAGGGTGACCAGAAGCTGGTGCTCAAGAAAAAGAAGAAGAAAAATGTAGCGCAGGCTCCGGTTGCTCCGGTTGTGATTTCCCAGCCGGCCGCTCCGATGATGGGCACAATGCCGATGCAGATGGCAGCCGCTCCGGCTGCGGTATCTGAGGCACCGGAAAAGGCAGATGAAGAGAAAAAGGAGAGTAGCCTGGATATTGGTTCTGATAAGGTTGTGACTTCTCCGCTTGTAGGAACCTTCTATTCTTCCGCTTCTCCGGAGGCAGAGGCATTCGTAAAAGAAGGCGATACCGTAAAGAAAGGTCAGGTTCTTGGTATCATTGAGGCCATGAAGCTGATGAACGAGATCGAGAGTGAATATGACGGTGTAGTAGAGGCAGTCCTGGTGAACAACGAAGATGTGGTAGAGTACGGACAGCCGCTGTTCCGCATCCGATAGGAGGTATATTATGAGACTGGGAATCAAAGAAATCCAGGAGATCATTCCGCACAGACATCCGTTTCTGCTGATTGATTTTATCGATGAGCTGGAGCCGGGCGTACGTGCGGTTGGCTACAAATCCATTACCTTTAATGAGCCGCAGTTCAACGGCCATTTTCCGGGACAGCCGGTTATGCCGGGAGTGCTGATGATCGAGGCGTTGGCACAGGTTGGGGCGGTAGCTATCTTAAGCCTGCCGGAGAATAAGGGCAAGACCGCGTTTTTCGGTTCCATCAATAACGCAAAATTCAAACAGATGGTACTGCCGGGAGACCGTCTGAAGCTGGAGTGCGAAATTATTAAGCGCAAAGGCCCGATCGGTGTTGGCAAGGCTGTTGCGACCAATGCAGAAGGAAAGATCGCGGTATCAGCAGAGCTGACCTTTGCGATCCAGTAAGGCCGCGGAAACGCAGAGTTGAGGTACGGGAATGTTTGATAAAATCTTAATCGCGAACCGCGGCGAGATTGCGGTAAGAATTATCCGGGCCTGCCGCGAGATGGGAATTAAGACTGTGGCAGTCTACTCGGAGGCAGACCGCGATAGTCTGCACACCCTTCTGGCAGATGAGGCCATCTGTATCGGACCGGCACCGTCAAATCAGAGTTACCTGAATATGGAGCGTATTCTGGCAGCTACCGTAGCCATGAAGGCAGAAGCTATTCATCCGGGATTCGGATTCCTTTCAGAAAACGCGCGCTTTGCGGAGCTGTGCCAGAAGTGCAGCATCGCGTTCATTGGTCCGTCTGCGGAGATCATCAATAAAATGGGCAATAAATCCGCAGCCAGAAAGACCATGGTGGAGGCCGGAGTTCCGGTGGTTCCGGGCAGCAAGGAGCCGGTTTACACAGTAGAAGAGGCTCTGAAGATGGCAAAGGAGATTGGTTTTCCTGTTATGATCAAGGCCTCCTCCGGCGGTGGCGGTAAGGGTATGCGCGTTTCCTGGAGTGAGGAAGACTTTGAAGCCAACTTCCAGAATGCGCAGATGGAGTCCGTGAAGGGCTTTTCCGATGACACCATGTACCTGGAGCGTTTCGTAGAGAACCCGCGTCATATTGAGTTCCAGATCATGGCGGATAAGTACGGCAATGTTGTTCACTTAGGCGAGCGTGACTGCTCCATTCAGCGGCGCCACCAGAAGGTGCTGGAGGAGTCTCCGTCCATCGCAATCTCGGAGGAGCTTCGCAAAAAGATGGGCGAGACTGCTGTAAAGGCGGCAAAGGCCGTTGGCTATGAAAATGCGGGAACCATCGAGTTTCTGTTAGATAAAAACAAAAACTTCTACTTCATGGAGATGAACACCCGGATCCAGGTGGAGCATCCGGTAACGGAGCTGGTAAGCGGTCTGGATCTGATCAAAGAACAGATCCGTGTGGCAGCAGGAGAGAAATTAAGTGTGACCCAGAGGGATATCCATATCCAGGGTCATGCTATTGAGTGCCGCATCAACGCAGAGAATCCGGCAAAGAATTTCATGCCGTGTCCGGGAAAGATAACCAACATTCATATCCCGGGAGGCAACGGAGTCCGTGTGGACACACACATTTACAATGAGTATAAGGTTCCGGCCAACTATGATTCCATGCTGATGAAGCTGATCGTACACGGAAAAGACCGTGCAGAGGCTATTGCGAAGATGAGAAGTGCGCTGGGCGAGCTGATTATTGAAGGCATCGATACCAACCTGGATTTTCAGTTTGAAATCTTAAGCAATCCGGTTTATCAGGACGGTCATAAAATTGATACCGGATTTATCCCGGATCAGTTCCCGGAATACTGTAAGTAATGTAATAAGGCACAGGGAAGTTTTTTCCTGTGTCTTACGCCTATTAAGGAGAATCCTGTATGTTTAAAAATATGTTCAAAAAGACATATACCATGATTGACACTCACCGTAAGGCTAAGAGCGAAGAAGAGCCGAACATCCCAGAGGGACTCTGGAGAAAGTGTAATAAGTGCGGTCAGCCGATCTATGTGGAAGATGTGCGCAACAATCTGTATGTCTGTCCTAAGTGCGGCGGATATTTCCGTGTGCATGCATACCGCCGCATTGAGATGCTGCTGGATGAGGGCAGCTTTGAAGAATGGAATAAGGAAATGGAGTTTTCCAATCCATTAGATTTCCCGGGATACGAGAAGAAGGTCCAGGCAGCACAGGAAAAGACCGGACTTCAGGAAGCTATCGTAACCGGAAAGGGAACCATCAAAGGCTTTGAGACTGCCATTGGTATCTGTGATGCCCGGTTCATTATGAGCAGTATGGGACATGTGGTGGGCGAGAAGATTACCCGCATGGTTGAGCGTGCTACCGAGGAAAAACTTCCTGTCATTATTTTTGCCTGCTCAGGCGGCGCGAGAATGCAGGAGGGCATTGTTTCCCTGATGCAGATGGCCAAAACTTCTGCTGCACTGGAAAAGCATCATGAGGCAGGACAGCTTTTTGTCAGCGTCCTGACAGATCCGACTACGGGGGGCGTGACAGCAAGCTTTGCCATGTTAGGCGATATCATCCTGGCAGAACCCAATGCTCTGATTGGATTTGCAGGGCCGCGTGTCATTCAGCAGACCATTGGCCAGAAGCTTCCGGAGGGCTTCCAGAGAGCAGAGTTCTTACTGGAACACGGTTTTGTAGATAAGATCGTAGACCGGGAAAACCAGAGGGATGTTCTGGCAGATATTTTGCGGATGCACAAGAAACAGGAAATGACTGTGAATCCACAGCATGTGCAGGCAGAACCTGCAGAGTCTGTGGAAAACTATCTGGAAAAACAGAAAAAGAGTGGAAAAAATGCCTGGGATACCGTGCAGCTTTCCAGAAGCGCAGCCCGTCCGGTGGCAATGGATTACATTCACGCGCTGTTTGATGATTTTATGGAATTCCATGGTGACCGTTATTTCAGCGATGATGGAGCCATCATTGGTGGCATTGCCACTTTCCGCGGTATGCCGGTAACGGTGATCGGCCAGCAGAAGGGCCGCACTACCAAGGAAAATATTCATCGGAATTTTGGCATGCCGTCTCCGGACGGATACCGCAAGGCGCTGCGCCTGATGAAGCAGGCAGAGATCTTTGGCAGACCGGTGATCTGTTTTGTAGATACACCTGGCGCGTTCTGCGGCATTGAGGCTGAGGAGCGCGGACAGGGTGAAGCCATTGCCCGCAACCTTTTTGAGATGGCGGCATTGACCGTTCCGGTCCTTTCAATCGTGATCGGAGAAGGCGGAAGCGGCGGTGCACTGGCTATGGCGGTGGCCAATGAAGTATGGATGCTGGAAAATGCCATTTATTCCATCCTTTCTCCGGAGGGCTTTGCATCCATCCTGTGGAAGGACAGCAAGAAGGCTCCGGATGCAGCCAGGGTTATGAAGATTACGGCAGCAGATCTTTATGAGCGCGGCCTGATCGAGCATGTGATCCCGGAGCCGGAACCGGCTTCCATTGAAACCATGCCGTTACTGGCAGACCATATCAGACAGAGCATGACCGCATTTTTTGAGCGGTATGGAGGTAAAACCAAGGAAGAAATCCGCGAGTCCCGTTACCAGAGATTCCGGAATATGTAAATGGCTGCAGTGGCAGGCTGGTACGGAAAGTCGTAAGAGTCCATAAGCCAGAGTTTGCCGCTTCCGGCTTAAGGAGAAGCATATGAGTATAATGAAAGCATTAAAAATCGGTGATCTTACAGCAAAATATCCCATCATTCAGGGGGGAATGGGAGTAGGCATCAGCCTTCACTCCCTGGCAGGAGCGGTAGCGAAAGCAGGTGGTATTGGTATCATTTCCACCGCGCAGATCGGATTTAAGGATCCGGAGTTTTTAAAGGCACCAATGGAGGCAAATCTGCGTGCCATTGGTGAGGAACTGAAGAAAGCACGGGAGATCGCGCCGAAGGGTATTATCGGATTTAATATTATGGTGGCAACCCGCAACTACGCACAGTATGTGAAGGAGGCCGTGAAGGCCGGAGCGGATATTATTATTTCAGGAGCCGGACTTCCGGTGTCCCTGCCGGAGCTTGTGGAAGGGGCTAAGACGAAAATAGCACCTATTGTGTCCACCGCAAAATCCGCTATGGTGATCTGCAAAATGTGGGACCGCAAGTATAAGCGCATTCCGGATCTTCTGGTGATCGAGGGGCCGCTGGCGGGTGGCCATCTTGGCTTTTCCAGAGAGGATTTGAGCCGCTACGGCGCAGACACAAAGGATGTGCCGCATACCTACCATCAGGATCTGTATGATGAAGAAATCCGCAGTATCATGAAGGTGGTAAAACAGTTTGAGGAGAAGTACCAGAAACATATTCCGGTAGCCATCGCAGGCGGCATTTACACCCGGGAGGATGTGGAGCATGCCATGGAGCTTGGCGCGGACGCCGTGCAGGTGGCAACCCGTTTTGTCACCACTGAGGAGTGTGACGCACCGGAGAGCTACAAGCAGGCCTACATCAACGCGAAGGCAGAAGATATTGTCATCACCCAGAGTCCGGTAGGCATGCCTGGGCGTGCCATTGTAAATCCGTTCCTGGAGAAGATTACGGCCATGAAAGAGCGTGGGGAAAAAGCAAAGATCAGCCACTGTTACCAGTGTCTGGAGCATTGTGATCCGGCTAATATCCCGTACTGCATTACCAAAGCTCTGTCCAATGCGGCAGAGGGAGCGCTGAATGATGCCCTGCTGTTCTGCGGCAGTAATGCTTACCGTGCCGATAAGATCGAGACGGTGGAGGCTGTGGTGCAGGATCTGGTTGGAACAGTGTAATAGGAGGAGCCTGTGGTACACAGCCTGACTGTATAAAAGGCGAAAACGCTGTATGGCAAAAGAAAAGTGTTTCCGGTATGGCATAAAGGAGTTGAAACTCCCATAGATTGAAAGCAAATGATGCTGCGCACGGCTCGTATGATCCGGCACGGCAGCATGATCAGAACAGGAAGTGACCGGTATTGCTGAATTATCTGTGGGGCGGAATGCTCTTGGCCGGAATGCTTTGGGGCGCATGTAATGGAACATGGAACGAAGTGACCCAGGCTCTTCTGGACTCTGCAAAAGAATCCGTGAGCCTGGGTCTTACCATGCTCGGAATTCTGTCGTTCTGGTGTGGAATTATGGAAATCGGAAGCCGGGCAGGACTGGTGAGATGGCTTACCGGCTGTATGGCACCCGTACTGGATTTTTTGTTTCCGGAACTTGAGAGGGATCATCCGGCCAGGGAACCGATTGCGGTGAATATCATTGCTAATATGCTTGGACTTGGCATGGCGGCTACACCTGCGGGGTTAAAGGCCATGCAGGAGATGGCGAAGGACATCCCGACGGCCCGGGATGAGGAGCCCGTGGCCACCCCATCCATGTGTACGTTTATGATACTGAATATTTCGTCCCTGCAGCTGATTCCGGTGACGCTGGTTGCTTACCGGAGCCAGTACGGATCCAGACAGCCGGAGGCGGTGCTGGGACCTGCGCTGGCGGCTACGGCCATTTCCACGCTGGCGGCGGTGATTTTCTGTAAGGTTATGGACTGGAAAAACAGGAGGGCAGCTCATTTATGATTCTGTGGCTTTCCAAAATCCTTCTTCCCTTTGTCATCAGCTATGTGATTGCTTTCGGCCTGATTTCGCGCCGTCCGATATTTAATGATTTTCTGGATGGCGCAAAAAATGGTATGAAAACTGTGGCAGACATTTTGCCGACCCTGATTGGTCTGATTGCGGCGGTGGGAGTAGTCCGGGCCTCCGGACTTCTGGATGCAGTGACCGGTGTATGTGCAAGGACCGCGGGATTTTTGCATATTCCGCGGGAACTGGTACCCATCACCCTGGTACGTCTGGTTTCCAGCTCGGCAGCCACCGGGCTTTTGCTGGATCTGTTTCGACAGTACGGGCCGGACAGCCACGTTGGCATGGCGGCATCGGTCCTGATGAGCAGCACAGAGACGGTCTTTTATTGCCTCAGTATTTATTTTGGCAGTGTACAGGTGCGCCGCACCCGTTATACCGTGCCCGGGGCACTGATCGCTACGGTGGCCGGGATCGCGGCCAGTATCTGGATTACAGGAAAGTGATGGAAGAAAATCACAAAGCCTGGAAGTTTGTAACAAAAATCACAAATCTTTCACAATCTCGTAAGAAAAACTCGGTTGTCGAAAGTGGTCAAATCATGTATAATCAAGAGCGGAGCGACAGGCTTCGTGTGCAGTGAGGGAGAAAAGTGGATACTTACGCGACATTAAACGATGCCCTGGTAAAGCTGTTTCGTGATGTGATGGACTTAGAGGAGCAGGCCATCATCACACAGGAATTCCAGGATATTACAAATAACGATGTGCATGTGATCCAGGCCATTGGCACAGGAGAACCCAAGAATATGTCTATGATTGCCAAAGAGCTGTCTGTGACGGTGGGAACCCTGACCATAGCCATGAACAGTCTGGTAAAGAAGGGCTACGTGACCCGGGAACGAGGAAAAGAAGACCGGCGTGTAGTCTATATTTCGTTGTCCGAAAAAGGAAGGCATGCCTATGAACATCACGAACAGTTCCACCACGATATGATTGAGGCAATTTTACAGGGTCTGACTCCCGACGAGACCGAGAGCCTTGTCAAAGCCCTTGCAAAACTGAATATCTGGTTTCGCAAGGCGAAAGCATAACACACAAGATATACAAGGAGGCTTTATCATTATGAAGAAATTAGTCATGGGCTTACTGGGAGCCATGATGATCTTATCATTAGCAGCATGTACCCCGACCACCGAGAAGAATAAAACCGGCGAGGTGAAAGAACCGCAGCAGGAAGATGTAGTTGAGTCTACTGCAGATGCAGGTCCGGGTGTGGTGACTGGCAGACCGGTTGATCAGGATGCACCGGATCTTAAGATGGTATGTATATACAGTGTCAGCGAAGATGGAAGCAAGATAGGGGGAAGCATGGATTCAGTAGAGACTCTGGACGCGCAGAGCCTGGTAGATCTTCTTGTTCAGTACGGAGTGCTGGATGACGGAACCAAGGCAGTCAGCTTCACCACCGAGGGAAGTGCTGCAAGTCAGGAGGCAGGTCCGGGTATGACCGCGGATACTACCATGGCAGAGAAAGCAACCCTGGAGTTAAGTCAGTTCCCGTCTGAAAATCAGGAAAGGGTTCTTCAGGCAGTGGCAAACACCTTCTGCGAGAACATGGATACAGAAACCATCACCATCAAGGCAGGGGGACAGACTCTGGCAGAGGGCCTGAGCTTTGCAGATGCGGGAAAGTAATACAGAAAATAAACCGGAGACCGGCAGCACAGCGTGCAATGCCGGTCTCCTTTTTTTGAGCTGATTGTTCAGATATCTAAAACCATACAGCTTTCCAAACAATTCAAAGTTGTATTTAGAAAGAATCTGGAACGTTAAAGGATTCACACGTGTATTGACAGAAATACACAAAATACGATGCAAGATACCGACGAAAAATGATGCAACATGTATGATGATGATAAAAAATATCGGATATTATGACAATTTTTAGATGATTTTGCATAAGAAAAAGTACAACTTTTGATAAAAAATACCTTGTATTGTGTTGCGCAATTTGCTGTCAAAACGTATAATAAAGCCATGATAGTTGTTGAAAACAATTAAAAACATGTTGGGAGGAATCAAAATGAAGAAAGTCTTCAAAAAAGCAACGGCAACCGTGACAGCAGCAGCGATGCTGGCAAGCCTGACCGCATGCGGCGGTGGTGCAGCATCCAGCGCAACCACAGCAGCCCCGGCAGCTGACTCCAAGGCAGAGGGCGGCGCAGAGACCACCGAGGCAGCAGCTTCCGGTATCGACAACAAGGATATCAAGATCGGTGTTTCCATCTGGTCTTCTACCGATGTTCTTGGTTCCCAGTGTAAACTGATCCTGGATGAGGCGGCAAAGGCTTTAGGTGTACAGGTTCAGTATGTTGACCAGGGCCATGTATCTGAGAAGGTTACCGCTTCTGTAGAGCAGCTTGCTGCAGCAGGATGCCAGGGCATCATTATCTGTAACTCTTCTGATACTGAGATGACTTCTGCAATCAAGACTGCAAATGACAATAAGGTTTATCTGGCACAGTTCTTCCGTGTGATCAGCAAGGATAACAGCGCAGATATCTACGACATGGCAACCCAGTCTCCGTACTACATCGGAGCAGTTCATGAGAATGAGCCGGAGAACGGCGAGAAGCTGGTTCAGATTCTTCTGGACAAGGGTGACAGAAACATCGGTCTGATCGGCTGGGAGCAGGGTGATGCTACCTGGTTAGGCAGATGGGAAGGCTACAAAGCTGGCGTTGAGAACTGGAACAAAGAGCATCCGGATGATCAGGCTAAGCTGTCTGAGCCGCAGTACGCTGGTACTTCTTCTGAGGGTGGTTCCAAGGCAGCAGAGGCTCTGATGTCAGCAGATCCGACTCTTGACGCACTGATCCCGGCAGGCGGCGGCGGTGATCCGCTTCAGGGCGCTATCGCAGCAGTTGAGCGTGCAGGCAAAGTTCAGGATATCGACATTGTTTCCACCGACTTCCTTCCGGATCTTGGAGAGAGACTGGAGAATGGTTCCATGGCTGGCCAGTCCGGCGGACATTACTGCGACCCGCTTATTGCTTTCATGATGGTATACAACGCAATCAAGGGCAACTACAGCGGATTCGAAGGCAAGTTCGAGGATGTTCCGTTCCCGTACCTGTATGTATCTTCCGCAGATGACTACAAAGCTTACGAGCAGTACTTCGTAGATCAGCTTCCTTACACCGATGAGGAACTGGTTGAGATGTCTGAGCTGGATCTTGAGGGCCTGAAAGAGGCAGCAGCTAAGATCTCCATCGAAGACGCAGCAGCAAGAGCTGGTAAATAATTTACAAAAGATGATTTGGGCTGAGTAGCTTGAGACGGCCGGTATCGCGCGGCGATGCCGGCCGTCATGTCTTAGTATGAAATAAGAACGAGGTAAAAAATATGGGTACTCCTGTTGTTGACACACCCGGAAAGAAAAAACTTTCGGGAACTGTGAAGGGCTATCTGATCCTGTTTGGTCTGGTAGTGCTTTCCTGGCTGATCTTTAAGATCCTGACACCTAGCAACTTTGGTTCACCGGCTAACATGCTGAGCTATTTCCAGGCCAGCCTGATTGCCACAGTCGGTGCAGTTGGCTTCTATTTCGTTATGGTTATGGGAATGTTTGATTTCTCTATTGGTGCAAACATCATGCTTTCCGCAATCGTTGGCTGCGTGTTCGCATCAAGATTCGGAATGGGCTATGCCGGACTCATCATCGGAAGTATCGTGACCGGTTCCATCGTTGGTCTGTTGAACGGCGTTTTCTATGTTAAGCTTCACATTCCGTCTATGATCGTAACCACGGGTCTTGCGCTGATTTATGAGTCTGTTGCGAACTATATCGCAGGCGGTGTGGAGCAGACGCTTCCGTCTAACCTGCGTGCCTTTGGCCAGATGCCGGGCAACATTATCCTGGCAGTGTTAGCATGCGTGGTTGCGTACATCTTTTTAAATTACACCAAGATCGGTACATACACCTACGCGATCGGCAGCAACGAGTTTGTAGCCAAGAACATGGGTATCAACGTAGATAAATACAAGGTTCTGGCATTCATCTTAAGTGGCGCCTTCCTTGGCGTCATGGCAGTCCTGACCATCAGCTATGGTTCTTCCATGGTAGCAGTAACCGGAATGGCCTCCATGAGCCGTAACTTCGTTCCGACCATGGGCTGCTTCTTTGGACTTGCATTCAAGAAATACGGTATGCCGTTACAGGCAATTGTGATCGGTGAGTTTGTCATCAACATCATCTTCTTCGGATTCATCGCCATGGGTGCTCCGACCGCAATCCAGGATGTTATCACCGGCCTTGCGCTGCTGATCATCATTACGGTAACCACCAAAGTAACAAAAGGCGAGATCGTCAAGTAGATCATAGGGAGGAAATGCAATGAGCGAAGTAAGGTTAGAGGTAAAAAATCTTTGCAAGTCCTTCGGTATCACGAAGGCGGTTCAGAATGTTTCATTTAACGTAAACAAAGGCGAGGTACATGCGTTGATCGGTGAGAATGGTTCCGGTAAATCAACCCTGACCAACATGTTGACCGGTATCTACAGCATCGGAAGCGGTACCTTCGTACTGGATGGAAAAGAGATCCATCCGAAAAACCAGGTTGAGGCAAATAACGAGGGTGTCTCCATTATCGTGCAGGAGCTTGGTACCCTGTCTGGCCTGACTGTGGCAGAGAATATCTTCCTGGGCCATGAGGACCAGTTCGTACATATGGGAATCAAGAACACCAATGCCATGAACAAGAAGGCAACGGAGCTCTTAAAGAAATATGGCTTTGAGCGTATCAAGGCAGCAGACATTATTGATGAGTATAACTTTGAGGACCGTAAGCTGATTGAAATCGTAAAGGCAACCTACTTTGATCCGAAGATCGTAGTCATCGATGAGACCACCACCGCTCTTTCTCAGGAGGGACGTGAAGAGCTGTACAAGCACATGAACCGGATCCGTGAAAGCGGCAACTCTATCATCTTCATTTCCCATGATCTTCCGGAGATTCTGGACAAGTCTGATACCATCACGATCATGCGTGACGGTGTTTACATTGACACTGTAAAGAGCAAAGACGTAACAGAGGATGACTTAAAGCGTCTCATGGTTGGCCGTGAGGTAACCGGTGACTATTATCGTTCCGATTACGGAGAGAAGGTTTCTGATGAGGTGGTTCTTTCTGTAAAGAATGTATCTGTTCCAGGCCTGATCCACGATGTAAGCTTTGACCTGCACAAGGGTGAGATCCTTGGCTTTGGCGGTCTGTCCGAGTCCGGTATGCATGAAATCGGAAAAGCTATTTTCGGCGCTTCCTATGACCGTACCGGTATCGTAGAACTGGCAGATGGAACCCAGATCAATGATATTCCGACTGCCATTAAACACAGCATTGCTTACACGTCCAAAGACCGTGATAATGAGTCTGTTGTGTTAAACCAGAGTATCGGTGATAATATCTGCCTTCCGTCCTTAGACAGCCTGGCCGGTAAGAGCCATCTGTTAAGCGACAAGAAGTTAAAAGAGTTTGCAAACAAATATGCAAAGCAGATGTCCGTTAAGATGGTCAACGTAGACCAGTTTGTATCCGACCTTTCCGGCGGTAATAAACAGAAGGTTGTTCTGGCAAGATGGATCGGTAAAGACTCTGACATCGTTGTATTAGACAGTCCGACCCGAGGCATCGATATCAAGGTAAAACAGGATATCTATCAGTTAATGAACCAGATGAGAAAGAATGGCAAGTCCATCATCATGATTTCCGAGGAGTTAATGGAGCTCATTGGTATGTGCGACCGCATCATGATCATGAAGGATGGCAGGACCAGCGGAGAGCTGGAGCGTAATGAGGCCCTCGATGAGAACAGCCTGATTACGATGATGGTATAAGGAGGCAGCAATGGAGAATCAAGTTAAGACAAACACAGACCAGAAGGAGCAGCAGCTCAAAAAAATATCAAAAATGTCGATGATCCGTGCCCTGCTTCCGATCGCGGGACTGATTATCATTTTCTTACTGTTTAATGTACTCACGAATTTCCGAATGATGAAGAACCTGCCGCTGGTACTGTCACAGGTATATGTGACTATGATCGCAGCAACCGGTGTATTCTTTATCATGACCATGGGTGGCCTGGATTTCTCTCAGGGCTCTATCCTGGGTATTGCATCCATCGTAGTATGTATGCTTTCCAAGACCAGCATTCCGCTTGCAATTGTGGGCGGTATCGTGGCAGGCGCAGTGATCGGAGCAATCAACGGTTACTTCTATGTATACCGCAAGATCAAATCCTTTATTGTTACGATCTGTACCATGTTCCTGTTCCGTGGATTTATCAAGTATCTGACCACCAACGCGCCGGTTGCAGGTTCTGCAAAGCTGATCAACTTTGACAGCACCGGATTAAAGATTGCGTGTACCGTACTGATTCTGGTTATTGGATTTGTATTGTTCCGCTTCACGAAGTTCGGCACTTACTTAAAGGCTATCGGTGCAGGTGAGAAGGCTGCAATGTTCTCTGGTATCCGCACCGACCGCATGAAGTTCTGGATCTACGTTTTAGCTGGTGCAATTACCGGTTTTGCAGCGTTTATCAACGTTATCAAAGTTGGTTCTGTTACTTCTTCCGGCGGTAACCAGTTAGAGACCCAGATCCTGATCGCACTGGTACTTGGCGGTATGCCAATCTCCGGCGGCGCAAAGGTACGCTTTGAAAACATCATCGTAGGTTCTCTGCTTTACATCGTATTAAACAGCGGACTGACCATGATGGGCTTTACTACACAGCTCATGCAGCTGATCCAGGGTGTAGTCTTCCTGGTATTCGTAGCAGTATTTGCAGACCGTCAGTCCCTGCAGGTAATCAAATAGCAGGCCTGAAAACGGAGAAGAATAAAACGATGGGAATGACAGCATAAGGAATTACATCGGAGGTTTGATGATATGCCCAGAACAGTGGGAAGTCAGAATCAGCAGAATCTGAAATACCAGAAGCTTTATAACTGGGGCCGTACCCTGATCACCAGCGGTGTGATCAAGAATCAGGATAAGTTCCCATCGGAACATATCCTTCAGAAAAAGTTCGGATATTCCAGACAGACGGTGCGGAATGCTCTGGATCGTCTGGAAAAGGACGGACTGATCGTCCGGATAAAGGGAAGCGGAACCTATGTATCGTATGAAAATAGCGACGCGGACGGAGCACGCCCCCATGTTGGGCTGATCTTAAGCTACTTTTCGGACTATCTGTTTCCGCAGGTCTATGCGGGAATTGAATCGGTGCTCCGGGAAAAAGGCTTTGAGATCGATGTGGCCGTAACCAGAAACCGGTTGAACGATGAAGAACTATACTTAAAGGGATTTTTAAACCGGAATGTGGCCGGGCTTATCATTGAGGGAACCCGGTCCACCTTTCCCAATCCGAATCTGCGTCTTTATAAGGAAATCCGGAAACGAAATATTCCAACGCTGTTCATCCACAATCATTATCAGAATGAACAGTTTGACAGTGTGGAGATGTCGGATGCCCGGGCGGGCTATGAACTGACCCGGATGCTGATCCAGAATGGACACCGCCGCATTGGAGGGATTTTTAAGTATGATGACATGCAGGGCATTGAGCGCTATCGCGGTTTTATCGAATGTCTGTCAGATTACGGGATCAATTTTGACGATGACTGTATCCGGTGGTATTCCACCAAGGATATGGAAGAGAAGTTAAGCAGAAAAAGTCTGCTGCGGATGTACCGTCGGACTAAGGACTGCACGGCTATGATCCTCTACAACGATGAGGTGGCCGGCTTCTATATGGATTTTTTAAAGGAACGCGGACTGCGTGTGCCGGAGGATCTTTCATTGGTGTCGTTTGACGATGCGGGACCGGAACAGAACGCGGAACTGAAAATCCTGTCAGCAATCCATCCCAAGTATAATCTGGGACGGATTACAGCCCGGAATCTGCTCCGTATGATGGAGGATCCGGACTGGCAGAAAAAGAACTACGCGCACCAGTTTCCGGTTTCATTTAACAATGGAAACTCGGTTCGTGATATAAGATGAGCATTCATATTTATAGGAGGTAGATTGACATGAAAAAGTTATACTTTGCAGTAGGCTCCCAGGATCTTTATGGAGACGAGTGCTTAAGACAGGTGGCAGAGGACAGCCGCCAGATGACAGAATTTCTGAATGAGAAATTAAAAGATATCGCAGAGGTGGAGCTGGTTCCGACCATTATCAACTCTGAGAGCTGTATTAAGACCATGCGTCAGGCATCCTGCGATGACGACTGCGTAGGTGTGATCACCTGGATGCATACCTTTTCCCCGGCCAAAATGTGGATCAAAGGCCTTCAGGAGCTGAGAAAACCGCTTCTGCACCTGCATACTCAGGCAAATGAGAAGCTTCCGTATGACAGCATTGATATGGACTTCATGAACTTAAACCAGTCTGCTCATGGTGACCGTGAGTACGGCTTTATCGTAGCAAGACTCGGTATTCCGCACGAGGTGGTTGCAGGTTACTACAAACATGATGACGTTGTTGCAAAAATCCGTCAGTTCGCATCGGTTGCAAAGGCAATTTCCTACTCTAAGTCCTTAAAGGTTGCTTCCTTCGGCAACAACATGCGTGAAGTAGCTGTAACCGATGGTGACCGCGTAGAGAGCCAGATCAAATACGGCTGGGAGTGTAATTACTTTGCCCTGGGTGATCTGGTAGATATCATCAATGCAGTGACTGAGGCTGAGATTGATGCAAAGATGAAAGAGTATACCGACAAGTACACCATGAAGACTGACCGCATCGACTCTGTGCGTGAGCAGGCAAAATATGAGATTGGTCTGGAGAAATTCCTGGCAGCCAATGGTATCGGCGCATTCGCAGACACCTTCCAGGATCTGCACGGATTAAAGCAGCTTCCGGGTATCGCAGCTCAGAATTTAATGGCAAAGGGCATTGGCTTTGGTCCGGAAGGCGATTACAAGATCTCTGCGTTATCTGCAGTTCTTATGAAGATGTCTGAGGGTAAAGATGGTGCTACAGGCTTTATCGAGGATTATACCTATGATTTAACCCAGGGCCAGGAGCTTGAGCTTGCATCCCATATGCTGGAGGTTCCGCCGGCATTTGCAGCAACCAAACCGGAGATCGATGTACTGCCGCTTGGAATCGGTGGTAAGGAGGATCCGGCCAGACTGATCTTCGATGGTGTGACCGGCGATGGCATCCAGGTAACCATGGTTGACATGGGCGATCACTTCCGTCTGATCTGTGCAGACATCGAGCTGGTAAAACAGCCGAAACCGATGCCGAACCTTCCGGTAGCAAGAATCATGTACCGCCACAAACCGAACTTCCAGATCGGTACCGCAGCATGGTGCTACGCAGGCGGCGCTCATCATTCTGTCGTATCTACCGCACTGACCAGAGACGATATCGCAATGTTTGCACGTCTGACCGGCACAGAACTCATCACCATCGGTGAGGACACTACTGAAGCAGATCTGCAGAAATTCTTCATGAAATAAACTAAGGAAAAGAAGATCCGCCCGGCAGCCTGTGAAGGCTGCCGGGCGGATCTTTGTCTGCAGATAGATATGCTACTTTCTCATCTTCTGGTTCATGAGCCAGGTGGTAAAGTAAGACTGAATCACATCAAAAGGTGCATTTCCCATATCCAGAAGGAAGGTGTGGAATGCAGTGGCATCAAAGGAATCTCCCAGCTGCAGTTCAGCAGTTTCCCGCATATTGCGGATTTCCAGGGAGCCGATGAAATAAGAAAGGTAGTTTGCGGGATTATCTACCATGGTTTCAAACATGGAATCCACAACGGATTCCGGATCACTGAAATAGGAGGCCAGATATTTCTGCACATCCTTCCGTTCCCAGCCCAGGTAATTCACAGCCAGATCCAGGTAGGCGTGAATGCCGAGGGTAGCTTTGGAATTAGCCTCCAGCAGCTCACCGAGCAGCGGGTCCAGTCCGTTGTCTAACCGGTAGGAGAGTGCTTCCACATAAGCGGCCCAGCCCTCGGTATAGCCGGAAAAGCTTAAGATTTTTCTCAGGTCGGAGCTGCAGTGATTGTGAAACCAGACAGTCTGGTACAGATGCCCCGGATAGCCTTCATGGGCAATGGTGTTGTAGAGGGGCTGGTTGTCATAGATGGGGTTTTTGTTGATGTAGATGACATTCTGGGAGCTGTCATCGATCGGTGAAGTCAGATAAAAGGCAGGGCTTAAGGAAAGCTCCAGCGCTTTTGGGACATCCTTTAAGGTGTAGCTGCATTCCGGAAGCTGAGGAAAGTCCTTTAAGGTCTGCTCTTTTAATTCTTCCATGATAGCAGTGGGTTCAGTCTGGCGGTACTGGTAGCTGTCCAGCATGGATTCCAGTTCAGGGTGTTCTGATAACAGCTTTGAAGTAATTTCCAGGTTATCGGAAATTTCCTGCGCCGTTGCCGTCATCAGCTCGTCGATGGTGTGATACGAGGTCCCAGTAGTTGTGTATACAAGATACTCGTAATAGGTTTTTCCATCCGGATATCCGCACATGCCTTTTTCGTTGATGCCAGTGTTCTTTAGCTTTTCCAGACCATCGATCAGCAGCTTGTATGCAGGAACAAAATGTTCCTCCAGAGCAGCCTCGTTGCGGGCGCAGAGTTCTTTTTTTGCATCCTCCGTCAGATCGGGAAGCGCACGTAACCGTTCTTTGAAAGAGTCGATCATAAAATTATTGCCCGGAACCAGCAGGTAGCTTTTGCAGGATTCGATGACATGGTCAATGGAGGTATTGCTCATCATCAGTCCGGCCCTTGCCTTTTCCTGCTCAAAGGAAAGAATCTGTCCGTAAAAGGTATCCAGGTATTCCAGGATGTTCAAATAGTCCTCTGCATCCTGGCGGGTGTAGAATGTGTATTCACAGAGAAGCATGGGAAGCTGCGCCTGGGTACCGATGGTTGGCGCCAGCGGCTGGCTGTAAAGCTCCAGGCCCTCACCCTTTTTCTCGGTATTCATCAGGCTTTCCAGAATGCGGAGTGTAAGCTTCTGGTCCTCTGTCAGCAGAGAAGGCTGGAAACCGGAAAGTTCATTCCGCAGTTTTTCCTGGTCCTTCCGTGTCTGCTGAAAAGCTTCCATGGAGATGGGGGCAATCAGCGCGTCTGTCTCGGTAATGCCGCGGGCCTCCGGATTTTTTAAAAGAAAATGCAGGTCCAGCCGGGAGGCGGAAATCTCATCCTGAAACAGATTTTCCTCAAAATCCGCAAAGCGCTGCTGTTCTTTTAAACTGCTTTCTGTGAGTTGTTCGTAGTCCGCACTGCTTTCTTCCTCATAAGGGGCAGCAGTTGTAGGCTGTGGAGCCCGTAAAGCAGGAGCACAGGAACAAAGCAGCATGGCGCAGAGCGCGGCAGTTAGAAATGGCGGCAGCTTTTTGTAGTTTTTATGCATGAAGCGATCCTCCAAAATGATCTTAAGTGTTCCTAATTATATAATATACTCGAAGGAAATACAATATATGTGAGATCGCCAGGCATGAGGAAGCCGCGCATTATATTGAGTTTTCGCGGATTTTATGATATAGTTGGTTTAATTAGCGCACCGAAAGTTTAGGAGGAATTTGGCTCATGTGTCAGAATGAAAATTGTAATTGTAAGAAACCGTATTATATTACCACCGCGATTGCCTATACATCCGGCAAGCCGCATATCGGCAACACCTATGAGATCGTGCTTGCAGACAGCATCGCGCGTTTTAAAAGAGAGCAGGGCTATGATGTCCGCTTTCAGACCGGTACTGATGAGCATGGTCAGAAAATTGAGTTAAAGGCTGAGGCTGCTGGTGTAACTCCAAAGCAGTTTGTAGACGATGTGGCAGGTCAGATCAAGACAATCTGGGATCTGATGAACACTTCCTACGACAAATTCATCCGTACCACCGATTCCGATCATGAGGCTCAGGTACAGAAAATCTTCAAAAAACTGTACGATCAGGGTGATATTTACAAAGGCTATTATGAGGGCCTTTACTGCACACCGTGTGAGTCCTTCTTTACCGAGTCCCAGTTAGTAGACGGCAAGTGCCCGGACTGCGGCCGCGAGGTACAGCCGGCCAAAGAGGAAGCTTACTTCTTCAAAATGAGCAAATACGCAGACCGCCTGATCGCGTACATCAACGAGCATCCGGAGTTCATCCAGCCGGTATCCAGAAAGAATGAGATGATGAACAATTTCCTTCTGCCGGGTCTGCAGGATCTGTGCGTATCCAGAACCTCCTTCACCTGGGGCATTCCGGTTTCCTTTGATCCGAAGCATGTTACCTATGTATGGCTGGATGCACTGACCAACTATATCACCGGCCTTGGCTACGACTGCGATGGCCATAGCGGAGAACTGTTTGATAAATACTGGCCGGCAGACCTTCACCTGATCGGTAAAGATATCATCCGCTTCCATACTATTTACTGGCCGATCTTCCTGATGGCGCTGGATCTGCCGCTCCCGAAGCAGGTATTTGGTCATCCGTGGCTTTTACAGGGTGATGGCAAGATGAGTAAGTCCAAGGGCAACGTGCTTTACGCAGATACTCTGGTAGACTTCTTTGGCGTGGACGCTGTCCGCTACTTCGTTCTGCATGAGATGCCGTTCGAGAACGATGGCGTGATTTCCTGGGAGCTGATGGTAGAGCGTATGAACTCTGACCTGGCTAACATCCTTGGAAACCTGGTAAACCGTACCATCTCCATGTCCAACAAGTATTTTGGCGGCGAGGTGAGAAACGGCGGTGCTTCCGATGCCGTTGATGAGGACTTAAAGAATGTCGTTCTGGCATCCGTAAAGAAGGTAGAGAGCAAGATGAATGAGCTTCGTGTGGCAGATGCCATCACCGAGATCTTCAACATCTTCCGCCGCTGCAACAAATATATCGACGAGACCATGCCTTGGGCACTGGCCAAGGACGAGGCTCAGAAAGAGCGTCTGGCAACCGTTCTCTACAATCTGGTAGAGGCCATCACCATCGGTGCCTCCCTGCTGGAGTCCTTTATGCCGGATACATCCAAGAAGATCCTGGCCCAGCTCCATGCGCAGAAGCGTGCCCTTTCCGAGATGGATCAGTTTGGTCTGTATCCGTCCGGCGAGCATGTAACCGACGCGCCGGAGATCCTGTTTGCAAGAATGGATCTTAAGGAAGTAATGGAAAAGGTAGAGGCTATGCGCGCAGCAGAGAAGGCTGCACAGCCGGCTGCTGAGGAAGTAAAGGAAGAGGAACCGGTTATCGACATCGAGCCGAAGGCTGAGATTGAGTATGATGATTTTGCAAAGCTTCAGTTCCAGGTTGGCGAGATCATTGCCTGCGAGGCAGTCAAGAAGTCTAAAAAGCTTCTCTGCTCCCAGGTTAAGATAGGCAGCCAGGTAAAGCAGATCGTCAGCGGCATCAAGGCACATTACTCACCGGAAGAGATGGTAGGCAAGAAAGTTATGGTAGTTGTCAACTTAAAGCCTGCAAAGCTGGCCGGAGTTCTGTCTGAGGGCATGCTCCTCTGCGCAGAAGACGCAGACGGCAACCTGTCCCTGATGGTTCCGGAGAAGAAGATGCCGTCCGGTGCAGAAATCTGCTAAAGTAAGATTCTGCAGTAAAAACATGGCAGTTGTGAGGCTGCTGAAAAAGAGGAACAAAGACAGATGTCTGAAAAACAGTTTTTGAGACATGGATTAAACGGCAATCAGCTAAAGCTGATTGCCGTTATCAGTATGCTGTGCGACCATGCAGCTATCAGGCTCCTGGCGTATGGTCTGATTCCGGCGTTGTATGTGGCTGGGGAAAACATGGCAGCAGAGCGGTGGAACCAGGCGTTCTGGATTCTGCGGTCCGTGGGGCGTATGGCGTTTCCGATTTATGTGTTCCTGCTGACAGAAGGATTCTGTCACACCAGAAACCGCAGGCGCTATGCGCTGCGTCTTGGTGTATTTGCCTTGATTTCGGAAATTCCCTTTGATTTACTTGTTTACGGGAAAATATGGGATACACACAGCCAGAATGTATTTTTTACACTGTTTCTCGGTGTGCTTATGCTGACTGCGGTGGACTGGATTGGCAGGAATACCGATGCGGCACTGGCACAGTACCGGCAGATGGCGGTGGTTGTAGGAGCGGCACTTCTGGCCTGGTTTTTGCGGACTGACTATGACGCGGCCGGCATTATGCTGATCGCGGTGCTGTTCTGGTTTCGCTTGACACCGGATACGGCGTGTCTGGCTGGCTTTGTCCTGATGGCAGCAGCAGAGTTCCGGCCGGTTTATATTCCAGGACTTGCGGTATCCTTTTTCCTGATCCGGTGCTACAACGGAACCCGTGGAAGCTGGAAAGGCAAATGGTTTTTCTATCTGGTGTATCCGGTGCATCTGCTTGTCCTGTATGGGATTTCAAGACTGGTGTTCGGGTAATCCGGATTTTTGATAAAAAGGAGATTACAATGATTTTTGATACCCATGCCCATTATGATGATGAGGCGTTTAATGAAGACCGGGATGCGGTCTTAAGGAGTCTTGCGGAACACGGCATTGAGGCCGTGGTAAACGTGGGTGCCAGCATCCAGACAACGAAAAATACACTGGAGCTGATGAAAAAGTATCCGTTCGTATACGGTGCAGTTGGTGTGCATCCAAGCGAAACTGCAGAGCTGAATGACCATCTTTTTGACTGGCTGCGCCATGTGGCCGGGGAGAAAAAGGTGGTGGCCATCGGTGAGATTGGCTTGGATTACCACTGGGATGAGCCGGAACCGGAGCTTCAGAAAACATGGTTTGTGCGGCAGCTTGGACTGGCGCGGGAAAAGAAACTCCCGGTCATCATTCATAGCCGTGACGCGGCTAAAGATACTCTGGATATCATGAAAGCAGAAAAGGCAGGGGAGATTGGCGGTGTAATTCACTGTTTCTCTTACAGCCTGGAGATGGCAAAAGAGTACCTGAACATGGGATTTTATCTGGGAATCGGCGGGGTGCTTACCTTCAATAACGCAAAAAAATTAAAAGAGGTGGTTGCTTACATGCCGCTTGACAGGATTGTGCTGGAGACTGACTGTCCATATCTTTCTCCGGTTCCGAATCGCGGAAAGCGCAATTCTTCCCTGAATCTTCCATACGTGGTGGAAGAAATCAGCAGAATCAAAGATGTGCCGGCAGAGCAGATCATTGAGATAACAAACCGGAATGCAAAACAGATGTATCGGCTTTCATTGTAATCGAAAAAATTGTGTGATAAGATAAGATGAAATACAAGTAAACAGCCGAAACAGGAGAATTATAGAATGAGAGAAAAACTTGGCAACCCGAAGAATACCATCGAGGTGATCCAGAAATACCAGTTTGCATTCCAGAAAAAGTTCGGACAGAACTTTCTGATCGATCCTCATGTACTAGATAAGATCATTGGGGCAGCAGGTGTGACAAAAGAGGATATGGTGCTGGAAATCGGACCGGGTATCGGAACCATGACGCAGTATCTGGCAGAAGCGGCCAGAGAGGTGGTTGCGGTAGAGATTGATAACAATCTGATCCCGATTCTGAAAGAAACTCTGGCAGAATACGATAATGTCACTGTGATCAACGAGGATATTTTAAAGGTTGACATAAAAAAGCTGGCAGAGGAACACAATGGTGGACGCCCCATCAAGGTTGTAGCAAACCTGCCATATTATATTACCACACCGATTATTATGGGTCTGTTTGAAAGCAATGTGCCGATCGACAACATTACGGTTATGGTACAGAAAGAGGTGGCAGACCGCATGCAGGTGGGACCTGGCTCCAAGGATTATGGTGCCCTGTCACTGGCAGTGCAGTATTACGCAGAGCCATATATTGTGGCAAATGTACCGCCGAACTGCTTCATCCCGCGCCCGAATGTAGGTTCCGCAGTTATCCGTCTGACCCGCCATAAAGAGATGCCGGTTCAGGTGGCAGATCCGAAGCTGATGTTCCGTCTCATCCGCGCTTCCTTCAACCAGCGCAGAAAGACCCTGCAGAATGGTCTGAACAATGCGCCGGATGTTTCTTTTACCAAGGAACAGATCGTGGCTGCCATTGAAAGCCTGGGTGTACCGGCTACCATTCGCGGCGAGGCACTGGACTTACAGCAGTTTGCGCAGCTTGCAAATTATTTTACGGAAAACTGTAAATAAACTGAATACGGATTTTGGACATAGCTCTTATTGTCTCCGCATATATAGTAATGTACGTTCGGAATTTCCGGAGTACTATAATCGCGGAGGGGATGAGAGCTATGTCTGATTATCGGAGACTGATTTCGTACATATATGCCTATGAGGGCGGGGAAAAAGGAAAAAACATCGGCTTTGCCAAGATTGATATGCGTGGCCCCCAGTGCCGTATTCAGGTGAATGTGAAGAAAGTGTATGTGGGCAGCAGTGATGTGGGGGTGTATCTGCTTCATGCCGGTGGAGAACTTCTGCTTGGCCGGATTTTTATCCGCGGCGGTGCCGGAGAATTCCGTACCCAGATACAGTCGGAGAATGTGGATGGTTCCGGTCTGCGTGTGGATGACTGCTATGGGCTTACCATTCATGAGGTGGAAAATGCCTGGCAGAGTTACACGACCATCTGGGAGGACGCGGTGGCACAGACGGCAGAAATTCAGTTGGCAGAGGTGACTGCGGAGAATCTGAGAAAACAAAAGGAAGATCAGGAACTTACGGTTTCCGCAGAAATTGAGCGGGAACTGGAAGCAGAGGAGCAGAAGCTGGAGGCTACGGCGCCATGGGGAGAAGAAAATGAAAATGTGGATAAGGACAGTTCAGAGCCTGTAATGCAGCAGGAAACTCTCCAGGAGGAACCGAAGTCCCTGGAACAGTCTCAACAGAATCCAAAAGAGCAGCAATCTCAGCCCCGGGGCCCGGAGGATACCGCTCGTCTTGCCGAGCTGGACCGGGAAGAAAATGAGGAACTGGCTGACACCAATATCTGGAAGAAGATGAGTGATCTGTATACCAAGGTTCTGGCTTTTGACTATGATAACGGCTGCGAGATCCTGTCCATCAAACCACAGGATATCGGTCTTTTGCCGAGGGAGGTCTGGACCTATGGCAATAACAGTTTTCTTCTTCACGGTTACTATAATTACCGTCATCTGATTCTGGCAAAGCTTCTGGAGCCGCAGCAGCCGCCCAGGTATCTTCTTGGTGTGCCCGGCCATTATTTCAGCAACGAGAAATATATGGCGTCCATGTTTGGCTTTCCTCATTTTGTGCTGGCCAGGAAACAACCGCAGGGAGATGGGCGTTTTGGATACTGGTATACGGATATCCGGCTGTAAGAGAATGAAAGAATGATTTGCCTCTTCCTTAACAGAAGACTTTCCGCTATACTGATAACAGAAAATATCTGGCTATGGGCTACGATGTCGGAAAGGAAGGAAATGTGGCAGAAGAAAAAAGAACAGAAGAAATATCAGAAATAAAGCAGGAGCCATCGGTATCACCGGAGGACATGCGTTATATGAAAGAAGCCATCCGGCAGGCGAAAAAAGCGGCAGCTTTGGGAGATGTCCCTATCGGCTGCGTTATCGTCTATCAGGACAAGATCATTGGCCGTGGCTATAACCGCCGCATGGCAGACAAGACCGTACTGGCTCATGCGGAGATTCTTGCCATGAAAAAGGCCTGTAAAAAGATGGGGGACTGGCGGCTGGAGGATTGTACCATGTATGTGACTTTGGAACCGTGCCCCATGTGTGCAGGGGCCATTGTGCAGGCACGCATTCCGCGGGTTGTAATCGGATGCATGAATCCAAAGGCAGGCTGTGCCGGTTCTGTTCTGGACATGCTCCATGAAGAGGGCTTTAATCACCAGGTACAGACCGATATCAATGTGTGCCGGGAAGAATGCTCCGGCATGCTATCGCAGTTTTTTAAAGATCTGCGCAAAAAACGGGCAGAAAAATAAATCACACAGGAGAAGGGGGATTCTTATGAAACGAAGTGAGATCAATGCAGCATTAAAGGAAATGGAGCAGATGGTTCAGAAATACCGGTTTGCGCTTCCTCCATTTTGCAATTTTACACCGGAAGAGTGGGGAAAGAAAGGTCATGATTATGACGAGATCCGTGATAACATGCTGGGGTGGGATATTACGGATTATGGACTGGGGGATTTTGACAAGGTTGGATTTTCGCTGATCACGATCCGCAATGGTAATCTGAATATGAAGGACAAATATACGAAAACCTATGCGGAAAAGCTGCTTTATATCAAAGAAGGGCAGTACTCACCCATGCATTTTCACTGGTCCAAGATGGAGGATATCATCAACCGTGGCGGTGGTAATGTACTGATTCGAGTATACAATTCCACAAAAGAGGAAGACCTGGACAAAGTTCATGATGTGCATGTGCATGTGGATGGGCGGGAAATGGTGGTTCCGGCAGGAAGCCAGGTGCGTCTGACACCGGGTGAAAGCATCACGATCTATCCTTATATGTATCACGACTTTGAAGTGGAGAAGGGAAGCGGTCCGGTCCTTCTGGGAGAAGTCAGCCAGTGCAACGATGATAACACAGATAACCGCTTTTACGAGAAGATGGGAAGATTCCCAAAGATTGAAGAGGATGAAAAGCCGTATCGCCTGCTTTGTACTGAGTATCCGGCAGCAGAATAACCGGAGAAGCAGATTTCAAAGGAAATATGGAGGGATGATACCATGTACGATGTGATTGCCATTGGAGAACTTTTGATAGATTTTGCGACTCAGTCCGCAGATGCAGAAGGCTATCCGACCATGAAGGCGAATCCGGGCGGAGCACCGGGGAATTTTCTGGCAGCCTTGAGCCGGTATGGCGCCAGAACAGCATTTCTTGGCAAGGTGGGGGACGATGCATTCGGAAAGCTGTTGCTTGAGACTATGCAGAAAGCAGGAATTGAGACCAGGGGGATTGTGGTGGACGACTCTGTGTTTACCACATTGGCGTTTGTAACGTTTTCCCCGGAAGGAGATCGTACCTTCAGCTTTGCCAGAAAGCCCGGAGCAGATACCCGGCTGTCGTTTGAGGAAATAGATTGTTCCATGCTCGATGAGGCATCGGTAGTCCATTTTGGAACACTGAGCCTTACTGATGATCCGGCGCGCACAGCAACAAAGAAGTGTGTCGAATATGCCAAAAAGCAAGGAAAACTGATTACCTTTGACCCAAATCTGCGGCCTCCGCTCTGGAAAACACAGGGTGAAGCGAAGCAGCAGATCCTGTGGGGGCTTTCTATGGCTGATGTGGTAAAAATCAGTGATGAGGAGGCAGAATTTCTCTGGGGTACAGCAGATGAAAAGCATGCTGCAGAGGTTCTGCTTTCCGAGTACGGCGTCCGTCTTGCTATGATTACGATGGGGCCGCGGGGCGCGTATCTGGCAAACCGGAACGCCGGTGCGTATGCTGTATGTCCGGCCGTGACACCTGTTGATACCACAGGTGCAGGTGATATTTTTGGAGGAAGCGCCGTTTCCAGACTTTTAAAGATCGGGAAGAAACCGGAAGAACTGGATGAGAACGAACTTTTCAGCATCGGACGGTTTGCATGTACTGCAGCAAGCCTTTCTACCATGAGACAGGGCGGCATTCCCAGCATTCCGGAAGAACAGGAAGTACTGGAGCAGATGTAGTCCTTGACAAAAGCTGTGTTTCTGGAGTATACTAAACAGGCATTTGCGATGAACCATGCAGATGCGCACAAGAACAAGTCAAAAAGCTTCCGCGCAGCCGGGGAGATAGCGGTGCCCTGTATCTGCAATCCGCTCCAGCAGAGGTGATATCCCGCCTCGGATGCGAACTTGCAGGGCTGCCCCTGGTAAGCGGCGTTGACGTTTGGGTCTTGCGCAACAGAACCTCATGAACCGTGTCAGGGCAGGAATGCAGCAGCACTAAGTGAGTCATTCTGTGTGCCGCAAGGAAGCCTGGACCGAGCTGGCTGCCAGGGTAACGCCTGTGAGCCGTATACAAAGCGGGGTGCGCGGATTTAAAAAGAATAGTTTAGCAGGAGTATCATTGCTTTCAGTCAAGATATTCCTGCTATTTTTTTCTGCTATTTAGTCTGTGTTATTTTCAGATCGAGTATATTCGATAATGTCTGTTATGTCGCATTCAAGCATATCGCAAAGATCATTTAATGTATTGATCGTGATGCTTCGATCATGCTTTAAATTATCCAACATTCCCCGGCTCATTTGATATTTTGTAATAAGCTCATATTGAGTAATATGCTTTTTGCGTAAAGTTTCCCACAAGGGTCGGTATGTGATCATATTGTTCTCTCCACTCATGAAACAAGTTTACTCAACGAATAGGAAATTTTATATTGCCATAAATATGGGAATGCATTACTATATAAATAGCATTCCCATATTTATGGCAATATAACAAGGAGGTTGGTAGAATGAAAAAGCAATGGATTGCTTGGGGATTGATTTCGGTAATGATTTCTGGAACTGTATTGGAGAATTATGGAACTATATGGGCTTTTGACAAGGAAGTATCAAATAACAGATATGCAGCCACATCCAGCAACGCCAATATGGAAGAATTGCCTTGGGGGGATATAAGTCAGTATGCCACACCAAGTGATGTGGAATATGGAGAAATTAGCTATGCTACGGAAAGTGACGCGAAATTAAAGGAAATTAGTTATGCTACAGGCAGTAATATGGATTTGCAGAAAAAATTTTTGTGTGAGGACGGGGTTATAATATCTCTGGATTTGCAAGATATGATCTTGCCGGAAGATACAGATATTCAGATTAAAACGGTAGAGGTCCCAGAAGAAGCAAGGAAAAAGCTGAAATTGGCAATAAAAGAAAGCGGTAAAGAATTATCGGATATTTATGCGTATGATATTACATTTTGGAGTGAAGATGAAAAAATTGAAGTGGGGGATGGTGCTCAAATTACATTTGAATTTTCAGAAAGTGTAACAGGTGAGCAGTTGGAAAATTCGGAATTATTTTGTTTTAAAAATAAACGGGTAACGGTTGTAGACAAGCAGATAGAAAATAATAATGAAATAAGCTGCTATATGGATGGAAAGTCTGTGTACGGTGTGGCATTAGCACAGGAAGATGACTACATTCCAATTTATACGGCTGAAGACTTACAGAATATTCAAAATGATTTGTCAAGTAATTATAAATTAATGAACGATATTGATATGTCCGGTTTTGTATGGAAACCAATTGGTGGAGATACGAAGCAAAAACTTCGAGGGTTTAAGGGAACATTAGATGGTCAGAATTTTAGCATATCAAATTTAAATTTGAAAGAAGGGAAGAAATATAAGGATTCAGGAATAAATATTGGATATGGTATATTTACAGAATTGCCAGGAACTGTAAAAAATTTAAAAATTACAAATTCTGTTTTAGAGCTAGATGATGATTATATAAATGCTGATGAAGTTTCATCCATTAATGCTGGACTGTTAGCAGCTTCGCTGGTTGGAGGGACAATTGAAAATTGTGTAGTCCAGGATTGTGAAATATGTTTAAGAACAACATTGGAAATTCAAAGTATGAGTGTGGGCACTTTGACTGGAAATGATTCGGGAATATCGACTATAAAAAAGTGTAGAGTTAATAATTCTACGCTTAAAGGCAGCACATATTCAAGACTTATATTAGGTGGAATCGCTGGTAGCGTATATGAGATAAACGATAGTATTTTTGCTGGTACTATCAATGTTGTTTCTACGGGCAATTATTCATGGCCTTCATATGTAGGTGGGATTACAGGAATAGCAGGCAACCAGATAGAATCTTGTGCGAATTTCGGAGATGTAACGGGAACTGCTTCATATGGAATTATTACAGGTGGAATCACAGGCAGGGCGTCCGCAATGGTATTACCAGTCAGTATGTGTGCCAATGATGGGACCGTATATGCAGATTCAAGAATGGCTAGGGGTGTAGCAGGAGGAATTGTTGGCGAACTTGATAGTTCTTCTGTTGAGAACAGCTATAATGCGGGTAATGTAAGAGTGGCAGCAGGATATGCAGGTGGAATTATTGGATATAATAGACAGGGAACCGGCTCTATTAGCTGTTGCTATAATATTGGAACTATTGAAAAGGAAGCGAATGATAAAAACTCTTATGCAGGAGACATTACGGGATATAGCACAGGAGGTGCATTCGATAAAAAAATCGAGAAATGTTATTATATTAATATAGGCATAGGAAATAGAAATAATAATGAACTGACAGATAAACTGGCAAAAGCAACTTTTAGTGAGATGGAAGAACAGAGTACATTTGACGGATTTGATTTTGACAGCATTTGGGTAATGGGAGAGGAAACATATCCATATCCTGTTTTGCAGTGGCAGGGGGAAGCGAATGGTGATATTGATGTAGATGTTCCGGATGAAACAAAACCTTTATACATTACCTACGCGTCGGTTGAAAAGGAAAATGTATATACGGACTCGGATATAGTGCTTAAATTTAATAAACCAGTTCAGATAGGCGGAGATTTTTTATCTGACGGAACGAATGATACATTTCAAATCAAGGAATATATAACCGGAGATTCATATTATGCCTGGAATGCTACTACAGCGCAGTATGAAGTGGATGGGAATGTATTTACATTAAAAAATGCTTTACAGGATTTATCTGAAGGTATTTTATATTATCTTTACATACCGGCCGGATTTTTCGTTTCAAATGATGAAAGTATTGAACCTTGTACAGGTAGAGAAAAATTTAATTTTGTTATACAAGTTGATGATATGAGAATAATTAAATTTGTATACACAATTAATGGGGAAACATTTACTAAGGTAAGGGCTGTACATGAGGGTGAGATTTGCAAAGAACCAGAAGATCCTGAGTGGGATGGGTATATTTTTGCCGGATGGTATACAGCAAAAAATTTTGATCCGCTTAGTAAATTTGATTTTTCTAAAAAGATAAAAGAGAATGTGATTCTGTATGGAAAATTTGTTTTGATCCAGCAAAACAAAGATGATAAGGATAATCCGGACAAGGTATCTGATCACGATGATCCATATAAAATGAAGAATAAAGATAGTGGTTTTACCAACTGTGGTTCAATTAATGGAAATGTGATTTGGCGAGCGTACAAAGATGGAGAGCCATTGGTGGGATATCAAAATGATCTTTGGTATAATGGCGTAAAAGGAAATTTCCTTTTTGATGAAAATGGAATAATGCTTACAGGATGGCATAGTGTAGATGGACGACTTCGATATTTTGATGAAACACCAGGACATAGAGGATTTGAAATAACGCCATCGGATCTTGCAGAACGTTTAAAAAAGAACAGTGCATATAAAGAAATAGCAAAATACGATGACGCAGCTGAGTTTGCCAAAAATATGGGTTTTGTGGATGCAACAGAATATCTTATTGTGAATTATGATGATGTATCATCTATGATAAAGAAGTGGTTTGTTACGGGGAAAAATCCCATTGATAAAAATGAAGATTGGGCGCAGTCCTATCTCAAAGAAATTATTAATGGAATATGCAATACAGATGTCCATAAAACAGAGTTATATTTAAATGACAACCCATTGTTTACAAATCCGTCGCAAAAAAACACATCTGCGTATTCTTCAATAGCATTTGACGCTATGAAAGATTTAATAAAAGGGACAGAGTATGCTTCCGTAGAGGAATTGTTTGAGTATGTAAAGAAGGCTGCCAAGTGTTCAGCGGAGACAGTGGATGTTATTCTGACCAATTATGCCAGCAACGTGGAATTGCTGGATAGGTATGAAAACATATGTCCGGAATTGAAAGATGTTATTGAAAATATAAAAGCTGAGTATCGAAATGCTGTGCGGATTGATTTGAAAAAAGCAAGTATTGATAAGATTACAAAGGAGTTAAATTTAGAAAATCTGAATGCAGCCTATGAAGCAATTTCTTCAAATGCAGGTCAAACTGAAAAAGTTTATGACTTGGCTAAGGCATCAGCTGAGTTGGATGAAACTTATAATCGTATGGTGGAAAAAATGTTTAAGAAAACTTTAGCGGAAGTTACTAAAGATTTTACCACAGTGTCAGAAGTTGAAAAAGTAATCCAAAGTGCATATATGCGTGGACGGTCATTGGAGGCTTTAAAACGTGCAGAGGAAAAATTTATAGCAAACCCTAATAGTTATTCAGCACAAACAGATTATTTCGCTGCATATGAAATTGCGCGGGAAGCAACAAAGATTCAGTATGATGCAATGTTTAGTTACTACAATCTAAATGGATCTAAAAAGAAGGCGGAAGAACTCTTCGATAAATATCAGGAACTTGTTCAAAAGAGTGCCATGAACTATTAATGATTTAAAATAGGATGAAAACAGCAGAACCGAAAATGTATACGGTTCTGCTGTTTTTGGTATAAAGATATAATGTTATGTAATAAAATCATGGACAAACGAGAAAACAGTGTATTATAATGTAACGAGCGAAAGTGAGCCAAAAACGTGCTTGCACGGTTGTGGCGAACGGCGAGGCAAACGAGTGACGGAGTCACGAGTAGCAGAATGGGGAAATTTTCCCTATGTTCACGAAAAATAAAGAAAGAAGGGTGTGTCTTCGATGAGAATTGGAATGCTGACCAGCGGCGGCGACTGCCAGAGCTTAAATGCAACCATGCGCGGTGTGGCCAAAGCGCTGTATAAGATGTTTGAAGATGTAGAGATCATTGGTTTTGAAGATGGCTATAAAGGCCTTATGTACGCAGACTACCAGATCATGAAACCTTCGGATTTTTCCGGAATCCTGACAAAGGGCGGAACCATCCTCGGAACGTCAAGACAACCGTTCAAGCTGATGCGTGTTCCGGATGAGAATGGTCTGGACAAGGTAGAAGCCATGAAGCACACATACCGGAAACTGAAACTGGAATGTCTGGTGGTGCTGGGTGGAAACGGAAGCCAGAAAACGGCCAATCTTCTGAGGGAGGAGGGCCTTAACGTGGTATCCCTTCCGAAGACGATCGATAATGATCTCTGGGGAACTGATGTGACCTTCGGCTTTCAGAGCGCCATCAATGTAGCAGCAAATGCCATCGACTGTATCCACACAACTGCGGCATCCCATGGCCGTGTTTTTATTGTGGAAGTCATGGGTCATAAGGTTGGCTGGCTGACGCTGTATGCCGGAATTGCGGGCGGAGCAGATATCATCCTGCTTCCGGAGATTCCATACGATATCGATGTCATTGTTGAGGCGTTAAAAGAGCGCAGCAGACAGGGTAAACGCTTCTCTATTCTGGCGGTTGCGGAAGGCGCGATCTCCAAAGAGGATGCGATATTAAGCAAGAAAGAATTAAAAGAAAAGAAAAAGAATCAGGTGGTATATCCGTCCGTAGCTTATGCGCTTGGCGCTCAGATTACGGAAAAAACCGGACAGGAAGTCCGCGTTACCGTTCCGGGTCACACGCAGAGGGGCGGGGAGCCATGTCCTTATGACCGGGTGCTTTCGACCCGTCTGGGCGCGGCAGCAGCCAAACTGATTCAGGAAAAGAAATACGGTTACATGGTAGCAGTGAAGAACAACGAGATCACAGAGGTTCCGCTGGAAGTGGTTGCCGGCAAGTTAAAGACGGTAGACCCAAACTGCTCCATGATTCAGGAAGCCAAGATGATCGGAATCAGCTTTGGCGACGAATAACGGCATTCATTTCGGACTGCCGGAAGCAAGGAGTTAAGGAATATGTCATACACTGCACTGTACCGCAAATGGCGCCCGGTGGAATTTGACGATGTCAAGGGCCAGGATCATATCGTGCAGACTTTGAAAAACCAGATTACCAGCGGACGTATCGGACATGCGTATCTGTTTTGCGGCACCCGCGGAACCGGCAAGACTACCATTGCAAAGATCTTTGCCAAAGCGGTTAACTGTGAGCATCCGGTGAACGGAAGCCCATGCAACGAATGCGCGGCCTGCAAGGCCATTGCATCTGGAAGTTCCATGAATGTGGTGGAAATTGATGCGGCATCTAACAATGGTGTTGAGAACATCCGTGAGATTCGTGAGCAGGTTCAGTATCCGCCTACTGAGGGAGCATACCGGGTCTACATCATCGATGAGGTGCATATGCTTTCTACCGGCGCGTTTAACGCGCTGTTAAAAACCCTGGAGGAGCCGCCGTCTTACGTAATCTTCATTCTGGCGACTACAGAGGTTCACAAGATCCCGGTCACAGTCCTGTCCAGGTGTCAGCGCTATGATTTCCGGCGTATTACCATTGACACCATTGCGGCACGTCTGCGGGAACTGGCTGATGCAGAGGAAATCCGGGTGGAGGAAAAAGCTCTGCGTTATGTGGCCAAGGCGGCAGACGGCTCCATGCGAGACGCGTTAAGTCTTCTGGACCAGTGTGTGGCGTTTCATTACGGCAGTCTTCTTACCTATGACAATGTGCTGGAGGTGCTTGGCGCAGTAGATTCAGGCGTGTTCAGCGAACTGCTTCGCGCCGTGCTTGCGAAAGATACCACAGCATGTATGAAAAAACTGGAAGAGATGGTCATCCAGGGCCGGGAACTGGGACAGTTTGTCACAGACTTTATCTGGTATCTGAGAAACCTTCTCATATTAAAAACTGCGGATGACGCGGAAAACATGCTGGATATGTCTGAGGATAACTTAAAGCTTCTGAGGGAAGAGGCAGAGATGATAAGCGGAGAGACGCTCATGCGCTTTATCCGGATCTTTTCTGAACTCGCTAATCAGATCCGCTATGCCAGTCAGAAACGCGTGCTTATTGAACTGGCGCTCATTAAGCTGACCAAGCCGCAAATGGAGCCGAATCTGGATTCTATCCTGCAGCGTCTGGATGAGCTGGAAGACCGGATGGATGAAGGTGTTCCGGTCAATGCGGAGATGATGCAGCAAATGGCGGTCCGGATGGGAACGCAGGGAGCAGCGATCACGACGACAGCAGCAGAACCGGTACAGGCACCGCAGCAGGTGGTCATTCCGCGTGCACAATTAGAGGACTTAAACCTCATCCGCCAGGACTGGGGAAAGATCATCCGGGAACAGGGCGGTTCTATCCGGCCGAGCTTCCGTGACACAGTTCTGGAGCCAAGCGGCGACAGCTGTCTGTGTATTGTGTTTTCCAACAGCGATAACTATGCGATCGGAAGCCGCCCGACGGTTCTGGGGGCATTGGAGAAGTATGTAGAAGAACAGTATGGCAAGACCATGTATTTCAAAGCGCGCATGCGCAACGCCGGAGAGCGTTTGAACACCATCTACGTCAGTGATGAAGAACTGAAAAACGCGATCCATATGGATATTACCATTGAAGATTAGTAAAACAATTCAGATATAGAAAACAGGAGGAGTAATTGATCATGGCAAAACGTGGAGGATTCCCGGGCGGTATGCCGGGCAATATGAATAACTTAATGAAACAGGCGCAGAGAATGCAGCGCCAGATGGAAGAGACTACCAAAGAGCTGGAAGAGAAAGAGTACAGCGCGTCCGCAGGCGGCGGTGCGGTCACTGTAACGGTTTCCGGTAAAAAAGAAGTGCTTTCTGTGAAGCTTGCGGAGGAAGTGGTAGATCCGGATGATATCGAGATGCTTCAGGATCTCATCGTGGCGGCAACCAATGAGGCGCTTCGTAAGATGGAGGAAGAGTCCCAGGCAGCTATGTCAAAGCTGACCGGAGGTTTAGGTGGTTTGGGCGGAGGCTTCCCATTCTAAAATGGATTATTACAGCAAACAGATCACAACACTGATCGAAGAATTATCAAAGCTTCCGGGGGTTGGAAGCAAATCAGCCCAGAGACTGGCATTTCACATCATCAACATGCCGCAGGAGCAGGTGGCAAGCCTGGCGGGAGCCATTACGCAGGCCAAGGCCAACATCCGCTACTGTAAGGAATGCTATACGCTGACGGATCAGGAACTTTGTCCCATCTGCAGCAGCGACAAGCGCGATCACAAGACCATCATGGTGGTGGAGAATACCAGAGATCTGGCTGCTTACGAAAAGACCGGAAAGTATGAAGGTGTGTACCATGTACTGCACGGAGCAATTTCTCCGATGCTGGGTATAGGACCCAATGACATCAGGCTGAAGGAGCTAATGCAGCGTCTTCAGGGGGACATAAAAGAGGTGATCATTGCCACCAATTCAAGTCTTGAGGGCGAGACCACGGCCATGTATATCAGCAAGCTGATCAAACCGACGGGGATACGCGTAAGCCGGATCGCAAGTGGTGTGCCGGTGGGCGGTGATCTGGAATATATTGATGAAGTAACCCTGCTGAGAGCCCTGGAAGGGCGCGTGGAGCTGTAAGCCGTTGGCAGGAAAGGAGTGCAGAAGATGGATAAATACGAGTTCAACATAAAAGTAGAACAGATCAGAAAATTAAGTAATCAGGGCGATTTTGAGACGGCCATGAAGATTGCGGATACCATTGACTGGAAAAAAGTCCGCAATGCCAATCTGTTGTCTATGGTTGCCAATGTATATGAGAAGAACCATGAGTATCAGGACGCGAAGGATATCCTGCTCATGGCTTTTGAGCGTGCGCCGATCGGTAAGCGCCTGCTTTACAAACTGACAGATCTTTCTCTGAAGGAGGGAAATGTCGAAGAGGCCAATGCATATTATCGTGAGTTCTGTGATCTGGCGGGAGATGATCCGCGTCAGCATTTGCTCCGCTATATGATCTTAAAGGCTATGGACGCGCCGATTGAGCAGCAGATCCATTCTCTGGAAAGTTACACGGAAGAAGAACTGGACGAAAAATGGCTGTATGAACTGGCTGATCTGTATCATCGTGCAGGCGACGCAAACCGCTGCGTGGCAGCATGTGATAAGATTATGCTGATGTTTGGTCTGGGCAAGTATGTAGACAAGGCTATGGAACTGAAAATACAGTATGCGCCGTTAAACAAATACCAGATGGATCTGGTGGAGAACCGGGACAAGTATGAGGAGAAACTTCGCGCAGTGGAACAGGCTTTTGAGGCGGAAGATTCTGTGGATCATGATGAAGAACTGCCCGATCAGGACCGGACTGTTGAATCAGAAATAATGGAAACTTCGACAGAGCCGGATGTGGTGGCTGAGGAAACTGCGGAAATTGAGAATACGGCTGAGGAAAATCAGGATGTCAGCATTACCCCGGATCTGTCTTATGGAAAAGAAGTGATCGCGGCTCAGGTGAAACAGGCTGAAGCTGAGGCACAGCTTGCGAAAGAGGTGTCGCGGATAGGTACTGATGAAGTAGAAGAGAATGAAAATGATCTGGGCAAGACCCGTGTACTTGATTCCATCCGCCGTATGCCGGCGGCAGAGCAGAATGCAGTTGCAGCGCAGGAAACTCCAGAACCGGAGGCAGAAGAAGAGCTGGAGGTGGAAGAGCTTGAGGAAGAGCCGGAGCTTCCGCGTATGACCAATCATCTGATGATTGAGGCGCGTTCTCCTGAAAAGGGCATGGAGATTGCCATTCAGACTTTGAAGCAGATTCAGAAAGAGACTGGAGTCAAGAATCCGGTGGCAAAGATTACCGGTTCCAAGCTGAATAAGCGAGGAATTCTTGCCTGTGCAGATAAGCTGAGCGGAAAAGATCTGATGATTGAGGAGGCTGGAGATTTAACTCCGCAGATGATCGGAGAACTGGAAATACTTATGACCCGTGATACAAGCGGCATGCGCATTATCCTGATCGATAATCCAAAGCAGATGGAGATGCTGCATGCGCAGAATCCATCTTTGGCAGATAAGTTTGAGTGCATCGGCTGTGATTATCCGCCGGTGCAGGATGCAGAGCCGGAAGTTCAGTCCGAAACAGTTCGTGAAGACCAGGCGGATGCGCACTCTGAAGCTGGAGCAGAAGACCGGTCGGTACGCCGCATTGCTCCGGTCAGCGAAGAAGCAATGCGTGCGCCGGAACCGGAAGTGGAAGAGAAGGATACGGAAGAAGAGGCAGCAGAAGAGGAAGAAATGGGCATTGATGAATTTGCTCAGTACTGCTGTAAATATGCATCGGAAATCGATTGTAGCATTACCGGCAAGAGTATGCTTGCGCTTTATGAGCGGATTGAAATCATGGAAGAAGATGGCATCCCGCTGGTCCGTAAAGAAGCGGAGGCTCTAATTGAGGAAGCTGCAGATCGTGCGGAAAAGCCATCTCTTGGAAAGGCCATCAAGGGATTGTTTTCTTCCAAGTATGACAAAGATGGTATGCTTATTTTAAAGGAAGAGCACTTTATATAATGAGAACAGATATCAGATTAATAGCCTTGGATTTAGACGGGACGCTTCTGGATAGCCAGAAGCGTCTCTCTGCCAGGAATGAAAAAGTATTGCGGGAATGTATTGCCCGCGGAATTTATGTTGTGCCCTGTACCGGACGTATCTGGAGCGGAGTGCCGGAATTTCTGCGTATTTTGCCAGGAATTCAATATGCCATTACGACGAATGGCGCTATCGTGGAAGATGTAGAAAAACACAAAATTCTGGATGAACGCAAACTGAGCTGTGCGCAGGCGGTCGAGATTCTGGAACTGGCAGAAAAATTCCATACGATGTATGATGCATATGTAGCTGGCTATGCTTATGGTGAAAGCCGCTTTCTTGAACATATGGATGAGTATGCGATTCCGGATACGATCCAGACCATGATCCGTCAGACACGTCGGGAAGTTCCGAATGTAATGGAAAAAGTCCGCGATACCGGACTGCCGGTAGAGAAGATCAATTATTTCTTTGGAGATCAGCAGGAACGGGCACGTGCCAGACGGGAGCTGCAGGAACGCGGTGATGTAATTGTCAGTTCATCCCTGGATAATAATCTGGAGATCAATGCGCAAGGAGCAACCAAAGGGGAAGCAATACTTCGACTGGCGAAACATCTGGGACTGAGCAGGAAGCAGACTATGGGATTCGGTGATGGGGAAAATGACATGACTATGATCCGCATGGCCGGTATTGGCGTTGCCATGGGCAATGCGGTGGAAGCGCTGAAAACAGAAGCGGATTATGTTACAGTGACCAATGATGAGGACGGAGTGGCAGACGCGATTGAAAAGCTCGTGCTTTCTGCTGATTAAAATTTTGGATGCGGTCAGCTTGTGAGAGTAGAAGAAGACCGTAATACATGGAATATGGCAGAATGGAGCGGAAAATGGATTTTTTAACAGAACACTGGCTGTCTGTGGGTGTGGGCGTATTCTGGCTGTCTATGGTTCTGTATGGGCATTACAGAGGGCTGGTGCGCATCGCTGTGACGATGTCAGCTTTGATATTAAGCCTGATTGTGACGCGGGTGGCAATGCCTGGTGTCACAGCAGCATTAAATAACAATACTGCGATTCATCAGACGATTGGACAGGGACTTCTGCACATGGCGGGAGTTCAGGGTGATGCAGAAAATGAAGCGGAGGTACAGCCGTCTTATCAACGGGATATGATAGAAAAATTGAAATTGCCCGAGCAGATGAAAGAAGTGCTGCTTGAAAACAATAACAGCGAAATCTATCAAATGCTGGGAGTAGAACGTTTTTTTGATTATCTTGGTTCTTATCTGACAACCATGATTATACGGGTCCTTGGATCTGGGATCCTGTTCTCAGTGGTTTTTCTGTTTTTCCGTGTTGGAACGCACTGGCTGAATCAGATTGCAAGGCTGCCGATCCTGTGGGAACTGAATCAGCTGGCTGGTGCGCTACTGGGGGCGGTGGCTGGCCTGCTGTTTATATGGCTGGCTGGGCTGGTGATCAAAGCTTGCTCCGGAATGCCGTGGACACAGCCACTTCTGATGCAGATTGAAGCAAGCTGGTGGCTTAGCCTGTTGTATCAAAATAACTTGTTTAACTGGTTGTTCATTCGCATTTTAAATGGTTTTTTGTAAGGGAAAATAGCGTGGAGAAGGGGCTTTGGATGCATTCTTGCATTTGCAGCTCCTTTTTTACGATAAAATAAGATAAAATTTGGAAAAACCGTTGACAAACCAGCAGTAAAATGATATAGTATAACTCACCCGCGAAAAATAGCGCGAGGGTAAAAAAGAAAAAATAAAAAGTTGTTGACAAGCGCGTGAATATCTGGTAAGATATAACACGCTGCTGAAAACAGCAAAGCGAATCTGAAAAGATTCAAAAAGAAATTTAAAAAAGTTGTTGACAAAGCGAAAACGATGTGATAAAATATTGAACGTTGCCGCTGAGAACAGCAACAACATGAACCTTGAAAATGAAAGATTGAA